>NZ_FZPK01000094.1 GCF_900198625.1 Helicobacter rappini | reverse complement strand
ATTTACATTGCCATTTGCTAGTTTTTGTGCTTCACTTATAGCTTTATTACCGATATTGCTTAATCCATCAAGGTTAGCATTTTTAATAGCCTTGTAGCCTTGCTTTATACCAGCTCCAGCACCTACTATAATAATATCCCCTGCTATGCTTAATGTAGCTGCTTCTGCTGCCCTTTTTAATCCGCCATCTTTATTTTTATAACCTGTCGTCCATGAGTTTATTTCTTCATCTGCAATAGCACCAGCCGCAGCACCCACAGCAGCTCCAGCACTAGAATATACTCCAGCCTTTGCAGCAGTCTGCCAATAATTTTTGCTCGGTTTTTTAAGGGCTTTTTTAAGTCCCCACCAAGCCCCACCTAAAGATGAAGTAATTTCTGCGGCACTATCATGTATTCCGTGCAGTATGCTTTCTAAAAAGCCTTGTTCTAACGCTTGATACTGGTCGCCCTTTCTTATAACTACCTGTCCGCTTCTTGTTAATGCTACTTCATCTACATCTTTAAAGTTATCATCTGTTTTTAAAATATATTCTAAATCATTGATATAGCTTTGTGCTAATTCCATATTTTTTTCAGGCTCTTTAAGAAGATTGAATACAAATCTGCCATAATCATGCTGATTTTTCATCGTCATAGCTTTAGCGATTAAATCACTATTTGCTAAGACTTTAGCAGGAGAGTTATCCCATTCTTGTTTTAGCTTAGTGAGTGATTTATCCAAGTTTTCCCATGCTTTCGCTTCTTTAGGGCTGCCTTGTGCTTCTACATATTCTATTAATTTATCTCTTGTTTCCTTATCCCATATCTCTTCTGCCTTTTTACTTGCTACTAGTGAGTTTTGAAGGCTTCCTACAAAGGTTAAAAAATCATCATAATCACTGCCTTCTTTTCTGCTTTTAGCTATATACTCCCCTATACTAGTATCACTCCATTTTGGCAGATTATATTCATCTAAGACTAATTCAGCCTTATTTTTAAAGGCATCTCTTGTCATTCCATGAAAAATAGTATCAGCCGCACCTTCAAGTGTCATAGCTGCCCCATCTAATGCTAATTTAGTCAAACCACCTGCAGCATTTCCTGCCGCAGCGAAATAATTGCCATCTTTGAAATTATTAATTACATTTATATCTTGCCATGTTTCTTGCAAGTAGTTAGGCTTTAAACGCTTTGCTATCTCTTTGTTATATTCTTGTTGTGTAGCGTCTTTTTCATCTTTATGCCTACCTTGTGTTTTATTAACCTTATCTAAGCCTTGCTTTAAGGCTTTATCTATTTCTTCTTTTTTTAATATGCCAAGTTGCCTATCAACACTTAATCCAGCTTTATTTTGTTCTATTGAGTTTTCAACTGAATCACTACTAAACTCGTCTAGCACTTTATCTTTCAATAAATGATTAAACCAACCATTAGCATAGCTTTTATCTTGCTCTCCTTTCATAAAATCTCTTTTTTGTTCTGCAAAGGCTTTAATGCTATCATTGCCTATTGTATTTTTACTCTCTTTAT
>NZ_FZPK01000022.1 GCF_900198625.1 Helicobacter rappini | reverse complement strand
TTTTTTTTTTTTTTTTTTTGGTTTTAAGTTTGAGTTAAATTTTTTTCATTTACAATACGAGCAAGTTTATATTTTTTGACAATTAGTCAATCAAATATAAACGAAACAAATTTTACATAAAGGAGGAAATCATGAAACAGATGATTTCAGTAAATACATATAAAAAATTGGGTTTAAGCTTTGTATTAGTTGGATCTTTGGGAGTGAGTGCAAATGCAATATGTGCATCGGAAAACTACTGCACAGATTTCTATATAGGTGCTGGTGGATACTATGAAAAGATAGAGGGAAATGGGGCAAACATAAATAACGCTTTGGGCTTCTTGTCTTTGGGTGGGGCTGATATATTTTTTAATCGAGTGCAATTTGGTCTTGATGCAAAGATTGGCTATGGTAGCAATAGTGTGAGTGGGACTAGTCTTAGCACACTTAGCAAGGATAATAGATTATTTCAAATCGATGGGATTGCTAAACTTGGTGTGAATGTAGCGGGAGTAAATTCACCTTTGTTTATCAATTTTCTTTTGGGGTATGATATGGCAAAGACTAATGGCGGTGTCGGTAGGGATTTTATGATAATTGGAGCGGGGTTTGATGGAAAAATCGCTTTAAGTGAAAAAATGAAGCTTATATATAGTGCTGGATATGGCTATGTGTTTAATGGAGCGTATTCTTTTGGTAAATCTTATGCTGATATTAATGAGAAAAGTCATGTCATTATGTTTAGTCTTGGGACGCAGGCTAAAGTGAGTGAGCATATAAGTCTTTATTTCAAAGGTTTTGGTAAGTATTATAATCTCAATGCAAGTAATACAGCAAATAATGCAAGTATGCCAAAATCAAATGGCTGGCAGGCTGGATTAGAAGCTGGTATTGCGTTTTAAAGTATTTGTTAGCTAATTTAGCTTTTACTCCAATAAGGCTAAATCACAAACCTTTAATTTATATAGCATAATGATTTATTATGCTATATTTTAGTTTCAAGTCTAGTTTTATATGAGATTCTTATACTTTCATAGTCTAAATGTAGGATTTAGATTCTATTCTACAATGTTATAAATGTATTGAAAGCGTGTTTATAACATTTCATAAATATTATAAATTTAATAATAAAATGTAAAGAATACATTACATTTTATGTATGTTTTTTCATTAAAGCAACATAAATTGAGATTTTTTGTTTTTTTTGATTTTAAGCTTTAGTTAAGTTGCTTTTATGTAAGATAGAAGCAAGTTTATATTTCTTAATAATTAATTAATGAAATATAAACTAAATAAATTTTACATAAAGGAGGAAATCATGAAAAAGATGATTTCAGTTTTGGTTTTGGGTTCAATCTTAAGTTTTACTGCCCTGCAAGCACAAGTTCATGCAAATAATGCACAAAACATTATTGAAACACATAAAGTAGCAAGTATCAGTAATGATGATATGAATATGCTATTTAATGATGTTAAGAGTGGCGATGTTATTGCATTGAGTAATGTAGAGATGAGTGAGACTAAGGGTGAGTCTTGGGCAGGAGCGTTGAATGCTATTATGGATTTAGTTTATGAGGTGGGTGATATATTTGGTTACAAATGGGATATATTGCATAGCGTTAGGTTTTAGTTGAATTGCAATTTTTACACTTTATCTAAAATGTTGTGCTAACTGTTAGCACGGCTAGAATGCAGTTTAGCACGACATATTATTAACTAGGAGGACTACAATGAATATTAACATATATAAAAAGCTAGGTTTAGGTATCGTATTAGCTGGTTCATTGATGATGAGTGCAAATGCCGCATGTGATTCTCTATTTTGTATTGGTGGTAATGTTGGGATTGGTGCTGTATATAGCGACTTTGGTGGTAATGGCAGTTTAGATGGTAACTTCAAGGGTGGCTATGGTGCATTTGATATTGATTTTTTAGTGTTAAGAAGATTGCAGTTTGGCTTAGGTTTTAAAGTTGGTCCGGGTTCAATGGGTGTATTTGGCACAAATGCTCCAAGTGAGTCTGATAGATTTATTGCAGGTAACACAGGCTATTTTGCAAATGCTCAGTATAAAATGGGTTTTAATGTAGCAAGTCTTAATTCGCCCTTATACATAAATTTTGTTTTTGGTATAGAAGGACATTTTGGTGCGATTGGACATGCCTTTGGATCATATGGAGCGGAACTTGAGGGGAAGAAAACATTAACACAAAAGGCAAAGTTATTATATAGCTTTGGTGGTGGTGCTGTGCGTCCATTTTATGTGCTTAAAGAAAGTAAGCAAAGCTTTAGTGAAAACAAACTTGGGTATGGTCTCTTTGGCTCACTTGGTGTAGATGTGAGTTTAACAAGTATGCTTGGGATATATGTAAAAGGCATTATAAAATATTATAATGTCCCACAAAGCAATGCTCTAACTATTAATAGCAAACAAGTAAATTTTCCTGCAGCTCATGCGTGGAGTGTTATGCTAGAAACAGGGCTTAGTTTTTAATATAACTATATGATAGCGTTTAGCTGAACGCAGAAACACATAATGATTTATTATGCTATGTTTAATTTAGAATCTATTTTTATATGAGATTCTTATACTTTCATAGTCTAAATTGTGGGATTTAGATTCTAATAATCAAATATAAAATCATAGGAGTAGATGGGTTAATGTGTAAAAAGTTTGTTTATATATTCTTTCTTTTTGGTTTATTATTTAAAGCTTTGAATGCGAAACCTGTAAGTATTGATGAAGTGCTAAGTGGAAAAAAGCAGATTAGGATATTAGGTCAGCTTTCATATATAAACATTAAGAGCAAAAATTCTGTATTAACGACAATATCTCATAAAATAAGTAGTGGCGATTTTGTGTCAATTCCTATTAGTATGCTTGCAAATGCTAATACCGATTATCTAAACTTTGCTATGAGTGCTAGATATGGAATCTATAAAAATATAGAAATCTTTAGCACATTAAATGCCTTCTATCAGCACAATACAACAAATATAAATGCAAACTTCATAGAAAAACATAGTGGTAATTTTAACACTTGGAATCTAGGCATATTAGCTCAAGTAAAAAAAGAGGATAAATATCCATCTTTACTTGTTGGTGGTAGCATTGATATAATGAATATGGCAAGTTTTAGTAATGCTGAATCAAAGCTGCAATATTTTAAAGGCTACTCATTATTAGCAATGAGTTACTACACGATAGACCCACTTGTTTTTCTATTACAAGCAGGTTTTAGAGTGAATCTTTATAGCGCAAATGAACGCCTTAGTATTAATAATGGAGAAATTTTTACATTAACACCTATGATATATTTTGCTGTGAATCCTTATGTATCGCTTAATTTTGGTATAACTTATCAATACAAAACTAAAGATTTTGTTGATAACAACATAGTTTCTATGCAAGGCTCTTCTATTGCATATAATTTTGGTGTTGCTTATGAGATAAAACAGAATCTTATATTCTTTAGTAGCGTAGAACATTTACAAACAAATGACTATACAAGCAATGCGATAAATCTTACTCTCTCATATAGAATCTAGAATGAAATATTTTGTATTTATATTATGTTGTGTTATAGCACACTCAAAGGTAATCATCACAACAGATTCTATTGTGATTGAAAAGCAGATAAAAACTTGGACACAAAGTAGAGATAGCAATCTCACAAAGCAAAGATATGATTATAGCTGTGGTTCTGCATCATTATCGACAATACTCACCTATTACTACAATCACAATGTCAGCGAAAAAGATATAATAGAGTTTATGCTAAAAGATAAAGGTATTGATATTAACAGAAAAGAAGAGATTGAATGGAATGATGACTTAAGAGAGAAGGCTAGCACTTCATTCTTAGATTTAGCAAAATATGCAGAGACAAAAGGATTTAAACCGCTTGGATTAGCACTCAATATGGAATCTTTAGGAAAACTAAAAATGCCAGCAATATTGTATGTAAAAGCAAGAAATAATGATCATTTTAGTGTGTATCGTGGAATGGATGATTATTTTGTGTATTTGTCAGACCCTAGCTTTGGCAATATTAAGATAAGCAAGGAAAAGTTTAAAGAAATGTTTTATCAACGCAGTGATGAAAACTATCCGGGAAAATTGCTTGTGATTTTACCACAAGATAAAGCCATGCAAATCAATGAAAAGTTCATGACAATTAAGCATAATGTAAATTTTATAGAGCAAGTCATACAAGATAAAAGCATTATGCAATAATGCTAATGTGTTAAAAGTAATGCAATCTTAAGTTATTCTTGCTTGAAACATAAAATAAATATAATCA
This sequence comes from Helicobacter rappini, assembly GCF_900198625.1. Taxonomy (GTDB): domain Bacteria; phylum Campylobacterota; class Campylobacteria; order Campylobacterales; family Helicobacteraceae; genus Helicobacter_A; species Helicobacter_A rappini. Next base: position 44,015 of record NZ_FZPK01000022.1, on the reverse strand, counting down.
AAAACTATAACAAGCAACAAAAGATTCTAAACCTTATAACCTTACACGCAAAAAACTAAAAGGCGGTAATTTAAAAGGCAGTGCAATGGGGTTTGTATTGCCACTATGTATAGAATCCACTTCTTTTCCATTTTGCAGTAAGATTCTATGTAATCGCAAATAATATCTACCATCAATGCAACAAATAATGCCATTTTCATTACTTTGTGCGGTAAGCTTTTCTATCTCATTAGAATCTAATGAGATAGAATCTTGTATATCTAAACTAGATTCTATACTATTTGGGCTTTTAGAATCTTGTATATATGATAATTCATCTAACCCCATAGATTCTGCGTTATTTTGTTTTGCCACTGCATGAGATTGTATCCCAAACTGCGTATTTGGATAGTAATGCAATGGGGCGATAATCTCTAATAAATCGCCCTTTCTTATCGTATGCTTACAAAGGCAGTAAAGCCCACTAGAATCAACCTCTGCACACACCTGATAGCTGCCCTCACTTATCGCACTAAAATGATTCTGTGTATCAAGCCGCACAAATGGGCGATGAATGATATATCCATCAGTAAAGCCTCGATTTTTTAGCGTATGTAGCTCGTATTGATAGAGAGTCGGACGAGAAACTTGCCTATCATAATCCTGCAGGGCAAGGCGATATGTGCGTGCTGTGATACCCGCATAATATGTGCTTTTTGTGCGACCCTCAATCTTTAGGGCATCAATCACGCCTGATTGCATAATATGGTGCAGATGACTTGCTAGATTTAAATCTTTCGCATTAAATATATGTGTGCCTACACCCTCTTCTTCTTGCAAACGCAAAAACACATTATTATCTGGATTCTTCGCATAAAATTCATTTGGATTAAAGCGGATAAGCTCCCCACTTGTCTCATCACGCACAAAGTATTCATAATCAAAGCGGCAGTCATTCGCACAGCTCCCACGATTAGGCACTCTGCCATGCTGCAAGGCAGAAATCAAACAACGCCCAGAAAATGCAAAGCACATGCTCCCATGCACGAAAATTTCAATCTCTAAGTCTGGCAGCACCTTTTTTATCTCTTCGCAATCACTAAGGCTTATCTCCCTTGCCGCGACAATCCGCTTCACGCCCATATCATAAAACACCCCTGCATCAAGCACATTTAATACATTTGCCTGTGTAGAAAGGTGTATGGGGATATTTGGGGCAATGCTTTTTGCAAGTTTCACAACACCGGGTGCTGCTACGATGAAAGCGTCTGGCTCTAAATCACGCATTTTTGCGATATGAGTTTTTAAGGATTCTATCTGTGAGTTAAATGGAAAGCCATTAATAGTAACATAGACTTTTTTGCCAAGATTGTGCGCATAGACTATGCCCTCTCTAAAGTCGTCATAAGTGAAGTCTTTACTTGCACGATTACGCAGTGAAAAATGGCTTACACCGCCATATACCGCATCTGCTCCATATTGCAATGCGATTTTTAACTTTGTGAGATTACCTGCTGGTGAGAGTAGCTGGACTTTATGTTTGGTGCTATTTGTATGTGTGAAACCTAGTGTTGTTTCTTTTATGACTTCATCTTTTTGCATAGTTTTGCCTTTTTTATTGTATCATTTTTTATCTGTGATATTTTATCTAAAACTAAATAATGTATTGTATTGTGTGTGAAGTGCAAGGGGTTAGATTCTGATATTAACTCATTATGTTCATAATGATTTTTTTTAAATTATATGAAAATTTTGTAAGATAATTATAGTTAAATGCAATGATTTCAGCGGTTAGCTTTATTGGTAATCCTTAAAAATTCTCTTACCTGATCTTTCCTATACAACTTCATAGCTTGCTAAGTTTTGCGTTATATAAATTATTATGGGGTATAAGCTAAACTACTATTTATTTTCAGTTATATTTCTTGCTTGAGTAAGCTTTTTTGTGCTATATAGAATATGTTTTTTTAACGCGATAAAATCATAGTCACTAATACCTTTTCGACATATAAAAACAAAGGCATATCCCCTGTATTTTGTGCCATATTCCTGCATAACTGCCTTAATCCTGCGTCTAATGAGATTTCTTTTGCATGCTTTTGCCACTTTTTTATTAATGCTAAAACCCAAAAGCATTTTAGATTCTATAAAACGATTGTATTGTTTTTTTTTGCGTAAATGAAATATAAAATCACGCAAAGGCATAGCATAAATTGCCATGAAATCCCTATTAAAACGCAAACCATTTTTAAACACTATATCAAATTCATAGGAATTTTTTAGCGTGTCTATTTTCTTATGTTTTGTATTTGTAGATTGCTGCATGAATATCGCTTAATATTATAGATGTGAATCTTGCTTATTAAACACCCAATGATAAAAATAAACCGGGATTTCTTTATCTTGTGTCGCATTTTTAACATTAATCTTAAATCTAGCTTGATAATACCCTTGCATAGGTAATGAAAAAGTTTTAGTGGAATATGTATTTTCCTCACTCTTTTCCATAGGAATGGTAAGCACACTCACTTCCTTTTCACCTTGGTCAAGTCTTACAAACTCTAATCCGACAGATTCTATAGGCATATCTTGTATATTATTGCTATCTTTTTTCTTTTCAACATATATTGTGATTACATTATCTTTACTTTGCAATAAACCCTCTTTTTCTGGTGTGTCTCGTGGAACAGGGGTTACATAATAGGGATTTTTCATAATCACTGCATTCATGCGATCTCCAATGGTGCTAATACGCACATTATAAAGACTTTCAAAGGCGTTTTGTTGTTGCATAATGGCATTAATTTTTTCATCTAGCTCTATGCGTTTTAGGTTAAAAGTGCGATCTGTATCAATGCTTTGCTTACTTGAAATCCTAATGCTTATCACAATGAGAACAATGCCCAATGCGATAACAAGCAATATCCCAAGTGGCCATAATGTGCGTTTTTTTTCTGTCATCTTTATCCTTTTTTCTTAAATGCAAGTAACCCAAAACGCACAAGTATAAACAAGCCAATGAGAATGAGTAGCATGGCGTATATGACAACTTTCGTTGCGTCGCTTTGTTTTTCCATAGGTTTTGGTGCGTTAAGCTCAAAATTATAATGTTTTGCAATTTTATGTGTTAATGCAAGATATAGATTTGATACCCCTTCATTTACCCCATCATTATATCGCAATGTCCCAACGGAATCAGCGGGTAAATAAGGATAGGCATAGTCTTCTAGTAACTCTGCTGCATGAGTATCGTTTAAAAAAGGCAAATTGCTTTTTAGCGTTATGGAATGGTCATTATAGAAAAGAAATATAATAGCATAATTACCCTGTATTTGTTCTGTAATGTGAGTCTCATAGGATCTTCTGTTTTGAAATTTTGCATTTATATCTGTCTGTGTATCATTTTGCGGCGTATTTTTAACAACATGTAAAAAGACTTTTACACCTGTTTTTTCATATATAATACTAGAGAGTTCTTGCACGATTGTAGGTGCATTTTGCGAGAGTATATCAATATCCCCTTGCAAATATGCACTAGCACCTTGTGCTAATTTTTCATTAGTTTTAGAATCTTTGCTAGATTTATCTAGCAGAGTAGATTCTGTGTTTGCAATGCTAGATTGCTTACTACCATTTGCAAACATAAATGTTTGCAGTATGGCTAAATGAATAATATATATTAAAATATATGCTTTATTCAAACTGCAACTCACTTCTTGCTTCATACTGCATGCAAAAATTCATAAGGCATAAGCGTAAGCGCGATAGTAAGTAAGCCAAATCCAACAAGCACAAGTGCTACAAATTTTTCAAGTCCTGTAAATTTCATCATAAACTCCTTCCTATTCCTTGCTTTCTACAATTTTAAACGCATCACGATTTGCAGTGTCATTCTTTTTTAGATTATGTGAATCAATGCTATAAAATGTTGTAGCACTTGATTGCTGAATCTTTACAGCATTATAACCGCCAATCGCTGCTGCAGCCACTACAAGCAACACGGCAAGTAAAAAGCCAACCAAACTATTTAGAATATTTATAATCGCTTGCATACATTCTCCTTAGATTACTGAATCTTTTGCTTTGCTGCGATGAATGACTGCAAAGCTTCTACTTCTTTTTGACTTAGATTAAGATATTCAAAAGATGGCATAAGACCTATTTCGCCTTTTTTACCATGTTTCAAAACATTTGCTAAAAACTCAGTTTTTCCATAGGTTTGAAGTGATGGACCCATATCTTCTACACCCTCGCCATTAGCACCATGACATTGAAAACATGTGCCATTTTCTTCACTATGATAGATTTCATTTCCAGCTTTTACTAGCTCTTCATCATATTTCATAGAAGTGTCTTTAACGATTTCACTCATTACATAGTGAGCAACTGCTTGAATATCTTTTTCTTCACTTAAAAGACCCGGAGGCATACCACCAAACTCTTCGCCATTCTCTTTTGTAAGCCCTGTGCTACCATTGCGGATAGTATCCATAATGCCATCGATCTTACCCCAATGAGTAAGATTCTGTGCTTTACCATCATTGCCTTCAGCTGTTAAACCATGACATTGTGCGCATTGCACAAGGAAGATTTGCTCACCCATTTCACGCAATTTATCTGAATCTAGATTTGCATGCACGGTTTCAAACTTTTGATTATAGGCATGAGATTCCTGATTGTATTCACCAATTTGTGAGTAAGCGTTCAAAGGATAGCCAAAAAGGATATACCAAACAGCCCATATCATAAGTCCCAAAAGGGATAAAAGCCAACCTGTTGGGATATTATTATTAAACTCTTTAATACCATCCCATGAATGCTCCGTAAGCTCTCCACCTACACTCTCTGTCTTCATCTTTTGAATGTAAAACCACGCTATTGCAATGGTTAGTAAAAGAATCACCACAGCACCAATAAAGCCAAGTAAATTGACATGATCGCTTAACCAACCCATTATTATCTCCTTTCTGCTGTCTTGTTGTTTTTGTCATCACAAGATTCTATTAACGCATCGTCTAAAGAATCTTGAAGTGCAAGTTTGCCATACTTTTCATAATCTATTTTTCCAGTCGCTTGAGAGCGATAAAGATGATAAATATAAGCATATAGCCAAACTGCTAGAAAAATAGTAGAGAGCAAATAAGCCCCCTTTAAACTCAATAAATCAAAACCATATATTACAAGACTCATACAAATCTCCTTTTAGATTCCAATCTATTTAACAATTCTACTTGAACCTAAACTATTAAGATAGGCAATGAGTGCGACAATCTCAGTAATCTTACCATTGCCATCATCAAACATTTGAGCGGTTTGACTATGCTTCATCTCTTCTACAATCTGTGCTGCATCAGTCTTAAATTGCTCTTTTGCCTCTTCTATAGTCCCAAGCTTAACGCTAGTCTTTAAGCCTTCAACATCATAAGGCACATTAAAGACTTTCTTTTGAGTTAATGCTTCTGCATACGCAGTGTCAAAATCTATTTCTTTATCATATAAATGCTTATAAGCTGGCATAATGGACTTAGGCACAACAGAGTTTGGATCATACATGTGATTAGCATGCCAGTCGCTACTGCTTCTATCGCCAATTCTATGTAGGTCAGGTCCAGTTCTCTTAGAACCCCATAAGAATGGTCTATCATAAGCATACTCACCACTAAGGCTATACATACCATAACGCATTACTTCGCTTTTAAACTCACGGATAAGCTGTGAATGGCAGTTATAACAACCCTCTTTAATATATACTTGTCTCCCAGCAGTCTCAAGCACTGTTAGCGGACGCAAACCCTCTATAGGTTGCGAAGACTTTCTAAAGTCAGGGATAATCTGCACCAACCCAGCCACAGAAAACACAACAACAAATGCAATTGTGAAAAAGAAAGGATTTTTCTCTAACCAAGCAAACATAAAGCCTCCTTAAGATGCCATAGGTGAAGCATACTCAGGCTCTTTATTAAGAGTTCTAGCAGCCACCATAGTCATTACAACATTATAGATAAACATTACAAAGCCAACAAGATATAGCAATCCACCAATACCTCTCATAATAAAGTATGGTTTTAATACCGCAACAGTATCAATGAAAGAATATTTAAGCTGACCTAAAGGCGTAATATCTCTCCACATCATACCTTGCACTATACCTGCAATCCACATGCTTGAGAAGTAGAATACAATACCTATTGTCATAATCCAGAATTGTGCTTCAATAATCTTTTTAGAATAGATTTCTCTACCATAAAGACGAGGCAACATGTGATACACACTAGCAATAATAGTGAAAGCAACCCAGCCAAGTGCCGCATCATGCACATGCCCTACAATCCAATCAGTAAAGTGTGCTAAAGCATTAACTGATTTAATAGACTGAATAGGACCCTCAAGTGTCGCAAGCATATACCAAGTAGATGCTAGAATCAAGAATTTGATTAATGGTGACTCTTTAAGCTGATGCCACTGCCCTCTCATGGTTAAAAGCATATTTACAGCAGTTCCCCAAGAAGGTAAAATAAGCACAACAGAGAATACAGACCCAAGAGTTTGCACCCAATCTGGCACGGTTGAGTAAATAACATGGTGTCCGCCAGCCCAAATATATACAAACATTAAACTCCAGAATGAAAATAATGTTAATTTATATGAGAATACAGGCTGTCCAGATTCCTTTGGTAAGAAATAATAAATCAAACCAATAATACCAGAAGTGAAAACAAATGCAACCGCATTATGCCCCCACCACCACTGAATCAGTGCATCATTTGTCCCCGCATACATAGATATACTATACCAAAAGCTACCATAACCTGTAACTAATTGTGTAGGAACAGAAAGGTTATTAAAGATATAAAGCACAGAAATAGCAGTAAAAGTAGCAATGAAATACCACAAAGAGATATAGATAACTTTCTCTCTTCTAACTGCCATAGACCCAAACATACTCATACCCCATAGCACCCAAGTAACTACAACCAAAAGATCCACAATCCATGGAAGCTCTGCATACTCTTTTGATTGAGTAATCCCAGAAAACAATGTATAAAGTGCTAACACAAGCACCACAAGATACATGAAAAAGTGCAACATACCAACAAGTTTTAAAAACGGGTGGTCATGATATGTGATTTTAAGCACCCTTTGCCCTAAATAATACCAGCCAGCCCAAATACCGCTCAATGTAAAACCATAAATAATCACATTTGTGTGTAATGGTCGCAATCTACCAAAAATAGAATATTCCCCAGCGATATAGTTTAAATCTGGAACTGCCAACTGAAATGCCAAAACCACACCTATCAACATACCTAGAAAGCCCGTTGCTATACAAACAAGCAAAAAAAGCTTCGCAAGTGAGTAGTCATACTGCTTTATGCCCTCTTGCATACAAGTCTCCTTCTTCCAAAATTTTGAGTCACATGAACACGAGTGTAATTTTAGTATTCATTTTATTAGTAATAGCTTAAATAAAGGAAATGGTTAATAAAAAATTAACGACATTACACTACAACAATTTAATGCAATGCTTTGAGATAGTTATGGCGTTACTTATTGCAATAAAGTTACTTGCTTTACACCACATGCTAATGCAGCTAGAATCTATCATCTAAAACACAAAAAGGTAATCCCAAAAATCACGCACATAATAATTGATGAAACCAAATGTATCTAGATTATGTTGCACAATGTATAAAAATAAACAGCAAAACTTAAAAATTGAGTAAAAGCTTAATGTAGCAAGATGTGCTAGATTCTGTTATCCCAAGAAAATTTGCTTTTCAAATGTCCTGCAATGATCTCAAAAAACATTAGAATCTAGCTTGTAGTCATAAGGCGTGATTAAGATAATATGATAATATGCGATTACACTTTATCTTTAATATTCAACGCTTTAATGGTTTTAATGTAGCTTTCATATTTATTTTTCTTTAAATACTTCAGCAAACTTTTTCTTTGTCCAACAAGCTTTAAAAGTCCCAATCTACTTGAGTGGTCCTTTGGATTGCTTTTTAAATGCTGTGTGAGATTTGCAATCCTATGTGTTAAAAGTGCGATCTGCACTTCACTTGAGCCTGTATCCTTAGAATCTCTAGCAAATTGTGAGATAATCTCTTGCTTATTTGCCAATTCAGTAGCCATGATGACCTCCATAAATGGTAAAATGAAATTAAAGATTGGATTTTAACATATTTTTCAATATTTTTGGTAAAATATGCAATTTATTTCTAAAAACTTAAAGGAAACTAGATTCTAAAATAACTTGTTTATGCTGAGCGAAGTGGAATATCCGCTTATGGATTTATAAGGTAGCTTGCCTTTTTCAAAGGATCAATATGACAAGAAACAGGAATTTAAGGTAAAAATTATTATGGCAGACAAAGAACAAAATGGTGGTATTCTACAACGAGCTTTTCCGTTTCTAAAGCTCATTGGGAAGTCAAAGGATCTTGGTGTTGTGGTGTTTGTAGTGATGATTCTAGCAGTCATCATTGTGCCACTACCAGCACCTATGCTTGATTTATTATTAACCATTTCTATTGCCCTTTCTATTCTTATTATCTTAATCGCACTTTATATTAATAAACCTATGGATTTTTCTACTTTTCCAACCCTGCTTTTATTTGTAACGGCGTATCGACTCGCACTCAATGTAGCTACAACGCGTATGATTCTTAGCGAGGGTAGCAATGGTGCAGCACATGTGAGTCGCATTGTAGAAGCATTTGGCGAGTTTGTAGCAAGTGGTAGCTATACCATTGGTGTTATCATCTTTGTGATTCTTATTATAGTGAATCTGCTTGTTATTACAAATGGTTCAACGCGTGTAACAGAAGTTAGAGCGCGTTTTGCCCTTGATGCGATGCCCGGTAAGCAAATGGCAATTGATGCGGATATGAATGCAGGGCTAATTGATGAGAAAGAAGCAAAGCAAAGGCGTGAAAGTCTAGCACAAGAAGCTGACTTTTATGGTGCAATGGATGGTGCGAGTAAGTTTGTAAAGGGCGATGCTATCGCTGCTATTATCATTACTATCATTAATATTATCGGTGGATTTTGTATCGGTGTATTTCAAAACGACATGACAATGGCAGAAGCGGCAAAAGTATTTACCATTCTTACTATCGGTGATGGTCTCGTAGGACAAATCCCAGCCCTAATCGTAGCGACTGCTACAGGTATCGTAGCGACACGAACAACAAAAGGTGAAGAAGAAAACTTTGCAAACAATCTTGTAAAACAATTAACAGACAAATCAAAAACACTCATCATTGTAGGCTTTATCCTATTTATATTCTCACTTGCCCCAAGCTTTCCTACCTTACCACTTGCATTTGTTGGTGCTGTGTTTTGGTTTGCTGCATGGCTTATTAATAGGGATAATGAAGATTCTGTATTTGCGAAATTCAATCAATTAATAGGCGGTTTTGGCAACAAAAAAGCAAAAGAAAAACAAGCCGCAAAAAAGGCAGCACAAGCAAGCGGGGAAAAAGTGCCGATACAAGAACCAGCACCAAAACGACCACCAAAAACACAAGAAGAAATCAAAAAAGAAGAAGAAAAAGCAATAAATGAAGTGCTAAAAGTAGAATTTTTAGAGTTACATTTAGGCTATCATTTAATCCGTCTTGCCGCAGTAGATCAAGGCGGAGACTTGCTAGAGAGAGTGCGTGGGATTAGAAAAAAGATAGCAAGAGACTATGGCTTTTTAATGCCACAAATCCGCATGACAGATGACCCGGGCATTGGACCTACAACTTATCAGTTTTTCTTAAAAGGCATTGAAATTGGTAGCGGTGAAGTCATGCCAGATAAATTCCTTGCTATGAATACAGGCATGGTAGCAAAAGAGATTGATGGAATCCCCACAAAAGAGCCAGCCTTTGGGCTTGATGCTATGTGGATTGATGCGAATTTAAAAGAAGACGCGATTATTCAAGGCTACACGGTTATTGATCCATCAACGGTTATTGCAACTCACATGAGTGAGCTTGTGAAAAAATACGCTGAAGAATTTATCACAAAAGATGAAGTTAAAAAACTTATGGATAGACTTGAAGAAGAGTATCCAGCCGCAATCGAAGAGGCAAAGAAAGTGCCTTCCAGCGTTATCCGCAGCGTGCTACAAGCCTTGTTGCATGAGGGCATACCGATTAAAGATATGCTTACAATCCTTGAGACAATCACAGATATTGCCCCAAGCGTGCAAAATGATGTGGCAATTATCGTGGAGCAAGTAAGATCTAAACTCTCAAGGGTTATTACAAATGTCTTTAAATCTGAAGATGGCAACATAAAGCTTGTTACACTCTCTCAAGATTCTGAGCATTTCTTATTGAATAAGCTAAAAGACCAGCATGGTGCGAAATTCTTACTACTGAATACAAGCGAAATGCAAAAGCTAATTGACGCAGTAGAGCAAGAAAGCGTAAAAATCCTGCAAAGAAATATCACGCCTGTTATTTTGGTGGTTGATCCACAATTACGCATGCCTTTAAGCATTAAATTAGAGCAATTTAAGCTAGATTCTGTCGTGGTATTAAGCCACGCTGAAATCGATCCAAATGCTTCATTTGAAGTGCTTGGGACTATTGAAGTTGGATTTTAGAAACTCAACCATTTGGGCGGGTGCAGGGCGTAGGGGTGCAAGATAATGAGAATTTAGAATCACTAGAGACTAAGTATTTGAACTTAATATGTGCTATAATACAAGGCTTTATTTTATAATACGGAGTTGAATTTATGAGAAAATTGCGTTTAAATCCATTAGGCGGTGTGAAAAGAAGATTAAATGGCGTTAATGAAGGTTTGCATGCTTTGCAGAGACTTACTAGCACAAGCCATGCGATACAAGCTTGTGTGAAAAATGAAGAACATAAAGATTTACTCTTTGCAATGCTTCAAATGGGATTGTGGGTATCAGTAGATTCTCGTAAGTCTTGCATTGAAAATACAAAAAAATATCTTAATGCTGTGCGTCCTGCAAAACTTGATAATCTTGTGCGAATAGGTGGCAAAATGGATGGTGGATATGTGATGTTACCCCCCCCCCCCCCATTGTCAAACTCACAACCAAAGGCAGTCTCTCTAGGCGTTTCTGACTTTTCCCCTTGGGATTTAGAAATGGCAAATATGGGCTATCAAGTATTACAATATGATGCGAGCATAGAAAAAGCCCCAGATACACATAAAAACATGATTTTTCATAAAAAATTTGTTGGAGCGACAAGAGATCATCAAACAATAACTTTTGATGACATTATGCAGCAATATAGCTTCAATGAAAAAGATCATAATATATTGCAAATAGATATTGAAGGGGCGGAATGGGAGATTTTTGAGAAGCTTGATTTTAGCATACTTGAAAAATATTTTTCACAAATTATTTTAGAATTCCATGATTGTGATCCTAGAGCCTCATTGCAAACAGAACGACATGTAGCCATACTAGAAAGGTTTCATCATGCCTTTCAACCAATACATTTACACTTTAATCCATATGGACATAATTTTTATGTCAAGGATCGTTTTATGGCAAATGTGTTTGAGGTGAGCTACGCAAGAAAAGACTTATTACCAAGAGATTTTACCTTACGAAATGAATGTGGTGATATACCAAATCTTGATTATCCAAATGGTGAGAAATTGCCAAATATTCCAATTTCCTTTCAATAATCTTTTGTCATAGAATAAGGCAAATAGGGCATGTGAAATGTAGTGTGTTAAAAGCAATAAACATGATTGCGATACAATCCACGCAGAACTGAAATCTGTTTGCATAGATATGAAAAGTTTAATCTTGTAAATTAGGGTCTTTAACAACAAAATTTTTCGTTGTTGGTTATTGCATATTAAAATCTTTTTTGATTCGAAAGCTCTACGCCTAGCTTTCTAAGAGAAAATTTTCCTAAGTAAAATGCGGTGTATATCACACTTGACTTAGTATATAGCAGTCTCTTGAAAGGATAAGGCATAAGGGAGAAAAATGCCCCACTTATAAACATGATGGATATATCTTGCAAACTTTTAGGGATATTCACAAGTGCCATTTCTGTCATTTCAATTTTAAGTGAGAGTGGGGGCAAGTATGCATTTTATAATAAATCCAATATAGTTGCTATTGGGTTTTACGGAATCACAGTGTGTCTATATTGAAATTGAATGTTCTAATCAGTTGGTAGGCTAACAATAAATATGCTATAATTAATCTCATTATTATTCTAAGGATATGCTATGACAAGATACATGCGGATATTTGATTCTTTTTATTTATTATTGCTTGGTGTTGGGGTTGGCGGTATTATTGCCTGTGGGGCGTTTGCTGCACCGATTATTTTTAATATTGATGAGTTTATCCCCACATTTTCAAAAATGGATAGTGGGCTTGTTATGGGGAAAATATTTGTGCGTTTGAATGCGTATTTGATGTTTTTAGCGATTATTATGGCGTTATATGAGGGCTTTAGTTTCTTTGCTAAGATTCTAAAACTTGATATTTTGTATTCAAATTTTTGGCTTATTTTGGGTGTGTTTAATATTGTGCTTATCGCCTTGTTTGTATATTATTATACGCCTTTTATTTTAGACACACAGAATCTTTTGAGTGAAAATTTTGCGAGTATGCACGAACAAAGCGTATGGGTTTTTAAATCTTTAATGTTTGGCTTAAGCGTATTGCTTATATGGAGGGCTTATCTTCTACACTATGTGCCACAAAGCCCTAAAAAGTAGTTTTAATGTTGTAGCTTATTAATTATTTTATTCTACAATATGTGAATTTAAATTTAAGGAGAAGTCATGTTTCATGAATACAGAGAAGAGATCACATATCTCAAACAGCACAACGCACATTTTGAAAAGATTTTTAATGAGCATAATGACTTAGACCAAAAGATACAGAATGCGGAAAATGGTATAGAACATCTAAGCAATCAAGAAATCGAAGTGCTAAAAAAGCAAAAACTGCATTTGAAAGACCAAGCTTATGCAATGATACTTGAGCATAGAAAAGCCCATCCAAAAGCCTAGCATACGCAACACGCAACCACAAGATAGCAAAATCTGCTATCGCCCCGATTTACTCCAAACTCTCATGCAATTTTGAAGCTTTTATATAATATCAGTTTTCACACAATACTAAGGAAAGACATGAACTTTATCATTTTATTTAGTCCCAGTGAAGATAAGATTCTAGAAAAAGATAAGATTCTAAACAATGATGATTTTCTCAAAGAAGTATCTATGCCAGAGATAATGCCACCCGCTTTTTTAGAATCTTTATGGGAAAATGAGATATTAAATACTCATAGAACAAATATTATGCAATGCTACTATGAAAACTTATGTAAGATTTTAGAACATAGAGATAAGGCTTTGCTAGAATCTATGTATGGTGCAAAAGGATTTAATGATAAAAATATTTTTGATTTATATGCTGCCTTGCATTCTAAAAAACTATTAAGAGCGATAGAGATTTATAGTGGCGTAGCATTTCAAGGATTATCTTTTAGCACATTAACACAGAGTGAAAAAGATTTTATCTTAGAAAATGTGCTTATTTTTAGCAATCTATTTGGTGTGATAAGGGCTAGTGATTTGATCCCCTATTATAAACTAAAGCAAGGCACAAAGACAAAGTCTCTCACATTAAAAGACATTTATACCCCATTTATCCCACCTTTAGAAAAAGCAATGCAAACAAAAGATTATGTGATTGATTTGCGTGCTGGAATCTATACGAAACTTTTTAAGCCAAAGTTACCCCATTTCTTTTTTGAGTTTCAAAAAAATGGAAAAACCATAAGTCATTATGCAAAGCTATATCGCGGAAAAATATTGCACTCAATCGCACAAGCTGTGTGCAATCAATCTGCATTAGAATCTTTTGAAAAGTGCTTTGAATATCTTTGCTCTCTACACAACACAGACTTTAGATTCCATAGCTATACGCAAAAGGCTAATTGTTTTACTCTGTGTTATGAGATTCTATCTTAAAGAGAGATTATATAGTCTTACTAAACTGCTTTGTGATATTTTTCACAAGATAAGTATCAAAAACCATTGCGATATTTCTAATCAGCATTTTTCCCGTTGCACTCACTTGAATGCTATTAGAATCTATTGTAAGCAACCCAAGCTCACACATAGGCTTTAAAGATTCAAATTCACTTGAAAAATGCGTGATACAATCAATACCAAAACTCTCATTAATCGCTTTAAAATCAAGCTTTGCATTATTCATCAAGCTCATAATCACTTCTTTACGCAATATATCTTCAGGGCTTAAGAGAATGCCTTGTGCTACAGGCAAAGTATTGTTATCAAGGCTATTTTCATAACTCATCATGTCTTTATGATTTTGCGTATAGTAATCCACCCCTTCGCCAATAGAAGTCAGCCCAATCCCAATGGTTTGTGAAAAGCCCTTTGTTGTGTAACCTTGAAAATTCCTACGCAATTCCCCCTTATTTTTTGCGATAGATAGGCTATCACTCTTTTTTGCAAAGTGATCCATACCTATCATTTCATAGTCATTAGCATGTAAAAATTCAATGGTATTTTGCAGAATCTTTAGCTTCTCTTCTGGGCTTGGCAGAGTTGTCTCATCGATTTTACGCATACTCTTTTTCACCCATGGGACATGTGCGTAATTAAATATTGCAAGTCTTTCTGGGCTAAGTTTTATAACAGATTCTAAAGTATTTGCAAAGCTTTTTTCACTTTGATAGGGCAAACCATAAATAAGGTCAAAATTAATAGAATCTATACCATATTTTCTAGCTAAAGTTACGCTACTTTCTACAAGGCTAAAGGGCTGGATTCTATTAATATGCTGCTGCACTTTGTCATCAAAGTCTTGCACACCAAAGCTTATGCGATTAAAGCCACAATCCTTTAGCACACGCATTTGGTCTTCACTAAAATGGCGAGGGTCTATCTCACAGCTTATTTCACAAGATTCACTAAAATTTGGGAAAGTATGTCTTATCATTTGCGTAATAGTTTGTAACTGCTTTGCATCAAAAAATGTCGGCGTGCCACCACCAAAATGAAATTGTGCCACCTTTCTCTTTGTATCCATAGAATCTTTAAGCAAAGCTAGCTCTTTTTCTAAGTATTTTATATAACGCTCTTTTTTATCCTCTTTGCTCGTATATATCACATTGCAACCACAAAAATAACACGCGCTTTTACAAAATGGCAAATGCGTATAAAGTGATAAATCCTTGTCTCTATATTTAGAATCTGCTCGATTAAAAGATTCTAAAAGAGTGGTTGCATTAAAGTCTTTGTGAAACTCATTTGCAGTAGGATAGCTTGTATATCTTGGTCCGGGCTTTGAGTGCTTTGCTAATGCTGAAAAATCAATAGATTCATACATATCATTCCTTTATTGCCTTTTTGCATACTTTTTGGGTATTTAAGACTTGTAATTATATCCAAAGCAAAAAGGAATGTGTTAATACACAAAAGAAACAGAAGAAAGCGTTAGGGTTTATGTTTAGATTCTATGTAGTTATTATGTCTTATAAAAATTGCAATATTTACAAGCAAACTCTCACATTGGCTATTCCAAACACATGCTATAATCTGCCTGTTTTATCTTATAAAAATCTTTGCTTGAGACTAGTTTGCCATTGCCACATACTGCTTGTATTATCTCATTATTTTCATACAGAATCTCAATGTTAAGTTTTTCATTCTCATCATAAGATTTTGTAACGCCGTTTAGTTTTCCGTCTTTAAAAATTTGTTCTATTATCATCTTTGCGTTTTCATCATAGGTTATTGTAAGCCCATGTAGTTTATCATTAGAAAATGTTGCACTCTCTTGTAAGATTCCATTTTTATAGTAACTTCTTCTCACACCTTCTGCCTTATCATTCTTATATATAGTTGTTTCTTGTATCTCTCCATTTTCATAATAGAGAGTTTCAATACCTTCTTTATTATTATCTTTATATCTTGTTTCACTGGCAATATTACCATTTTCATAATAGCATGTCGCTACACCATCAAGCATATCATGATGATAAGTAGCCTTGCATTCGATATTCCCATTTTCATGATAAAATATTGCTTCACCATGCAATTCGCCATTGCGATAGGGTATCATGTCTGCCAATTTCCCATTTTTATAATATGCTTTAAAAATGCCATTTACTTCATTGTTTTTAAACGGCAATTCTTCCTTAAGCACACCATTTTCATAAAATTTTCGCTCAATACAGCCCATCTGTTTATCATTATCGCTTTTACATTCTTTTAAGCTGTGGTATTCTTGTTGGTATTCGCTTGGGCTTTGTAGAAACAAAAGTGTATAAAAAGCCTTTAGAATTATGTGTTGCATTGTAAATTCCTTATATTAAATGGATTTAAATTATAATGAAAGATTCTAAAATTCATCTTTACACCACACACTTATAAAATTGTGGATTTCAGTTTTTGTTATTTTAAGCTATAGTTGAAAAATCTCCTTTAGATTCTATATTAGATATTTAGCTATGCTTAATGACAATCTATCAAATCTAAACAGATTCTAAAATATTTCCTAAGATTCAAATATGTTTTTTACTTATTCTACTTTTTCGTAATAATATATCCATCACCAAAGAGACCGGGCTGCATAGAATCTGGCACAATAGCTTCAGCACTCACTTTTCTTGTATTCACATCAACAGCTGGGTATATCTTATAAATCTTTGCTTCTCTCTCCACGCCCTTACCATCGATTTTATAGCGATAAATATCACCGACTTTTACATCTGGTAAATATTTAGAATCAAACTGGATAATCATCTTTTTTTCATTGCTAATCAGGCGAAAAAGCTTCGTTTGATTTGCCCCCACACCATCGCCTAGCTCGATATTACGACTAGCGATCACCCCATCAAATGGTGCGATAAGTGTTGTCCGCCGTAAAAGCTCACTTTGATATTTAAGGCTATATTGCAGGTTGTTATAGGTGCTTTCAAGATTCTTATAGTTTGAGTAGTTTTGATCTAGCGTATTTTTATCGATAGCATTTCCACTCTTTTTGAATCTTTCATATTGTTTTTTTGCAAAAATGTATTGTGCCTTTGCGCCCTCTAGCTGTGCTTTTTGCATATTGACATTTTGTATTTTATCTTCATTTGAGAGTGAGAGAAGTGCATCATCTTTTTTGACTTCTGTCCCCACATCGACATAGATATTTGACACAATGCCACTTGTATCCATCATGAGATTAGAATCTCTTACTGCTGCCACATTAAACACCCCATAAATCTCTGCTCCAAGCATGATCTGCATACTTACAAAAAATGTGATAAATAACCGCATACTATTCCTTATGTATAGAATCTACTTTGATTCTATTTATGTCTTTGAAGGTGTTATTATATACAAAAATTTGCGATAGATTTTAAATTTTAGAATGTAAAAGTTATGCTAAAGTGTAGTTCGAATAGGGTTTGTTTGATAGCTTTGCGTATATATTCAAGCTGTGCTGTCTCTTTATGCGAGTTATTGTATTGCATAGATTCTATTTTTTAGTTTTCTTCTTTATGTGATAAGTTTGGATTATTTTTTGCTTGTATGAGTGAGATTTTATAAACAAGGATATGTGATGAGACTACTTTTTATTATTGGTTGTATTGCAAGTGTTATGGCACTCTCTGGTTGTGCTGCAAAAAAGCAAAAGCCCTCTGGTGTGTTTGTCAGCACAAAATGCGATATGGTATGTAGCAACACAGAATGTAATCAAGTTTGCACACAAGTTGAAGGCACTTTGAAATAGAGAATATTTAAGTTCTGCGTTAGAAACATGCTTTTTTTGTGATAAGGGTTTTAGATTCTACGCCTTTATAGATGGCATGGGGCTTCCTGTGTATTTTGGCAGGACTTTAGGATAAAATCCTTAAATTTAAATGAGTTTAGAAAATAGGCTAGGAATTGCATATACAAGCTGACATAATCTAAAATGGGTGCATATTTAGAATCTTAGATTTTTCCATTTTGTATTAATATATCTCGGCATTCATTTACTGCTGATACAAATTCATTGCCATTGTGTATATTGCTGATGAAAATTCTGCTAGATTCTGTGTATTTATTATTTATTGAAATCTTGTAAGCATGGAATATATAAGCAAAAAATCCTTGATAAAATGAAGCACCGCCAAAATCACTCCAAGTAATACCACGAATGCCCTTAGTCCATGGTAAAAAGCCACTATAATACCACACACCCCTTGTGTCAAAATAGACATACTGCACACGATATGATATAAAACATAAAGCAACGATAATAATTTGAACAACTAGCACACCAATAACAGCAACCATGTTTTTCTGCAATACAGACGATAAAATGAGAAACAAAAAGGCATGTATAAGACCAACTTTTACATATGCAATAAAAGATATGCCATACTTTTTAGAGACAAAATTATCTAAATCAAATGCTTGATTTGAGTTTAGCGTTTCCGTATTTTCCATGCTTTAATCCTTGTGTTAAAATATTAAAGCAGCGATTTTACAAAAAAAAACAAGTCAAGCGATTTTAGTCGTTATCTTCTGGTTTCAATATATTTGTATTTAAATTTGTTGTTTGCGGGATTTTGGTATCAATAAGCCATACATAACTCAAGCGATTGCTAAATCTATGTGGTTTTAACTCGGCGTGTAAGTAGCCATTTTCTGGTTTAATACTGCCGATTGTGCCAACTTGCACATCTTCAAAAAAGATTCCATCTAGCCCACTTGTTACCACACTATCCCCACTTTTAATGCTCTGCCACGCGGGGATATAATCAATGACAATCTCGCCATTCTCCATTGTGCGTAGGGTCCCCGGGACTCGATTTTCCCCAATATATACGCTATAACTGCAATCTTCATCGCCATTTAAGATTCCAAGCATGTGATTATCCACCATTTTAGCAATGCCGATTGCATAGCCATCTTTTACAAGTCCAAATATTTTTGGCTCATCGCTTACATGTGTATAATCCATCCAAATCTTTGTGTATGTCCCAAGTGTCTTGTAGGATAGCACTTTTACTAAATGCACATCGGGGTCTAGATAATGTCTCTCACTCTCAAGGGCGTAATAGAGATTATCAAACTCTGCTTGCAAGGCTTTGTATTTTATAGAATCTGTTTCTAATTGTGTGATTTTTGCTCGCATATCTTTTATTTGTGCGGCTTGATTCATATAATCATTAATAAAGAGTGTTATGCCCTCTTTTTTATCATTGTAGTATTTTTTGATTTGTAGTGAAACATTAAGGGTGTATTGCTGTAAAAACGGCACATATCCAAATGCTATGGCTATAATAAGGCATAGTGTAGCAATAATAACATAGAATCTTCTCACACTACATGCCTAATTTTAGAATCTAACTTCTTGCTGCGATCTTTTCAAGCATATCTAAATTGCCCATCGCTTCACCCGTGCCTTTTGCCACAGCGAGTAAAGGCTCATCACCGACATATACAGGAAGCTTTACAATGTCTGAAAAATATTTATCAAGATTGCGTATTAAAGCACCACCACCAGTTAGCACAATGCCATTTTCTACAATATCCCCTGCTAAATCTGGTGGGACTTCCTCTAGCACGCCTCTTAGGGCATTTCCCATTTCTTTAATAGGATCTTTAATTGCTTCTCTTATATCTTCACTCGTTAATTCAATAGAGTTTAAAAGCCCGCTTACTTGATCTCTACCCTTTACTAATTTTACTAGTGGTGTATCAAGTGGTGCGGCACAACCAATCTCTATCTTAATCTCTTCTGCGGTTCTATCACCAATAAGCAAGTTAAACTTTTTACGGACATATTCCATAATCGCTGTATCGAGTTTATCCCCTGCGATTCTAATAGATTTTGAGATAACAAGCCCACCGAGTGAAAGCACACCAATTTCAGTTGTCCCACCGCCAATATCAACCACAAGGCTGCCTTGTGGCTCTTGTATAGGCAAGCCCGCACCAATGGCTGCTGCAAGTGGCTCTTCTATAAGAAATACTTCTCTAGCCCCAGCACTCATAGCAGATTCTTTAACCGCTTTTCTCTCAACAGAGGTAAGCCCATAAGGCACACATACCATAATTCTAGGTCTAACAAATGACTTTCTTTTATGCGCCCTTTCTATGAAATATCGTATCATCTTTTCAGTAATCTCAAAATCTGCGATAACACCATCACGCAAAGGTCGTATAGCACGGATATTATCAGGTGTCTTTCCTATCATTTCCTTTGCTTCTTTACCAACTGCTAGAATCTCTCCATCGCGATATTTATCAACTTTCACTGCTACGATGGAGGGCTCATTGATTAGAATCTCATGTCCTTTTATCATCACAATCGTATTTGCAGTCCCCAAATCAATCGCAATATCATGTGAAAACCAACCGACTAATTTATTTAAAAACACTTTGTAATCTCCTTATTAATGACTATATAGCTTTTGTTTTTTTCTTTTTGATTAAAATAGGCTTTTCAAGCTTATCTACGCATTTGCGTGTAATGATGACTTCATATCCGCTAAGATTGGGCAGGTCAAACATAATATCAAGACTAAAGTCTTCAACAATAGCACGCAAACCTCTAGCACCCGTTTTTCTTTCCATAGCAAGTTCTGCGATACGCTCGATCGCATCATCTTCAAATACAAGCTTTGCCCCATCAAGCTCAAATAGCTTTTGATACTGCTTTATAATCGCATTTTTTGGCTGTGTTAAGATTGAAATCATAGCTTCCTTACTTATAGAATCTAGCGTTGCTATGACATGTAATCGCCCTATAAGTTCTGGTATTAAACCAAAACTCACTAAATCATCAGTCTCAATCTTATGCAGGATATTATCTTCATCTGCTTGTTGTTTAGGATTAGAATCAAAACCTAAGACATTATTACCTAGTTTTCGCTTAATAATATCTTCTACCCCATCAAATGCACCACCGCAAATAAAAAGAATATTGCTTGTATCCATTTTGATAAACTCTTGATTTGGGTGCTTTCTCCCACCTTTTGGAGGGATATTTACAACACTTCCTTCAATAATCTTTAATAAAGCTTGTTGCACTCCCTCGCCCGATACATCACGCGTAATAGATCTATTTTCAGAAAGTCTAGAGATTTTATCAATCTCATCGATGAAAACAATGCCCATTTCAGCGCGTTTTAAATCATAGTCTGCTGCTTGTAAAAGACGCGTTAAGATATTCTCCACATCTTCGCCAACATATCCAGCTTCTGTAAGAGAAGTCGCATCAGAGATTGCGATAGGAATATCAAGGAATCTTGCTAAGGTTTGAGCCATAAGAGTTTTACCGCTACCTGTTGGACCTATGAGTAAAATATTTGACTTTGATAACTCTACATTTTCTTCTAAATCTGTTACATTGACGATATTTTCATCTGTTTTAGCGGCTACTCTTTGTTGGTGTAATAACCTTTTGTAATGATTATAGATTGCTACACTAAAGACTTTTTTAGCTTGTTCCTGCCCTACTACATATTCATCTAAATGTGCTTTTAGCTCTTTTGGTGATGGCACATCATCTAAGCCCCAAGATTCTGAATTTGTAATGCTATTTTCACTACTAAACAGCGTTGTATAGATAAAAACCGCACATGCTTTACATATATAAGCTTTTGTTCCAGTAATTTTTTCATTACTTGATACGATAGGATTTGGTTTAGATTTTTTTTTGCCACAAAAGCTACATGTTTCACTCATTTAACTCACCTCTTTTATAGGGTATGCCTCTCTCAGATGCTAATATAAACTCACAAATTTTAATAATATGCGTATTATTTTCCATACCTTTTGCTACTTCAAGTTCCATAGCGGCTAAATCACGCAAACTTTTATTACCGGAAAATAAACGCTTATAGAGTGCATCAATCATATCAATTTCATCTCTTTCCATAATCTTTCGCATACGGAATCTATTAAGCCCGATAATACGCGCTCTATTACCCTCCGCCATACAATAAGGCGGGATATCTTGCGACAGGGCAGAAGCCCCAGCTACCATTGCCCCCTCGCCAATCTTTACAAACTGATGCACAGGTGTCATACCGCCTATATTCACATGGTCTGCGACATGGATATGTCCGCCAAGTGTTGCATTATTTGCCAAAATATTATGACTACCTACAATGCAATCATGGGCTATATGCACATACGCCATGAAAAGATTATCATTGCCTATTTTTGTGATATTGCCACCGCCTTCTGTGCCCGGATTAAACATGCAAGATTCTCGAATCGTATTATTATCTCCAATCTCTAGCACACTCTCTTCGCCTTTATACTTTAAATCTTGCGGTGGTGTGCCAATCACAGCATTAGGAAATATCTTGTTATTTTTACCAATAGTTGTATTTCCTATAATTGTTACATGATTATAAAGATAGCTTTTTTCACCAATGCTTACATTACCCTTAATTACACTATAATCCCCTATTATTGCGTTTGCTCCAATCTTAACATTCCCCTCTATAACCGCTGTCTTTGCGATTACAGCAGTTGGGTGTATAACGACATTATTAGTCATATAAAACCTTTTAAAATCTTAAACTTATTTATTATGCGAATCTGTTACCATAGCCTTTAATTCCGCCTCACTCACAAGAGAATCATCAACATAAGCCCTGCCTTGCAGCTGCCATACATTACTTCTTTGCTTCATCACTTCCATATGATAAGTCAAGCGATCTCCGGGTCGCACAGGCACACGAAATTTCACATTATCAATTGTCATAAAATACACAATCTTATCTTTACTTGCGTCAAAGTCAAGCCCCCAAGTGCTAACAAAAGCTAAGATTCCACCAGCTTGTGCCATTCCCTCAATAATCATAACGCCCGGATATATTGGCTCTTTTGGAAAATGCCCTAAAAATACTTCCTCATTAATTGTTACATTTTTATAGGCTTTAATCTCTTTATGTGGATTAAGAGAAAGCACCCTATCTACAAGCAACATGGGGTAGCGATGCGGTAAAACTTGCATGATTTTGTCGATATTTAGATTCTCATAAGTTTGTAGTTGTTTTTCATTATCCATGTGGCAACCCTAAAAAGTGAAAATTTTTCGCTAATTGTAACACAAAATATTTTTAAATTGATTATTTTTCTATGCTATATAAGTGAAAAAACCTTTGTTTTATACAAAATGGAATGAAACTTTTAAATATTGTAAAACTTTTAGATTCTATCCTTTATTATTTTCGCTAAATATGACTTAATGAAAGTCTATACACACCAAAAACTTGTAAGCAAAATAAAAAGCTTGCCTTGTAGATTCTATAATTGTATTACATGTTTCTTGTAGAGAAAATACAAAATAATCATAAATATAAGAAAGTGATTTTATAAATAGCACATGGATATTAAATCAAATCACAACAAACAAAGCAATCAAGTATAACCCCACATTAAATACTTCTTTCATACTCTCAAAACAATGATTTTATCCATGATAATTTGGAGCTTCTTTCGTAATCACTACATCATGCACATGGCTTTCTCTTAAACCTGCTGAAGTAATCTCAACAATGCGTGCATTCTCCCACAACGCAGGAATATCTTTTGCACCGAGATAACCCATACATGAACGCAATCCACCAACAAGCTGATGCAATACACTAGCGATTTTACCACGATAAGGCACTCTGCCTTCAATCCCTTCTGGCACAAGCTTTTCTTGGGCTGTTCCCTCTTGAAAATATCTATCGCTGCTGCCCCTTTGCATTGCCCCAATGCTTCCCATACCACGATAACTTTTATATTGTCGTCCTTGAAATATGACTAAATCACCCGGGCTTTCTTCTGTGCCTGCAAGCAGTGAGCCTATCATAACGCTTGATGCCCCAACTGCTAGGGCTTTTGCTACATCGCCACTATACTTAATCCCGCCATCTGCAATGATTGGAATCTGATATTCCTTTGCCACTCTAGCACAACCATCAATGGCAGAAACCTGAGGCATACCAACACCCGCTACAATCCTTGTGGTACAAATACTGCCCGGTCCTATACCAACCTTTATTGCATCAGCCCCCGCTAAGATTAAATCCTTAGTCGCTTCACCTGTAACGACATTGCCAACTATCACATCAACATCAAGCTTTGATTTAATCTCTTTTAGCGTATTAATCACATTTTTAGAGTGTCCGTGTGCTGAGTCAAGCACTAAAACATCAACTCCAGCTTCAACCAACGCACTAGCCCTATCAATTTGATTCACACCAACAGCAGCCCCAACTCTTAATCTACCTAGAGAATCTTTATTTGCATTTGGATATTCAATACATTTTTGAATGTCTTTTATCGTGATTAAGCCATGAAGCACATTATTTTCATCAACAAGCGGTAATTTTTCAATGCGATTTTTATGCATAATGTCCTTTGCTTTCTCAAGGCTAATGCCTACATGTGCGGTAATAAGGGGGGATTTTGTCATCACTTCGCCTACAAGTTTATTAAAATCTGTTTCAAAGCGAGTGTCTCTATTTGTCAAGATTCCAATAAGACATTTATTAGAATCTACCACAGGCACACCAGAGATACTATAGGTTTGCATAATGAGTTCCGCATCATTTAAAGTCTTATCAGCAGTGATAAACACAGGGTCATTGATAATGCCGCTTTCACTCTTTTTTACCTTGCGGATTTCTTTTACTTGAGATTCTATATCCATGTTTTTGTGTATGATACCTATGCCGCCAAGCCTTGCCATAGCAATGGCACTTTTATGCTCGGTAACGGTATCCATCGCAGCACTTACAAATGGAATGTTAAGACTTATATTGCGTGTAAGCATGGATTGCGTGCAAACTTCCTTTGGTATCACTTCAGAATATGCGGGAATGAGTAGAATATCTTCAAATGTTAATGCCTTTGTGATTAGATTCATAATGTGCCTCTCTTGTAATGTGGAATGAATGCAAATATTTTACTTTATAAAAAATAATGATTAGTTTTTCATTTTTTTAAATCAAATGAAAATGTGCTAGAATCTTGCTTTATTTTACACTATAAGGAAATCTATGGTTTTAGCAGATGGGGTTTTAATGGATGGCAAAAAGCTTGCAAGTAAGATCGAAGAAGACATTATAAAGGAAACAAAAGAGTTAGCCATAAAGGGCATTGTCCCGAGTCTTGCGGTGATTCTAGTAGGTAATGATAGTGCTAGTCAAACCTATGTTACAATGAAAGCAAAGGCGTGTAAAAGGGTTGGCATTACCTCTATTCTTTATGAAATGCCTACAAATACAAGTGAGCAAGACCTACTTCAAACAATTGATAGCCTAAATAAAAATGATCAAATTGATGGAATCTTAGTCCAGCTACCCCTGCCAGAGCATATTAATGCTTCAGAGATTCTTGATATGATAGCACCGCATAAAGATGTAGATGGATTCCATACACAAAATAGCGGTAAATTGCATAGTGGTTTAAAGGGCTTTGTGCCCGCTACACCACTTGGGGTTATGACGCTACTTAGGCATTATAATATTGATATTAAAGGTAAAGATGTGTGTATTGTGGGTGCTAGTAACATCGTGGGTAAGCCACTTTCAGCCTTAATGCTGAATGCAGGGGCAACAATTAGTGTGTGTCATATTCTCACAAAAGATTTGAGTTTTTATACAAAAAATGCAGATATTGTATGCGTTGGTGTTGGCAGACCAAATCTCATTACAAAAGATATGATAAAAGAGGGGGCTATCGTAGTAGATATAGGTATCAATCGCTTAGAGAACGGAAAGATTGTAGGCGATGTAGATTTAGAGAATCTTATCTCACATTGTTCCTACATTACACCTGTGCCGGGCGGTGTAGGACCTATGACTATCGCTTCTCTATTACAAAACACACTAGAGAGTGCAAAAAAGCGACCTAAACGATAGGTTAAAGGTATATTTTATGCTTGAAAAAGGCTTTAGATTCTGGAGGTTTATATGCGTTTTAAAATGTTATTTGCATTATGCGTGAGTATGGTATTTTCTTATGGTGGGGCTGCATTTGAGAGTGATAGCTATTTGATTTGGATTAGCTCAAGGTGTCCAGAGCAAAGCACAACTTGCACAAGCGTTACCTATAATCAAACAAGTAAAAGCAATGGAAAAACCATTGTCATTGAAGGCGGAGAGCCAATAGTTGGCTCACTCTCTAAGAATCTTATCGGCTATACTTTCTATGACTTGCAGACAAAGCACTCTTATGAACTATCAATGGATTTAGATGGATTCTATATGCTTTATATTAGACGCTACCCTAAACCATCAACAAAAGAAAAAGTTAAAAGAATTAGTGATAATGACTATCAAGCAAAGTTAGCTAAGATTAGAAAGTAGTTTTGTTTTAAAATTAACACCTTAAAGTCTTTCTTAAGTATTCTTTATGAAAGTAGATTTAGCAATACTATTTGAGAGACATGGATTCTATACTTCTATTATGATTTAGAATCTTAATCAATTAGAATCCAAATAGGATAAAGCAATGAAGTCTTTGCAAAATCTTTTACAAACCATCTCACAAACAATCCAGCACAAGTTGCGACAAATCTATTTTATAAACACAAGACAGAATAAGACAAACTTTTTTGCCATAGAGATTCCATTAAAGCACTATATTATCCTTATTTTCATATTACTTGTGCTTTGCTCTTACAATCTTTTTACAAAATATCAAACTTTTCTAGCCCTAAAGCAAGGGCATGTCTTTGAGGCAACAATACTTTTGCACTACACAAAAAAGGAAAATAGCGAGAGATTTAAGCTACAAGATTCACAAGGCAACATATTCTATGCGACATATAAGGGGAAATTTAAGCAAATAGCAGGTAAAAAGGCTCTTGTGTATGGTAAGATTTATAAATGCAGTTTTTTGCAATTTTTGCGTAGTTGTAATATCTATAACTCAAGCCTATCACTTCTCCCAAGCATTGATAAAAAGCAGTTTTTGCGACACCTTATTAACGCTCAACATGAAGATAAATTAGCAGCAAATCTATATAATGCCCTATTTTTTGCAGATCATTTAGAAAAGCCCTTAAGGCAAGGGGCTATTGTCTTTGGATTAGCCCATTTGATTGCTATTAGCGGCTTTCATCTTGCTATCCTAAGCTTTATATTTTATGCCCTTGTGTGTCCTATTTACTTTATATTTCATCGCTATTTTTGCTATCGTAATGCGGTGTATGATTTAGGTTTGTTGGGGCTTATTTTTGTATTCTTTTATCTTGTATTGATTGATTTTCAGCCAAGTTTCTTACGGGCATTTATCATGGCATGTTTTGCATACATGATACTTCTTTTTGGATTGCAAATTACAAATTTTTTGAATCTTTTCTTATGCGTTTTATTTGGACTTGCATGGAATGTTAGCCTTTTGTTTCATATTGGCTTTTTGCTCTCTGTGGCGGGGGTGTTTTGTATCTTTTTATTTATGCGGCATTTTGCTAGTATGAGTGCAAACTATAAGGGGCTAAAAAAGTTTGTATTTGGCGTTGTGCTATTTAATTGCATTATTTTTTTGCAAATGATTCCTATTACGCATTACTTTTTCCCGCAATTCTCACCTTATCAAATCATCTCAATACCGCTTAGCATTCTTTTTGCCCTAATCTTTCCATTTGTTATCATCGCACATATTTTTGGCTTTGGAGATATATTTGATTCTGTAATTTTATGGGTTATATCACATGAATTTTCTTTATCCATGCTTTATACACCTTTATGGTTTTTGCTCTTTTATCTTTTATTATGTCTATTTGCTATGCGATTTTTATGGGCGTATGTTGCAAGTCTTATTTGTGCGTCTATATTTTATGTGATAAATTTAGTATTGTTTTTTAGCTAGATTATTTTATCTTATATGTATCTAAGCTATAATGTCAGCTTTAGATTCTAAGATATGAGACAAAAAATGCAAAGCAAAATAGTTTTTGGTTTATTGTTTGGTGGTGTATGTGTGGCGACACTTATGCTGTATCAAGCTTATTTATTTAATATATTGATTGCATTTTTGCTTTGTGTTGCTACGATTTGGTTAAAACATTGGTTGCAAAACTATGTAAAAAATGCACTCTTAGCATCTCTATTCGCACTTTTGCTTATGATAGGACTAGTATTTATACCCGTATTATTTGTGTGTTATCGTGCGTTTTTAGGTGTGAAAATGATCAATTGGTTGAGTTTGCAAAGCATGTTTGACCAATCAAAACTAGCATTACAGAATCTTGCTGAAAAACTACCTTTTATACACGATTATTTGCCTTCATTATTGAATGAAATCTCATTTGCTAAAATCTCTGGCATAGTCTTAAAATTATCTAGCATAGTGGGAGAGAATGGCTTAAAATTTATTATCGATGGCTTTGTTATTATTGTATTTTTATTTGTGTTTTTTTACTTTGGAGAGCGGCTTTATGCGTATATGAAACGCATATTGCCTTTTGAAGAAGCACAGATTAATGAAGTGGCAATGGAAGTTAGCGGGACTTTGCGACTTGTATTTCTCTCTACTTTTTTTAATGTTGTTATGCAGGGGACTGCATTTGGGATTATTGCGTATTTTTTTGGCTTTGATGGGGTTTTGCTTGGTATTTTGTATGGAATCTGCTCTATGATTCCAATTGTTGGCGGGGTGATTGTATGGCTGCCAATATGTGCTATACTTGTGTATCAGGGCGATTTTAAAGGTGCGGTAATTGTAGGGCTTTATAGTGCGGTATTTATTGGCTTTATAATCGATAATATTGTAAAGCCATGGCTTATAGGCATTGTGAATAAGCGGATTTTACGCACGCCTTTACAGATTAATGAGTTTGTGATATTCTTTGCGATTTTAGCGGGTATTGGGGCGTTTGGCTTTTGGGGCATTATTATTGGACCTGCGATTACAGCGCTTTTTATCGCTTTATTGCGTGTGTATGAGCATGAATTTGTAGATAAAAATAAGGAAATGATATGTTAAAAGTTGCGGTTCTTGGGACAAGTGGCTATGGTGGTGCAGAGATTCTTAGAATCTTAAACGCACATGATGAGGTAAAACTCAATTATTTTGGGGCAAATACACAATCTGGGCAAAGGATAGATAAAAGCTTAGGGCATTTTTATAAACACTTTGATTCTATCATGGATAATAAAGACTTAGAATCTGTGTGTGAAGAAAATGACTGCATTCTAGCAGCAACCCCGCATGATTTTTTAGCAAAAATACTCACGAAAGATATGCTAAAAAAATGCGTAATTATTGACTTATCCGCAGATTTTCGCTTGAAAAATGCTAAGAAATACGAAGAGTATTATAACTTCACTCACCCAAATATTTCTTTACTACAAGATTCTGTATATGGGCTAAGTGAGCTTTATAGAGATAGCATTAAAGAAGCAAATCTCATAGCAAATCCGGGCTGCTATCCTACTTGTAGCACATTGTGTATCGCTCCATTTTTAAAGCATGGAATCATTGATAAAAAAAGCATTATAATCGATGCAAAAAGTGGGGTATCGGGGGCTGGTCGTAGCACAAAGCTAGATAATCTCTTTTGCGAAGTGCATGAAAATGTGAAAGCCTATGGGCTTATAAATCATAGACACACAGCAGAGATTGAAGAGAATTTATCTATCATTTCAAATAGTGAAATCACGCTTAGCTTCACACCACATTTAATCCCTATGAATCGCGGCATTTTAATCACTGCTTACGCACAATTAGAGAGTAAATATGAGAGCATTACAGAGAAAGAGATACAAGAGATTCTTACAAATTTTTATGCTAATAGCTATTTTGTTAGAGTGCTAGAATATGGCGTAGCACCGCAAACGCGTTGGGTTAAAGGGAGTAATTTTGTCGATGTGAGTGTATGTCTTGATAAACGAAATAAGCGATTAATTATGATGGGAGCCCTTGATAATCTTGTAAAAGGTGCAGCAGGACAAGCCATACAGAATCTTAATATCCGCTTTGGATTTACAGAACATAAAGCCCTAAATCAATTGCCTTTGTTTCCTTGATTCATAAGTATATGCTTAATCATTTTAACATTTACAAAGAAATTAGCAATATGCAAATCTACACACAGAGACTTTGTGAATAGAGTTTTAGATTCCCCATTTTTCATAATTACCTTTACAATATATTTTGTATTATGACTTTTACACCATCTCGACATAGCATATAGAATCCATATCTTAATACTTCAACAATAATGTGTTTGTAAATCTAGACTCCACATATTATTACCAAAACATTTCTATAATATTTTTTTATAATTTACATATTATAGTAAAAAGTGGATTACATATTGACTTATTATCATTTAATATACTATAATGATAAAGTTAATTTGAAATTGTATCAAATTATCAAAATATTTTATTATATAGGAGCATAATATGTTATCAGCTGAAGTTACAAAAAAGTTAAATGAGCAAGTTGCAAAAGAAATGTTTGCATCAAATCTGTATTTAAGTATGAGTTCATGGTGTTTTCATAACAGATTAGATGGTGCGGGGCAGTTTTTATTTTCACATGCAGGACAAGAAAGCGATCATGCTAAAAAGCTAATCACTTATCTTAATGAAACAGATTCTGTTGTGGAGCTACAAGCGATAGAAAAGCCAGAATCTAATTTCAAAAATTTACTTGATGTGTTTGAAAAAACTTATCAACATGAGTTATCGATCACAAAATCGATTAATGATCTTGTAAGTTTTATGCTAGAAAATAAGGATTATTCAACTTTTAACTTTTTGCAGTGGTATGTAGCAGAGCAGCATGAAGAAGAGGCGTTGTTTCGTGGCATAGTGGATAAAATAAAGCTTATCGGCGAACAAAGCAATGGGCTTTATTTAGCAGATCAATACATTAAAACACTTATAGGCAAATAAGTATAGATTCTGTGTAACTCTCAAAGTCTTAATCTAGATTAAGACTTAGCTTTTTTATAAATTTTATTGCAGTAATGAAATTAAAAGATTTTAATTTCATTACTCTCATTGTCATCATCTTTCTAATCACATAATATTTCCAAACATATTTAATGCAGAGAATCCAAGCCATTTTAAGTCATATATCTTAATTAGAATCTATTTTCCAAAACTATCTCAACTTGATAACTCAAAGCATAGTAATTATATATGATTCTGAAAATATATACAAAATAGAGAAATAAAAAACACTCTATGATTCTCACTATCTTACCGCAAGAACCACAAAGTCTTCTAATGCAAAATAAATAATTAAAAAGTATAGGAATACATGAGCACATAAGTAATATCTGTCGATATTTGTCCTGCTGTGCCAATAGTATTATATGGTATCCTAGTAATACCATCAAGCCTACTTCTACCACCATCAAACACCATGCCTAGCCCCACATGAAAGTATCCTAAAAATCCACCATTCTTATAAGTGCCATATCGCTCTGTATATCCAGCACTACTGCCAACAAGCACACCAAAGCCAAATGGCTCTGTCTGGATAAAATCCCACATAACATCCAATCCAACCCCACCAAAATAGCTTGTCTGCGTATTATCAAAAATGCCATTCAGCCTTACGCCAAAAGTCTTATGAAAAAAGTAACTATATCCAAGTGCTACACTCGCATTTACCTGCAATGCTTTCGTATCAACATTATGTGTGAAGTTTATACCCACGCCAACTTGCACGCTGCTTTTTGCCCTACGGATTTTATTGTCAATATCATATTCAAATGAATCTCCACCAGCAAGCTCAAGCTGCTCCACATCAGCTTTTTCGCCCACAGATAAATCACCTTCAGCAAACAACAAAGAGACTACACATAAACACATAAACAGCACTTTACAACAACGCACAACACACTCCAACCAACAAAATCACTAGATTCTAAAATACACTAACTAAACGCCTATACAAGCAAAAGAGATTCCAAAATATCAATCCAATAATACCAATCAATATATCATTCTGCATTTTACACATCTGTGGCAAAAATATTTACAAATACAGCGGTTTGCTTGCAAAACTATGGAACGACTAAGCAAAGAAGATTCTAAACTTACATTGATTTAAGCAAATAGTATTTCTCTAAGAAAATCTATGAAATCCTACTATAAAATAACTCGCAATGCAAGTGTTTTGCATAAATCCCTATTAAATTACTCATATTTGAATCTCTCTATTAGAATCTCAAGCACATTGCCTGCTATAATCACAACGGATTAAATTATAACAAAGCCATTCTCTTAAAACAAACAAATGCTATAATAGACAGATTCAAATCTATGGGAATTATCATTTATGCCACTTTATAATAAACTCTATAAACATACCTTATACATTCTTATCATAAGTATCTTTATAGGCAATAGCGCTAGGGCTTGTGAATCTTTTATTCGCTATATATCCGATGGGGATTTATTGAATGAAAACATGCCTTTTTATAAAAATATGACCTATTTGAGTGCTATTAGTAATATTTTTGGAGCAGAATATGGATATGGCTTTAGTCTATCTTCACATAGCACAGATTCTATTATGATGGATAGACAACTTCCAGCCCATCATCTTGCATTTGATATAGGGTGGATGGGAATTGGCGGGTCATCTTGTAGAATCTTAGATTTTGGTGTAAAGGGTAGATATGAGTATGGCTTTGATGTAAGAAGTTATGGCACACATAGATTTGGCATTGAGACATATTATCATCCGCCTTTGTTTAACATTCAAGGTTGGCAAATTGCAAGTGTAGTATTTGGGGTTGGTGGCAGACTTGATAATATAGGTATAAATGGTGGGACATATATAGATGCTGGTATGCTTATTTTACCAAGTAGCCCCGTGCATGCTTCACTTGTATTTAGAAGCGATTTTATCACAAATGCCCCCACGCAACACTCCGTTCAGCTCTCACTTCGCTTTCCATTTGCGGTATATCCAGCTGCTGCTATAACGGCTGTTGCCCTACCGATTTATATCCCAGCTGCTTTGATAGCACCAGCTTTTAATAAGTAAGTGATTAAACTTATAATCCCTAAAAAATCGCAAATTCCACAAGGAAATTATGCTCGATAGGCTGTATATTCAAAGCATTTGGTTGAAAAAAACTCGCACGATATAATAAATTTGCATTAATAACAAAGTATTTAAAAAGTCCAACACCCACTTCTACATAATACCCTGTTGTTTCGTTTAAAGATAGATTCTGCGCTTGAGTATTATTTTTTGCAAAGATTGCCCCACCGCCGATAATAAGCGAAAGAGGCTGTGGTGCATGACGAAAAAGGTTAGTCGTGCTACATGGGAAATGAAAATAAAGCTCCGTCCCAACAAGATGGCTTTTAATAATGGAATCATTAAACATGTATTTAACTCTTACGCCCATATCAAAAATATGATCAATGCCATCAAATGCGTTATAAAAACTCGATAGATAGTTCCACCCCACACTCCCACCGATATTATAGCCTGTGGAATTGCGATTGATACTTGTATTTGTGCCAATGTGAAATGATACAAGCTGCAATGGTCCCCCACCAAGCATACGCCAATCATAATTTCCACCATAATTTTGCGAAAATAAATAATTTGTATTTATAAACATGATAAATAAAACAACATGCAGATAATATTTAAGCATATTGCGAAACATTGCATTCCTTTTTATAGATTTTTTGCAAAGGATTCTATATTGTTTTTGTAAATTTAACATATATTGCTTTGTGGTTGCATAAGGGGGCATTTTGTTTCCAATGAGTAAGTTTCAAAGAAATTATTCTATGTTAAGTTTTATTTTATTTCCCATGCAAATACTTGCTTTTAGGCATTTTGCGGCAAATATAAAGTTTATTTTATAGTTTTCCTATATATCGTATAGACATGTTGTAATGTATCATGCGATAGATTTTTGTTTCACGATCTTTTAGTAATTCAAGTAGAGTGCCTTGCTTAAGATTTTCTAAATTCTCTACTTGCATATTAAACCCCTAAATTTTCTGCATTCTCTTCTTTTTTGTCTATAATCTCTAACTCAGTCTTACCATAACTACAACTTAGAATCCTAACAGATAAAGCTTGACCTATTTGCAACTCTTCTTGCATGGAAATAGTCCTTAAGATTCCATTACCACCTTGTGCTAAATCCACTAGAAAGCCAGATTCTACCTGCTTACTCACTACACCCTCAACACATTCTCCAACTTTATAGGGCAACTCTTTTTTCTCTTTTTTGCGTAAAAGATCAAGTATGAAATTTTTTGCATTCTGCATAGAATCTTTATTATTTGCACTAATATGCACGATACCTTCATCTTTATCGATGTTGATACTAACTTGAAAACGAGAGATAATATCGCGTATAGTCCGCCCACCTTGCCCGATTATCTCCCCAATGCTTGTGTGTGGCACACAAAAGCTCTCTTTTTGCGGGAGTAACTCATAGTTTGGCTTAATCTCTACATTCCGCATGAGTGAGAGAATATGTAGTATCCCTTCCCTTGCTTGCTCTAGGCTTTGGTTTAGTATAGATTCACTAAGTCCATGTATCTTTATATCAAGCTGCAAGGCACTAAAGCCCTTTTCATTCCCAGCAATCTTAAAATCCATATCGCCATCAAAGTCTTCTAAGCCCATAATATCGCTTAGTATCGCAAATCTCTCTTCACTCTCATAAATTAGCCCCATTGCAATACCTGCTACCATATTATGCATTTTTATATCCGCACCAAGCAGGGCAAGGCTAGCCCCGCATACACTCGCCATAGAGCTTGAGCCATTTGACTGCAATATCTCTGATACAAGGCGGATAGTATGCGGCGTATTTGCTACATTAGATTCTATTGCCTTTAGTGCAAGATTGCCATGTCCTAACTCTCGTCTTGAACTTGCCCCAATAGGATAGGCTTCGCCGACACTAAATGGGGGGAAGTTATAATGGAATATAATCTTACTTTTGCCCTGAGTTAGAATGCCCTCTTGTGTTTGTGCGTCATTTTGACTGCCTAGAGTGCAGGTAACAAGGGCTTGTGTCTGCCCCCGTGTGAAACAAGCGCTGCCATGTGTCTTAGGCAAAAGATTAGATTCTATACTTATCTCTCGTATCTCTCTTAAAGCTCTGCCATCAGCCCTTTTGCCCTCGTTTAGAATCATGCTTCGCATAATCTCTTTTTTGATAGCAAATACATGCTTTGCTACAATTTCACGCTCAAGATTGTGTGTCTGTGAAATCTCTTTAATAAGGGCTATAAGCTGTGTGTGTCGCTCTGTCTTTGACATGCCGCATAGACACTCTTTTATAGAATCTGTGTGTTCTTTCTCTAAGCTTTCTTTCAAGGCTAAATCTAGCTTATTGCTACCCTCATATTCCCTTTTTTCTAAAATAAAAGGCTCAAAATGCTTCATATAAAGCATAGACATAGTTTCTATATGTTTTTTTGCTAGGTTTATCGCTTCTAGTAAGTCATTTTTGCTTATCTCATTTGCATTTTCTATTATAGAATCTTTATTTTGTGTAGTTGTTTTTAAGCTTTGCATTTCTATCATGCTAACATTATTATTTATGCCGCTTACAAATAAATCTAGTTTAGATTCTAAAAGATCATTTAAATCATCACAAAGACTAAACTCATCATCACGCCGCATAACCCTTATGCCATTTAGAATCCCTTTTTGTGTTAGCGGAATGCTTGAGAGATACAGACAAATACTTGCTAGATTCATAGCTTTTTGACATATATCAATCTTATTATCATAGCTCATTACAAGTATTGTGATTTGCACGGGATAGGGATAGTCTTTTGGGAAAAGTGGGCGAAGACTTCTATCGATTAAACGCGAGATTAGAATCTCATTATCACTTGGTTTGCCCTCTTTTTTAAGGAAGCCTTGCGGGATTTTACCGATAGCATACATTTTCTCAACATATTGGACGCTAAGGGGTAAGAAGTCTTCACTACTTGGATTCTCATAATCTACACAAACACTGCATAACAATACGCTACCACCAACCTTTAGCATAACCGACCTATCCGCAAGTGTCGCATATTTATCAAGTATATATGTCTCTGTTTGGGTGTTGGTAATCTCAATGATTTTCATAGCTATCCTTGTAAAAAATAAATATGGCAAAAATAAGATAATTGTAACAAATATTTGTGTAGATAGGATGTTTAATACTTGCCGCAACTCAAATAGAAGTGAAAAGAAAAATATGCTTTATAAGCCAGCAAACACATATCTTGTGTGTAGTGTAGCATACAATAATTTTGCATGAGTGATTCCGTAGTTTTTATTCATGTTTAACCACTAAAGATAAAATCTACTGCCGTGTAAAATCCATATCTCCAAAGCCAGTGATTTTTAAGTGTGCAATGGTTTTCTCATCATTAAATGGATCATCAATGCCCATAAATGTTATACGCAATTGCGGTTGCTTTGGGCTTCTATTTACACCTTGTGGGTCAAGTAGATTGAGTGTAAAGCTATTTAGTCTATAATCCTTATAAAGTATAAATTGATAGGGATAGTTATCATAACGCATAAGGACTACAAGCCCTTGATTACGATACAAAGTCCAACGCAAAGTAAAGTTTTTTGTGGCACTCATACTTTGGGAATCTTTTGATGCACTAATGGTTGCATATACTACTTCATCTTTTTTCAGATCTAGGTCAAGCTCTGTTGTCGGCACAATGCCTTTTGCATGGCTTATCGTGTAGCAACATAGCATTATTAATACAATAAAAAGGCTTTTTACATACTTTTTACGGGGCAATAGCATATTGACTACCATCATATAGTCTTTATAGTGTCTATTCATTTTCACTGAGAATCTTTGCCATAGATTCAATAGCTAGGCTATTTTTCTTTTCTAAGAATCTTTTCTTAAACTCTGCATCATGGTGGATATTATAGAAAAACTCACGAAGATTTGTAGGCTTTTCTTCCGCTTCAAATGCCATTTCATATAGAGCCAACTCTTCTAATAATCGCTCTATTTCTTTACTAGCAAGTGTGCGACTAGCATTAAAAATAACTTCTTTCCATTTATCGACTGGGCTGCCTTCAAAAACTTCCATATTGTCAAGTGGATTTTCCCACATGTTTTATCCTTTCTGTTTTTAGATTAGGGTATTTTTACATATTTTTTGTTTTTATGCAAGGTTTGGAGTTGTTTTTATATTGAGTTTTATTTACAAAATAGCTACACCAAATAATTATTTCTCTATTGTTTTAGTAGATTCTTTGCGATGAGTTTATCATAAATATCCCATGTTACTTCTTTTGCTCCTGCATAAAGATGGGCTGGATCTCCAAATGCTTCATCTGGCATTATATAAGGTTTATTGAGCGCAATAATGCCATATTGTGCTTCTAGGGTATTATAAAAATTAGTATATTTTTGCAAAAATTGTGGATTAAAATTAGGTTGTGAATATGCGTTGTAGGGCATTGCATACATTGCCACAATAATACCATGTTGCTTTGCAAGAGAGGCAATTTCATGAAGATAATAACTTGCCAAAGGACTGACAGAAAAGTCTTTTAGGGATACTTCACTAAAATTGCCATGCGCAGCACTTTTTCTACCATAATAGAAATGTCCTTTTGATTCATCTAATTCCGCAAAAATTTTTCTATTTGTCCTGTAGCGTCTTAATGTTATATCTATAGCGGATAGCTCTTCACCAAAATTTCTTAAATCTAAAAAATATTTATAGACATCTATTTTTTCACAGCCCCCACCAGATTTTTCAAACGATACACATTCGCTCAATGCTTTTGCATGCTCTAAAACCTCAAAGATTTCGTTGAATTCTAAAAATCTAGTCTTTACACCACCTTGCCAGAAATAATCAGATGGATCTATAAAATAATCTGCGGAATATGACAAAACTACAACCTTTGGTGGTTTATTATGCTGAAGATATCTTTTCAGTGTATAAAAACCTGTAATAGGACTAGAACCCCCTACACTAAGATTAATAGAGTTAGAATCTTTAATTTCATTTGGGATAAAACCAGCATTTGCTCTTGAATTTCCTATCATTATGATGTCTGCATTGTGTGCCTGCTGTGTCTTGTATTTTTTATTGCTATGTATCGCATACTCAATATGCATATAGAAAATCTGCCCAAAAAATACAAGACAATACAAACATAAAAGATAAAATGGTTGTAAAAGAATCATAATAAATACTGCTTTTTTATATCGCATAACATTCCCTAAAAATTAAAATAAATAAATTCTGGTAAGCTTTCTGCAACAAGTAGATAAAACATAGCACAAGCAAACATAAGACTTGCAAAGAAGGAAAAAAGATATATTCTTTTGTCAAATCTTTCTAGTATTTGCATACTATTGCGACAACATAAGCATATAAGAAAACCTAACAACAAGAAAACCAAAGTCTTATCATGCCCTTGAATGTCGTGTAATGCAGATGAAGCCATATACCACTTAGTAGGTAGCTCCACCCACACAACACCAAACATTCCCTTTAACAGATTCACCGCCCCTTGCAGATTTTCAGCACGAAAGAATACCCAAGCCACAAGCACGAGTAGAAAAGTGAGTAGCCAACCTAGAATCTTTGGAAATTTAAATTTTAGAATCTTACTCCATTTTTTACTCCAATATTGATGGATTACAAGGGCTAAGCCGTGTAAAGCCCCAAATATCACAAAGCCCCAGCCAGATCCGTGCCAGATTCCAGCGATGAGAAAAGTCAAAAATGTAGCCACCATCATTTTGGCAAATGTAGGATTCTTAAAAGCTCTAATCATAGGCGTATAGATATAAGTGGTGATGAAATTTGTAAGGCTTATATGCCACCTACGCCAAAAATCAGAAATATTACACGCTTTAAATGGGGAGTTAAAGTTAATAGGCAGTTTGATATTAAACATAAGTCCCAAAGCCACAGCCATATCACTATATCCGCTAAAGTCAAAGTAGAGCTGAAAGGCATAGCATAAAATACTCGCCCAAGATTCAAAAAAATTAAGAATCTCGCCATTTTCTACCACACTAAATCCAGTATTCGCCCATTTTGCAAAACTATCTGCAATGACTACTTTTTTAAACAGACCAATAGCAAAGAGAAATAGCCCAAGAGAGAGATTCTTATAGTTTAGAATCTTATTATTCGTATCGGCAAATTGGGGCATCATCTCTTTATGATGCAAAATAGGACCGGCAATAAGATGAGGGAAAAATGTAACAAAAAGTGCGTAATTGATAGGATTTCTCTCTTTCACCAAACCTTCATAGCAATCCACCAAAAACGCAATTTGCGTAATAGTAAAAAAGCTAATCCCCAAAGGCAACACAATATGAAGTAGCCCAATGTCACTGCCAAAAACTAGATTCACATTCTCTATAAAAAAGTCCATATATTTAAAAAAACAAAGTAATGAGATATTAAAAATAAGTGCGATGTAAAGCAATTTTTTATTACTCAAAAATAGCACATTGCCAAGCTTTGCTTTCTCTTGAGCTTTTAGCATAAAGCCAGAAATTGTGTAATTAAAGCCAATGGAGAGTAGCAAAAGCGGCAGATACATAATATTCCAATATGAATAAAAGAATAAACTAGCAAATGTAAGCCACACAATAGAAGCCCTATAGAATCCTTTGTGATTAAGCATAAAATACACACAAAACACCACAGGCAAAAAGGCAAAAATAAAGATATATGATGAAAATAGCATTAAAACACCTCTCCGCCAGATATGATGAGATTTTCGCCATTAATGTAGTTAGATTCTCTGCCTAGCAAAAAGAGCAGTGCAGGCAGGACATCATCTATTGTAGCGTTGCGTTTAAGTGGGTGATTATAGGCGTTTAGCTCTATTATTTTTTCATTTATATTTGATAGAAATTTTGTTTCAATCATTGATGGAGAGATGGCATTAAATTGAATATTTTTGCTTCTATACTCACTTGCGAGTGATTTAAGTAAGCCTAAAAGTGCATATTTTGCTGTTACATAATGACTTAGCGTCGCAGGTGGGACACCCATAGTGTAGCTTGAAAGCATAAAGACTACCTTTTTATCCCGCTTATCTTTTTGCCTTACAAGCTGCGGTATAAAGGCTTGAAGAATGTGAAATATGGATTCCAAAGAGATACTTAAATGTGTTTTATAATCCTCCCAAGCAAGTTTGCCAAAATGTGTATTGCAGATTCTAGGGGAAGCTAAATGAACGATCTTGTTAGGTATATCTATGGTTTGAATATGTGCTATCATCGCTTGTATTTGATGCGTATTGCTCAAATCACATTGCAGTGGAATAATGTGCCTATCATTAAAACATTGTTGCTTGAAAACATTATTGCTATGATAAAGTGCAAAAATGGTAGCTTTAGAATCTAGCCTTTGAATAAGTGATACACCTAAATCAGAACTTGCTCCGGTAATAAGAATGGAATCTTTCAATATTGTCCCCTTGTGTAAAATCTCTAGTGTAAAACACCAGCTTTGATATGTCCTTTGGCAATTTTAAATGGTTTTACCCCCCCCCCCGTATTTTCAATAGCTACTTTAATAGTGATTTGCTTGTATGCTTCTTGCTTTTCTATCACTTTTCCTGTGATTCTTAGCATATCGCCCACATACACAGGCTTTAAGAATCCAATAGCCACTTCGTGTAGTAGGCAAAACTTACCGGGGAGATACACGCCTGCAAAGGTTGATAGAAAGCTCGCGCTTAGCATTCCATACGCTACGCGAGAATTAAAGCCATTTTGCTTGGCATAAGTAGAATCTATATGCAAAGGATTTGTATCGTTGGTAAGCTTTAAAAATGTATCCATTTTTTCTTCACTCACACTAAATTCAAAAGTTTCTGTATGCCCTATGCTAATCTCATCAAATGTGTAAGCATTCATTTTATACACGCTTTTTTATAATAAGATTCAGCATATCGCCGACATTTTTTAGCTCTTGCAGTTCGCCTAAGGCAAATTTAACGCAAAATTCTTTTTCAATCGCAGCAACTAAATTAATATGACTTAAAGAATCCCATTCTTCAATATCTTCACTATGAGTTTGCTCTGTAATATTGAGTGTCTCATCATCAAAAATATCTCTAAAAATATCTTGCACCTTACTATGAATTGCTTCTTTAGTCATCATTTACTCCTATAAAATAAGCTTTGGGCTTATACTTATCTATATCAAGCTGCCAAATGCTATCATCGCCATTTTGTGCTTTCAAGCTAAAGCCAAAATCGCTATATAAATCCGCTACCATAGCGTTTTTCTGCGTTTTGTAGTAATAGCCTATAAGTGTTTTCACGCCCTTAGATTTTGCGTGTTTGATAAGGGTATCAAGCATAGCATACTCCATTGTCCGCTTTAGGACACGGCAGCTCATAAGCCACAAATCAATATGTGCCGTTTCATCCTCTATTCTTGCGATGAGTAGGGCAATAAGCCCATTATCGCCAAACTTATCTTTTAACCGCCCCTGCAATGTGATAAAGCTAGAATCTTTTGCTATGGATTCTAAAGTGGCTTGTGTATAGCGTTTAGTGGTGAGATTAAACTGATTTGTTTTATTTGTAAGCTGTGCTATACGCTCCATAAATAGAGGAGAAAATGGAATAATTTGGGCTTTCATAGCAAGGCTTTGAAGAAACTCGTTGTAGTTTGTAAATGCACTTAAAGCCTCATCTCTTGCCTTGTTTTGCGTATAGTAGCTATTACGCTCTAAATCCTCTTGTGATACAGAGATACTTTCAAAATAGCCATTTTTATCAATATGGGGGATAAAATCTAGCACATCTACGCCAAGCATTTGAGGGACAGCTTGAGAATCTCTGTCAATTTGTTGGTTGTGGGATTCCGGCACGGCTACACTTGGCAGAGATTGTGAAACAAGATGTCTTTCAGTTGGGTTATCATCAATAAATACAAGTGTATTTAGCCCAATATTTAGCTCTTTAGCTATGACTTTTATATTCTCACTTTTTAGATTCCAATTTGCCTGAAAACTCATAAAATCATCAAATCGCAAAATGGAGCTAGGGTGTGTGAAGCCGTTTTTAGCATTTTCATATTCATTTTTAGAGCAGACACTGAGCATAATACCGCGATCTTTTAAGTCTTTAATGTATTTTTGAAAGAGCGTATAGCTCTCTGCCAATGGCGTTTCTGTGCCTATATGTATCCCACTTAAGCCATCATCGCCTATCACACCTCCCCACAGCGTATTGTCTAAATCAAGCACTAAAGCCTTTTTATTGATACCAAAAATTGCTTTGATGATATGGCTTAGATTCCACGCTAGATGTGGTATGCACTCAAGACTTAGGGCATATTTTGTCCTTGCATAGAGCGAGAAGTCATACCATTTTTCTAGTCCAAGACTAGCTGAAAGATAGCAAATATCGTGTATATAGAGATTTGGGGTTTCATATATTTTTGTGTGGATTTTCGCATTCAGCGTGTGGATATACTGCGTTTTCGCACTCGGCAGGATAGAATCAAGGTTGCCATAGATTCTATACGGAGGCAATTCAAAATTATTTTGAATAATCGCACATTGATATGTATCGCTTAGACTTTGCCACACTTGAGTAAAAGCTGCCCATTCACTCCCATCAAAACGCACATTAACAAAGCTCGTGTGAATGTAGATAATATCTGGCTTAAAATCCTTCAAGGCTTTATTTTCAAAAACAGCATCTTCATAAAATTTATTATATTCGCTTTGATAAAAATGCGGCACAATCCCGCAATCAAGCAAAAATAATTCTAGCATATCACATACTTCTTGCGTGCTAGATCCACCCAAAATAGCAATATTTTTGTGTAAAGTGGATTCTGTATTCGTTTGTAAATTATCTAGCAACCTTTTCTTAAGCGATTTTTTCTTACGCAAAAGAAGTGTAGAATCTAACGGATAGGAAAAAAGCATAAATATCCTTTTTACATTTAGCAAAAACATGTCCGCTAGATTACAAAAAAAAAAAAACAAGTCAAGCAATTTTTAGAATTACAAAACCTACACACATGGTCATTGTATTAATGGCATAAAAACAACATGAAGCGATAATTTGTCATAATCTTAATAAGAACTCTGTGAAATAGGTGGAGAATTGAATATCTTATATAGATATGAATCTCATCATATCAACTTTCTTTTTCTTAATCTATCATAAATATCCCATGTTACTTCTTTTGCTCCTGCATAAAGGTGAGAATGATCTCCAAATGCTTCATTTGGCATTGCATAAAGTTTGTTTAACGCAACAATTCCATATTGTGTTTGCAGGGTATCATAAAAGTTATTGTAATTTTGCAAAAATCTTGGGTTTAGGTGTTGAAAAGAATGTATATTGATCGGCATTGCATACATTGCCACAATAATACCATGTTGCTTTGCAAGAGAGGCAATTTCATGAAGATAATAACTCACCAAAGGACTGACAGAAAAGTCTTTCAGGGATACTTCGCTAAAATTGCCATTAGCAGCTTTTTCTCTACCATAATAGAAATGTCCTTTTGATTCATCTAATTCTATCAATATTTGCTTATTGGTTCTGTAGCGTCTTAGCGTTATGTTGATAGTAGTCAATTCTTCACCAAAATTTCTTAAATCTAAAAAATATTTATAGACATCTATTTTTTCACAGCCCCCACCAGATTTTTCAAATGGCATACAATCTTTTAACTCTCTAGCTTTTTCCAGAACGCTAAAAATTTCATTAAAATCTAAAAATTTAGTCTTTACACCACCTTGCCAGAAATACTCAG
Source organism: Helicobacter rappini (assembly GCF_900198625.1). GTDB lineage: Bacteria > Campylobacterota > Campylobacteria > Campylobacterales > Helicobacteraceae > Helicobacter_A > Helicobacter_A rappini. The sequence goes on along the minus strand of NZ_FZPK01000022.1, from coordinate 279 downwards.
CGGGATCTATAAGAAAATCTGCGGAATATGACAAAACTACAACCTTTGGAGGTTTATTGTTTTCAAGATATCGTTTTAATGTATAGAATCCAATAATAGGGCTAGAACCACCTACGCCAAGATTAATAGAGCTAGAATCTTTAATTTCATTTGGGATAAAACCAGATTTTGCACGAGAATTGCCAATTATCACAATATCAACATTATGCGTTTGTACCGTTTTCTGCTTTTGGTGAGTATATTGAGGATATTCTATATACATATAGAAAATCTGCCCAA
>NZ_FZPK01000092.1 GCF_900198625.1 Helicobacter rappini | reverse complement strand
ACAAAAGATTCTAAAGAGAGCTTTACCCAAACTCTCCAAATATTCCTAAATAACAGCACCCTAACACTCTTAAACTATTCCCTCCTAGATTCTAGTCTCAATATTAAGTTAGAATGCAACTCCAAAGAATCTCAAGCAATATTAGAGAGAGAAAAAGAGCAAAGAAAGCAACAAAAGCAAGAATCTCAAACTAAAGATTCTACATCTCAATCCACCTCTATGCTTCACCCAATACTAGAAGATAATGAAGTCAAATGTCCTCATAATGGAGTAGTAAAGCTAAAAAGCAATAAAGGTAAATCTTTTAAGTCTAAAGGCATACCTATGATTTTAGAATCTGATTTATTACATAGCTCTATCATAGGTTGCACTAATCCATTGCTAAGTGGAGGACCTTGCACTATGGTAGCTACTATACTTCCAAATGCAAGAGGATTAAAAAAGTTTAATGATGATTATCCTATTATGCAAGATTTAGTCTCTAGTGGTGTAATGAGTGATAAAGGCTTTCCTCTTATTTGCACACCTAAAGAAAATACTTTTAGGATAAACTCCCCTAGTCCTAGTAATACTAAAGATACAAGTAAAGAAGCATTAGCTTCAGTGATAAGACTTACTAAACCAAGTATGAGATTGCGTTATAAAATAAATACACTTCAAAGAGATAATCTGCCTATATATAGACTAAAGCTTAATGGTGAGATTATAGAATCTAGTAGTGATGATGAGGCGCTGAAAAGTATAACTCTTGATATACATAAGGATACTAAAGACTTAGATTCTACTATAAAGCTAGATAAGAGAGCATATAGCTCACAATCTACACATAATACTACTACTCATAATAATACAAACACTACAGACAACAATGCTACAGATTCTACTACTTCATTACTATCCTTACTCCTTAAGGATTATCCTAAATACTATGAGTTTAAAGAGATAGATTTACAGCTAGATACTAATCTTTTATCACTTATACTCATTATCCCTAAGAAAATCCCTAAAGTCTATGATAAAGCATATAAAGAGTATGAATATAAAGATTATGGTGTAGGGAGGTTTCAGTATGTTTATAGGTATTGTGAATGTAGGGAATTAGAAGTAAAGAATAATGACTATACTAATATAGGACTACATGGAGATGCACTCACACAATATATCATTACTCTCCTCACTCCAGCTAAAGCAAAGAAAATAGAAATACATTTAGCTAATGGAGTAGATTCTATGACAGAATCTAAAGATGATGTGGATTCTCATATCTTAAAGTGTAGTGTCATCAATGGAGGACATAGTGAGAGATTGTGGGGAGATATATGAAACTACAAGGATACTTGGTGTATAATGCAGGATAAAATGGTATAGTGATATATGACACTAAAGATATATGCAAAAATGCTATGAGCGGTGTTGAAAGGCAAATTATGGAGGAGAATGTATGCTAATACATACTAGAAAAGAGCTTTTGAGGGAGATTGAAGCCTTACTAAAGCCAAAAGATGGATACTCGATAAGCAAAATTGATTTTATTTGTCCAAATTTTAATTATTTTAATTATCTTTATGCAAAAACACAAAACGATAATATACCTCCAAAGAATATTGACATTTTTAAAAAGATTATCCAAGAACTTAAATCCTTGCAAAATAAAAATACTAGTGTAGAAATTACTATTCATACATTTAATGAAATTGATCAAAATATGAACTTGGCAGTTTTAGAAAAGCAAAAATATATAAGATATTTAGAATCTTTTGGGGATCAATTAGTTTCACATTCTCCCAAAGGAAAAAATTGTATTACAATCAATTCATATCATTATACAGATAATCCGCTAATTAAGCTCATTCAGCAATTTAAAAACCAAACTAATAACAAAAATGTAGAAACACTGAAAGATTTATTTGAATCTCTTGATAAGGATAAATTACGAAATGCGAATTTTCAAAGCTTAAAGGAATATATGAAAAATTATATTAACAATATTGATGAATCTAAGCTTTTTACAGAAAAAATTAAACCTTATTTGAATGATAGTTTCAAGCATTCTTTAGAATCATTGATTGAGCATATAAAAAAACTCTTGGAAAATAAAGACAATGATACATGGAAGATAGCTATTAAACTTGTATTTGATGTTGCAATAAACATACCTTTATTATCTAACCCTTATAGCCTTGCTATAGGTATCGTGGGGATAGGTGCTAGTGTGGCTTTATTTATGGATGAGTTTAATGAACTACAAAATAGAGAATATCAACACCTTCTAACTCCTTTGGCAAATTTATTGGCAACAGAATTTGGTATGTTTATAGGTTATGCAAATACTCATCTTTTAACTTGTGCCTTGATTATTAATAAAAAAGAAATTTTAGATATTTCTTCATTTAATATTGATGTTATGGCTCATTCATCTTGTATAGAATCTAACCTCGCTTATAAGGCTTCTATACCCAATGGTGAAATAGATATAGAAAAATTTTTCTTACAAAGTCACGATCAATCTAATTCATTTAAATTGTTTAATAATACTTTTGATTCAACCCTCTATCTTAATCATAAAGCTAGCAATAGTATATATCCAATTCTTAGTAAAAGTATTGTAGGTTTTAATCATATTTCTTATATAGAAAGTCCCTACTTTAATTCTGCCAAACTAGCCGAATCATTTGCTAATAAGGAGAATAAAACAATCACAAATATGGGTAAAAATTATCTTATTATCACTAATGCCCCAAGCAAACATAATGCAAAACTCACAGAGGTAATCACTGAAACTATAGCAAATAATCATATCCAAGATAAACATAGGAATGAGATAGGATTTACATATAATGAACGACAAAATACTTACAATAGTAGCAGAGATTATAGCAATTATGCGATACAGATAGAAGCTGACAATGATAAACCATTTATCTTGCAGCTTTCTCCATTTGTGAAAATCACAAGAAATAAATATAATGAATTTAAAGAATCTTATACAAAATTGCTTGAATTAAATACTCAGTTAGACGAAGCACAAAGTAAGTGGAATATATTACATATAACACATAGCGATAATGAAGGGATTAAAAATGATATAAATAAATTATATACTGCAAATGATAATATATATAATTACAGATATATCAACCAATTCTTTAAAAATAATGAAGATAAAAAAAGTATTATAGAAAAAGAAAAAGAACTTACAAAAGAGTATTTAACAATGTTGCAAGATTTCTCTCAAAATATTTTCAACAATATAAACAATATGGCAAACAAACAACAATTAAAAACAAGTGATATATCAATAATGTTTTTGAAGGTAGCACTATCCCTGCATCACACAAAGAAACTTTTTCCTCATATAACAATTATAACAGATAAAGGAGTGTGCGTAATAAACTATCTTGATACAAAATACGAGATAAAGTGTCGTTATCTTGAGGGTTATAATAATATATTTGTAAAAATCTATGATTATTTACAATCAAATACAAATATACCTGTTGATGAAATCAAAACATCACAATTTTTTCAAGATTTAGAAAAACAAATAGACAACCAAGAATCTTTAGAATACCCTAAAAAAATAGAGCTTAATGGCAAGGTAAAAACAATTAATAATTTTGACGAAGAACTTACATTTTTGTATGGTGATGAATACTTGAAAGATAGGTATCAGTATAAGATAGAAGAAATTGTAACCATTTCTTTTTACAACATATTAGCTTGCACTTGTCCTTTTATCAACTTTGCTCTTGATGATAATTATATAAAAATTATGGAGCGTATAATTAAATTTATGGTTACACAAGCTACGCAAGGGTTGGATCAGGCTATACTTGATATGTTAGGTGTGTTTCATTTGACCAAACAAAAATTTTTTCCAGATGAGAGCTATGTAGAATTAAACAATAACAAAAAATCTATTAAAGAAGGAGGGGAGAAAATTAAGCAAACTACCAAAGATTATGCTATTACAGAACTAAGACTAACAAAAAAACAATTAGCGCATTTTGAAGCAAAATCAGCTATTATCACAGGGATAAAGCAAAAATTAGATAACCAAAAAGAACTTAATCTCTCTAACCTAAAATCATCTATCAAACAACATTTAAAAGCTAAAGGAAGTATAAATGCAATAGATGAGAAATTTATAGATAGAATGTATTTTTATTATGATGGCTCAAAGCCCCATCAAAGCTATCTTGTCGGTAAAAATCAAATTCTTAAAATTATAGCCGATGCAAAAAACCTCACATATACAAAAATAATAAAAGAAGTTAAAAGCAATATGGCTCAAATGGCAAGGGAAGCTGTATTCGTCATAGCATTAGAATTAATTTTTCCAAGTAATTATGACGCCATAAAACAACAATACGATAATCTTATATATAGGTTTTATACATTCAAGTATGATGCACCATATGCCTTAATCAAAGATGATTTTGTAACCTATCCTATGGTTGTAAATGCTAGATTTATGAGCTTTGATTTAAAAAAACTTTTTTATGGTATTAATCTTTGCACAGGAGTATTTCATAATCATCTAAGTTTTCATTATGAGTTAGATGCAAAATCAGAAGAAAGTCATCATTTTGCTTTGAAACGATTGCTTGGCTATCTCATCATTGATGAAATGCGAAGTGAAAAGCGAGATTCTGCGAATCTTATCAGCGATGAAGTGTTTTTTAATGATGATTTTACAATATCACTAGATAATATCCTAAAATATCAAGTGCCAAAAGAGAGTAGCTTGTATCGGAAGTTTAAGGATTTGGAGAGAAAAGGGGTAGCATCAGCCATTGATGCGTATAATGAAGCTATAAGCATACTTGCTGATTATGCAGACTATTATTTTACTTATACAAGAAAAGTCAATGATAAAGGTATAATGTTAAGCTATAAAGAAGATAAGAATAAAGCAAGAAGATTTTTAGAATGTCTCAATACCATAGGACAAAACAATATTAGGGCTTTATATGTGGGGATAAACGATAAGGAAAACCTAAACAATCCATCGCCAACACCACATATTGTAGGAACAGATGTAGGTGAAGATAAAAACAAGGAGAAATGTCCTAAACTCATAGGTAGACTAGCCACTACGATAATCATAGAAGATGGACTATGGTTAGGCTAGATTTTATAAACCAAAATATAAGGAGAATATGTGAGTGATACTTATCAAATCTACACACCTAATGCACTGGCATTGCAAGTTGATAAAAGCACAAATAAAATTCATTTTACCCCTAGAAATGATGTGAAAACAGGTAAATACACAGAAGCTTATTCTAAAGCTCTTATAGAAGCTTGGCAGATAATGGAGGAGGCAAAGAAAAAGTATAAACCTAACTATCTAGACCCCACAATAAGGACAGGACAGCCTTCTACTCTATTAGAATTTAGAGAAATCCAAAAGCTTTATTATAAAGACCCTATAAAAGGAGCGATAGCCCCTTGGACTAAGAGCGAAAAAGCATATTATGAATCTCTAAAGACAAAAAGAGAGAGATATCAATATCTTGTTATTAGAAGTGGCTTAAGAAGTGCAGTCATAGATATACCATTTGATGCCATAGGTGGAGTAGATGAGAATGGCAGAGTGATAAATCCAGAACATGAAGAGATATTTTATGAGGTAGATAAAAATAAAGATACTTTAAGATCTGAATTTTTTGCAACAGAATGGGGTATAGCGGCGGGGATACTAGGGAATCCAGAATATTTTGCTTCAGATTTAACAGGCTTTAGTGCGCGATATGTGCAATCTACAATATTATACATTCAACTCAATCCAAAAATAGATTATAGAGGTATATCAAAGCCAATAGAAATGTATGGAAAAGATTATTTGGGGAGTTTTAAAACGGGTATAAGAAAAAACCCTTTACGCAAACAACAGCTCACTGCCCTAGCTAAGAAAATAAAGCCAGATAGATTTGGTATGCTTCCATACATTGATGAGATAATGGGGGTGGATTGGGTAATGGATTTGAATATACACTATGGATATTCAGTAGATGAAAATGGATTTACTATTGAAAGACTCAATGATGAGATATATGAAGGCAAACTGCTAGACCCTAGAGATCCTAAAGCTACCGAACAAACAAGAAGAGAGTTTAAAGAAAGCATGGGAAAAATAAGCTTTTGGAGGTATGATGTTGATTTAAATAATGAACGGACGCAGCAATCAGCAGATTTGTATATAGATACTATGCTTTTAGAAGCCAAAATCATGGCAGCAACTCCCCCTCAAGGCTATCCTAATGCTCCTACTTACTATATCCCAGAGTATTTAGAAGAGCTTTATAAAGATGGTAAGTTTGATGTTAAGCTAGACCCTAGAATCCCAGCAATGTATAGAGAAAGCTTCCCAGCAGAACTAAGAGAAAAGATACTAGCTTATGCTAAAAAGCATAATATTAAGGACTAAAGAAGCAAAGCATAATCCTGTGATAGCAGTAAGATTGCAAAGTAATAAAGGTAAAAGCTTTAAATCTAAAGGCATACCTATGATTCTAGAATCTGATTTAATCAACTCTAGCATAGTAGGTTGCACTAATAATATCGCAGGTGTTCCTACTCCATGCACTCTTATTTCTGTAATACTCCCTAGTGCTAGAGCATTAAAGAAATATAATGATGATTATCCAATTATGCAAGATTTAGTTAATGGCAATGTCTTTAGTGATAAAGGATTTCCTATCACTTGCACACCTAAGCCTAATACATTTA
>NZ_FZPK01000091.1 GCF_900198625.1 Helicobacter rappini | reverse complement strand
CAATATGTAAAAGACATTATAACAATACCACAGAAGCCTATAGTCAAATAAAAGCTTTTATGCTTGAAGATGGTTTTACACATAGATAATATTTAGGCTATGCTTCTAAAAATGTAATGGATGAAAAGCAAATAAGCTTACTTGCAAAACGAATTTCGCGTAAATTTACTTGGCTCTCTACTTGTGTGCAGAGTTTTGATGTAGTGGGTATAGGCGAACAACATTATTTAACACATTTATTTACAGACAGAGCTTTACAAAAAGATAGAAATCTTATAAAGCAAGATTAAAGCAGTGATACCCGTATAAATGCAAGACTATCCAAACCTTTAAAATTCTCAAACTTAGAGACAGAATCTTATAAAAGTTGAGTTTAGCAATGGAATTACATATCTCTGTATTCAGATTTTGACTGAATAGCAAAGGCTTGTTTTATTGGTAGTTTTATGACATGATGCAACGAGTCTTTGATAAGCCTTAAAGGTTTAGTGCGTTATCTAAGTTTCCAGCGTTAATCGTGTGTGCCGGGAACGCCATTAAAATCTAATGGTTAGCGTTTTAAAGGCATTTGTTTTTTAAATCCCCTTTTTCAAACTACATACTTTTAAAGCTTAATTCATTAACCTTTTGTCGTATCTCCTCCACAATTATATAATATCCATTTATCTGTTTTACACTTATTAAAACTTCCTTGTTCTTATGGTCTTTTGTTAAAGTTTGCGGGGTGGCTTTGTTTGCATAATCTTGATATTTCGCAATTTCATTAAATGCAACGGCTTTTTTTGGTTGCCATTCTTTACCATAGGTGAGTTTCTCCATGTCTTTTAAATGTGTGAATAACTTCACTAGGTGTTATGCTTATTATGGTTTTTTGTAAGATTCTAAAACCCAATTGTTTTGCCTTTGTCTCACCTTTTGTTGTTTCATATAATTTTTTAAACATTGTTTTAAAAATATCTTGGCAAGATGGGTAATTGTCAATTTATCACTGCTTTCACCAACATATCAAAAAAATAGCTTTTAACAAACTACACCCTTGTATAATATGAAAATGCTTATTTTACTTTTATAGATTTCATGGCTTATTATGATAACTTGTCATGTTGAGCGGAGAGAAGTGTCTTAAGGTTTATATTCTAGTAAAGAGATTTTACTGTTTTTGCTTAATTATAGCGATCTTTTGAAAAAGGCGAAATATCTCTCTATAATCTCTAGATTAGATGTTTATGTTTCTCAGCATGACAACCACTATAATCCCATATAGATTCTAATTTCTAAACATCTTACGGAGTTTGTGCTTAATGTATGGCATGGTTGCTCTGTGTTTTATCTTATGTAAGAGTCGATTGCAATATGTATTTTGGGTGTGCTTATATGTTTCTTTTGTGGAGTGAATGCTAGATTCTAGTTCCTTAGCTCCTGTTTTTATTAAATATTCAATAATAATATCTCTATGCAGTAAAATTTCAACCATGTCTTTATGCGATAAAGATTCATCTATTAGTCTTTTATATTTTTCTATGGGTGGGAGTATGTGATTATAGCTATATTGTGGTGAAATTTTTATATTTTCTTTTGATAGGGCTTCATAGTCCAGAGTTTCTGTGTGATAGTTACCCTCTTTTGTAGCACAAAAGAAAGCAATAATGTCGCAAAATGAGATTTGATGAGAATCTTCTCTCCAACTCATTGCATTGTGATAGTATTCTTTACTATAATCTTTATTATCGCCAAGCCTACATATTGTATTTTTTCTGATATAAAAGGGGTTTTGTATCTCAATCATGCAGTTTAGCATATTCGTTTCTTTGACAATATTACCCCCCCCCCCCATTGTATGCGTTATTAGTGCATGTATTATTGCATAATTCTAAGCTTGTGTATGCTAAGCCACACTCTTCCCAGCTCTCCGGTGCTTTAAAATCCTCTTTCCATTCCCTTGTATTATTCCATGTATGTAAGCCTATAAGACAACAATCCTCTAACTTTTTAGGGAAAGCTAAGATTGTATTAGAATCTAGTCTATATATCTGTTCCCCATACATTGAATTGACGAGATAATCCTCTTTTATTTTACCCTTTTTTACTATCATATCCTTTGGAGTGCATTCAAAAAATTTTGGATTATCATTTGTGATTGCAAGCTTTTTTGGCATTTGAAAAATCTCTATTGAATCTATGATATTTTTGCCTACTCTTTGCATAATGCTGCTTAACTGGTGTCCCCAATCAATTGTTTTACTAAACTCTTGTAAAGCATAATTTTCATAATATTCCTGCATATCAATGCAATTAAATCCATATTCTTCACACAGCTTCCTATGCATATTATTGATTAATCTATAATTTTCAAAATAATTAGGTAACAGCAAAGATACTACTTTTTTATTCAAAAAATAAAGCTCTTTATAAAACCACGAGAGATTACGATAAAAAATATCAAGCGGTAATTTTTCATGTGATTCGTATATATCATACACATCATTTACATTAGATTCTGTAATAATCAACTCTGCATTTTCAAAAATTTCTTTGTTTCGCTTTCGTTTTAATTCATAGAAATTTTGAAATGAATTACACGCTCCAAGTCCAAAATTATAAAATTTAAACTCATCTTTATTCATTAATGAATCTTGTATGCCCTTTTGTAATCCATCACCCATAACAGAATTACTACCACCAAGTAAAATAATATTCTTTTGCATTGCTTTCCTTTTTTTGTAAGGTTTCATTGTAGCATGTAAGTTTGTGTGTTGTTAAAATGCTATGTGTTAAATCTAGTTATTAAATATATCTTGCCATAGTTTCATTACTGCTTCTTTGCTAAAAGCTATACTTACCTTTTGCTTTGCTTGTAATCCCATAGATTCTCTTTTTTGCTTATCACTCATTAAGTCTATAAGTTTATCCGCGTAGTCTTGTAAGTCATTATCTTCTATAAGATAACCGCTTGTGTGAGATTCTATAATATCGCTTGGACCCGCAGCAATATCAAAAGCAACACAAGGCAAGGCATAAGAGCTAGCCTCCACAAGCACCATACCAAAGCCCTCAAAATGGCTAGTCATCGCATAAATACTTGCATTGAGATACTCTTTTTCTATATCTTTTGTAAAGGGCTTTAGGATAATGCTATCTTGTAGATTTTTTTCTAGAATCTTTGCTTGGATTTGCTCTTTCATTGCTCCATCGCCAACGATAACAAGCTGCCAAGATTCTAAAGCCTTTTTGTGCGTTGCAGTTTCCACCCTTTTAAGAGAGTTTGCCTTTCGTGCTTCGTCATTTATGTTTAATAAACTCCTTGCATTCAAGGCTTCACAACTCTTAAAATCATCGCAAACTGCTTCCGCACTAAGTCGCTTAGAATCTAAGGTTGTTTTGTGGCTGTCATTTTGAATTGTTATCTTGTCATATTTGCAAGTGTGGGCAAGAGCTTCGCTCGTGCGAGTGCGTAAGCACGAAATATCTTTTTTTGATTCTGTGTTTTTAGATGTTTCGCTTCGCTCAACATGACAAGGATTAGGATTGAGGCTAGATACTTCGCCTAAAGGCTCAGTATGACAAATGGAAGATTCAGTATGACAAATGGTAAAGTCGGTATGACAAGAAGTAGGTTTAGCATAACAAAGATTAGAATCTAAATTTTCATTATTTTTGCACCCTAAACCCCGCAGCCCACCCATTCTCTCTTGCACCTTTTCCCAAATATCTATAAGCCTTAAAAAGCCTTTTTGATCACCCCTATCCATACGCCCAACAGATATAATTCTATGCTGATTGGAATCTGTGTTTTTATGTGAGATAAAAGGCAGAAAGTTTGGGATTACTTTAACATTTTTATGATAGCTCTGCCATTTGTTTAATTCACGAGATGAAAGCACGACTAAGGTATCAAAGAGATTAAATATCTTTTGCTTTCTTTTATCTATCTTTTTTGGTGCGTTTAAATGCCATAAGCGGATATATTGTATAGAATCTAGTTTAGTTTTTGGGATATACCAGCCATCATTTGCTAGGATAATATTGGGCTTTTCTTGCTGTGCGATTGTATCTACTTTTTTGCTTAAGATATATCGATAAATGCTTTTATTAAAAAGCTTTTTCAATGGGTTTTTACTCTTTGGTGTAGTGTGTGATAGAAAGCGGACATTTATATTTTCATTCAAGCTAAAAGCAATATCTTTTTCTAATCTAAAAAGGCTAATAATATGCACCTCAAAGCCTATCTCACTAAACGCATTAGAGAGATTGACACACACTCTCTCGCCCCCGCCAGATTCTGTAATATCTTTGAGAATGATATAGATTTTTTGCATGAGAATCCTTTAGCGATTATAAAGCGTTTTGCCAAATAGTGTAATGATTTTATGCTTTTTATTAAGGCTTATGCGGAAGTTTTTACGCCGCCATTCTTTAAAGGTTTGCGTTTTTGCTAGAAACTCATCAAGTGTTTTTGCTTTAAGGGCAGAATCTAGCACTTTATTTCTAGCAAGCACACTAGATTCTATCCCTAAAGAGTGGATAAACTCTTGTAAAAGCCCTAAATAATTAGAATCTTTTGCTAAATACTCATAGCTTTGTGATGGGCGTAAAATATGAGTCGGCAAAATATAGGTATGCAGTAAATCATGCTCTTTAAAAAAGTTATAGATAAAAGCAAAGGCGTTAAAAAACTCTTGTGGTGGGTGGGTTTTCTTTGTGAGTGAATTAGCCCTTAGTCGATAGAAATATATCGCACTCTTTGTCAGGGCAATCTCTTTTGCTAAGACATTCGCACATACACCAAAAGGCACATCTTCAGCAAATCTCACAGGTGGAAATCGCAAGTCTTTTAGCAGTGAAGCACAAAAGACACTTCGCCATGGATCGATTTTATCTGTAAGATTCTTGCTTGTAACCTTACGCATGACGCCTTTTTCTCTCTCTTGCGTCTTTGTGAAAATCTCTTTATTATAGTTATCATCATGGAATACGCAGATATTTCTACTCTTTGCGATTAGGGCATTATTTGCTTCAAGGCAGTAGATAAGATTAGCATAATAATCTTTTGCTATCACATCATCAGAATCTACTAAGCCAATGTATGCAGTATCTTGTGTGTTTTGTGTTGAAAAAATGTATTCTAACCCCGTGTTTCTAGCTGCCCCTAAGCCTTTATTCTCTTGATTTATAAGGATAAAGCGAGAATCTTTTTGCGTGTATTCTTGTGCTATTTTAGGACTTTTGTCTTTGCTACCATCATTTATAAGTATGGCTTGAAAATTATTATAAGTTTGTGCTTGTATAGAATCTAGGCATTCTTTTAGATACTTTTCTACATTATAGATAGGGATTATTATAGATAGGGCTAACATGAGAATCCTTTGTGTTATATTTTAGGGCATTTCGCTGAATTGATACCCATGCTCTAATAAAATCTTATATACAGAATCTTTATGTTCTTTTCCTTTAATCTCAAGGGCTAATTCTACAATAGCATCGCCATATTCAAGCTTTGTGCTAATACGTGAATAGTTAATAAATACGATATTTGCCCCCTCTTTTGTTAAAAGCTCGGTTAGATTCTGCAGACTTCCGGGCTTATCTACAAGGATAACTTGAAATTTCATCTTTCTATCACTCTTTAATAAAGCCTTTTCTATAATGATATTTAGCATGGTTACATCGATATTTCCACCACTTAAAACCACCCCGACTTTTTCATTTGGGCTAATTTTTACTTTATGGTGCATTAGGGCGGCAACACTAGCAGCACCCGCCCCTTCTACCACTAGCTTTTGAGATTCTAAAAGGAATAAAATCGCACTTGCTATCTCTTCATCATCTACTTCTACAATGCCATCAACACAGGACATAATGCAGTTAAAAGTCATCTCATTCACATCTCGCACAGCTATCCCATCAGCGATAGTTTTCACACTGCTTGAGTTTTGCATAGCTCTTGCATAAAAGCTTTGCTTCATCGCATTTGCACCTTTTGCATTCACACCTATGATACGCGTTTTTGGCGATAGGGCTTTATAGGCACTTGCTATACCGCTAATTAGCCCACCACCACCTATTGGCACTATCACAACATCAAGCTCTTCTTCTGCTATCATCTCAAGGGCTATGCTGCCTTGCCCTGCCATCACATCAATATCAGCAAAAGGGTGGATAAAGGTTAGATTCTCTTCTTGTGCGATCTTTTGTGCCTTCTCATATGCTTCATCATAGTTATTCCCCGCTAAGACTACTTCAGCACCCATAGCCTTTGTGCCGATAACCTTTAAAAGCGGCGTAGATTCTGGCATAACGATAACTGCCCTTGTATTAAAATGCTGTGCGCTAAAGGCTACACCTTGTGCGTGATTACCCGCACTTGCACATATCACGCCTTTATTTAGAATCTGCGTATTATTTTTGCTATCTAGCTCTTTTAATGTTGCAATCTTATTAAACGCCCCGCGTATTTTAAATGCTCCTGTGGGTTGCAAGTTCTCTTTTTTTAAATACACCTTTGCATTTGCGATATTGCTTAAACGCGGCGCATAAGCTAATGGGTGCTGCATGATTATATGTTGCAATCTATTCTTAGCAGCCTTAATGCTATCAAGTTCTATTAAGCCCATATTCTCTCCGTAAGTATAAATTTAAGTAAAAATAAATGCGTATTTTATCATGTTTTAAGCAAGTTGTTTTTATGGATTTGTTATTGTTTAGAATCTAGCTATCTTTTTGGAGTATTAGGTTTATGGTTAAGCATAGATTGCAAAACTTCATATAATGTGATTACGCTAAGTTTGTAAATATGGCTATTTTATAAGATTCTATATTCTTGTCATATTGAGTG
>NZ_FZPK01000088.1 GCF_900198625.1 Helicobacter rappini | reverse complement strand
GCATTGTAATCTCTATCTATTTTTAATCCACAATTTTCACATTCATAGATTCTTTCTTTAAGTGTGAGAGTTTCTTTAATGCTTCCACACTTAGAGCAAGTCTTAGAGCTTGGATAAAATGTATCTGCTTCTATCACTCGCCTATTGTTATACTCTGCCTTATAACTTAGTAAGCGTTTAAACTCATAAAAGCTTACATCACTTATTGCCTTTGCCAATCTATGATTTTTCATTAAGCCTTTGATATTGAGATTTTCAAGCCCAAAGTAAGCATAATGTCTTACTAGACTTGAAGTAAGCTTATGTAAAAAATCATTTCTTACATTAGCAATTTTTGTATGGAGCTTATTAAGCTTAACACTTTGTTTTAAGTAGTTGTTAGACTTTTTTATCCCTTGCATTGCTTCACTCTTGGTTTTTGGGTGTTGCTTTTTGCTAAGACTTCTGCTTACTCTTTTTAAACGCTGTGTAAGCTTATATAATGGTTTAGGTGCTTGAATGCTTAAGCCATTAGATAAACTTACAAAGGATTTTAAGCCAACATCTATACCTAATCCAAGTTTTGTTTGTTTGCTATCTTTATGAGTTCTTTTAAATTCACTTTCACTTATCTCTAAGCTAAAAGAAGCATAGAATCTATTTGCTTTTTGACTGATAGTGCAAGAGTTAATTTTGCCTTGAAATCTTAGATTCTCTCTTAGCTTAACACTACCTAGATTTGGAATCTTTAAGAATTGTTTATTGTTTTTACTTTCAAACTTAACAATATCTCCCCCTAAATAAAACGAGCCTTGATTATCTTTTTTCTTTTTAAACTTTGGATAGCTGACTTTACCTTGCTTTAAATCTCTAAAGAATTTTTGGAATGCAAGATTTAGGTTTAAAAATGGTTGTTGTGTGGCATATTTAGTTACTTCATAGACAAAGGGGAATTGCTCTTTTTTAATCGCATTAAATTCTTTTTTTAAATCTAAATGTGTTTTTTTAACACCTTGTTTATAATATTCTTGCCATTTAGCAAGTCCCCAATTATAAGCAAACCTAGAACAACCAAAGGCTTTTTTAAAATAAGCGATATGCTTATTATTTGGAATGAGTTCTATTTTATGCGAGATTGTCATTGATTACACCTTGCATATCCTCAAGTAATTTTTTGTTTTTCTTGCTTCTACTTCCATAAAGCCTAGCAGAAAATACGGTGATAATCTCTAAAACATCTTTGGCTAATTCTTCTTCAAACTTAATATTTTCATCGCCTTTGTTGATGATAATCACCTCCACTTCTTTAGCTTCACAAATAGCAAAGATTAATTCAGCTCCAAATCTTAATAGCCTGTCTTTGTGTGTTAAAATAAGTCTTTTAACTTGTCCTTCTAAGATAAGATTTAAAAGCTTTGTTAGTCCTTTTTTATAATAATTCATACCACTGCCTAAATCTTGTATGACTTCATAATTAAACCCAGCCTTAGCACAATAAAGCTCTAAAACTTGAACTTGTCTTATTAAATCATCTTTTTGGTCGTGGCTACTTACTCTAGCATAGGCAATTGTTTTTAAACCATCAACACTAAATTTAATGTTTTTATTAATATTTTTTAAAGATTCTAATTTATATCTGCGACTTCCACCTTTTGTGATTTCATCAGGCTTTAAAAGTCCTTGTTTATCCCAATTTCGTAGGGTTTGTATGGTAACACCAAGAAGCCTTGAGGCTTGTCCTATTGCAATTAA
>NZ_FZPK01000087.1 GCF_900198625.1 Helicobacter rappini | reverse complement strand
TTTACAATTATTGAAATGTGCTTGGCTCATAGTGTAGGAAATATGGTAATACAAAGTTATAACCATAGCGAGAGAATGCAAGAGAGGCGTGAGCTAATGCAATTTTGGGCTAATTATATAGACAAATTAGCACATGAAAACACCTTGCAACAAGTAGTAAATAATAGTGATTTATATGTATTAAATCCTACTACTGATGATGATACATTAAGGTTTTAATTATGTATGCTTTGATTGATTTATATGTGTATGGCTTTACTTAGCTTTTATGCTTGTTAGCTTGTTTATAGCTAAGGATTAAGGGTTTAATGTTTTTAAATGTTTATTTGATTGATTTTTTATTAAAGGTTTGATTATGGAATTAAAACTAGAGAATGGGTATTATATAGATAATAACAATAACAAATGGAATGCAAAGGCTTATAATGAAAATGAAGCTTTACAACATAGCAAAGGGTTAATTAATTGCTTTGATTGTGTAGATTGCATAAATTGTAAGGATTGCAGGGCGTGTATTAATTGCATTGATTGTATTAATTGTAAAGATTGTGATTATTGCATTAATTGTAAAGATTGCTACACATGCACTGATTGTATAAAGTGTAAAGAATGCTTTTATTGTAATAATTGTATTATGTGTGAAACTTGTAGTAATTGCTTTGATTGTATTAATTGTGTAGATTGTGATACATGCGATAATACAAAACATAGTAAGCTATCTAATCATTTAAGCGATTGTGAGTTTTGCATAAATAAACACCATTTAGACAAGGAATATCAATATAACGATTTATTGCATAAGCAATATAATGGGATATTAAAACAAGATAAGGAGGTATGTAATGATTGATACAAACAATAACACAAACAAAGGCTTTAATACAAATGCTTATAATGCAGGTAACAAAGCAAATAAAGCGGGTTTTAATGGATATAACACAAAAGGTAAGGTAAGCAATAACACAAGCAATAAAGCTAATAACAAAGCTAACAATAATAACAATAACAACATACTTGCAAATGCTTTAATCGATTATGTAGCTTGTATTGATAGTGTAAGTAATATTTGCATAAAATATAATATCACTAGACAAGCATTTTATAAGTATAAAAGCAAGTTAGCAGGGTTTTATAATATAGATTATGATATAAAGCATAAACAAAGCAAAAAGGCTTTATATGATGTATTAATGGTATTAAAGCATGTTAATAACTTTGCAAAGTCAAATAATACTTTACTTGATTATGCAGGTAAAGCCTTTTATAACAATATACAAAACTTGCTTAATACTAAAAGGCATGATAAATTAAGTAATAATATTGACAAGTTAGCAAAAAATGATGTGTTTAATGAAATTTCAAGCACTGATGATAACTTAGACAATGATTTTTTTGCTAGTATTGCAGGGGATAAAGAATTAATACAAGTAAATAATGAAATTAAAGCATTAGAAACAGAATTAATACTTAATGGTAGTATTGCATGTGATAGTAATGCAGGTAATGATTTATTGTTAAGTAGTGAAATATCACAAGATAAAGCTAACAATAAGGTATTAAATGCTAATGATGTAATAATAGACTTTTAAGGGTTTATTGTGTGCTAGTGTATGCAATGTGTATGTATATGCTTATATATGCTTATATATGCTTATGTAATGTATATGCTAGTATGCAATATTAATGCTTAACACATGCAAAGGCTTATAAAGTGATTGCAATGCAATACTTGCTTTATATGTTACTTTTTATGTTATGTGTTTTTGCTAATCGTTATTTTGTGTATCAATTAAGCCTTTATTTTGTGTTTCTTTTGGGCGTTCATTAATTTTTAAATCCCGTTCATTAATTATTTTTTCAAGTGTAGAAAATCCCTTATTTAAGGCATTTACCGCTTGTGTTGCTCGTTCATTAATTCTTATATTATTTTGTTTAATATACTTGCTTAATCCGCCCTTTGCTACATTATATTCTTTTGCTAATTGTGATATTGAATACTGCCCTGTTTGATACTTTGGAATGATTTCTTTATATGGTATGCTTGTTTTTCTACTCATTTTTATGATTACCTTTATATTTGATATTTTGGAATGTTTAAAATAAGGGTATTATACAGAATAAGCAAAGGTTTATATGTTGCATGTTATGTTTTTTTGCTAACCTCAACATTAAGCAAATATATTACATGATGAGGTTATAAAGATTACATGCAACAAAGCAAGGCATTAATATACATGCAAAGGCTTATAAAGTGATTGTAATGCAATACAAAGCATAAGCATTAACACACTTGCAAACAATGCTTAACACATACAAAGGCTTTTAACAAAC
>NZ_FZPK01000080.1 GCF_900198625.1 Helicobacter rappini | reverse complement strand
CACAGAATCTAAAAAGGTAGCCCAATGATTTATATCTTTCTTTTAATGTCAATTTCTACTATTCTTTCATATCTTATATTAAAATTTATTTATAGAATCATTTTTAAATCTAAAAAGAAAATCTCAAAGTTTTTAGTTTTTCTTGGAAGTATTGGGTTGATTATATTTTACCATACGCCCTATTCTTACTATTTAGAGCCGAGTTATCATAAGTTTAAAGAAATATGCCAACTAAACCCAGAGATTTACCAAGCTAATGGTGGTAAGCTTGATGAGGAATATTATAATAAAGTGTTAAAGTATTTTGATACGGATTTGGAGAGTTTAGATTGGGAGTATATTCAGGAGAATTTAAAAGTTAATGATAGAGGAACATATTGGTATGAATTCGAGAAGTATCATGATAGAATATATCAGGATTTTACATTACTTTTTAAAGATAATCAAGCAAGAAGAGATAATATTAAAAATATAATGTTTTATGTTAATTGGGATAAAATAAGACCACTCCCAGCAGGTAATGAGGGAACTGGATTTTTTTTAGGAAGTGTCCCAATAAGTTGCATATATTTCAAAAAGGACTAAACAATGAAAAACAAAGAAATGATTAATAGACTAAAAGATAACGCAGAGTTAGCAATGGCAGCTTATGGCTATTTCCACTTAGCAGATTCTAAGTATGATTTTAATAAAGATAACACAGATACAGAAAGATTAGAGTATTTTAGAGAATTAAAAGATGATAAAACCCAATCTTTATTCCCCACTCCCACCGACATTCTCAATATAGAATACAAATACTTTAAAGATGAAAATGACAAGCCTCAAGATTCTTGGTATCATAAACACTTCTTAGATGGCGACTTCACTCCCACACAAGCAAAAAGATTTTTGGAACGCTACGAATTAATCCATCATATCCCAAATACACTAAGTGGATTCTCTGCTACGATATTTTATGATATAAAAGAATCTAATACAACTACAAACACAAAAGAGTTTAAGAAACACTTTGAATACATCATCGCTTTTAGAGGCACAGAATCTACAAAGGAAATAGTGTGAGAATGGTGTATGTAATCATAAGTGCTTTATTTGTGGCAGTCGTGTTTAGTGGGTGTGCCTCAATGAATGTGCAAAAATATTTCTATCCAAGTTATTGGGAAGCAAGAAGCCTAAACAAAAACCTGACTTATGATGGAGAATGGAAAGATAGAGAAAAATTTAGAGAATTAATGACAAATGAAAAAAAGAAAAATAAAATCACAAAAAAGTATGAAAATTTGCTCGCTTACTTTAACTTGACTCTAAATGATTGGGAAGAAATACAAAAAAATCTTGTTAAAGTTAGTAATCCTATGGTCCCAAATTATAGGGTTTTGAATTTAGAGCCAAAAGATGGGGAAATTATAAACAAAAGACATAGGAGCATCAATGTCATCATAATCAACAAGAGGATAGCGATGGGCGGTGCGAGTATTGTTTTTGATACAGATAAACCCATAGGAGTGGAAAATATAGTTAAGTTTTATCCTATTATCTATTGGTATAACGATACATTTAGGTTTGATGATAGTGCTGCGAGTTTTTTTGATATAATGAGACCCGAATGGGAGTTTATGCCATGAAAACAAATAAACAAATCATAGAAGCCTTGAGAGATAACGCATATCTTGCTTGGGCAGCCTATGGATATTATGATTTAATTGGTAAAAAAATAAAAGATGATGAAAAATATGGCGATAAAAGAAATAAGCCCATAACCCTCCACGACATACTAGACATTACATACAAAGATTATGAAACACAAGATAGCACATTTTTTAACACAGAGAATCTCAAAGGCGACTTCTCCCCACTCCAAGCCAAAAGATTCTTTTCTCGCTATGATTTACTCATCCATCAACCAAATACAGAATCAGGATTCTCTGCAACTCTCTTTCAAAATAAAGAATCTAAAGAATTTACTTTAGCTATAATAAGCACAGAATCTAAATGTGATGGT
This sequence comes from Helicobacter rappini, assembly GCF_900198625.1. Taxonomy (GTDB): domain Bacteria; phylum Campylobacterota; class Campylobacteria; order Campylobacterales; family Helicobacteraceae; genus Helicobacter_A; species Helicobacter_A rappini. The sequence goes on along the minus strand of NZ_FZPK01000080.1, from coordinate 947 downwards.
ATAAAATGAAAAAGCTTTTACATATTACAATCTCTGGTTTTGTTTTGTTGTGTTTTAATGGCTGTGGTTGGGGGTGGCTTGTGCCTTATTCTTTTCAGCCTAGCTATCATAAGTTTAAAAAGATGTGCAAAATGGAATATGATTTTATTTTCAAAGGCATGGGAAATGTTGAAGCCATACATACATACCGAGTTAAAAATGGATTTACTTATGGAGTTTGGTATAATGGTAGATATGAACCAGCTGGACATTTGGACGACTTACATTTTGAGAAGCAATGGATAAATTGTAATTATTTTTACAAAAAATGGGATAAAAAATATTTGAGTGAAGAGGAGTGGGATAAAAAATATATAGATTCAAGGGTATTGAAATTGAAAGCTTTAAAAGAACTAATTGAAGAAGAGAAAAATGGAATTATAGAACTTAACAATATCAATAAAATAAAAAGACAAGTACGAAAACTTGAAAAATCAATGAAAAATAAGGATTTAAACATTGCAAAGTAAGATATTAATAAACAAGCTCAAAGACAATGCAGAACTAGCTCAAGCTGCTTATGGGTATTATGATTTAATGACAACGGATGCTAATCAATTATTCATCATATTGAAAGATGAATATGGCAAAAATAAAACAGATTCTAGTGGAAACTTTGTTACAAAAGAAATTACTCTCGTTGATATTATGAATATCACATTTAATGGTTATGAAGTGTGCCATATTGACTCAAGGACAAACAAACTTAATGTAATAAACAAACTCAAAGGTGATTTTGCTCCACTTCAAGCTAAAAATTTCTTTGAAAAATATGATTTACTAGATTTCTATCCTAAGTTTGATAACAAAAATAATAAACAGCAAAAGGGTTTCCACGCTTGTTTATTTCAAGATAAAGAAACTAAAGAGTTAATCAGGAAATTAAATTGAAAAAAATATTTTATGGA
>NZ_FZPK01000077.1 GCF_900198625.1 Helicobacter rappini | reverse complement strand
AGTAAGGATACTATAGTAGGATTATCTCATACTCTAAATGTAGGAGCTAGTAATACACTAAGAGTAGCTAAAGATAGTAGTGAATCTATTGGGGGAGATAAGGAAATAGAGATAGGTAATAATCTTTCTAGTAGTGTTGGTGGGGATAAGGCAGAAAATGTAAAGGGGAATAGTGTGGAAGTGGTGGAGAGGGATAAAGATATATCTATTAATAAAAAGCTTAATATCCAAACACAAAATGAAATAACCATTCGCTCTAATGATAATATATATATGAGTTCCCCACAATCTCTTAGCCTAGAATCTGATACAAATGCAGTGATAGTTTCTGATAACATCTCTATGATAGCAGATTCTAATTACACCTTAAATGCCAATAATGAAGCCTCTATGCAAGTAGGCGATACTTCTATCACAACCAAAGGAGACTCTGTTATAATAAAAGCTGGTGGCATAGAAGTAGTTATAGATTCTAATGGTTTAGTAGTGAAAGGTGGGGAGATTAAAACGGAATAGGGATAAATAAGAAAGATTGATTAAAAAATAAAAACTAAGAAAAAGTATAATACTACATAAGATAGAGTTGGAATAGAGCACAAAGAATATAAGTATAATATGTCAAGTTTTAACACAAAGCCTATACACATACAAGTAAGAGATGTCCATTGTAATCTTATAGAGAATGCTAAAATAAAGGTTATAGAAAGAAAAAGTGGTAAGATTCTCTATAATGAAAAAAGTCCAAATGGCGAAGTCATACTAGATGACATAGAAAGTCTTAAAAATTGTCATGCCTTTAGAGTAGAGATAGAGCACCCACATTATAAAAGCAAACCTAAAACCAATGCTCCTTGTATTAGACTAGCAAACCTCCATAAACCTCATACTTTAGAATTCCCCCATCAAACTAAACTCTTAGTTAGCAATGTCTATGCAGAGCTAAGAGAAATAGGATCTAAAGAAAGTAAAACACCACAACAAGAAAACTGCCCACATAACAACGCAAATACAATATGCCTACCAACACGCACATATAATTTTGATACAAATACAATAGCCGACCAAGAAGCCACAGAATCTTTAAAACATATACAAATCCACCTCAAAGCCTACTACAATCAAGACACTATCCCCAATAAAGATAAACAATCTACAACACAACAACAAATATATCAAAACCAAAAGACACAAACAAAATGGGGATATATTACCTCAAGTCCTTACCAACACACAACAAAGGAAAATATAAACTCTCCTATAAAAGAACACGAAACATTTAGAATCCTTGCAGATTCAGAGGGTAATGAGATAGTGGGTGAAGAGATAACAATACACTTAAAAGAGGAATGGCTAGACAAACAAATTAGATTCTTTGCTTTTGTAGAAAATCCCAAATATGAAGTAGGTATCACACTCTATATTTATTCTCCAATGCAATACAAAGAGGAGGGGCTTATTGATGTGAGTGGGTATATTGTGGGGTTTTTTGCAGGAACAAAAGCAAAAGCTGCATATCAATTTGGTTATAGCGCAATTAATGCTATTGCAAATTTGGGACGAGACAACACAAAAACAATTGATAATATACCGATACAGACACTTTCCAATCAAGCCGCAAGGAGGTGGTATAACGATAAATTGAATACAATAGGAAATCCATATCGCACAATACAAGACTTAAGGCAACAGGCAGAAAAATTGCATGAATTGAGAAATACTACTAAACAACAAGCAAGGGAGCTTATGCAAGATAGAATTATGGCTTGGCGATTAAACATTGACCCACGCACAAAAATAAAACCTTTTGAATATTATGTCAAAAAATATTCCAAAAAAGGAGAGAATCTCGATGAAGTATATAGAAAAATTATTGATAGCTCTAAAAGGACTAACGATAAGGTTAATAAAAAGTATCTCAAATGAGATAGAAAATATCATAAAAGAGGAGGATAGCATGAAAGAATACAAACAAAAACTAGAAAACCACAGCTTACAATCTAGTAGTTTAGAGGCACAGAGAGAAACAACAAAAACAGATAATCCTATATGGTATGACAAAGAATATAATGAGGACAATAAAGGAAATATGCGTTGGGAGTTTGAAATATGGAATTTTGGCTATTTGGACGCATTTGATTATTGCAAAGATATATGGTTGGCATTTGGTTACAATATCATTGTAGGAGAGCATATTGACTATGTGGAGACTTTAGTTTGGTTTTTTAGCATAGATGACTTACCATGCATGTGGTGCTTTAATGACTATCCTCCATATCAGTATGTTACCCTTTGCACAAGAGAAACAGAGGAGAATCTTAAAAGACTTGAGGAGTATGTAAAAGTTATTGTTGATGAATTAAATAAATGTGTGAAAAATAATGAGATTGAGCCATTAATGTAATGCAAAGATTTATATCACTTCAAACAAATATCAATATGACCCTTTTAGGAGATAGTGTAGAAACCATAGCCCAAAGCGACATCAATACTCAAGCCCAAAATCAAATAACCCACCAAGTAGGCGACACTACCATAACCGCTACTTCAGATTCTGTCATCATCAAAGCTGGAGGAGTAGAAGTAGTTATAGATTCTAATGGGCTTGTGGTTAAAGGTGGGGAAGTGAAAGCAGAATAAAAGAAAGCAAACAAAATACAAAAACTAAAAGGTGGTTTAATGGATAATGGAGCAAAAAAGATATAGTAATACTAAAACTAAAGAATCTGGGGAATGGAGAAAGGAGATAATTAAATGAAAGAGAAAGAAAATATAAATGAAAACAAGCAAAAATTAGAATCAAAAGACTTGAAAACTGGCACCAATACTAAAGAAATAAAGCTAGATTCTCATGGTGATGAGATAGTGTATGAGGTAAGGCATAGGCTTGGCATACAAGATACTATACAATATATAATAATGTTTATGTTTGGAATTGCGTTGGTATATGCAGGTATTAAGGCTCTTGTATTGCAGAAAATAGATATTGTGATAATATCAATGCTTCTTGGCATTCCTTGTGGATTATCAAGTTTTTATCGTCTTTTCTGTGCAAGAAAAGATAGATTCTATGTTGCAAATAATGGTATAGGATTTGAGTATAGGCATTGGTTTAGAATGCACAAGAGATTCTTTAAGTTTGGAGAAGTAGGATTAGCTTTATTCTGTTTACCAGCACCTGTATATTTTGATAGCTCTAAAGAGATTTTCATTATTCATCCAATTAATATTACTTATAAGCTTATGGCTTTCCCTCGCCTAAGAGATAAAAATTATAAACATTATATCTTTTGTAAAGTCTTGACTGAACTTTATCATGATGATATAAAGGCAATTCTTGTATTCATCCGTCAAAAAACCAAAGAAGCCTTAGAATCTCAAGGGATAGAAATTTCAGATTCAGAACTTAGAGATAAATTTAAACATTTATTGTATAAGGATATCTAATGCAAAATCCCACTACTCTAACTTTACCACCTGTTGTTGCCCATGCTGATCCTAATTATCCAGAAAAGAAATATAAAGAACTCAAAAGCCTTTTAGATAAAGGACAAAGAGAACAAGTTATTACTGAGTTAAAAATTCTCTACCCTAAAGATCCTTATCTTGCAAATACAATAGCTAATCGTTTGGGCATTGATATACAAAAAGAATTAGGTATTTATCACTACCGAGATTCTAACTATTCCACAACTGCACAAATCACAAATGAAAATAGTTTTGAAATCATTACGCAATATGATAATTTTCATGATACTTTAGAAACAATACGAAATTACTCTCAATACAAAGGCAATTTAGCAGATACCTTAATGGCTGGAATAAGTGCCATGTTTGCGTCTATGGCAGAATTATTAAGAAAAACTAAAGAAAGGATAGCATAATGAGTGAGAATCTAAAAAGTGATAGAGAATCTAACAATACAACAAAGCACATAGAATCTACAAAGCTAGATTCTGCAAACAAAGGTGAAGTGCGATTAGATTCTCATGGTGATGAGATAGTATATGAAATATGGCATAACCCTAATTGGTGGGATTATTTCTTAATGAGTGTATTTTTTATGTTTGGTGTTGCTGTGGCGTATAGTGGCACAGAAGCTTTTTTGCTTAATAAAATAGAGAACTCATTATTTGTTACATCATTAGTTTTTGGGATTCCTGCATTATTATTGAGTTTCTATTATCTTTTTTATGCTCATAAAAACAGATTCTATATTACCACACAAGGTATAGGATTTGAGCGTAGAAAGTGGTTTAGAATGCAAAAGAGATTTTATAGATTTGGAGAAGTGGGATTTCAAATGGTTTCAGCTCCCACAGGTTTATGCCCCATTACTCCAGTAAATAGAATTATTTTTTTTCCTTTAGGGAATCACAAAGGACGAATTTTTCTTACTTGGCAATTAAGTCCTTTGCATAGTCTTTCATTAATGGCTTGGAACACATACATATCCCCAAAACTCTACAATGAAATAACTGAACAAACCTACTTGAAAAACTTTCTTATCAAAAAAACCAAAGAAGCCCTAGAGGCAAAAGGCATAGATACAAAAACCTTATGTTATGATTTAGACAAACAATTTTTGGGGAAATAAACAAATGAACAATAATAACGAGAATGCTAGTGTAGGCGTTACATTTAAATTTGGTAATAAACAAGGTGTAAGTGCTGAATTTGGCGTAATAGAATCTAATCCTAATGCTCCCTATAATCCAAATAACAATCTTAAACTCTATGATTCTAAAGATACATACAATCGTATTCCTAGTGTAAATGCAATAGTGTGTTATATACATTGCGATGATTTTATAAGCAATCATACAAATAATAACACTAAACAAAGCACAATAGATTCTAACTCTATCTTCAGTAATATAGAATCCACAAACCAAAACAATACAAACAAGCCCTTTAACTATAAAGATTCCCATATCACAGCTAAAGAAATTATAAATAATGACAACACTTCAACTTTAGTCATAGAATCTAAAACAAACTTATTAGAATATCAAGGCAATACTGCTGATACTCTCATGACAGGCTTAAGTGCCATGTTTGCATCTATGGCAACATTAGCAGAAAAATATGAAGTAGATAAAACACTAAAGGAAGTAGCTAAGGGGGCATTGGGATCTAAAGGTAGAATCTTATCTAGTGTCTTATTCCAAACAGAGGGAGCGTCCGTAAGTCTTGCTTATAATTATGGCAATAATGGAAATGATATGTTAAAAGCAGGAGTTAGTGTGGGGATAGAATTATTTACTGGTTGGGTGGCTGGAGTTGTTGCTACTGCACTTATACCAGCATCTGCCCCTGTTTTGGCATTTGTTGGCGTATCCGCCCTTGCCGCAGTAGGTATTGGTTATTTTCTTAATACCAAAGCAGGTAAATGGGTGGTCAATGGTATTACCGAATATCTAGTTAAACCTCTTATCGACTCTATTGAATCCAAACTCCAATCTTTCTTTTCTATGTTTGATTCTAATCCTTTAGAATATGAATTAGTGCCAAATCCTACTTTAGAATCCAAAGACTACCAATCCCTTATAGAACTTCTCTTAAACAAAAACTCTAATGCCCTTGATATAGATACACTCTTGCATACTTTTCCTAATTACCTTGCTTATCCTACACATGCTACTACAAATTCTACAAACTCTTCTCTTGCTCTCTATACTCCAAAAGAAGCTCTCCCCATACACATTACAGCTCAATGCTTTAATCACAAAAATGAGCCCCTAGCCAATAAAGAAATCTATGTGTATTCTCCTAACTTTTATTCTTTTGTAGATAGGGCTAGAAGTGATGATAATGGGTATATAGTATTTAATAATGCTTGTGTAAGCTCTAATATGACAAATTCTGATTTATACTTTGTATTGAATAGGTGTGGATTAGATGAAGAACAAAAAGATTTTCATATTAAAATCTCTCCTTCTAAGACTATTCAACCAAAGGATAAGAAAGCAAAAGAACTTTTAGAACAAAGATTAAGCTTTGAGAAAAACATTCCTAAAGCTATCACTCTTAATGACAATATAAAGCCCAATATTAAGGTTATATCTATAGAGTGTAAAGATATAAAATATACTCATAATAATGCAAACACTCAAGTAAAAGTAAAGTCTAACACTCCACATAACATCACTATGAATAACACAAGCATAAAATCTCATCATACAAACAACACTATAGAATCTATCACGCTCAAAGCCCACTATGTCTTAAGAGATTCTCAAAGACAATACATACAAGGTGATGAAACAACATATACACAAGATTCCATACAAAGACATAAACATAAAACAAAATGGGGCTATATTGTATTTGATAAAGAGGAAGATATAGAGCAAACATTAAAGCAACTCAATAAGACACAACCTCTGATTTATTCTAAGAGATTTAAAGAATTAGAAAATATTAAAGGGGAAATAGTCAATATTCCTTTCAAAGAAGAATGGGAGAATAAGCAAATAAGATTCTTTGCTTATTTATGGAGAGCAAATAGAGATGTGGGAATAGATGTGGAAAAAAGAGAATATAGCTATATCATCCAAGTAGTCCATACCAAGCAAGAGGAAAAAGCTTGGTATGAGAATGAAAAGCTATGGAATACCATAGATGCTGTATCATTAGGTGCTGCTTTTATCCCTGTGGGTGGTTGGACTGCTGGTATGGGAATTAAAGCTGGTGCAGAAGGTGCAAAAGTTGCTATCCGTTGGGCTAGTAAGAAACTCACAACAAGAACTCTAAAACTAAGAAATACGCAAAACAAAATCACAATTCAACAATATGAGTATAAAATAACAAAATATATCACTCGTTCTACCAATAGAGTAGCTAAACCTAAATATCCAAAACAAAGCCTTAGCCAAATGCCACAGCATGTAAGGGCTAGGTATGAGGAAAGAGTAGCGAGTAATTGGAAAAGAAGTAAGGGGGTGCCGGACAAGAAACTTGAGGCGGGTAGAAAATGGAAAAACGATATAGCACAACTACCTACGAGAGACACTAAGGGCAATCCTATCTTTTACAAAGAACACGATATAAGCATAGCAAGTAGTCAAAGTGGTAGAGGTGCAGAACGAATTGTAGTAGGACATAGTCAAGATGGCAATGTGTTGTATGACTATATCTACTATACACCCAATCATTACAATGATTTCATACATTTGATACCAAAATAAAGGAGAATACAATGTATTTAGATGAGGAATCAAAAAACTTTAAATACGATATGGAATATGGAATCTATACCATACAAAGCGAAAGTGAGATACCAAAGGAACTCATAGAGGACAAATATACTTTTTATGTCAAGATAAATGGCAAGGATATAAAAGATTATGAATTTGACTATATGGATATTATGCAAAATGCCTTTTTATTTCACACTAAAGATTGTGTAGGGAATCCCAATGCTTTTAGAGATTGGATGAGTGTTTTAGAATGGCTTACTTATGATGATGGAAATGGTATAGCCTATAAAAATATTATCTTAGTTTTTAAGCATTGGAATGAAGTGGGTAAGGGTTTTTTAAGTAGCGGGAAAAAGGTAAGGGAAAAGATATTGGAGGATTTTATAGAAAGTGGAGACTATGATAACTCTTGTGGAGGAATCTTGAGGCAGCTTGATTTTCAAGGGCGTTTAAAAGTTTTCAATATCTACCTAATCCTATAACAACAAAGCCTTAATCAAATGCCACAGAATGTAAGGGCTAGGTATGAGGAAAGAGTAGCGAATAATTGGAAAAGATTAACAAAATATGCTAAAAAAAATAGAACCTAGAAACGATAAAAAATATGGAGAGCATATTGATAGGACACAACTAAAAGATAAAACAGAGATTAATTTTAGACAAAAATCCAAAAGTGGTTCACAAGGCAAAAGCGGTGATGAAACCATAGATATTAAATTTAATTCAAAGGGAGAAAAAACCATTTGGAAAATTCATTATTAAGTTTCAAGGAACTAAAATGGAAATAAAGTTAATTTATGGTTTGGGCTATCAGGTTTTTATGGAGAAAGGTAGTTATGAATTTAAGGTAAGTTATGAGGAGGGTTGGGAAGATTTAATTAATGTTTTTTTAAAACTCTATCCACAGGCAAAAAAGACAGATATTTTAGAACTATTGGAATATATGCTAATGTATATGATATGCTCCGAAAATAGATTAAGAGAATGTGATGAGATTCTTTGGTTTCCACTAAGTAAGGATAGCGAAGGTTATGGTAAAAATGGAGTTTGTTTTAATGAACCTCTCCCAAGCTTTGAGAGTGAATATATCAGTATTTTGGGGGAATTGTTTCTTGCTGGATATGTAGATTTTGTGGCAGAGGAGGAAATTAAAGAAAAAGAATACAAAGATGTCTATTTGTCAGAATATAAAGCAAATATATATGAAGCTTGGAAGTATTTTAGGGATAATTATTTTTATAAATATGCTTTTCAAAAGTTTGATGATGAGGATATTTTAATCTATAATGGCAAAGAATATAGTGTGCGAGATTGTCCGAGATATTATGATGAAAAAGAAAAAATGAAAATACTTTGTGGTTATAGCACAATGTATAGCCCTACCTCTTGGGACACACCAAAGTATTGGAGTCAATATAATATATTGGTAGTCCGCACAGAAAAAGGCACAAAATATTTTAATGAGATTCTAGCCCCTAGATTCTATAACAAATACAAAGATTTAGAAGTTGAGATAGATGATAAAGGCAATATTGTGCGTTGGATTGGAGAGATTAATAGATGAGTTGTTGCTACAATGAACTCACTCTCTCTAATCTAAAAGATAATGAAGAAATCTATATAAGAGCACAAAAAGACTATAATGAATATATTAAACATAATTTCTCTCAAACCATACACAACAATAAAGATTCTAAAGTAGAAGGAAGCTA
>NZ_FZPK01000074.1 GCF_900198625.1 Helicobacter rappini | reverse complement strand
CTCACCTATAATCCTCCTTTATCCCTTAGATTCAATGGTAAGGAATTAGAGATACTAGAATGGGGGGAGGTAACTCATAGATTTAAAGCACAAAGTGGAATCTTAGAGAATACAGATAATAATTTAGCAAGCAACACACAAACAAACACTCAAGATTCTACAAACAATTATTCACAAAATAAAGATTGTATAGAATCTGGAATCTATTATGTGAAAAATATTCATTTACCAAAAGAAACTCGTTTTATTGATGGCTTTTTTACAAACTCTTGGAACTTAGGAGATAAATATTTTCAACTCTATCAAACCAAAGATTCCACAAAACCAATCAATGATGATTTTATCACTACTACTCATTACACAATTCACGGAGGAAGTAGCTATGGAGATATAAAAGGCGTAGATTTAGCAGCAGAATCTAAGCAATTCTTTAATGCAATGCAAGCTTTATATAAAAAATACAAGAATGAATTAGAATCTATGGGAAATGTGATTAAGTTGGAAGTGGGGTATGGCACAGGAGAAATGGTGCTAGAAGTAGTGAGGAAGTGGGAGTATAGAGGATATGACAATCCTAACAAATGGGCTACAATGAGTCAATTTAAGCTATTAAAAAATGATATAGAGTTGTTAAGTGGAGGAATTGTAGAGCCAGCAGGGATAAATCCTAATCCTAAGCGTGCTGGACATAACCTATCTCCAGAGCAACAACAAAAAACATCGGGAAGTGATACGAGAATACCAGTGGGGGAATATGAGGTGTTTTGGAGGTATTCAGGAAAACAAGTTTATGCAAGAAGCACAATAGATTTAGAGTTTATCAATTTGTTAAAATTAAATGGTGTTTGTTCAAAAAATGATGTTAGAGATTTTTCAATAAATCCACATAGCGTTAATAAGGGGAAGAATCAATTATATGATAGCCAAAGACAAAAAACATTACAAAGCAAGACAGATAATTTTAAGAAGCAACACGATTGGGATATACATTCTCACATAATGCCTGAACTTAAAGCTATCAATGGAACAGATATGGGCGATAGAAACTATATACTAATACACAATGGTGATAATGGAATTTGGAGCGATGGATGTCTATTACCGGGAGAGCTTGAAAATGAACTTGAGCCTAAAGGACACAAAAATAACGATGGGCTGTATCAAGAAACATTGCTAAAGACTATGCAGCTCATAAAACTTTTGATTGAGCATGATATAGAAGCATATCAAAACTATGCCAAAGGTCAATCGAAAAGCACAATTAAAAAATTTATTGTCAGAATCAAAGAAGAAAATGTTAAAATCTATCCTAAGAATAAAATTACCAAGTGGGAGAAATAAGATGAAAATAATATCTTATTCCGCAGTGAAATGTATTTTAATTTTACTTTTGTGTAGTTATGTCTATGCTAACGATGAAATAGTAGTTATTGATAGCTTGAGACATCAAAACACTATATATCATTCAACCTTAACTCAAAAAAATATTGATAAAGACAAAAGCGGAATGGTCAAAATAAGCTATAATGGCGAGATAACGCTAAGTGGTGTTATACAAATGTATTTGCATCAAGAGGAAGCAAACCTGTTTCAAAGCTTGACTTTTTATCCAGATATACAAACGCCTAATCCACTACCATATTTTGACTTTGAGCAATATCAAGGCATTCAGTTAATAGCTGATATGAAAGACAATGACTTTATGAAAGCAAAGCAAATCTTTGGAGATAATATTAATATAAATGATAAGTATATTTTAGGAGGTATAGCAATGCGTGCTATGATAACATTGCAAGACTATTATGCCGTGAGTGGAAGTGATATAAGTTTTGATAATGGTGCATATGCAAAAATCAAACCCCATTCTCTCAAGCCCTTAAGCAATACAAAAAGATGGTTTGTATCTAAAGGAATGATATATAGTTATTTTTCGGAGGGACTACTTTTATCCTATGCCTCCAAAGACTCCTATATCAATCTACGCCAATCCCCAAATGGCAAGATTTTACAGGCAATACAAAAAGATGAAATGTTAAATGATTGTAATATGCGAAGCAATGAGTTACAAAATCAAGGCGTATTATTATCTCTTGGCAAAGACTCCACCAATCCCAAATGGCTAAAGGTCGCCTATATCCCAAAAGAAGCCAGCGATACAAGTAAGGCAATCTATGGTGTAATCCACGAAAGCCAAGTGAGTTTTGATTGTGGGGAATAAATGAGTTGCTCATTCCCAAACACTCACACCACACAGAATCAATCACAAGA
>NZ_FZPK01000073.1 GCF_900198625.1 Helicobacter rappini | reverse complement strand
CTCACCTATAATCCTCCTTTGTCGCTTAGATTCAATGGTAAGGAATTAGAGATACTAGAGTGGGGGGAAGTGAAAGAACATTACAGAATCTACTCTAAAGACTATGATAGTATAGATACAAAAGATATGCCTAGATTACTTTCATCTTATTCTCTTGCCCCTGATGTTATAGACATAGAGAGGTATTATACATCTAGTCATCATAAAGACCAAGATATTATAGATTCTATACAGCAAGATACTTCTCTACCCAAAGGAAACTATTATCTTTATACTAAAGATATAGAGCAATCTTTAAAGATTCAAACAGATTTCTACACAAGAGTTAGAGGATACAATGCACTTAATATCTGTACTTCAGATACAAATACCCAGTATAAAATCTCATACTATAATAATCCATTAGACAATATCCCTTATCCCAAAGGCACTACCTTTCTCACGACACCAAATACACCAATACCTACATACCATACAGATGAAAGAGTAAAGATATTTCTCAAAGGAAGTAAGACTTATAAAGACTTTATATTGAAACTAAAGCAAAAGATAGATTCTATACAATCACAATATGAGATAGAGAGGGTAAGGTTGGAAGTGGGGTATGACACAGGAGAAATGGTGCTAGAAATAGTGAGGAAGTGGGAGTATAGTCCAAACAATGAAGATTTTAAATATTGGGCTACCATTAGTGAATTTAGCTTAAAGTTGGATGGCGAGATAATAAAAGATTCTGATAACAAAGAAATAAAGGGCTATATTGTGGAACCAGCAGGAATGAATCCAACAATCAACAAAACTGCTGAGGAGCAACAAAAAACAGCAGGTGGAGATATAAGAATACCCGTAGGGGAATATGAGGTGTTTTGGAAATATTCAGATATTAGCAAACCTGCTTTAATGATAGAAAATCCGAATAACAAAGAAATATATTTAAATGATTTACGACAAACAATAAAAAATTTAGACATAAACATAGAGCAATTGTATTGCAATACTACAACCTGTAAACATAATCAAGTCAATAGAAAAACTTTTGGAACGAAGCATATTCATATTGTTCCTCAACTTAAACCAAAAAATACAAATACTACAATAATAGGCAAAAGTCGAGATGGGATTCTTATACATTATGGTGATACGGGAGAATGGAGCACAGGCTGTCTTTTGCCAACAACTGAATTGAGATGGAAAAAAGAAAGATGGATAGCCAAAGATAGAGATAGCACAATTAATGCTATTGCAAGATTGTATATAGCTATCATTAAACACGATAGAGAAGCGTTTAAAAACTATATACTTGGTGCGAATAATTTCACAAAAAGCACAATTAAAAAATTTATTGTTAGAATCAAAGAACAAGATAAAATTGAATCTTATCCACCATCTAAGGAGAAATAATGCGTCTAATAATATTTGCGTTTTGTATTGCTTATGGTATCGTGTATGCTAGTGGGAGTGTGTATTTTACACATTTCCAAGATATGTTATCAAATCAAACTTCGCATAATAACACACTTCAAAAAGATAAAGAAACGATTGATAAAATATATTACAAAGGGACAATAACATTAAGTGGGGTAATAGAATGGCAGATGTATCAAGAGGAAGCAGATTTTTATTGGCGTTTAGTGTTTTTTCCTGATGTGTCAAATGCCTTGCCTAGACTCTTTGAAGATGATACACAAGCAATTTTTCTCAATGATACACTCAAAAGAGATATGGAGTTTCAAAAAAATAGTTTTTTACAAATATATAATGTTTTGCAAGATACATTAAATCAAACAGATGAATATATCTTAGGTGGGATAGCGATTCGTGCGACACTAACTTTGAAAAATTATTACATTGAGAAAAGTTTAGATAATGAGGCTGATACAAAGTATTATGCAACTGCCAAAATAGATTCTATACAAACATCAGATAATGTAAAAAAATGGTATATTAACAAAGACATCCTTCCTAGTGAATATTTGCTCTTTCCCATTACCAAAGACTCTTATATCAATCTACGAGAATCCCCAAATGGTAAGATTTTACAAGCAATACAAAAAGATACAATAGTAAATGATTGTAATATGCGAGGCAATGAGTTACAAAATCAAGGCATATTATTATTTCTTGGCAAAGACTCCACCAATCCCAAATGGCTAAAGGTCGCCTATATCCCAAAAGAAGCCAGCGATACAAGTAAGGCAATCTATGGTGTAATCCACGAAAGCCAAGTGAGTTTTGATTGTGGGGAATAAATGAGTTGCTCATTCCCAAACACTCACACAACACAGAATCAATCACAAGATTCTATAGATTCTATGCACGATTCTCACAACACTCAAGGACAGCCTATCATCTATCTACTTAATTGTGAAAATAGAAAAACCTAAC
>NZ_FZPK01000071.1 GCF_900198625.1 Helicobacter rappini | reverse complement strand
AAGCTTTTCTCTCTTTTCACTTCTCCCCATTCTACTATCTGTAATTCCTTACTATTGAAGTATAGAGATAGGGGAGAGTTATAATCTAGTTTGGTATGAGTGGTATAATTCTTTACTTTATAGGCTGGTGAGTATATATGTGTCGGCTCATCCATTTTTATTCACTCTCTTTAGGATACTTTGGCTTTGTGATATTAAAATAAGTATTGATTTCATCTTCTGGAGCCGAAATATCCATAAGTTTATAAGGCTTTTTGCCTTTTTGATAAAGAATAAAGATATAAGGGGTATCAATTTTGTTTATTTCCAAGGAATAGTTTTGAAAGATTAGTATCCCGCATTCCTTCACATCTACAGCATAAAAATTGGTTTTGATTCCATTAGCACGCAAGTAATCTCTTGCTGAATAAAGATAGTGTGCCCAATCATCCATTGCAGTATAAAAATCATCTTCATTGTCGTTAGAAATTTTAAGTTTTTCAAAATAGCCTTCTGTTTGTCTTGCGTAAAATCCACATTTCTTGCATAAAATTTTGCAGTCTTTATGAACCATTTCTACATCATTGCCATAGAGACTACAAATTATACTAATAAACACAATACAATATTTAAACATTATTTTCTCCTAGGGTTGTGTAATTTCAATATGATAGCAAGGTGCTTGATTTCTTCGTTCATCAATAATATCAAAACCTTGATTAACATTCTTGTATTCTTCAGCAACCCTAAAAAATTCCTTATGGTTCTTGAGGCTACGCACCGAAATATCAAAGGTATTTTTGATATGAGGATCTTGACAGTGTTGAAAATAACCCTTTGAAATTAATACTCTAATTTCTTGCTCCATATGATTTACAATGTATTGTTTTGGTTTGTTTTCTTTTTTGAGATTATCATAAATATTAAGTACTGAATGAACCTTATAAGAATACACTGCATTTTTTGCATACTTGATACCATTTGTTTCAACTAAATTATACATTCTTTTGGCTTGTTCTAATGGAGTCCTTGAAACATCTGTAATAATAACAACAGGATTATTAGATCTTTTTGCTATTTGTCTTAGT
>NZ_FZPK01000060.1 GCF_900198625.1 Helicobacter rappini | reverse complement strand
GAATCTATTGGGGGAGATAAAACAATAGAAATAAATAATAATCTTTCTAGTAGTGTTGGTGGGGATTTACATCAAGTTGTGAAAGGAGAGAGACAAGAGCATATTGAGGGAAGTTTTACGCAGAGTGTAGTAAAGGATATTGATGTATTTGCTGCTAATAACCATACTATAACCACAAATTCAAGTATATTTCTCAATGCCAATGAAAATATGGCTTTAGAATCTAAAAAACATTTAACGCTACATTCTTATACTTCTGATATAAATGTGGCAACAGATATGGTTATCCAGGCAAATAATACTCTAAACTTTAATATAGGAGAGAGCATGATTGCAGCTTCGGGCGATAAAATAATCTTAAAAGCAGGTGGTGTAGAAGTCATAATAGATTCTAAAGGACTCATCGTTAAAGGTGGGGAGATTAAAAGTGAGTAGAGATAAAATAGATAATGGGTAGAAAATATATAAATCTCTACCAAGAAAAAACCAAAGAAGCCAAAAGAACATAAAACAATACAAAGGATTCTAATGCAAACTAATACTTTATCTCATCAAGACAATATCGCACAAGAAAAAGACACTATACCCTATCCACGCTCTTTTCTTAATCATGATAGTATAAGCTCTGCTTTTGTAGAAGAGTTAGCAAGTTTAGAATCTATACAAGATAATATAAACTATATAGAAAGGATTACATAATGTTTTTGTATTTTTTATGGTATCACCCAGTATTTAAAAATTGCGGAAAATTTTTGCACACAATGTATCGTCTATCTTTCTTCTTTGTTGGGATACCGACATTCATAGTAGTCTTTGGCAATCTTGCCCTTGCAGTCTATACGAAGAAAAATATAGTCTTGCAAGCACAAATTATCCATAATCTCCCTTTTATTGTTAAGATATTTCTTATACACTCTTTTTGGCTTGTTGTTGTGTATTTTATTTTGAACATTTTTATTTTATTTTTTACTCCTAAATTTGCAAGAGCAAAAAACCATAATGTAGGTAAGATTCTTATGGAAGTAAAATGGCAAAGGTGGAGATTTGCAGGTTTGATGTATCTCTCTCTTTTTTTTGGTGCTCTAAGTTTTATTATGTTTGCTGGGTTACTAAAAATGTATGCTTTTGGTTTGACATTCTCATTGGTATGTCTATGGTATCTATTAACCCTTATATCTCAAAACTCTCTTAGTATCACAGAAAAGGGCTTACTCATTGGGCGAATCTTTAGTGATGTCTTTATCCCTTATGAGAATCTCTATCCTTTAAGTGAAAAGGATATACAAAATGCTTTGGACCAGAAAATCATAACAATCCGCTATGGTAAAGAAAGCGACTATACCACTATACATTTTGATTTAATTGTCAGAAATGGACATCAAGTCAAAGAAAACTTTATGAATCTCTACAATGAAAAAGTAAAAGAAATGAGACAAGATTGCACTAAGGATTCTAATGCAAACTAATACTCTATCTCATCAAGACAATATCACACAAGAAAAAGATACACTCTATCCACGCTCTTTTCTCCATCACAATAGCACAAACTCCGCTTTTATAGAGGAGTTAGCACTCTTAGAATCTATGCAGGATAATCTAAACTATATAGGGGAGATTCTAAAAATACAGAATCTAAGCCATCAGACACTCCCCTCCACGCAGCTCCTAAATACTATCCCGATACTTTTAATAGCTTAAGGAAAAACAATGTCTATATACGCTTATTATTTAAATTATTTTAGAAAAAATAATATATGTCCTATTTTTACAAGTAAGATGTTAGCCCTGATACTCTATGTGTATCTACCTATTTTAGCACTTGGTGATATGCTTTATCTAGCCTATCTAAGAAAAGAATACGCTACGGTAAAACATGTTATATCACATGTTGATACACTACCATTGATTGTAAAAATATTTGCAATTCATTTTTGGTGGATATATGTTATTATAGCTATTTTAATGCTTTTTAGTGCCATTAAACCATCGTCCTTTATCGATGCTAAAAGCCATAATATGGGCATACCATTAATGAAAATCAAAATACAAAGACTATCTTTGCGTTATATATTTAATTTTACTCTAGGGATTATTTTTGCACTTTTGGTTTTTCTTTTGTTTGTTATAATTCTAAAAATGTATGGTGCTGGAATAGCCTTAGTGCTTGGAATCTTATTAATAGCGATTGAATTTGTCATTAATCGCTCAATCGTTTTGACTCAAGATGGCGTATTGATACAAAGGGCTTTTTATGATTTCTTTTTTTCTTATGCTGAACTTTATCCTTTAAATGAAAGTAGCTTGAAAAATGCTCTTGAAACACATTCATTTTCTATGGCATTCTCTCACAAGGGTAAAGAGGATTTTGGTATTTATTTGTATTGGGAAAATACTTCTATAATAGAAAAAATCCTTAATCTCTACCAAGAAAAAACCAAAGAAGCCAAAAAGACATAAAGCTACACAAAGGATTCCACAAATGCAAACTAACACATCTATGCAATCCCACTCTACACAAGAGAATGACATACTTTATCCACACTCTTTTCTTCACCACGATACTATAAGTGCTGCTTTTATAGAGGAGTTAGCACTCTTAGAATCTATGCAGGATAATCTAAACTATATAGGGGAGATTCTAAAAAGCTATATCGCAGGGGATTATGGATTTAATGTGAAAATTACCATTGATGGCAAGGATATAAAAGATGAACTATATCAAAAAATGCTAAAAGACTATCGATATATCAGAGATACAAAAATACAACAAAAAATACAAGAATACGCACAAGCAAACAAAGATGAGAATCTAAAGCTTATCCTTGCTTGTTTGGCTATGGTTTAAAAGGAATAAGATGAATACTAAAAGACCCTTTGACCCACTTTTATTTAATGGCTTAGGAAGCCAGAGAGATAGGAAGTGGAATCATATTTTGTATTCGGTGATGTTTGATATTGGTGCAATATTAATAGCAATGAGTGTATATTTGCTATATGGTGTTCTTTCAAGATTACATGATGATAGTCTTATATTTTTCATCTCTTATTTTATTATTGCATTTCTTTTTGCTATGTATGGTGTTATATGGCTATATATCCATATTCTACTCTTTAAAAATGGTTTAGCGAACAAACACATAGACAAAAGCAATCCTATTTTAGTCTGCGAATATCAAGGTGGCTTTAAGAATTATTGTGTATGGACTCTAGGATTTTTGTATATTTTTATTGTTTATTCTATGGCGATTATATTATCAATATTCGCACCGCCCTTTATTGTTATTGTGTTGTTTCATATTTTTATAAGCAAACCATTTCTACTAAAAAAGATTCTATTATTTAAAGACTATGTTATTTTAGAATACAGAATCTTTGGGAATCTTAAGCTAAGTAGAGAGGGATTAGCATTGATAACTTTACCCAGACGCGAGCATAGATTAGGCATTTCTCCTCTTGCATTTGTGCGACCTATGTTTTTTAGCAACAAACATGTAATACCTTATTTTTGCACTCGCTTTAATCCCTTTGGAATGAGTAATGTGAATGCTCTAATACAAGAGTTAGATTCTCAAATGGGATATAGTGCAGAAAAAATTATTGCAATAAATCAAAGACCATTTATTGGTTTAAAAAGGGTGGTTGTGGAGGCAAACAATGGGTGAAATTTATAGCATAGCTGCAATAGTATGTGTCCCAAGCAATAGACTTATCACTGATGAGAATGGGGAGCAATTCTATGAATGTATGACACAAGAAGAGTTAGAAAGAATCACACAAGAAAAAGATAAAGATACTCTAAAAACTTATCTTTTCAATGCTTTAAGTATGATGGATTCTACTATAAGCACCATTGCGACAAGCATAGAAAAGGGATTGCCTATTCAAGTAAAGATTATATTCACTATCAAAGATTCTCTAAAGGGCTCTGTGCTTAACATGGATAATCAAGATTTAAGTGTAGATAAAGAAAGTGTCAAATGCAAATTGTATAATAAATAACTTCATAGTCAAGTCATTAATTAAAGGAGGTTTAGTTATGTTTTTATATTTTCTTACACATATATTTAGCTTAAAACCATATAAAAAGCAAATAGTAAAACTTTATACTTTTTTTTATAATTATTCCATGTGGGTAGCACTCATAATAGTCTTTGGCAATCTTGCCCTTATAGCCTATACGAAGAAAAATATAGTTTTGCAAGCACAAATTATCCATAATCTCCCTTTTATTGTTAAGATATTTCTTATACACTCTTTTTGGTTTTATGTTGTGTGTATTATTTTTGCTATTTTTATTTTATTTTTTACTCCTAAATTTGCAAGAGCAAAAAACCATAATGTAGGTAAGATTCTTATGGAAGTAAAATGGCAAAGGTGGAGATTTGCAGGTTTGATGTATCTCTCTCTTTTTTTTGGTGCTCTAAGTTTTATTATGTTTGCTGGGTTACTAAAAATGTATGCTTTTGGCTTAGCATCCTTATTAATATCTCTATGGCGTGTATTAGCCTATATATCTCAAAACTCTCTTAGTATCACAGAAAAGGGCTTACTCATTGGGCGAATCTTTAGTGATGTCTTTATCCCTTATGAGAATCTCTATCCTTTAAGTGAAAAGAATATACAAGAAGCCTTAGATGACAAGATAATAGTAGTCCGCTATGGTAAAGAAAATGACCACGATACTATACATTTTAATTTGATTGTCAGAAATGGACATCAAGTCAAAGAAAACTTTATGAATCTCTACAATGAAAAAGTAAAAGAAATTAGACAAGATTGCACTAAGGATTCTAATGCAAACTAATACTCTATCTCATCAAGACAATATTACACAAGAAAAAGATACACTCTATCCACACTCTTTTCTTCACCACGATACTATAAGTGCTGCTTTTATAGAGGAGTTAGCACTCTTAGAATCTATGCAGGATAATCTAAACTATATAGGGGAGATTCTAAAAAGCTATATCGCAGGGGATTATGGATTTAATGTGAAAATTACCATTGATGGCAAGGATATAAAAGATGAACTATATCAAAAAATGCTAAAAGATTATCGATATATCAAAGATGAAAGAGTAAAGAAAAAGATAGAAGAATACGCACAAGCAAACAAAGAGGACAGATTAAAGCTTATCCTTGCTTGTGTGGCTGCGTTTTTAGCTATACTTTTTGGAGCCGCACAAGCACACTATCAACGCAATAATCCACAAGAAGAGAAAGATTACAGCAAAGAAAAAGGTATAAGAAAACTTAAGAGGTTTCTGCCTAGAAAATCCACAATAGCCTTTAATGGCTATTCTATCATCATTGCTATACCCTTTAGTATGATTACTAGCAACAAAGCAGGAGAGATAATCATTGATGTTGGTGGTGGATTGATAGCGACATTGCTAGGGGGTTATGCACTCAGTGGGTTTGGCGGGAAAGGTCAAGGAAAAATTATTGCCCCAATCTTTGGTGCAGGCATAGGTGCAGGATTATGGACTTATAGAGATGATATTCAAAGCTTTGTAACTTGGTTTAATGATAAGAAAATCATAGAAATTGATATAGAATCTATCCTTGAAACCCTTATAAATTCTCTTGATACGCAAAGCCTCATACCACAAGACCCTTTTGACATGGCATTTGAACTCATATATCAAGCATTATCTATTCAGGAACCAAAGCTTAGAGAGCTAATCTCTAAAGAATTTAACAATCTTATCAATGAAACACCACAAGAAATCATTACAGGAAATCTTAGTAATGAGGAATTTCAATCCCTTGTTGTGCTACTATGTGATGAACGATGTAATGTGAATGATATTCATAATTTCTTAGAATGCTCACATTATTTAGATAGAGCAGATTTTAAAAAGCAAGATTCGCAAGACACCCCACTCCACACTGCTCCCAACACTATCCCTATACGCCTACAAGCCCAATGTATCAATCACAACAACAAGCCTTTAGCTAATAAAGAAATCTATGCCTTTAGTATGGATATAGGGCACTTTGTAGAGAGGGTAATAAGTGATGATAGAGGCTTGATAGAATGCAATAATATCTTAGTCTATAATAATGGCTCTTTATCACAAGTGTATTTTGTGCTAAAGCAATTAGGGCTAGATGAGGAACAAAAGATAACACATATCCAAATATCTCCTAGACTAGACATAAGCCCTGCGTATAAAAAGCAAGGTAGCCTAGAGGGTATAAAGACATTACATTTTGCAAAAGATATACCAAAACATATAGCACAACACGACAAGATAAACGCTCAAGTAAGAGTAAGTGCTATATACAAGATTGACACAATACAAGCACATAATACTACGCAATTGGCTATACCTCTTAGCCTAAAGGCAAAATATATTATCAAGGGTAAGACAAAAGACATAAAAGAGACACAAAGCCTCATAGCACAATATCGCCACAATACCAAATGGGGTTATATAGTGTTTGAAAAACATCAAGATATACATAAGGAGCTACAAAAGCAAGGAATTATGCTAAGCCCCACACAGCTTAACACTCAAGGGGAAAGTTTAAGCATACCAATAAAAAAAGATTGGGAAGGTAAAAACATTGCTATCTTTGCTTATCTTAAAACTCCTTCTAAATCTGTGAGGTATGATATAAAGCATTATAGAGCTATGCCTCTATCGCTACAATATACTGGCAAGTCTTTAGACCTACTAAGCTATGGGCAGATACTAAAAAGCTATAAACTCTCGCAAACCAAAAACGAATATATGCGAAGGCATGGACATATAGAGCTAGAGCAAGGAGTGGATACTAATGCCAAAAGTCTTGACATAGGCACATATATGATAGCAAAAACAGACATACAATCTGCCCTAATCCCCACAAGCAATAAGCACAGAATAGACACACCGCATCTTGTCAAGGAATTCTCTCCTCTAGCCTTTGAATGCATGAATGACAAAAAGAGGTTTTATATATCCTATAATGCTAATCATAATAACCTTAATCTTATCGAATATGAATCTTTGCAAAGACCTATCAATCTAAAATCCCCACAAATTAAAAAACATATCAAAATATTCTTAGAATCTAGAGAGTTATTTGAGGATTTAGCACATATCCACACGACAATGCAACATAAAGGGATAAATATTTTGGTGCTAGAGGTGGTGTATGTGGAGGTGGAAAAACCTTACTATATCGATAGTGAGGGGTATTTGCAAGGATTGGGTATAGTGAAATATCCTATAACTAGACTTGAATTGTCTTTAGCAAATGGTTTTATGCCTAAAGCCATTGTTTTACATATGACAGATTCTAATACGGCAAAAAGTTCATTAGAATCTTGGAATAATCCAAATAATGCTAGAGTAGGCACACATTTCTTAATCGATACAGATGGCACAATCTATCAGTGTGCAAGTTTGCATAAATATACACAGCATGTGGGGGATATTCGCTCAAAAGTCGAATTGGAGAAAACTTGGAATACTCAAGAAAAGGCTTTAATAGAAAGCATCTGGAAAGAAAAAACTTCTTATAGTGCTAGAAAAATAAAAGTTTCAAATTACGAAAAAAGCAAATCCTATCCAAACAGGTATCCTATAAATTCTGATAGTATAGGGATAGAGGTGGTTGGAAAATACGATAATAAAACAAAAAGATACCCAAATGCCACAACAAAGCAACTAGAAAGTTTAGAACAACTTGTTGCAGTTTTACTTGAGCTATTTAACATGAACAAAGCTAATATATATGCACACGCCAAGATTGCATATAAAGATGAAAACTCAACAGAAGGTGTATCTTTGCTAGAACATATAGAGACAAAACTATGAAAGTCCCCTATATAATACTTGCATTATGCCTATTTGTATATGCAGATAATTTCAAAGGTATTACAATCGTAGAATTAGACCAACCTAGCGTTAAGCTTAGTAGAGCAGATAAGGAAAGCGGAGAATCCTATATCAATGCCATAAAAGAAACTTGCAACACTCAAATCGTGCAATATTTTCGTAAAGAAAATATTATCAAATTTTTTAAAAAAGCTAAAGAGTATGACCATATTCCACTAGCTGAATACTGCACTTATCCTTGTAGAATCACAGGCAAAGTCAAACTAGATTTTAGAATCTATGATTTTGAGCTAAACGAGGGAGGCTATGCTGTGCTAAAGGGCAAAAATGAGGAGCGATACTTTGGCGATGAGGCATTATATGGAGAGTGTGGAATCTAAGAAGCAAACACTCTATATACTGATGAATATAATAGAGAAAGAGTAAGACTAAATAGCTTTTATGCCTATGCCTTAGCTCAAGAAAGATTAATGTAAGAAGATGTAAATCAAGATAGCTCCAATCAAGCAAATATTAATCAAAATAATGCGGTGCAAAATAATATGGATAATATTTCCTCATCAACTCAAGATTCTAAACTTGAATCCTCTAAAAATACTTCTTCTCAATCCCTTGCAAATATGAATCTCAGTAAGATACTGCACTCTATCGCACCATTCCTTAGAGTAGCTTCTCCTATTGCAAGCAACTCTTCTGGCTTCTATCATACACCAAGAATTGGAGATGAAGTTATAATCTCTTTCTTAGATAATGATGTAGATAAGCCATTTATATCT
>NZ_FZPK01000069.1 GCF_900198625.1 Helicobacter rappini | reverse complement strand
GAATGTGTTGGGGGAAATGCCAAAAACAAGAGAATATCAAGTTATCACAGATAAAAAGGCTTTTATAGAAAATCTTAATGTTTTAAAGTCGGTGGCAGAGCCTATACCGCCAACACTAGATATACATGCTTTCTTAAAAACTTTAGATAATGTAGAAAATAAAGAAAACTTTATCGAGCATTTATCGACTAGACAAGATTCACAGGCAAGACTAGCATATTTAAATCTTGTTGAACCCACACTAAAAAGGGCGGATATTGAACTCACTTTTTTACCGAATAAAAAAGAATACATTAAATCATTTAAAGATAAGGATAATAACTTATTATATCTACTTGTAACAAAAGATAATGATAAGACTTTAATAACAGGGATTCCAAATCCAGCGGAAAGATATGTAAGGAGTGAAATAAACAAGGCGGACATTATCCATTCTTTCGTTCCGCAGGACAGACAAACAACCGAAGTTGTGAATGGACTATCAACACAGAATCCTACCACAAAACAAGAAATAAGTAAAGAGATAGAGTCTAAAAGCACACAAGACAATACACAATGGCAACAATTTATTCATAATGCCTTACCAAACGAATTAAAACATTATGAAAAACTTAGTGGGGAACAATTAAACAAGATTAAAGAAGCAAACGAATTAGACAAAGATATATTTTTCTCAAGGTGGCATAATCACCCTAAAGTATTAGAAACAATCAAGGTAAAAACAAAGGATAATAAAGAAGTAGAAGTGCTTAAAACCTTGCATAAAGATGGCAATATTAAGTATTATGAGCCTTTAAGTGCTACTGAAGTAGATATTAATAAATTTAAAGACATAGACCTACAAACATATAAGCAAAGCATTATAGAAAATGTAGGGGAAAATCAAACTAAAATCTTTGATATTGTCGCTGGAATGAATGCAAAATATTTTAATACATTCGAAAAAGAACTTTTAAATGATATTTTTTCACATCATAAAAATAAAAAAGGTATGCAAAAGATAAAGGATATAGAATCTAAAAGCACTACACAAGAAATAATCAAACAAGCAAAAGCAAGCGGCAAAAGTGTAGCAGAAACAAAGGAATTACTACAACAACACAAAGATATAGAATCTAAACGCAAAGAAACACAAAAACTAATCACACAAGAAAAGGAAGCAAAAGAAAAGCTGCACAAAGAAATAGGCATATTTGAGAAAGAAAAGCAAAACGCATTAGAAAAACTAGAATCCATTAAAACACAAATAAATGAGCTAGAAAAGAAAGATTTATCAAGCAAACAAGCACAAAAGCAAATGGATAAACTACAAACTAATCTCAGCTTTTTTGCAAATGAGATAGAAAAGACAAGAAATCTAATCAAACAAAGAAAAGATAAACTAGCTACCACACAAGAAGTCTATATACCGCAAAATCATACATTTAGCTATGATGGTAGAGAATTTAACACAAGAGAACATTTCTCTATTCTAAAGCAAAGAAGTCTAAATAACCAAGATGATGACTTTAATGGCTTTGATACTCTTATGCGTGAAGCAATAGAGAATGCACTCAACATTAAACCCATTAAAGAATTTGGCACAAACTATGCAGAACATTATCACAGCGGAGAATCTGCTATTGCAAAACTCATAAGTGAAGCACAAGCACATAAAGAAAGCGGAGCTAAGGGCGAGTATAAAGGACAAGTTGCAGGAGCATTCCATCGTAAAGAATTAGGGGATATTGATTTAGTGTGGGGAGAAGTAACAGATTTTGAAAAACATAAAGGATACGGATTAGCACATATTTTAGATAAAAGAAAAGCCGAGTTTATGCAAAAAGGCTTTAGCGAAGCAGAAGCAGAAGCTAAGGCTATGGAATTTGCTAAAAATGAAATAAGCGATATCGTGCAGAATGGAAAAATCACAAATAAGCCTAATGAAGCTACAAAGATAGAAACACAAGATTATAAATTGATTTTAAAACAAAATTGGAGTGGCGAACCGCTAGAGAATAAGTGGCTAGTAACTGCATATATCAAAAATGAGAAAGGCGAAAGTATATCATCAACGCCTTTTACTAAAGGGGATAATCTCCCTTTAAACTCAAAGGACATTATACCACAACAAACACCAAAAGAAACACAAGATTCCACAGCACAAATCCTAGAAAACTTCAAAAAAGAATTTAATATACATGATAAAGCCTTTAAACCAACAGGGCATATAAGAGATAATACAAAAACAGGGGAATTAGAAGTATTAGATACTCTCAATGAATACAGACCCATATTAAATAAAAACACATATAAGAAAGATGGCTACTATGTGATAAGTAATCAGCATAATGATTTAGAATTACTTGATTTCAATGGATTTAATCTAGGCAAAGTCTATCATAAGAAATATGATGGGCAGCATAGATTATTTAACATACAGGATTTAGAACTCTTAGAAAATGTATCTAAAGACTTTCTACTCTTAAATGGCAATAAAACACTAGAACAAGCCAAAAAACTAGCACAAAGCAAAACTAAGAAAGGTGTATATATTGATTATTTCAATGAAATACAAGACCCTATAAAAAGTATAAATAAAGCTACAACAAAAGATGGAGTAGAAGTCTATATACTCAACACACAGAAATTTAAACAAAAAGAACCTTTGACAAATCTACTAGCTTCTTCAAAACAATTAAGTCAAAGAACTAGTCAAGAAACAAAAGAGATAATACTAAATCATATATTAGAAAATGACAGATTACTCTATCTATTAAAGCAAGGCATAAATACACAACACCTAAGCCCTTTTCAAAAAGAAGTGCTAGAATCTGTGCTAGTTATAGCAAATAATCCTACAAAGTATAAAGCATATAAACTGCAAGAACTACAAAAACAGCTAGATAAACTTAATGAGAGTGAAGCCTATCTTAAAACATTAGGAAACTATGATAAGGCTAGATATGCAAAGGATAGGCAAGAGCTAGAGAGAGAAATTGCTGCACTAAAGGGGGAAACTAGTTTAGAATCTGCCACACAAAAAGCAGATTCTAATGATATTATTTTTACTGATAAAAAAGGTAAAGAACACACGCTTACAAAAGAAGTGCAAGAGCAATGGTGTGAAACTTTTAATCTTAAAAGCTTAGATGAAGCTTACACGCCAAAGCATAGCGATGAGATTAGAGAAGCTCTAGGTGGCAAAGAAATAAAGCTACAATTAGGAAGCCTTAAAAAGCTAGTAGCACAAGGCAGAGAAAAGTATATACCGCAGATTAAAGAAGTGCTAGATTCACCAGAAGCAATATTAAAAGATAGCGATAATGCCTTTTTGTTTATAAAGCATTTAAAAGATGATGATTATTTTGTAAATGTTGGTGTAGATAAAGGGGAATATTTAGTAAGTATTAGTAATGGAATCAAAGAAACAAATAATATAAAAAATAAGTTAGATTTTGGTGCAAAAGTTATATATCAATCCCCAAACGCCAATTCAAACTTGCAAACGCTTTTACAGACCTCGCAATATTCAGCCAACAAGATTGACAACGACATTATACCACAAACCCCACAAGAAATCATAAAACAAGCAAAAGAGCAAGGCAAAAGTGTAGCAGAAACAAAGGAATTACTACAAAAGAATAAAGACAATAAAATCATAAATACCCTAAAGGATATGCAAGATAAGGATATAAATGTAAAGTTAGGGGACAAAGATTTATTAGACCTTTATGCTAGTGCGAGCAGGGATATTGTGCAAAATATGGAAAATGCTAGTTTTGAGCTAGATTTTATACATCAAATAAAGCAATACAATGACAATCTTTTCGCCTTTTTTGAAAAAAATCCACAATTTAAAGAGCTTAGCCTTTTTAAAAATTTTTATAATCATTTGCAAAATATTATAAGAAAAAAGCAAATTGAAAATTTTACTAAGCCTTTAAATAGCAAAACCGAAATTAGCACAAAAAGCGGAAACATTTATTATTTTGATGAAAAGCACAATTTATTAAAAAATCCACAAGAAAAGCCAATAAAAAAAAGATGAAATTGTTTTAAATGAAAAAGGTGATACGCTTTTATTAAGTGATACACATTTAGTTTTGACAAATAAAAATAAAGATTTTAAAGACAGATATATACATTTACTTACAAATAGTGATAAAAGAGAAGTTTTGCAATTTGCAAATTTCTTTCAAAATGGACTTACGCTAGAAAATAAAAAGCTTTTTGATTTATTTAAAAGCATACCAAAAGCGGCGTTTATGAAATATCCTTTAGAAATTTTAATGCAGATTTTTAATGATATTGTTCCAAACAATAAGGCAACAATACCTTTTTATGCCGAATTTGCAAAAAAGCATTATGGCAGTGTAGATAATTTTAATAAAGATTTTTTGCAAAAAATGGATAGGCAGTATAAAGAAAACGGGAATCCTTTTGGAATCCTTTTTAATGATGAAGTAACTATAAAAGAATTTGGCAAAGAGTATTTTAAAGGTAAAAATGCAATACATTTTTTACTTAAAGCACAAGCAGGACACATAGAAAATGCGTTTCATCGTAAAGAATTGGG
>NZ_FZPK01000067.1 GCF_900198625.1 Helicobacter rappini | reverse complement strand
TCTCATACTCTAAATGTAGGTGTAGATAATAAACTAAGAGTAGCTAAAGATAGTAGTGAGAGTGTTGGAGGGGATAAGAGTGTGGAGGTTGGAGCTAATCAAAACACTACCATAGCCAAAGATGAAAATAGGAATATACAAGGAAATAAAAGTGAGGTGGTGGGGGGAACATTAGATATACAAAGCACAAAAGAAATAAATATAAGCACACAATCCCATATTAATATTAATGCCATAGATAATATTTTATTCTTTGGTAAAGAATCTGCATCGTTTGAAACACAAAAAGAACTTTCTTTTATAGCTGATAATACCGATATGGAATCCAAAAGTCATCTTACTGCCACAGCTGGCAATCAAATAACTCACCAAGTAGGCGATACCCAAATCATAACTAAGGGAGATTGCGTTATAATTAAAGCAGGTGGAGTTGAAGTAGTTATAGATTCTAATGGTTTAGTAGTGAAAGGTGGGGAGATTAAAACGGAGTGAAGGAAAGTATCACAATTCAGGCATAGAGGATATTACTTTTTTATCTATACCTCATTTGGAAATTTATCTAACACAAAAAAGAGGCGAGAGAAAATTAAGAGTGAATGAAGTAATAACAATATTAAAGAGTATGAGAACAAGGGATACAAAATAAGCAACAAGAACAAAAAAGGATTATAACTATAGTCTTGATTATAATATCATTTACAATGTTAAACACAAATGCAAATACAATACAAAGGAAGTGTAATCAATGAATAATACCCAAACTATTACAAAGAGCATATACAATGAGTGAGAGAATATCATTTAAAATAAAAGCCCTGCAAAGTGATGCCACCACACCCATATACAATGCAGAAATACAACTAGAAAATATCAATCTAGGGCAAAAATACAAAACTAATGACAATGGTATAGCTTCCTTTGAGATAGAATCTACACAACACCTAAAATCCTTTAGGGCTAAACTTATCCATAAAGATTACCAAGAATATCCAATCGCTGATAGACCAATCACTCTAAATTCCATGAGAAGACGAGAGAAGCCTTTGGAGTTAAGGTTTAGGGAGAAGATTTGGCTATAATGTCAGGTAAAGACAAGATTCTTAAAAATTATGTAGCATTTAGTGGTAAAGCTTTAAACCCACAAGAAGCAAAAAGTTTGCAACAAGAATCTAACTACACAAGGTTTGTAACATACACAGACAAAGGCTTATTTTCTGATGAAATACTATATTTCTGCCTAGATAAAGACTATCAAAAAGACAAAGATAAAGGGGCAATGCCAGAGGGGATATATTATATAAATATCAATGATATAAACACTAGATGGACTATTTTCAGTGAAAATACATTTGGCAAAAATACAAAAATCTATACAAACAAAGACTGCACGAACACTATAGAATCTACTACCAATAGAGATAACTTCTATCTACACGGAGGAGATAAATATGGCAATGCTGGGGGGATTGATTTAGCTAAAGAAGATACATCATTTTTTAACTATCTTGCTACACTCAAAGCCACACATATTTGTAATAACATCTATGCTACAAGAGAGGAAAAGTGTGTTCTTAAATTGGTGGTGGAGTATGAGAATGCTATACCTATAGATGAGGCAATAGAAAAGCTTAGGAATGAATTGTATCTCATTGAAGCTGGAGTAGCATTGTTTGCTAAAGAGGCATTTCAAAATGCCTATGTAAGAGAAAACTATAACAAAAGCATTAAAGAAATGTCTAATCAATTATTGAAAGAAGTAGAAAAAGAGCAAGACATACATAAACGCAAGATTTTAGCAAAACAATTAGCTCAAGATGCCAATAAATTTCGCAATGAAATAATGAATGATATGCGTGCTAAAAGCACTACTTGGGGTAGAGTTCGTGCAGAGAGAATAAAAAGCAGGGGTAAAACCTTTGAAGAAATGATAGAGAAAAAAAATAAAAGATTTAAGTTACAATAAACCTTTTGAGCAACTTACAAAACAGGAACAAACAAAAGTATTTGAAGAAATCATAGAATCTTCTGGGAAATCTAATGAAAAAGTCAATGCTAAAATATCAATGGTTAAGAATTTTGCTAGGGGAATTATTGTTTTTAGCATAGGTTATTTGATATATGATTTGTATGTAAGTGAAAATAAGGCTAGAGTTATAATTTCACATAGTGCAACTATTGGAGGTGGGTTTGTGGGTGGTAGTTTGGGAATGTGGGCTGGACTTATTTGTGGTCCCTATGCTTTTGTATGTGTGCCAACATTTGGTGGTTTGGGTGTGGTTGGTGGGGGATATTTAGGGCATACGGTCGTAAATGAATGGTTTGATGATGAAATTAATGCGTTATTAAAGGAATACAACCTTGACTAAGCTATCGCAACAAGAATTAGAAATTTGCTATATTTTAAGTAGGATTTTTAACTATTATACTTCTTATGCTGAAATATTGGGTGATATAGAGTACGATCTAGAATTTTATAAAAATGGATTCTTTCCAGAATATGCCTATTTAGTCGGCAAAGAGGAATGCTTTGCACTTTTTAGAGTGAGGCGAAAATATAAACAAGTGGCAAGAGAGATTAAGACTATAAAGAGCGATTTTATTCAAAAAGACTTAGAGAGATTATTCCCCATTGTAGCTTTATATTGTATGAAGACTCCGCTTTTTTATGATGATCTTGAGGTTTGGGCTATGGAGGAGGGTTGGGATAAAGTGGAGTTTATGCAAGGGATTATAAAGATAAAGGACATATCATATTTTCATAGAAAATACATAGCATTTAGAACAAAA
Source organism: Helicobacter rappini (assembly GCF_900198625.1). Classification (GTDB taxonomy): domain Bacteria; phylum Campylobacterota; class Campylobacteria; order Campylobacterales; family Helicobacteraceae; genus Helicobacter_A; species Helicobacter_A rappini. The sequence continues at coordinate 14,077 of NZ_FZPK01000067.1, read as the reverse complement.
TACCATTATAAGATTGCGTGTTGTGTGTTTGGCTTTACACAGCATTCTTTAGAGGAGCAAAAGCAATTATTAAAGCAAGATAGCTCAATACACTTCCCCACAAAACATGACAAATATATGTATGCTGTTTATTGTATAGCATTTATATTAGTGTTTATTGTGTGGATTGTGAAAAAGGTGCTTATATGGATAGCTCAATGAATAGACAAACCCAAATACAAATTGCCTGTATATTAAGCGATATTTTTCTTGAATCTGCCTTGATTTATAAAGATGATGGCACAATTAATGAGGATTTGACAAAAGCTTACTATACAAGAATAGCAAATGAGATTTTGCAAATTTATCCACACTTTAGTAAAAAGAATTTAGATTCTATCTTTCCTACCATTGCGTATTATTGTATGCACACAATGAGTCGTTGGATATTTTATGATGATTGGAGTAGCTTTGATAAAGAAGCGATGAAAAAGGACTTAGAATCTCAATGGAAAGTTAATTATATTTTTGGACTTTTTTATAAACACAAAGTGAAGTATAAATACGAAATGTTGTGCAATGTCTTTGGTTTTAGTAAAGATGAGATAACATGGAGTAAAGATAAAACGATACCCACAATGCTACATATCCCGCTTATTCTTGTTATTATTGGTGTAGTAGGTGCATCCTCGCTTATTCATTTACAATTTGGATTCATTGTGTTTTTATGTGTAGCGGTGGCCTTTATGCTGACTTACATGTTTTAGGGATAAAGAAACTGGGTGTAATGCTGCAATCACAAGGCAACATCTCTACACAAAAAGGCTTATACACCCATTCTCAAACCTTATCTTTTCAAGCTAAAGATTCTACAAGTATAGAATCAGATTCTATCTATATGAATACACAATCAGACATTATACATACTACAAGCAATCAAATAACTCACCAAGTAGGCGATACTTCTATCACAACCAAAGGAGACTCTGTTATAATAAAAGCAGGTGGCGTAGAAGTCGTGATAGATTCTAATGGTTTGATAGTGAAGGGTGGAGAAGTTAAAAGTGAGTGAGAATAAGTGAAGTGTAGAATCTAAAGCAAATAAGATTACTACACTAAAGTTAGAAAAGGTTAGGAATGAGTAAGGTAGCTTTAAAAGCAATATCACATTATTTCCTAGATATAATACTCTTTAAGATTCAAAAGGATTTATATCTATGAGCAATACAATCAGCTTCCAATGTCATATACAAATATCTAGCAAAGAATTAAAAAAGGTAGTAGGGAAAACACTTACCTTTATGGGAAATTCTAAAACCATAGATGAAAATGGAAAAGTCGTCTTTGATTGCGAATTACAAGCACAAGATAAAGCTAAATCCTTTCCCATTACGATTGAAGATGAGGAATATGTCATCGTAGGGACAGGAAAATGTAATGCCATAGCACATAGAGATAGCACCAATCCTTTTTGCCTTATGCTTAATAAAGATAATGAAGCAAGTATCGAGTATATCAGAATCTACAAAGAAATAGATAAGGCAGATTCAGACCAAAAGGAGCAAAGAGATATTTATACAGCACAAGTAGAAAAACCAAATGAAACTACACAGCAATCTAACACAAACGATACGCATAATTCTCAAGCCAAACCACAAGAAAACCAAAACCTAGTCAATATAGAGGCACATCTCACAAGCGGAAAAGCCCTCAAAAAAGACATACAATGGGGCTATTATATCAAGCAAAGTAATGAGAATCTAAAAGCTAAAGTTTCCATAAAAGACCTTAAGTCTTTTACATTTGTTTCTAAAGATACTTATAATACTAAAGTAAGCCTTAACCTCAATACAAAATTCAGCTACACTATCACAGAGAATAACTCACAAAAAGAAGTAGAGGACTATCTTAAAGAAAAACATCAGCTTATTATCTTTGCCTATAAAAACAATCCTGCGTATAATGCAGGTAATAACACAACACATACAATACTTACTATAAGCACATTACCAATAATAGAAATAGGCTATAATACCCTCACTCTATGGCATAATGATATAAAAGAGATATTCCATATAGACAATACAATACTCTCTCATTTGCTAAAAGATTATACAGAAAATACACAATATAAGCTAGGTTATAATATACAAAATGATTATCTAGCCCTTAGATTAAATAGTAAGCTTTATAAGATTCATAAAAATAATCCAAATAACACACAATCTCCTCAAGATTCATCAAATAATACACAACAAGATAATACAGATTCTATCTACCTTAAAGAAAGCAAAGACTTTGAGAATCTAAAAAATACTCTCCAACTCACAAGCCAACAAATCTATCAAGAAGTGAAAGTGTATGTGGAGATAAATAACCTTCGCCTAAGTGGTAAAGAATGGGTAAAAGAGTATAAAGATAAAGCCTCCATAGAGGATTTATCTTCCCCATTTAAAGAAAATGTTAAAGATTTTTTAAAAGCTATTGACGAAGCAAAAAAGAAAACTCCTAAAGCAAAGATAACATATCATATTAGCTCAACACGCAGACCATATAAAAGAGCGGTTTTGATGCATTATTGCCATAAAGTCGCACACAACAAAATTTCTCCCCAACAAGCCCAAATAGAAACACAAAAAGAAAATATTCCAATTAATTGGATACATACAGATTCTAGTGGCAAGTATTCAGAGAAAATTTCAAGAGCAAAAGCATTGGAGATGGTTAGGGCTTACGGTATAGCATATCCAGCCTCCTTAACTTCACATCACGTTAGAGGAAATGCCATTGATATTACAATTACTTGGCAATCATCTTTTACAATTAAAGATAAAGCAGGAAAAGAACACACTATTGATACTCCTAAAAATGGAGCAACAAACCTAGAGTTAAGAAAAGTTGGTGAGACTTATGGAGTCAAAAGAACTTTAGAGAAAGACCCTCCGCATTGGTCTTTAGAGGGAAACTGATTAAGGAGTTTGTAATATTATGCGAAAAGCGATGTATTTATTTTTGACTTTATTTCTTGTAGTCTATGGTAGCGAAAATATGGGTAGTAAAAATACGCAAAATGATAAAAATACTAACCTGCCAAATGATATAAAAAGCTTTATAGAATCTAGGGAAGCATTTATTAAAGCCGATGAAATAAACTCCGCAAAAACAATGAGTGAAAAAGAAAGCATAGAATATAGCCAAAAACGAGATTTAAAACAAAAAGAAATCGATAAAGAGTTTGTTGCTTTACGCAAAAAATATAAGGAAAATGACTTTATTATAAGTGTTTTATCTCAATATGGTTGTTTGCTAAATGATTGCAGTGCTACAAGTAAAGGTGATGGTTTTGTGTTTTATAAAGGCATAAATATTGCTGAAGCGATAAATGATTCACTTATGGATAATACTACTTTTACAAGTTATCCTTTTTTTAAAGAGATTCTTAAACGCAATCCAAACATTTTAGTAAAAAAGGAAAATTTTAGCCTTGTTTTATCACCAAGTGCCAAGTATAGTAATTACAAAAAAATAGATATTGTTTGGAGTAAAGATAAAACACATATTGATTTTATCCTTTATAATCAATATTTTAATGAAAATATATGCTCTCATACAGCAAATTTTAAAAGATTTAAGCAAGAGAGGGATGGGGTAAAAGCAAGCTATGGATATATGCAAATTCCTTATACGCAGAACAAAGAAGTTGATGATTTTATCAATAAAAGCTGTGAATGTATCTATGTAGGCGGGGAAGAGCCTTATGATGAACAAAGGGCAAATGAGCTTGAAAAAATGGCACAAGGGTGTGATGATATTTCTAAAATGCGTTTAAATTTGCAAAGAAAATACAAAGACGATATAAATGCAAGTCTTTTGCGAAGAGAGGAACAAAATTATAAGGAAGCATTTGGTGAGTAAAAATCCCATGGAATCTAATTTGTATAAACTTTCTCATATCCAAACCTTACAAGGTGGTAAGATGTCTGCTATACAATGGGGCTATTACATCAAACAAAGAAATGAGAATCTAAAAAGCAAAATTACTATAAAAGACCTTAAGTCTTTTACATTTGTTTCTAAAGATACTTATAATACTAAGGTGAGCTTTGATATAAATGCAAAATTTACCTACACTATCACAGAAAATAACACACAAAAAGAAATAACAGATTATCTCAAAGACAATCAACAACTTATCATTTTTTGCATACAAAAAATCTCCAGCCTATACTACAAGCTATGGCACTCCTCATGCAATACTTACTATAAGTCAGTATCCCATACTAAAACTCACAAATAAAACCCTTACTATCCTCTACGCTCATACTAATGCTACCTACACCCTCTCACACTCTTGTGATACCCATTATTTAAGCCAGAATCGAAAGAGTGAAATAAGCTATACTTTAGAGTTTAGAGAATCTAGCCTTTCTATAAAAGATACAAAGAATAATAAAGATATAGCCTTTATTCTCACAAAAGAGACTCCACAATTGCAAGAAAAGCAAATACTATTAGATTCTAAAGATTTACAAGCCCTGCAAACAATACTAGAGCTTCATACATACAAAGAAACAAGAGTGGTGTATGTAGAGGTGGAAAAAGCCAAGAGACCAAGCTTTGAGAGTGTAAAAAGAGCGTATGATGAAATACTTAAGGTGGGTAATGCAGAAGAGGTATTTAGTTATATTGGTGGAAAACTCAATGAGGCTAGAATAGAAGCCAAAAAGAGAAAAGAAAGAGGGGAAATGGTCAACACATATGATAATGCTTGTGCTACACGAGTAAGCTATGCTTTAAATTATGGTGGCATGATTATAAATAATGCAATTTTGGTTAGCGGAACAAAATGGCAAGGAAAGGATCAATACTTATACTATACGGGTGTTTCTGGTATAAAAGGACTTTTATTGGAGAATTGGAAACAATTAAAACCTTATTCACAAACAAACAATAGGGATTTTTATAAAATATTTTATGATCACAGAAAAGAACCTTATACTACACTGATTAGCTATGGAAAAATTATAAATGAGCAAAGGGTTAATAAAATACGAAAAGATAATTTAGATTTTTTTCATATTCTATGTTCTTTAAATATTAAGGGTATAGTAACTATGGTTATTGATGGATGGGGAGATGCTGGGGGACATACAACCCTATGGAATATAAATCATTTTCTAGATAATCAAAACTATTTGAATTACGGTGATGAAATTATTTTTGTTAGGGAATTATGTTTTTGGAGTTTGGAGTAATGAAAAAATATATGATTGTTCTATTTATTTTAAGTTGGGCTATATATGCATACTCATCAGATATATACCCTTGCTACAAGCCAGAGTTTGGTTGGACTCAAGAATATAAAATCAAGGCTCTTGGACATCTTGGTATGGCATATTGTTTGGGAGCAAAAGACGATTCCCATCACTTTGTTTTTCAGGCAATCGAGGAAGGGTATTGCAGAAACAGTCCAAAAATAATCAATGCACAAGAAGCATTTAATGAGATAAAAAAATATATAGATAAACCAAAATGGATAGAACATAATTCACATCTAAAATACGATGATGTGCGATGGTGTTTTTATTTATATGATAGCACAGAATACCACACCAAGATACAAGAAATTTTTTATAAATACTGCAAACATTGCAAATAACTTGGGAACCACAAATGAGCCATTTACCACATAGAATCAAAAAGTATAAAATCTCAAACACCAACACCACTTACACCCTCTCACACTCTTGTGATACCCATTATTTAAGCCAGAATCTAAAGAGTGAGAAAATCTATACCCTAGAGTTTAGAGAATCTAGCCTTTCTATAAAAGATACAAAGAGCAATAAAGATATAGCCTTTATTCTCACAAAAGAGACTCCACAATTGCAAGAAAAGCAAATACTATTAGATTCTAAAAATTTACAAGCCCTGCAAACAATACTAGAGCTTCATACATACAAAGAAACAAGAGTGGTGTATGTGGAGGTAGAGTTATCAAGGTGGGATAGGTTGAAAAATTTTTATTTAGATATACACAGTATAAGTCAAGATGATATGGAAGAATCAAGGCAAAGAATAGGTGTAAAGAGGCTATGGGAGTGGGTAAATAGCGGTCTTAATCGCTTTGGGTATGGAGAGATACTTTTTATCAAGGCTGAAATACGATACTATAAGGTCAAAGGAGCTATATATACTGAATTTATGAAATCCCCATACAATTACATTAACACTTGTGCTGCTAGAATGAGTAAGGCTCTTGTAGATTCTGAAATACCTATTAGAAAATTACAAGGTATGGATAGCACTGCGTATATAGCAAATGCTGGGACAAACACTAAGCCTTATAAGATTCTAGTAAAAGTTAAAGATATGATAGATTTTTTGAAACTCAACAATAGTTTAGGAAAACCTATTATTTTTACACCAAATACAAATCAAACAAATCAAGACTTCCGCTATGAATCTTTATCTAAGCTTGACGGGAGTGGGATAGTAGCAATAAAAGTAAAAGGTTGGGGTGATGCTTGGGGACATATAACATTATGGGATAATCGTGAGCAAAAATTCTTAGATGATGAAAATTATTTGACAAGAGGCGATTATGTAGAGGAAGTATATTTTTGGAAAATTGAGGATTAAATATGAAAAAGATAATTGCATTGATGATATTAGTTATTTATTGTGATTTTCTTTTTGGAAATTCATTTGAAGAAATGAAAGAAATAATGAAAGCTCAAAAAATATATGGTTGCACGAAATCAAGAAGCACTCAACAAAGAAATGCGGAATATGAGTTTAAGCAAAACCCTATCAAATACTACAAAAGGTGGTCTTTAGCTTATTGTTTGGGCTATACATCTAAGGAAGATATAGTGGTAAAATCAGGTTGCACAAGCAAAGGATTGCCAAAGGAAATAAAGAATTTCGCCCACATTGATAATATGGTAGAATTTTTTAGTAATGAAGCCATTGGCGAGTTAAAAGCCTATATTGATAGATATTTTGATATACATAAAATGGAGCAGAAAGGCAGCGTTAATATGTGCTTTGATTGGATTTATGACTCCAAAGAATACCAAGATGAAGTAGTCCGCATAGTTAAGAAATATTGCAAACATTGCAAATAATTTAGGAATCACAAATGAGCCTTTTACTGCATAGAATCAAGAAGTATAAAATCTCAAACACCACTTACACCCTCAAGCAATCTTGTGATGGCTATGAAAAAACCAAATCCTATCCAAATAGATACCCTATAAGCTCGGATAGTATAGGGATTAAAGTAGTTGGGAAATATGACGATAAAAACAAAAAGATACCCAAATGCCACAACAAAGCAATTGGAAAGCCTAGAACAGCTTGTTGTAATTTTGCTTGAGTTATTCAATATAGATAAAACTGATATATATGCACACGCCAAAATTGCATATAAAGATAAAAACTCGGCAGAAGGCGTATATTTATTAGAGTATTTGAGGAATAAATTATGAAAACAATATATTTGCTACTAATAAGCTTTGTTTTGTTGTGTGCGGATAATTTTAAAAGTATTGCAATCTTAACATTAGACCAACCTGCTGCTAAATTTGGTAAGGCAGACGAGGAAAGAGAGGAATATTATCTCAATGCGGTAAGAGAAACTTGCAACACTCAAATCGTGCAATATTTTCGTAAAGAAAATATTATCAAATTTTTTAAAAAAGCTAAAGAGTATAACCATATTCCACTAGCTGAATACTGCACTTATCCTTGTAGAATCACAGGCAAAGTCAAACTAGATTTTAGAATCTATGATTTTGAGCTAAACGAGGGAGGCTATGCTGTGCTAAAGGGCAAAAATGAGGAGCGATACTTTGGCGATGAGGCATTATATGGAGAGTGTGGAATCTAAGATGAAGTGTTATACTGCTCTGTCTAATGTAGAAATAACAACAAATTATAGTGTAGAATCTGGCAATCAAATAACTCACCAAGTAGGCGATACTTCTATCACAACCAAAGGAGACTCTGTTATAATAAAAGCTGGTGGCATAGAAGTAGTTATAGATTCTAATGGTTTAGTAGTGAAAGGTGGGGAGATTAAAACGGAATAGGGATAAATAAGAAAGATTGATTAAAAAATAAAAACTAAGAAAAAGTATAATACTACATAAGATAGAGTTGGAATAGAGCACAAAGGATATAAGTATAATATGTCAAGTTTTAACACAAAGCCTATACACATACAAGTAAGAGATGTCCATTGTAATCTTATAGAGAATGCTAAAATAAAGGTTATAGAAAGAAAAAGTGGTAAGATTCTCTATAATGAAAAAAGTCCAAATGGCGAAGTCATACTAGATGACATAGAAAGTCTTAAAAATTGTCATGCCTTTAGAGTAGAGATAGAGCACCCACATTATAAAAGCAAACCTAAAACCAATGCTCCTTGTATTAGACTAGCAAACCTCCATAAACCTCATACTTTAGAATTCCCCTATCAAACTAAACTCTTAGTTAGCAATGTCTATGCAGAGCTAAGAGAAATAGGATCTAAAGAAAGCAAAACACCACAACAAGAAAACTGCCCACATAACAACGCAAATACAATATGCCTACCAACACGCACATATAATTTTGATACAAATACAATAGCAGACCAAGAAGCCACAGAATCTTTAAAACATATACAAATCCATCTCAAAGCCTACTACAATCAAGATTCTATTCCAAATAAAGAAGAACAGAAACAATATTACCAAGAACAAAAGAAACAAACAAAATGGGGGTATATCACTTCAAGTCCATACCAACACACAACAAAAGAAAATATAAGCTCTCCCATAAAAGAACACGAAACATTTAGAATCCTTGCAGATTCAGAGGGTAATGAGATAGTGGGTGAAGAGATAACAATACACTTAAAAGAGGAATGGCTAGACAAACAAATTAGATTCTTTGCTTTTGTAGAAAATCCCAAATATGAAGTAGGTATCACACTCTATATTTATTCTCCAATGCAATACAAAGAGGAGGGGCTTATTGATGTGAGTGGGTATATTGTGGGGTTTGGAGCAGCGATTGGCAGAGGTCTGGTAATAAAAGGCACAAAATTTATATCAGAAATACAAGGTAATAGGTATGTGAAAAAAGAAAGTAGAGAAATGCAAGGCATAGCTAGAGAATCTTTAAATAATAAAGACGCAAGAGAATGGTATGTCAATACACAATTACCAAAAATTAAAGAGCTTAATAATAGAAACTTGACACTTGAAGAAAGGGCAAGATTTTGTTTTAATTTTCGTAATCAAGCTAAAAAAGATACAAGAGATGTTATGAGGGATAGGGCTGAAGCTGGGAGACTAGAATATAAAGAAAAGATTAAAACTTGGGAAGAATGGATAGAAGACGTGAAAAAAAGAAAAGGGTTGACAAAAATGGAGGATATATATAATTATACTATTGAAGCTTCAAGTAGGTCAAGACCCAGTGTAAATGAAAACTTGGAGGTAAGCCCAAAATGATACGACAAATAGTGCAATATATTATCAAACCATTTAAACTTAAAAAAGGAGAATTAATGCAGACAGAAAAAAGAAAGGTTACTTATTGGGGCGGTTATCGGGAGATAGAGGGGCGTTTTGAATTTTATTTAGATGATTTCTATTGTGAAGAATATGTTTGTCCTTTTTGTATTAAAGCACTAGCACGATACAAACATTATAATGTGGTAGTAAATGAAGATTATCTTTTTGGTCCTGATGTGAGTATTTGGGATTTTACTATCAATGATTTATCCTGTTTTTGGATATGGGAAACTGATACTTGGAGAAGCAGGATAAAAGTTAATGGCAATCCAAGCAGTCTAAAAAGAGAAACCCTAGAAAAAATTATGCAAGACTTATGCGATATACTAAATATGTTAATGTTGGAGGAGAATATCTAACTAATGTAGCATTAAGTAAGGATACTAAAGTAGGTGAAACCACTATAACGATTTCGGGTGATAAAATAATCTTAAAAGCAGGTGGAGTGGAAGTAGTAATAGATTCTAATGGGCTTGTAGTAAAAGGTGGGGAAGTGAAAGCAGAATAAAAGAAAGAAAGCAAAATACAAAAACTAAAAGGTGGTTTAATGGATAATGGAGCAAAAAAGATATAGTAATACTAGAACTAAAGAATCTGGGGAATGGAGAAAGGAGATAATTAAATGAAAGAGAAAGAAAATATAAATGCAAACAAGCAAAAATTAGAATCAAAAGACTTGAAAACTGGCACCAATACTAAAGAAATAAAGCTAGATTCTCATGGTGATGAGATAGTGTATGAGGTAAGGCATAGGCTTGGCATACAAGATACTATACAATATATAATAATGTTTATGTTTGGAATTGCGTTGGTATATGTAGGCATAAGGGGTTTTGTATTGGCTGACAGGATGGATGGGGTGATGTTTGCAATGCTTCTTGGTATCCCTTGTGTATTTTCAAGTTTTTATCGTCTTTTTTATGCAAGAAAAAATCGATTCTATGTTACAAATAATGGCATAGGATTTGAGTATCGGCATTGGTTTAGAATACAAAAAGGATTCTTTAGGTTTGGAGAAGTTGGTATTTTTGTGTATTATTTATCACCACCTCTACATTTTGATACCTCTAAAAATATTTTTATTATTTATTCAATTAATATTACTTATAAACTTATGATCTTCTCTCGTCTAAGAGATAAAAATTATAAATACTATATCTTTTGTAAGGTCTTTACCAATAATTTTTATTACCATGACATGAAAGAAATCATCACTTTCATGCGTCAAAAAACCAAAGAGGCATTAGAATCTCAAGGGATAGAAATTTCAGATTCAGAACTTAAAGATAAATTTAAACATTTATTGTATAAGGATATATAATGCAAAATCCCACTACTCTAACTTTACCACCTGTTGTTACCCATGCTGATCCTAATTATCCTGAAAAGAAATATCAACAACTTAAAAGCCTTTTAGATAAAGGACAAAGAGAACAAGTTATTACTGAGTTAAAGATTCTCTACCCTAAAGATCCTTGTCTTGCAAATTCACTAGCAAATCGTTTGGGCATTGATATACAAAAAGAATTAGGTATTTATCACTACCGAGATTCTAACTATTCCACAACTGCACAAATCACAAATGAAAATAGTTTTGAAATCACTACACAATATGATAATTTTCATGATACTTTAGAAACAATACGAAATTACTCTCAATACAAAGGCAATGTAACAGATACCTTAATGGCTGGAATAAGTGGGATATTTGGAGCTGTGGAAAAAGGAGCAGAAAAAATAACAGAACTTGCTGGAGGTAAATATCAAATAGCAAAATATCTTTTTAAAGCAGAGGGTATCTCTGTATCTGCTACTTATGGATATGGCAGTAATAATAGGGATATGGTGAAAACTGCTGTAAGTGTAGGGATAGAATTGTTCGGTAATTATCTTATTGGTTTAGCATTAGAAGGTGTCCTTGCAGCATTAGGCATGACTTCCATTCCTGCCTTTGTTATTGTTGGTGCTATCTCTGCTCTAACTGCAGGTATTTTAATGAACACTCAAGCAGGCAAATGGGCTGTCAATACTATCACCGAAAACCTAGTAAAGCCTCTTATAGAATCTATTGAATCCCTTATCAATTCCCTCCAATCCAAACTCCAATCTTTCTTTTCTATGTTTGATTCTAATCCTTTAGAATATGAATTAGTGCCAAATCCTACTTTAGAATCCAAAGACTACCAATCCCTTATAGAACTTCTCTTAAACAAAAACTCTAATGCCCTTGATATAGATACACTCTTGCATACTTTTCCTAATTACCTTGCTTATCCTACACATGCTACTACAAATTCTACAAACTCTTCTCTTGCTCTCTATACTCCAAAAGAAGCTCTCCCCATACACATTACAGCTCAATGCTTTAATCACAAAAATGAGCCCCTAGCCAATAAAGAAATCTATGTGTATTCTCCTAACTTTTATTCTTTTGTAGATAGGGCTAGAAGTGATGAGAATGGCTTTATAGAATTTAACAATGCTTGTGTAAGCTCTAATATGACAAATTCTGATTTATACTTTGTATTGAATAGGTGTGGATTAGATGAAGAACAAAAAGATTTTCATATTAAAATCTCTCCTTCTAAGACTATTCAACCAAAGGATAAACAAGTAGGAGAACTTTTAGAGCAAAGATTAAGCTTTGAGAAAAACATTCCTAAAGCTATCACTCTTAATGACAATATAAAGCCCAATATTAAAGTTAATGCCATAGAGTATATACCACAAGAATACAATCACGATTCTTTTAATTCACCTTTACTTTTAGAACATCATCTTATAGAATCTATCACACTTCAAGCCCATTATGTTCTTAAAGATTCTCACAAGAAAAATATACAAGGTGATGAACAAAGTCTTCTTAAAGAATCTATACAAAGACATAAACATAAAACAAAATGGGGTTATATTGTATTTGATAAAGAGGAAGATATAGAGCAAACATTAAAGCAACTCAATAAGACACAACCTCTGATTTATTCTAAGAGATTTAAAGAATTAGAAAATATTAAAGGGGAAATAGTCAATATTCCTTTCAAAGAAGAATGGGAGAATAAGCAAATAAGATTCTTTGCTTATTTATGGAGAGCAAATAGAGATGTGGGAATAGATGTGCATTATCAAGCGACAATCCCTGATAATGTTATAAGAATAGAAACATTAGATGAGAGTGATGAGTTTATAGAGATAGTGTTGCCTCCAACATTACAAATTGATGACCCACCTTTAGAAGATATGAGTGCTATGTTTATTCCTGCTTTAAGAGGTATAGGTTCTGCGATTAAAGGGGTAAAAGGAGTAACAGAGCTTAGTAGGAGTTTGACAAGGGAAGAGGTGTTGGAGGTGGTGGGGAGGTTGCCTAAAGGACTAAAATCTAATGGAGAAATTAATGAAAGAATTTATCTTGTCAAATCTAAGAAGGAATTAGATGAGTTGTGGGAGAAGCTAACTAAGAATGCCAAAGAATTAGAAGCCCAAATAGACAAAAGACACGGAAAACCAATTTACAGAAGACAACTAGATGATGGGACAAACATTAATTATAGAGTGGATTCCAAAACAGGAGGAGAGACTATTGATATTAATAGCAGAAACCCAAAAGTTAATGTTAAAATACATATTGATAAGGGGATGTAAAATGGAATACAAATTTGTAACTTATGATAAAGAGAAAAATTGGTTAAAATTTTTTTACAACAACGATGAATGGTTTAAGAAATTTGCTTTGAGATTAGGATATGATAAGTTTATTAATTCTTATGATATTAAATTGCTTATATTTTCACAAATACCCAATATCACAAAAGCAGATATTTTAGAATTATTTGAGCTTTCTATATTATGTTGTTTTTGGGCTTCAAGGATTGAGGGTGATGAGATAATGATATGGACTCACCGCATAGACAACCTAGACGATGTCCTCTCTCCAAATCCACCCAAACCCACTTATATTAGCGAATATATAAATACCATAGGACAACTCTTTCTAGCTGGATATATTGACTTTGGCTCATATTGCGATTATGAGGATAGAGATAAAATAGACTATCCTACAAATTTATCTTATTGGAAGGAAGACAAATATCAAGCTTGGATATACTTTAGAGATAATTTCTTTTATGCGAATAAATTTAATAGAGATTTAGATGAAGCAGGAACACACGATGAGCAAGGGTATAATCTTTTATTAGATGATATTTCTTGGGATAATCCTACATATTGGTCTCAATATAATATTTGGGTAGCCCGCACCCCCAAAGGCACACAATACTTCAATGAAATCCTAGCTCCAAGATTCTACAACAAATACAAAGATTTAGAAGTTGAGATAGATGATAAAGGCAATATTGTGCGTTGGATTGGAGAGATTAATAGATGAGTTGTTGCTACAATGAACTCACTCTCTCTAATCTAAAAGATAATGAAGAAATCTATATAAGAGCACAAAAAGACTATAATGAATATATTAAACATAATTTCTCTCAAACCATACACAACAATAAAGATTCTAAAGTAGAAGGAAGCTA
>NZ_FZPK01000066.1 GCF_900198625.1 Helicobacter rappini | reverse complement strand
GTTTGGAAGCTAAAGATATACAAGCAACTATAAGTGATGGCGGCGAATTTGATAAAAATAGTAATGTTATTTATATGAGATATATGCATTTAGATGAGATATTTTTTACACCAAATGATAAAAATGTAGAAGTAAAGGCGGGGACACTCATTGGCAAAAGTGGTGTTGAGGGTATCAAAGGAGGAACAAGAGGTCCTCATTTGCATTTTGAAATATCTTCTTGTGTTCCATCTCTAGGTTTGGCTTATCGTGTAAATCCAGCTTTTTACATTGACTATAAAACGCCAGAAAGCATGATACAAAATCAACCAACCCAAAAAGATAAAATAGATTTTGCTCATCAAACCAAAGTAGCAAAAAGTGTATATTTACCAAAAAAATAAAAGGAGATAAATAATGAAAACTGCATATTCATTGGTGTTTTTATGGCTAAGCTTAGGAAGCGTGATGATGGCAAATGATATAAAAAATTGGAATTGGCATTATACAGATTGTAATTTTAAAAATGAGATTGATCCTAGCAAAACAGATACAGAAAACTGCGGTATGCCAACAATGATAGTTATAAAAGCAAAGAATATACAACAAGCATATAATCTTTTGTTATTACACGAAAAGTATGACAAAGAACTTTTGCCTAACAATCTACCAACCACAAATTACACATACACATATATAGAGTATGTGCTTGATGGAGTAGAGTTTAAAAATGTGGCTACATTCTTGTGGCACGATAAACATAAACTTCAAATAAAGATTGGGTTTGCGGATGGTTGCACCAATCAATATTTTACTTTCTTTGATTTAGGCAATAATCAAATAAAAATAGTGGAGCAAAATGATTCTTGTTAAACAATCTTAAATAAAGGAGAGCAAAAATGAAAAAGTTAGTCTTTGTTTTACTTAGTGTTATTTGCGTCTATGCAAATCCTGCAAACACTATTACTAAAAGCTGTGATAAGAGTTATAATGAGATAAGATGTGGGAATGACTTATGTATTGCAAGTAGATGTTTTTACAAAAACCTTTCAAGTATAGAGGAAGCCTTTCAATTTTATCTTAAGGAACAAATACAGCAAGAATCTCTTGAAAAGCCAGCAAACCGATACTTGCTTGTGCTTAAATATATGCTTAACACTCCTTTACCAAAGGTTGGTGAGAGCAATAAATATACCGCTGATATTAGAGATTATTATGCTGATAAAGATGGGTATCAAAATATATGTAATTTTGAGTTTAAACGCACAAAAGATAGTTTAATTATAAATTTTAATGCTTGTTATGAAGAAGAGCATTCCCTTACCTTTATACAAAAAGCTGGTTATATTGAGATTTTAGATATAGTAGAAGCTTTGTAAATAAGGAGAGAGAGGGTTATAAAAATACTTTTGGCGAGAATTAATTTATTAAATAAGGAGCAAAAATGAAAAAACTAGCAATGATACTAGCCATAGCTATATGTCAAGCTTTGTATGCGGAGTATCTTTATGATGAGGGTATTACCACTGATACAGGAGAATCCATCAAGGCACATCAGTATTCTAAGCGATTTGATGGGCAATGTGTGGAAATGAGAGAGGGGATAGTAGAATCTAAAGAAGACAAAACTTACAATAAGCTTTATAAAGAAGACAAACAAGAGGTATTGGCTCTTATAAAGAAAGCCAAGCAAAGTTTAAAATTAAAAACAGATAAGAAAAACTCTTGGAAATACTATGATATGTGTGAGTTAGATTGTGATTTTGGTGGGGCGCAAGGTATATATCGTCTTTATGTTTTTGATGGCGAGAATCTTAAATCAATCTATGACAAAATCCGCAATCCTCAAAGTTTTATGAATATAAAAGAATTTGAAGAGAGTGGTGTAGAATCTTTAGCCAAGATTCTACCACAGACAGATTTTCAAGAGATTATACAAACTACAGAGGGTTATGATGGCAGAAGGTGCTATATGTATGATAAACAAAATACACTATGGATACGGCAAGCCGCAAATCCTGGTGGATGCAATTTTACCTTTTTTCAGAATCCAAACAATATAGAGGTTGCAGTGGATTGCACTTGGGGATATAATTTTGATTGATTCTAGGTAGGGGCTACGATACGAAAGGCTTATTTTATAGATTCTACGAAGTGGGAACCAATCGTGAAGATGCCAATAAGAAAAAATTTGGTATAAGCGACGATAATAAGTTTTACATTGAGAATAATACGCTACAAGGAAAACCTGCACACAAACTAGCAAGAAATTATCTTGTAACGCAAATTAGAAAAAATAAAACTTACAAGGAGAAGAAATGAAAAAGCTTTTAATCATCGTATTCGGTTTGCAATGTGTATTATTCTGTATTGATTTGCAGGAAATTGAGAATAGAAAGTTTTATGAAGTAAGCATATTTAGCGAAGAAAATAATATTCTCGCAAAAGATTCTAGTATCAAAAATGGAAGTCTTGCCATATATGTATTTTTTACCTCTAATCTTGTTTTTGAACCAAATTATTTCATTATTAATACAAAAGAAAAAGTATTAGAAAAGGCACATTTTGCCGATGGTGATGCTCATAGCAAAATCAATATTAAACAGAATGAGTTTAAGAAAGTAGGCGACACTCTCATACTTGCTAATTACATG
The DNA here is from genome assembly GCF_900198625.1 of Helicobacter rappini. Taxonomy (GTDB): domain Bacteria; phylum Campylobacterota; class Campylobacteria; order Campylobacterales; family Helicobacteraceae; genus Helicobacter_A; species Helicobacter_A rappini. Next base: position 12,746 of record NZ_FZPK01000066.1, on the reverse strand, counting down.
AAATTCAAATGGAAAGATAAAAGCAAAGGATTATTAGAGGTAGAAGAAATGGATACTATCTCCCAAAAAAAACTCTATGTGGATATGCAATATTACATTGAAAACAATCTACCCATACCCCCAATAGTTGTGTATGATATGAGAGATTTATAGAATCAAGAGAAATATATGATGATAATAAAAGACTTTTGCCTAACAATCTACCAACCACAAATTACACATACACATATATAGAGTATGTGCTTGATGGAGTAGAGTTTAAAATGTAGCTACATTCTTGTGGCACGATAAACATAAGCTTCACTATCAATGCTGGCAATCAAATAACTCACCAAGTAGGCGATACTTCTATCACAACCAAAGGAGACTCTGTTATAATAAAAGCTGGTGGAGTGGAAGTAGTGATAGATTCTAAAGGGCTTGTAGTAAAAGGTGGAGAGATTAAGAGTGAGTAGAATCTATGAGTGCTTTAGTAAATAATATACATAGAACATAAAACTAAAAGGAGATTCCAAATGACAAAAACATTCTTTATTATTTTAACTATGGTGTTTCTAAGCCAAAGTATTAATGCACAATCCCCAAAAGAAGCTAAACCTAGCTTTGATTGTGCTAAAGCAACTACAAGAGTAGAAAAGATGATATGTAGTGATAAAAGTGGGGAGTTAAAAAATTTAGATCGCTATATGGCTGAAGTCTATACACAATTAAGAAAAGAGTTAAAAATCTCTAAGTTTCCTGATAAAGAACAAAGACTAAAAGATCTTTTAGATTCACAAAGAGCTTTTATTAAAAATTTAAATGAAAATAACAGACCTGATTATATGAAATATGCTTATGATGAACAAGATGCCTATGATATGCACATTAATTTTATAACACATATTTATGAAAACCGTATTACACAATTGCTTAAACTTCTAGGAGAAGTGCTAGATTCTAATAATAAAGAATTATGTGAATATGCAAGAAAAGATCAATTTGATGAGAATAAATGGCAAGAAGTTCCTCCTTCCGTCAATCCTCCTTTTAGTATAGGCTTTTGTACTTTTGGAACAAACAGTAGATATGGTGATTTTACAGATTATTGCACAAAAAAGGGAGAGATTATAAAAGAAGAAATGGCAAAAGCTCTCAAAGACAAATATGATGAAAAATTTTACTATATCGATAGTTCTAAAATGTATGAAAAAAAAATTGATATCAACAATGATGGAGTGCCAGAAAATCTGATTCTTATAACAGGGGGCTATTATGATGCGCTTTGGATATATAAAAATGGTAAGCTAGATGCAAAAGCAAGTGATAAAATCTATGGAGATGATTTGCATTTTCATGGAGAAAATACTCTAGATGACCTTCAAGCAGGGCTTGATGACCTTGCTGCTATAGCATTTGGTGCATATGCCATGCCAAGCAATAAAATTTCACAACTACTAAAATTTGATCTTGGGGCGCCTATGTTAAGCTATTTATCCTATAATGTTATGGAGTTTAAAGGAAAAAATTATATTACCCTTTATAATTACAGATTTAATCGTGGTGACGATGATTCTACCTATCCAAAAACACGCATTTATCTTCTAGAAGGTAATAAAAGAGAGTTAAAATGCACTTATTAAAAAGGAAATAATTGATGTTTGAAACAACAAAAAATACGGAGTATTTAGAAGATCTCTTTAAATTTCTTAAAGTTGTTGAGGGTTTTAGTGCATTGCCCTATAATGATAAAGCAAATAAAGATGGAAGTGGGAATTTAACCATAGGTTATGGTGCTAATTTGCAAGTAAGAAATTGGCTGATTGCTACATTAAATGAATTGGGATTATTCGGGAGTGTAAAAGATTTAAAAACTAAAGAAGATATAGAAGCTTTAGATAATAAAGCTAAGATTGATGAATTTTATAATATTACAAAACAAATTGTAGCAAATGATAATATAAGCACCATACGCACACAGCTTAATGATTTATTAAAAAAATATACCGGACAAAGTAGTTTTAAACTAAATAAAGAACAGGCTATAAAAATCAAAAAAATAGCATCTGATTCTATATTTGACTATACTTCTAGGATCAATGATAAAACTTTAAAAATGGATAAAGAAACTAATGAATATGCAGGAATTTTATCTTATGCTTTTAATGTTGGAAATAATCCTAGGAAATATTTCTTTGATATATGCAATAAAGACAAAGATAATCGATTTTTAGCATTTTTTACCTTGCGATATGGGGTTAATTTTCTTTTAGATGGCAATAGGTATATTTAAAATATTGAATTTTAAATATACTCACAGGAAAGATTGCAACAAAAATTTTGTCACTGAATTTAAAACAACATATTCCAATCAAACATATTTAGATTGGATTATAAAATATGAAGATGAATTACTCTATGCTAAAAAAAATCAAAACCAAACTTATCAAGAATTCTATAATGCTGATGCAAGAGCAAATAATCTTCCTGAAAAGTTTAGAAATATACAAGGAATCACTCCAAATAAAGATAGCTTTCTCCACCCCTACCTAACCTACATCAACCAAACATTTGCCAAAGGTGCTGTATCAGAATACACATTAAATAATATTTATGTTCTTAAAGAAATTAAAGATTGTGAGAATCTAAATGTTGCTTTATCTAATAGAAATGATACAAGGGATTTTACTCCACTGCTTATTATCTGTCTTAAACCAAATACACAATCACATCAAAATATTGACACTTATAGCATAGAACAAACAAAAAATACATTTATAAGCATAGTGATATTTGAAGGAGCAAAGCTTGATATGAGTAAAATTGATACAGAAAAATCTGAAATTTTATATGCTAGATTGAAAGATGAAAGTAATATAGATGTAGTATTACTGCAGGGCTCACATCAATCAATGATTTTAGAATCTAAAATCGCAGTAAATAGTAATGCAGAAAAACTTAAATCATACTTAAGAATCTAAGTTTTTAAATCGCATTTTTCTACATTGAAATAAACTTCTACAAAGTAGCTAGAGTGTGTTATGTTTTATTTGCAATGTTATGTATAAGAATATTTTAGCATTCATTAACTTGAAATCTAAGCTACATTTAAATAAGCTAGGTTTAGATTGCCACAATATGCAATAAAAACGAAATTTTGTCACATTAAACGGATAAAATCGAATAAAACGCATTATAATACTTTCTACATTTATCTTAAGGGAGAAGTGGATATGAAAGGTTTTACCAAAGAAGATATGATATGGGTGCTTAGTCTTTTTGGCACGGCGATTGGGGCTGGCGTTTTGCTATTGCCTATTAATGCTGGTTTGGGTGGGCTTATACCGCTTTTTGTGATTTTAATACTTGCTTATCCTATGACTTATTTAGCCCACAGAGGGCTTTGTCGCTTTGTGCTTGGTAGCGATAAACCTAGTGATGATATCACTTTTGTTGCTGAAACTTACTTTGGCAGGGGCGGTGGCTTTTTGGTTACACTTTTGTATTTTTGTGCGATTTTGCCTATTTTGCTTGTGTATAGTGCAAATCTTACAACGACACTAGAGCAGTTTTTTGTCAATCAGCTGCATTTAGATGCACCAAATAGGCTTATCAGCTCATTTATCATTGTTGCATTGCTTGTGCTTGTGTCTATTTCTGGGTCTAATATCGTTACAAAAGCGATGAGTATGCTTGTATTTCCTTTTGTATTAATCCTTATTGCGATTTCACTTTTTCTTATACCGCATTGGAATGGAGCTTTATTTGCACATCTTAGCCTAGATTCTGTTGTCGCTGATATGAAAGGTTCAAACTTTTGGCTTACACTCTGGCTTGTGTTTCCTATCTTGGTTTTTAGCTTTAATCACTCGCCGATTATTTCTTCACTTGCATGTCATTGTAAGGAAAAATACCCTGATTGTGCGGAGAAGAAGTCTTCACAAATTATTTCTTATGCGGTTATTATGATGGTTGTGGTAGTTATGTTTTTTGTATTTTCATGTGCGTTATGCCTTAGTCCGCAAGACTTTGCAAACGCTAAAGCAGAAAATGTCAATATTCTTACTTATATCGCAAATAAATATCCAGAAGCTACATTTCTAGCGTATGTATCGCCTATTGTCGCGTTGATTGCTATGAGTAAGAGCTTTTTGGGGCATTATTTAGGCTCACAAGAGGGATTAAATGGTGTGCTTTATAAGGCATCAAATGGAAAAATTACTGGCAAACTTGCAAACACGCTCACCGGTATATTTACCTTTCTTATCGCATGGTATGTGGCATATAAAAATCCTAGTGTCATTGGCATTATAGAATCTATTGGCGGTCCTGTGCTTGCTATCCTGCTATTTATCATGCCTGTATATTGTATTTATAAATTTGATGTGTTAAAGAGATTTAGAAATCCAATTTGTGATGGATTTATCGTAGTTATGGGGCTTATAGCAATTTCAGCGGCAATTCATGGATTGCTATAAAGACTAAAGTAGAAAGGGGATTTCATGAGTAATTTAAATATTTTTAAAATCGGTGTAGGACCATCATCATCGCATACTTTAGGACCATTAATAGCTGGGAATCTTTTTTGTAAAAAGCTAGATTCTGTGTTGCAAGATGTAGAACGAGTCGAAGTAAGCCTTTATGGCTCTTTATCACTTACAGGTAGAGGGCATTTAACTGATAGGGCGGTGATTTGGGGTTTAAGCAATGTGGAGGCAAGATCGTTAAAAGCAAGTTTGCAAGCAGAGATAAATGAGAAAGCACTCAATCAAAATATACTCAATCTTTGCGGTAAAAAAGAGATTTCTTTCTCTTATGATAGGGATATAATTTTTTCAGATAACTTTTTGGAACTACATGAAAATGGCATGTGTATAAAAGCCTTTGATTCTAATAATAAAGAGATTGCAAGTCAAATTTATTATTCTGTTGGTGGTGGTTTTGTAAAAACTGAAGAGGAATTAAAAGAAGGCGATATGGAATCAGATTCTAATAATATAGATATGAGTATTGAAAATGCTACAAAAGCCTTGTATCTATGCGATGAAAAGCAGGTTAATCTCGCACAACTCTCACTGATGTATGAATTGCAATTTAACACAGAAGAATACATAAAGGCATATTGCCTTGAGATTTGGCAGGTTATGCAGGAAGTGTATGAAAATGGCACAAATCCTACGCAAGAGTATCTACCCGGAAAGCTTCATTTACGCAGACGAGCAAAAGGGTTGCATGAAAGAGTGAAAGCTACAACAGATCCTATGGGTATAATTGATTTTATCTCATTGTATGCAATAGCCATTGCTGAAGAGAACGGCAGCGGTGCAAAAGTCGTTACCGCCCCAACAAATGGTGCATGTGCGGTTATACCTGCTGTTATGTTGTATCTTAAGAATCATACAATAGGTTTTGGTGATAAAGAGGCGATTGACTTTTTGCTTACTGCCATGCTTATTGGTTCATTTTATAAGAAAAATGCAAGCATAAGTGGCGCGGAAGCAGGCTGTCAAGCAGAGATAGGCTCGGCAAGCTCCATGGCAGCAGCAGCAATGGCAAGTGTGCTTGGCGCAGAAGCAAGAGTAGCGTGTAATGCCGCAGAAATGGCAATGGAACATCATTTAGGGCTTACTTGCGATCCTGTTGGTGGGCTAGTGCAGATTCCTTGTATTGAGAGAAACGCATTTGGTGCGATTAAGGCGATTTCAGCGGCTCGTATGGCAATGACACGAAAAAGCATACCGATTGTAAGCCTTGATGAAGTGATTAAGACAATGTATCAAACAGGCAAAGATATGAACGCAAAATATAGAGAAACTTCACTTGGCGGTTTAGCAAAAACACTCTCAAGCGTGTGTTAATATTTGATTCAAGATTCTGTCTATGAAGCTTTTCATATTTTTTAGTTTATAGAATCTAATGTTTTAGAGAATGCGTAAATAGTTATATCGTGTTTTTTTAAGTGTTTTGCCTGTAAGGAAGCTAGACTTAGAATCTTATTTACAACTCTAAGTCTCCAATTCTAAGTCTCTATGTATAAATTTAACAAGACTTCTTTTTAAGGCTATTTAAGCGTGTAGCCTCATAATAGCCCTTATTTTGCTAGTTAGGTTTTGAATAAAAACCTATATAGGTTAAAACGCAGGGACAACTTCACCTTTATAAGTATCTTCTATAAATTTCTTTACCTCTGGGCTTTGCAATGCTTTTTTCAACTCTAAAATATCTGGTTTATTCTCATCACCAGCACGCACTACAAGGATATTAGCATAAGGTGAGCGAGAATCTTCAATCGCGATTGTATCCTTGCTTGATAAGCCATTTTGCATAGCAAAGTTACCATTAATCACAGCAAACGCCACATCATCAAGCATTTTAGGTAAAAGAGCTGCTTCTGCAGTCATTATCTTTAGCTTCTTTGGATTCTTCTTAATATCACGCAGTGTTGCGGTTAGATTCTTAGGGTCTTTTAGCACAATCACGCCATTATTATGTAAAAGTATCAAAGCCCTTGCCGCATTTGTAGGGTCAGAAGGGATAGCAATCTTTGCACCACTTTGCAATTCATCAAGTTTTTTTAGCTTCTTTGAATACACACCAAGCGGCTCTACATGCACTTGTCCAACACTTACTAGATTGAGATTTTTATCCTTATTAATCTTTTCAAGGTAGGGCAAATGCTGCATAAAGTTTGCGTCTAAAGATTTGTCTGCAAGGGCTAAGTTTGGCGTTACATAATCTGTAAATTCCACGATTTTTAGCTGGACTCCCTTTTTATCTAACATAGGGATAACTGACTTTAAAATCGCGGCATGTGGCACGGGTGTAGCTCCCACTTTCACCTCTCCTGCAAACATCGTTTGCAACGAACCTAAAGCTAAACCTGCAACTAATATGCTTGTGCTTACAAATTTTCTCATAACTGCTCCTTAATAATAAAATAAGCGTATATTCTAGCACAAAAACCAAGATTTATTTCATGCAAATTTTACAAACGCTACATTACTTTAAGATACATATATGAAAAATAAGGTTATAGAATCTTATTTTGTTGCAATTTTAGATTCTGTTGTTGTTTTTTTGCCATATTTTACCCCTTGTTTGATGTAGAGATTATGCAAAGACTTGTGATATTTAACACTCTTATAAGCTAAGATTCTCAACAAGCCACGCATTATACGCATTTTCAGCCTTTGCTTCAAAGGATAGTATCTCTGGGACTTCATAGCTATGATGAGAGTGGATTAAAGATTGTATTTTTTCATAGCATTCTGGCAAGGTTTTTAAAATCAGCAAATATTCCTTCTCCTTGCAAAGTTTCCTTTTACCTTTTGAATCTTTCCAAACATAATGACTTTTTATCTTAAAATACTGCCCACAGGCAATAAGGCGAGATTCTAAAAGAATCTTAATAAGATTTTTTGCTTCCTTTTTTGTGGGCGTTGTGGTGTGGATAATGAGCATAAATTTCCTTTATAAAAATATTAAAGTATTATAACCTACTCTTTAAAAATTGCTCCGCTCACCACTGCCCTTAAAGTCTTATATGAGATAAACACCACTGCAAAAAATGCCATCACAAGCCCTAAAATCCCCAAAAGTCCATAAAAGCACTTAAAATCAATCATATATAAATCAAAACTCGCTATCCCAAAGGCACACAGCGGAAAGGTAAAAGCCCACCACGATGGCGCAAAGTTTAGCTTAGTAAAGATATTACCTAAACTTAAAAGCAATAGCACGAAAAACAACGCCACATCAAAGCCCACAAAACTCAACGCATTATGGAATCCAAAAAGGCTATGAAAATCCACCACAAAAATGCTAGGTGGAGCGATAAAAATAAAAAGTGTGGGGATAAATTTAGATTCCAAACTCTGCTCAAAGATTAATCGCTGCATAATCATCGCACTCAAAAGTATCCAAAAAAAGCAACCGATAGAAAAGAAAAAGAGTAATAATTCCTTTGGTGCGTTGATTAAACCACCGCTTAAAGGCACGATTAGATTCCCTACAATTGGTATAAACCACGCAGGGGATAGCAAAGCACTCTTCATACTCTCTTTAAACCAAAAAGACATTACATAAAGGCTAAGTATAAGTTGCAAAGCACTTGCTACATAAAATAGCCCCAAAATCCCTTGCCATAGCACATCTACCCCACTACTTAAATCACTCCAAAACGCCACGATAATAAGCATACTGATAGGAATGCTTGATAGGAAGTTAATCTTTACTTGGTGTTTTAAGTCTGCTTTAAACGCATTGAAATGATAAAGCATTTTTGCACCATAGCACACAAGCAAAAGGGCGAAAATAACCACTGCCACCACCGCAAAGCCATACGCCCCCCACCATAGAAATGGTGCGACTGCCCCTTGCCAACTAGAATCTAGGCTAGATTCTAGTGCGTTTGCTCCGCTATGAAGTGTTGTGCTATTAAAGGACGCATTTGCAAGTGCCACGCTCCCAAAAGCCACACTTGCTTTTTTTAATACAAGGCTAAGTCCGCCTATCCCCATAACTGAAGCAAATAATGCGATAGGCAAATTTGCAATGGGCGAGATAGCAACAGGAGAGTCGGCAAGTTTAGATTCTACCGATATGGCGTTGTGTGGCTCTTGAATATTAGATTCTACTTTACTTTGGTTTGTAGAATCTAGGCTAGATTCTGTATTTACATTTTGCATAGCTTAGTCCTTATTTTGTGTGGATTCTGTGTTAGATACTTCGCCTAAAGGCTTGATATGACAGCTTATAGAATCTAGATTATTTTCTGCTACTTTATCCCTAGCCATTTTCACCCCCTCTTGCCACAAGCTATGTCGCTCCACAATATAGTGAGAATCTACCTTGCCACTAAACATTGCTCGTAAAAGCGGACGATTTGCCTTGAAGATAAATGCCGCTAAATGCCCGATGATTCCAAGTATGATAAGAAACATTCCAAGATTATGCAGCTGCGCACTCCATAGATACAAACTATCGCTTATATTCCACCCAGCAAGGTTTTTGAGCGTTTTAATTAAGCCGGTAATGATTAAAAGCAGCAGCACAAGCCCTATGAAAAAATACGCTAGTCTTTGTTCAGGTAGATATTTTTCACTCTTTGGCTCTTGCCCACCAAAAAGCATAGCTTTAATAATCTTTAGGCTTTTCACCCCATCGCCTTTTTTGGGGAATATATCAAACTCCGCCCTTGCGATATGAAAATACAAGTGAAACGCCACAAAAAATATCAGCCCAAACGCCCCTACATAATGCAGCATTAAGCTTATGTGATAGTCCCCACTCCACGCCATTAGGGGCAGTTCATTTATCATATACCGCTTTGACACAGGCATTTGGAAAATCCCACTTGCAATCAAAATAAATGTGCTAAATGCCACACCCCAATGCACGATACGATTTTGCAGACTTTGACGCAATATCATAGATTCTGTTTTCATAATTTATCCTTTCTTTATATTCTTTTTAGATTTTGCCACAGCGATTGCCCCAGCGACTACACCAATAAGTGGTGCGGCTAACACACCTTTAATAAGGGCAGAATCTTCACTCACAAAGTTTTTTACCACCACATTCATATGCGGTCGCCCCATTTTTTGACTTTTAGAATCTAGCACACCATCTTCCTTGCCATACTTTCTAGCAATCGCTTCATCAATCTTTGTAAAATCAATTGAAGAGATATAAAATGTGCTTGTCCCGCCATTTTGGCTATCTCCATAAATGAATTTACTTTCCTTTTTCGCCTCTTCTACAAGAGCTAGAATCTTCGCCTTATCATCAAAGATAATAGCATCTTTAGGACATTGTGTTTCACAAGCAGGCTTTTTACCTTGTGCGAGTAAATCCGCACACATATCGCATTTAAACATCGCTCCACCACCAGCAAGTTTTGGGGCGATTTTAAGATAGATTCCAACTCCAGCTTGTCTCTGCGGTATCCCCCACGGGCAGACATCGCGACACTTTGCCCCGCCAAAGCAGTAGTGTTCATCAATATTTACAGCATTGTTATCGTCTTTACCGATAATCCCAAAGGGGCAAATCTTTTGACAAGTAGGATCATCGCAGTGCATACAACGGCGTGGGACAAACACCTTTTTAGAATCTATCTCTAGCTCTTCTACAAAAGTCCAGTTATATGGACTTAAGCGAGAAATATCATCTCTGTTTTTAGAATAATCTTCATAGATTTTACGCGGGAAATATTGCGGAATGTCTTTTATCGGCTCGGGGAATCTAGGGGCATTTTTCTCTTTACACGCATTCACGCATTGTGGCATTTCATAGCCTTTGCAACCATCGCATTTATCAAGGTTTATAATACTTGCTTTGCCTTTAGTCTTGCTAAACTCACTTGAATCTATAAGCGATCTTGTTTTTTCTTTGCCCTCTTTTGTAGAATCGCTAGATTCAGCATTTGCTCCAGCGACTAGCACAGGGGTGAGTGCTAGGGATTTTAAAAAGTTGCGTCTTTGCATTGAACTAACCTTTTTGAGATATAATTTTCTAGCATTGTATGCAAGTTTGAACGCTTTGTGTGTAACTTTATCACAAAAGGGAAATGGCTTTTAAGGCAGGATTGATTAAAATACAAAAAAGAAAAAGGAATTATAATGGCAAGTGCAAAACAACCACAAGATGAGATAGACTACAAAGTCAAATTTAGCCAAGAGTATTTTAACCCTAAGCTTTGCAAATATGATAATGAGCGAATAGACATTATCCTGCTTGATAAAAAGGGCAATCCACTTTTATACATTGAAGCAAAAGTTACCCTAAACCCACAAGAAAGAGCAAAAGCCCTAGCCCAAGTCGTGCTAACCAATAAAAAGCAAAAACAGATTCTAAACCACCTAGCCCTAATCTATAAAGAAAATGGCAATGATATTTTAGAGTTTATTGAGCTTTTAGACGATTCTGTGATGTTTAATAATGACTTTCATTGGGAGAGCGAAACTCCAAGTGGTCCCACACGCGATGCGATAGATAGAATCAACGATAGATTAAGACAAAGTGCGAAAATCATAAAATATGTAAATAATGAGATTAAAGAGTTTTATGCCAACTTACTCAAAAGAGAAGATTTAGAAATCTCTATCACGCTTAAAAATATGATAACCATTTTTCACGCGTGGAAAGAAGTCATAAAATTTAAAAATGAGATAAAAAACGAACAAACCTTAATCAATCTCTTTTTGGTAGATATGCTAAACAACACCAAATACAAAGACAGCCTTATAATCGTAGGCACAGACTTAGGCTCACAAAAGCCCCTAATACGAGAAGGCACAGACCTAAACGCCTTTAGCATAGAAATAAACGAAAACAAACAAGAAGTAAAATTTATAGATGATAAAAATGAAAAATTCTACACTATCCCAAATCTACAAGCCTACAAAGCCTTTTGGGACAAATACAAACGCCCACCAGCAAAAGATGAGTTTTTAAAAATCTTAGAAGAATCGCATTTGCTTTATACTGACAAATACCGCAAAGACACAGGCGGAGAATACACACCCTTTTTCTTTGTGAGTGAGCAAAACAAGATTTTAGAGCAGTATTGCAAAGATTCTAAAACAGGCTTAAAAGACTATATCATTTATGACCCTTGCTGTGGCGTAGGAAACCTAGAAAACCAATTTTCAAAAGAGATAAACGCCCAGTGCTATCTAAGCACGCTAGATTCTAAAGATGTGGATATTTGCACGATTAAAGAGTTTGAAAATGTGGTGCAATTTGATTATTTAGAAAATGCTAATGAGCCAAAATTTGCACACGGCGGGACAGAACTCACTATAAATGAAATCGTCAAAAGAGAAAAGAAAAAGCTAATGGTAATTATGAATCCACCCTATCAAAACTACACAAACCATCAAGGCAAAAGAGAGAATAAAGCTATAAGCTTTTTCAATAAAGTATGTAAGCTAGAGCCTGAAGTCATTGTGTTTTACTATATGACAGAATCTTTTATGCGTGATGAGATAAAACACTACATAAATTCTAAGCTTAAAATGTATAGCCATATTTTTAGCACGGCTAAAACCTTTAATCTAAGCGATTGGAGCATCTCTCAAATGATTTTTAGCAAAAACTTAGGCGATAAAATGAGCGATAAATCCTTTACTGCCAAGCGTTATGAAGACAATAAAGGCTTTAAGTTTATCAAAAGCTACACCTATGATCTAGAAAGACCAAGTTTAGTTAAAGAGATAGATACAGCGATAAAACAGAATCAAAAGGGAATGATTTTGGGGAATTATAGTTATTTAAGCAGCACGATTAACTTAACCAATAAGCCAAGCAAAAATCAAGCCCCAATTACCACTGAAAATCTAAAATATTGTTTGCTTTCTAAGGGCTTAAATTTCAATACCCATCATCAATATTTTGAACGCAATGATTATGTCTTAAAGGGCAAAATAAGCGAGATACCACAAGAATTATTTAACGATTCCATAGCCTTTTCTTTATTTTTTAAAAATTGTGCCTTTACAAATAAAGTCGTTACTAACGGGGGGGGGGGGGGAGGGGATTTTTTCATCAAAGAGTTAGGGACAATTGAGAAAATTTAAAAACTGGGTTGAGTTTGATTTTTTCGTACTTTTTTCTTAAAGGAACAACACCCTTAAGCCGCCCAAAAAGGGCACAAAAGCAAAAAAAATTCAAGAAATATTTACACCAAAGGCAGAAGAGGCTTTTAAAACTTTTATTTGAAATTTTCCTTTTTAAAATTTCCCGGCCCCCGCGAATAAGCCTGA
>NZ_FZPK01000019.1 GCF_900198625.1 Helicobacter rappini | reverse complement strand
TTGAAAAAGGGTGTTCTTTGAGTAATAATGAATCTTGCAATTTTCTTGATGAGTATCAAAGTGATATGCAGGAAGAATATAGCGGGGAAGAATATAATGAAGAAAGAAAGCAGTAATAAAACCAAGAGTGATGAGAGTGTCGAATCTAAGCGTATTGAATCATAATTTTGTCATATTCGCAGGTAAATCAAAAGATTTGTTTGTGTAATTCTCTGAAAAAGGTGGGATGTCTTTTATGAAATCCCTATCAAAGTTCTTACACTAGACATGATAACTACTAGATTATGAATTCCATACTTGGCTGATGTATAAGTACACCATATTTTTTAAAGAATCTGTTAGCTTGAAGTGCGGTAAGTCGCCACATAAAATTTTATTATCAAGTAAGCCGTCCTTTAGTAGTTGACCTGTCTTTTCATCTTTGTAATATCGGACAACTATGTTAAGTATATCTGTGGAAGGGGGATTGATATTTGGAACTCTTGGTGCAATGTTGGATATTTGTTCTTTAGCTTTTTTTTGTAAGGTTTCTGCAACAGATCTATTCCCTCTATCTTTCTGCTTAATCTTGCATCTATAAAATTTACAACCCCTTAAAACTTCTTCTTATTCACATCTTCTAGAATCTGCATAGCAACAGAATCTACTGCAAAGCTTATCTCTTGTGAATGATTTGCAATGCTTACATTTTGTTGTGTAATACTTTCTAATTGCGTTATGGTTTCATTGATTTGGCTGATACCTTGTGCTTGTTCTTTTATAGATTCTGCCATATCATTTATGCTTTGGACTAAGATATTCGTATTTGCTTCAATCTCGCCCAAAGATTTCTGCGTTCTCTCTGCTAGTTTTCTCACTTCATCAGCAACGACTGCAAAGCCCCTACCATGCTCTCCTGCCCTTGCTGCTTCTATTGCTGCGTTAAGTGCTAGTAAGTTTGTTTGATCGGCTATATCTCTAATAATGCTTATTACATTTTTAATATCTTCGCTTTGCGTGATGACTTCACCTGTTCTGCTTGATACATTCTGCATTGATGAAGTGATTTGCTCTACTGCAGCGGCGGTTTGCTGCAAAGAACTTGCCTGATGATTTGAGCTTTGTGAGAGTGTTTGCACTGATTCTTCTAGCTCTTTTGACTTAGATTCTAAATCTTTTGCAAACTTTTGACTTGTATGCAACATTTTTCGAATCTCTTCACCCAAAGTGTTTGTAACGACTTCTACCCTACCACTTGCATTTTTCACCTCTGTTGTAAAGTCAAGTTGTGTAAAGCTATCAAATACTCTTGTGATTTCATTTGCATCGCTACCAATTTTCTTCTCTAAATCATCTAGCATGTGGTTTAACACATTTTTTAATTCATTAAGCTGTGGATTATGCGGTGTTTCTGTAATACGCGCTGTGAAATCACCAGATTCTATAATCCTTGCTGTTTCCACTGACTGGGCTACGGCTTTGGAATCTTGGTCTAGTCCTAACTTTGTTTTTTCAATATTCTCATTGATCGCTTTTGCCATTACGCCTAACTCATCGGTGGAAGAAATATCAATGGTTTGTGTATTTTTACTCTCATGATTCAAAAATGCAAAAAAGTTAATCAAACCTTTTTGAATCTTATCGATAGGGCGTAAGAAAAAGCTAACAAGTCCAAAAATAACTGCACTAGCGATCAACGCAAAAAGTATCCCTATGCCCACTTGCACATATCCCTGCCTTTTGATAGGTGCTTCTATATCATCAAGTGTTTCAAAACTACACAAAGTATATAGTGAAAATGTTTTATCATGCGAAGTTTTACATTGCGCAAGTCTTGTAATGCCCTTATCTTTAATTTCAAATGCCTCAAAATCACCTGTCTTTGCAGACCATTGTGCCACTTCATCAAATATCGCATTCTTCTTCATAATGATTTCTGTATCAGTCGCAAGATATGGGATATTTTTATCATCAAGCACAAAGATGGTGCTACCGTTTTTCTCATGCAAAAAGGTAAAGTAATCCTGCAAAGTAGATAATAAAATATCGACACCAACGACTGCTACAACCTTACCATTTTTTACAACCGGATAGGCATAGCTCATATTTGGCTTACCGGTTACAGAATCTTCATATACTTCAGTTTGATAAAGACCATTTTTCGCAACCGCTCCAATATACCAAGGACGCTGCGTAGCATTGTAATCATTTGTATATTTACCCCCACGCATTCTGTATGGCAAACCCTGCTTATCAGTCCCCTCTTCAGATTCTACAATAGCTCCACTAGGAAAGCCTACATAAGAATTTAACGCACCAGTTGATTGTCTATGTGTTTGCAAGAAAGCACCAACCGCCCTTATAGCGACATCTTCATCTTCAAACATGCTTGATGGTAAAGACTTAATAGAATTTGCCAGACCTTCTAGAGCGGTAGAATACTTTTGATTAGAATCTTGCAAGATCAAATCTACAATACGCAATTCATTTGCTTGTGATGATATTGCGTGTTCCATAGATTCGCTTTTTTGCATAGTCATGGTGATTATGCTTAAAGTAATAATGCCAAGCATAATAACCGCTACTGCAATGAGTGCAACTTTTGTCTTAATGCTCATCTGTTTCATAGGTTCTCCCTTATTTAAGAATCTCATGCTACATTCTACACTGCCTTGTGTAGTGAATGTTAATTTAATGTAAAGTGAATTTGACATAAGCAGAGATTATTACACATAAATAATTAAAATTATGTTTATCTCATTAAAAAAGTTTATATTTGAATATATTGTTATTTTTTAGTGTTACATTTTTATACTTTTTTGTTTATTAAAGTATGTCATGTGTGCTAACAAGCACATAAAATACATAATCAATTTTTTAAATACTATTAAGTAAAAAGTAAAGAATGCAAAGTATAAGGCATTATTTGCTTATGTAATTTTAATTTGTATCAAAATACTCACAAGTTTAGTGCTTTAAAAATAATTTTATACCAAATATCATAGACGCTTTGTGTTTTGCATAAACATTATTTATCTTTGTAAAAACACGCATAAACAATTGTTGTTATGTAAAGGCTCTTAGTATGCAAATTAAGCAAGGTTGTAAGGACTATTGGCTATAATAGTATAATGTTATTTTGTGTTATAACTAGGGTTAAGTGCTTTCAAATGTTTATTTGATTGATTTTATTAATAAGGTTTTAATTATGGAGTTAAACACAGACAACAACACGAAAAATAAAACAAATAAGACAAAAGGTAAGGTTAGCAATAAGCAATAGTAACATAAATCTATCCTTATTATCAACAAGATTCAACATATACATGTCGCCACTATTTGTTATTATGTCCTTTGTATCTAAGTAGTGCTTTAATTGAGTATGTAGCTTATATTGATAGTGTAAGTCATATCTATATAAAGTATAGTATTACAAGACAAGTATTCTGTAAATACAAAAACAAGCTTTCTAATTTTCATAATATAGACTAGATACAAAGCACGAATAAAATAAAGAGAATTATAACAGAGTAAGCAACTTGTTAAAATTTCCTTAAAGTAGGGCTTTGTAGATGGTGACGGATTAGATAATTGCACTACCATTTCTCACTTTTACCAAGTATGTATTACAACTTTGACTTCACACATTACAATAGCCTTATGTCTTACTTTCCGTACTTTCACACTTAAGTTTGACTGATATATTTGGTAGTATAGAGATTTTAATTATTGCAGAAAATTAAATATTTTTGTGATGGACAAGTCTATATGAGATTTATGCAAAATTAGGTTCTCATAGCTACACCCATGTTGCAATCGTTCATTGTGGAATCTTAATTGCTTGAGCATTATTGATTTTTAATAAGGATATTATTTTATGCTGCGATATATTGCATTATTTGGTATGATGATGTCTGCATTTGTATTAGCAGATACTTTTTTAGATGAGGATAGCCAATCGTTTCAAAAGAGTAAAGATGATCCTAGTATGCTTGTCTTTGTAACCTCTCATGTTATACCCATTACTCCAGAGTTTGTGCAAAATACGCCTTATGGACGCATGATAGCTATTCCGCAAGAAGCATTAAATCCGCAAAATAACACAAATATAGTGGCAAAAGGCATGTATAATCATGGCAACTACACTATCTTTCGCTCCGATAACAACAACATTACTTTCTATCGTCATACACGCAATACGACAAGGCAATATACGCGTATGGCACCAAACATTTATAAGGTAACGCATTTTGCAGGGAGTTTTTATAAAGTTGAACCTATGCCACCAAGAATCACGGCTTGTTCCCTTATTATTTCACGCACTTTTGAAGCACAAAAGACTTCAAGTCCGCAAGTTTTACTTGACTTAAATAAGGTCCCAAATCAAGGCGTAGCAGACATTTTGCTTGAGTGTCCAAAGCCACCTGAATATTAGTTATCCATAAGATTCTAAGGTTAGAATGTATGAGCTTATTAACGCTTTTTTTACTTGCATTTGTTGGAGCGATTACGCCCGGACCTGATATTTTGCTTGTCATGCGTAATACTCTGCTATTTGGCTTTATGCAAGGCGTAAAGATTCTAAGCGGTATTGCTAGTGGTTGGATTGTCTATTTGGCGGTGCTTTATTTTGGATTTGGCTATCTTTTTAATGGCAAAATAGCACAGATTGCATTAAGCACTCTTGGGGCAATTTATCTAGCCTATATTGCCTTTATGCTTTTTAAAAAGAGTGCAACACATATTGATATTCCAGATTCTAATCTACAAAATAATAACTCGCAAGTCTCTCAAAATTCTAATACCTTAAAAGATAAACCAGACACTTATCTTAAAGCCTTAATCATTAATCTATCAAATCCAAAGGCAATTTTATTTTTTAGCGTCATTGTTGCCCCATTTATAGAATCTAGTCCGCTTATAAGTCTATCTGTGCTATTTTGTGGTTTAAGTAGTGCGTTTTTTTCTGTTATTTTACTTGCCACTTTTTTTAGGAATCTAATTTGCGATAGGGTTTTTCACATTATCGATAAGATTTGTTCTATCCTTTTTGCTTGTTTTTCTATCTTACTACTTTATCATGCGTATGATATTTTTATGTCGTGATGTATTTAAGATTCTAAGAGTTGGCAAGGCGTTTAAAATGTATAAGAAAATGCGATATTTATGTCGTTTATTTTGTTGTTTAAAAAATTTTTATGAAAACATATTAGAATCTTTGCATGTTTATTTAAGATATTATCTTAAGGAGTTTAGAAATATGAAAAAAACAAGTCGTCATACATTGGTAAAAATGCTTGCGATAATGCCACTAAGTCTTTGTTTAAGTCATGGGCTTGATGTAGCGGTTGCCCCCTCTTTCACTAGATCTACACCTTCTAGCAATGCAAATGTTGTCTTTTCTTACCACGAAGCGATTAAAAATGCTACAAAAGCTGTTGTAAATATTACGACTGAAAGGAAAGTTGGCGGTGGTAATTCCCCTTTTAATGATCCATTTTTTCAGCAATTTTTTGGCGATATGGTGCCACAAGATAGACTTCAAGGTGGTATTGGCTCTGGTGTTATCATTGCAAGTAATGGTTATATTGTAACAAATAGCCATGTGATTAAAGGTGCAGATAAGATTCATGTAACACTACCCGGTGATACAAAGAAATACCCCGCAAAACTTATTGGAGAAGATTCTCAAAGTGATATAGCTGTGATAAAAATCGAGAGAAATAATTTACCGATACTCCCTTTTGCTGAAAGTAGTCGCTATGCTGTTGGTGATGTGGTATTTGCGATTGGTAATCCCTTTGGTGTGGGTGAGAGTGTAACACAAGGTATCATTTCTGCGTTAAATAAGAATGGCTTTGGGATTAGTAATTATGAAAACTTCATTCAAACCGATGCGAGTATTAATCCGGGAAATTCTGGTGGGGCTTTGATCGATAGTAGAGGTGCATTTATCGGTATGAATACCGCTATTATCTCACGCACCGGTGGGAATCATGGTATTGGCTTTGCTATCCCTTCTGAAATGGTAAAAAGTGTAGCGACTGAACTCATTAAAAGCGGTAAGGTTAGGCGTGGCTTTCTTGGTGTAAGCATTAAAGATTTAGATTCTGATATTGCAAGCACTTATGGCGATACACAAGGGGCATTAGTCGTTGGTATGCAGGCAAATTCACCCGCACAAAAAGCGGGATTAGCTGTATGGGATTTAATCACTGCGGTAAATGGCAAACCTATCAAAAGTGCAGCTGAATTGCGGAATCTAATCGGGTCTATACCACCAAATCAAAGCATTACACTTACACTTTTAAGAAACAATATGAAAGGCGATAAAGCAAGCCTTGAAACAAAGCAAATAAAGCTAGTCCTTGCAGAGCAACCTCAAAGTAGCACAACGATAAATCAGCCAAGCAAAGTAGCACCAAGTGGTGGCAGTGCATTTGATGGATTAAGCATTGATAATCTAACAGGGCAAGTGCGTCAAGTCTATCGTGTGCCAAATGATATTAATGGAGCGCTTGTGAGTAATGTAATGCAAAACTCAAAGGCACAAGAGCTAGGATTCCAAAAAGGTGATGTTATCTCACAAGTAGAAAATATGCCTATCAAAAATGTAGCAGACTTTCAAAATGCATTGCAGGCATATAATGGCAAACCAAAGAGAATTTTAATCTATAATATCGTGAATAATGAAGTAAAAACCATTGTAGCGCAATAATAGAATCTATCTTTTTTTTACAATATGACATAAAATAAGTGCATTTTATTAATATTTTATTTTTGTTCTGTCGATATAATGACTGATTCTAATCGCTTAGTAAGGAGTGAGTATGGCAGTGAGCAAATTAAATGAGAATAAACTCAATGAGAGTCTGGAGCAATTATTTAAAAGCACAAAAGAAGATTGTATTTCTTATGAGATGATCGCACAAACCATTGATACAGAACCCACAATGGCAATCTTACAAAAGATAAAAACACTTTGTAAAACCCATAAAAAGCAGCTCATCAGCTCATCTGAAATGGCAAAGAACCTAAACGAGCAGGATAAGATTCAAGCAGATCTTATAAAGCAAAAAAATATGGAAGAATCTTTAAGTGAAGAGTTTGACTTTCAGCGAGAAAGAGAGTTGCTTGAATGGAGTAGAAGCGATAGTCCTGTGCGTATGTATCTGCGAGAAATGGGGCAGATTCCATTACTAAGCAAGGAAGAAGAGATAAATCTAAGCAAGGACATGGAAAAAGGTGAAGATATTATCATCGATGCGATATGTTCTGTGCCTTATTTAATCGATTTTATTTATGATTATAAAGATGCTTTGATTAATCGAGAGAGAAGAGTAAAAGAGCTTTTCAAAAGCTTTGATGATCCGCAAAGCGATGATGATTCTGATGATATTGAGTTTGATAGCTCTGAAGAAGAATTTGATGAAGAGAATAAGCCAAAAGCAAGAAAAAATACAAAAGCCGATGAAGCACGCATTGAAAAAGTGCTTGAAAGTTTTCAAGCCCTAAATGATGCAAAAAATGACTGGCTAAAGATTTTGCAAGAAGATAGTGAGTATGAAAGCAAAGGGCTTGTAAGAAAAGGTGATGATGAATTACTACATACGCTTATACTCGCCCATAAGAAACACATCTTAAAGCAAAGGCTGCTTAGCTTAGGACCTACAAGTAAGCTTATTAATGAGCTTACAAAAGCTATGGAAAATAGCTTGAAAAATGACGATGGATTTGATAGAGAGCTAAAAAGATTAGAGTATAGACTAAATCTTTTTAATGATACATTGCGACAAAATCATCAAGAGCTTTTAAAAAATATTGCTAATATGACAAGGGAAGAGATTGTAGCGCAAGTCCCAGAAAATACAATGGTTGCAACCTATGTAGAGATACAAAAACTCTATCGCACAAGGGAAGCAAGTAAGAGTGGATTTAATCTTGAGCCAGAAAAACTAAAAGAGATTCTAGAGCAAATTAAGCGGGGCAAAAGGATTTCAGATACTGCTAAGACAAAGATGAGTAGAAGTAATTTGCGTCTTGTTGTAAGCATTGCAAAGCGTTATACCAATCGAGGTTTGCCATTCCTAGATTTGATACAAGAGGGCAATATCGGGCTTATGAAGGCAGTCGATAAGTTTGAATATCGTAAGCAATACAAGTTTTCAACCTATGCGACATGGTGGATAAAACAAGCAATCAGTCGTGCCATAGCCGATCAAGCGCGCACTATAAGGATTCCAATCCACATGATTGATACTATCAATAAGATTAAGAATCTTATGCGAAAACACGCACAAGAAAAAGGCGAAGAACTTGATGTAGAATCTATTGCAAATCAAGTTGGCTTAAGTGTAGATAAAGTTAAAAATGTAATCAAAATCACAAAAGAGCCAATAAGCCTTGAAGCACCGATAGGCAATGATGATGATGGTAAATTTGGAGATTTTGTAGAAGATAAAAGCACGATGAGTTCTATGGATATTATGCTAAAAGAAGATTTAAGAGAGCAAATTGATAATGTATTAGACCAGCTTAATGAGCGAGAAAAAGCGGTGATTAAAATGCGTTTTGGTTTGCTTGAAGATGAAAGTGATAGGACACTAGAAGAAATCGGCAAGGCATTAAATGTTACAAGAGAGCGTGTAAGACAGATTGAATCAAGTGCGATTAAAAAGCTTAAACATCCAAGAATAGGCAGACAATTGCGACAATATCTTGGCGGATAAGGAAATTTTTATCACATTTGAAGACGGGAAAATAACATTAGAGTGAGAGTTTAGAATCTTTTGGCAAAACATAAGAAACTAACCGCATCTATTTATATTGATTACATTATACTCAGCTATACGATGTGGTTTTATTATGAGCATATTCAAGCATAATAACAAATAACCACACTATATATTGTTAAGAAACAATGCTATAATTATGATTTACTTTACAAAAAGAGCGTTTAATGAATAAAAAAGAGACAAAAGCACAAGACAATACACAAGATAAGTTGAGTGCGCTAGATTCATTTCGAGCTTTAGGCTTGAAAGACAAAGTGTTAAAAGGCATTAAAGAGGCAGGTTTTACTACACCAAGCCCTATACAAGAGAAAGCTATCCCACCCATACTTGAGCGTAGAGATGTTATCGCACAAGCCCAGACAGGCACAGGCAAGACCGCAGCATTTGCCCTGCCTATCCTCCATAGTTTGAAAAACGATAGCTCCATTGAAGCTTTAGTGATTACGCCCACGCGAGAGCTTGCTATGCAGATTAGCGATGAAGTCTTTAAGTTAGGTAAATTTTTAAAGACAAAAACAGTGTGTGTGTATGGCGGACAAAGTGTGAAAAAGCAGCTTGAATTAATAGAGAAAAAGCCACAGGTCCTAATCGCAACACCGGGTAGATTGCTAGATCATTTAAAAAATGAGCGACTAAAAAACTTCGCACCAAATGTTGTGGTCCTTGATGAAAGTGATGAAATGCTTGATATGGGTTTTATCGATGATATTGAAGAGATATTTCAATATATTCCAAATAACGCACAAACCCTGCTGTTTTCAGCCACAATGCCGGCTAGAATCAAACAATTAGCAGATAAGATTCTCTATGATCCTGTGCATATTAAGATTCAATCAAGTAGCACGACAAATGCAGATATAGCGCAACGCTACTATATCATCAACGAAAATGAACGGAATGAAGCCCTAACAAGGCTAATAGATACAGAATCTCCAAGCAAAAGTATCATCTTTATCCGCACAAAAAAAGAAGCCGATGAAGTCAATAGCTACTTGCAAAATAAAGGCTATAAAAGCACCGCATTACATGGCGATATGGACCAACGCATGCGTAGAGATTCAGTCCAAGCTTTTAAAGGTAAGGAAGCAGACATTCTAGTCGCCACAGATGTCGCTGCAAGGGGGCTTGATATACGCAATGTAAGTCATGTTTTCAACTATCATATACCTTTAAATATAGAATCTTATGTGCATAGGATAGGACGCACAGGCAGGGCTGGTAGCAAAGGTGTTGCCATTACCCTTGCTACACCGCTTGAGTATAAAGATCTAAAGAAGATACAGAATGAAACAAACGCAAAATTTGAGCTTTATGAAGTGCCAAGTGTAAGCAGCGATGTGATGATAAACACGCTTTTAAACACAAAGGTATCAGATGAAGCGATAAATCTTTATGAAAGCATAAAAGATAAGACAGATTCAGCTCAACTCATTTTAAGACTTTTATCTGTCTATCTACGAGAACATGTAAAAATAGGACTAACAAAGCAGGAAGCCCTAGAAGTCCAAAAACAAGAGATTCTAGAATCTAAAAAGGAGGCGAAAACAAAAGGTAGCAAAGGCACAAAAGGTAAAACTCTAGCTAGAGATAAAAATCCAAAATCAAGCACAAATAGACGCACTAATAAAGAGAATCTATCAAAAAACACACGACCAAGCAACGCCCAAGAGAGAGCTAAAAAGCAAAAAATGCAAAGTCAGCAAAAATACTATAAGGGATAACTTTGCGACTTAATCATTTTATCGCACTACACAGCAAATATTCGCGTAGAGAAGCGGATAGGCTAATAATAGAAGGGGCAGTAAAGATTAATCATGCTTTAGCGACAACAAAAACTCTAGTCCCACAAATAGCCCTGCAAAATCCACATGCCGCCATGAAAGAATTTAAGATTTTCATACATGGAAAAATGCTGCATTATGCTAAAAAGCAAAACTACACTGCAATCGTGTATCACAAGCCAAAGGGTGAACTTGTGAGCAAAAAAGATTCTTATGGGAGAAAGCTTATCTATGATAGCTTAAATGCTAGATACGCGCATTTTATGCCTGTTGGTAGGCTTGACTTTGCGAGTGAGGGGCTTTTGATTTTAAGTGATAGTAAAGAAGTTGTAAGCAAACTCATGCACTCAAACCTGCCACGCACCTATATTCTTAAAATAGATTCTCATATTACAAAGCAGATGATAAAGGCAATGGAAGAGGGCTTAACATTGCAAAATGCAAAAGCAGGTGGGCATAGACTAAGCAAGATAAAGACAATGGAGTTTATGCCTATGGAATATGAGATTATAAAAAGTGCTTCAATCTCAAAGCTAAAAGTGCGTATCAGCGAGGGAAAAAATCGAGAGTTGCGCAGATTTTTCGCACATTTTAATGCGAATGTGCTGGACTTAAGAAGAGTTAGCTATGGGTTTATCAATCTAAACGCACTGCCTGTTGGCAAAACCCGCTTTTTCACAAAGCAAGAATATGATGATTTGCATAAGTTTATGAGTGAAAAAGATTCTAATAGAAAAGATTCTTAATTGTGAGGTTAAGGCGTAGTGGTATAGAATCTTTTTGCTAGATATTAAGTTATAGTCGTGTCAGCAGAATATTGCCCTTTAACTGAATATGGAGATTAGAAATAGCTTGTTATAATGCTTAATAGAAAATAGATAAAAGATAAATTAAAGACAACTTAAAGATTTTTTGGAATGATAGCTTTGTCTTTGCAGATTGTATTTTATGCAGTCGCTTTGTATAAGCTAATCGGTTAAGACTTCTGTTTTCAAACCCTTTTAAAAGAAAACGAAGGGGGGGGGGGTGATTAACTTATACAATGTTTGTATTCTATCATAAGTTTGAAAGGATTTGGTTATGGGTTTGAATTTTGTTTTGATTGTGATTTTAGCGGCTTGGGTTGGTGTTAGTGAATATAGAATCTATTGCTTAGAAAAAGTTGGCAGAAATAGATAGTAGCAAAAGGGCTTAATATGATAGATATAATTTTATTCTTTTCTCTATTTGTTGTGATTGTAAGCAGCCCATTGGTATCATAAGAATAAAGTAAAAACCTTGCAAAATGAAATAAAAGAATTTAAAGATAAGATAGAGAAAAAATAACAAGCAATAGCATGATACAACAGAAAAAACGAAGTTATGGTTTTCCTTGAGAATAAGGAGACACAAGAGTAAATTTGTGCTTTGTGTAGAAATGAGCAAGGAGGGATAAATTTAAGGTGGTTTATTAAACATTGCATTAGATTCTAAGCTTGCACAATACAGGTTGTTTATCCCCCCCCCCCCACAACTCAAATAATATCTTGTGGGGAGCTTAGAATCCCCCTTACCGCACTTGCTGCTGCCACTTCAGGGGAGCTAAGATATACTTCGCTTGTGGTATGTCCCATTCTGCCTACAAAGTTGCGATTTGTGGTAGAGACGCATTTTTCATTTGCCGCTAAGATTCCCATATGTCCGCCAAGGCAAGGACCACAAGTTGGTGTAGATACTACCGCTCCGGCTTTAATAAAAGTCTCCAAATACCCGCGATTAATACACTCTAAATAGATATTTTGCGTAGCGGGAATGATAATACAACGCGTATTTTTTGCTATTGTCTTATCCTTTAGAATATTTGCTGCCACTTCCATATCGCTTAGCCTACCATTCGTGCAAGAGCCGATGACAACTTGATCTATCTTTATCTCGCCCCACTGCTCTCTTTCTTTGGTATTTTCAGGCAAATGCGGAAACGCCACGGTGTGATCTATGGAATCTAGCTCAATATCAAAGACTTCTTCATACTCTGCATCTTCATCAGCCTTGTAGATTCTAAACTCCTTGCTTGTGCGTCCCTTTGCATATTCAATCGTAATGTCATCTACTTCAAAAATACCATTTTTCGCCCCCGCTTCAATCGCCATATTCGCAATGCAAAGCCTATCATCAATGGTTAAGTTTTTTAGCCCCTCCCCGCTAAACTCCATACTTTTATACAACGCCCCATCAACGCCGATTTTGCCGATGATATGTAAAATCACATCTTTGCCACTCACATAAGGGCGGAGTTTGCCCTTGAGATTAAACTTCATCGCCTTTGGGACTTTAAACCACGCCTCGCCTGTTGCCATACCCACAGCCATATCCGTGCTTCCAACCCCCGTGCTAAACGCACCCAACGCCCCATAAGTGCAGGTGTGAGAATCTGCCCCGATAATTAAATCGCCGATTGTTACAATGCCTTGCTCAGGCAAAAGGGCGTGTTCTACCCCCATATTCCCCACATCATAGTAATGCTTAATATCAAAGTCATTTGCAAAACAGCGGCATTGCTGACTTTGCGTAGCGGCTTTTATGTCCTTATTTGGTGCGAAGTGATCCATCACAAGTGAGATTTTATTTTTATCAAAAACTTGCGTGAATTTAGCTTGTTTAAAGGCGTTGATTGCCACAGGCGTGGTAATGTCATTGCCTAGCACCATATCTAGCTTTGCTCTAATTAAATCATTTGCCTTGACAGATTCTAATCCCGCTCTATCGGCTAAGATCTTTTGACTCATTGTCATTCCCATATTTTGCTCCTTACTGATTGTTGTTTATTGTTTTGTAATGTCTCTAAATACTCTTGCATAGGCAGTGTATCTACCTTTGCACTAAAGATAGCAAAAGATTCCAAAATCTCGCAGCCACAATACTTAAACGCACTTGTGAGTGGGCTTAAAATCGTGTTAAGACTATATCCGTGATGTCCATCATAGCTCTCTTTTGCCCCGCCTAAAGTCGTAATGACTTGAAACTTCTTGCCCTGCAGTAGCTTAGAATCTTTGCCATATAAAATATGTGTCAAAACCCTATCCTGCCACTCTTTCATAAGCGCAGGTGTGCTAAACCAAAACAGCGGAAATTGAAAAATGATTTTTTGTGAATCTTTGAGTAATGCCACTTCAGATTCTGCATTTATCACGCCGTCTTTATAGGTTTCATTGAGATTGTGAATCTTCACATTTGCTAATGTTTGAGCTGATTCTAATAACGCCCTATTGACTTTAGAATCTTTCCAAAATGTGTGTGAAAAAAGTAGTAGTGTTTGCATAATTTTCCTTTTTGTTACAGCATGAAGCTACATTATAGCATGTTGTTTTATAATTTTTATCAAATTATATATTTTATATAATATAGCAATATAAATTAGGTAAAAATATTCCATAATATTCTTATTCTATCAAATATAAGAATATTATGGAATATAGTATAGACGATCGATAGTCATTGTAATATACAATGATACAAAATATTATGAGTATAGCATTTAGATCTTTTAATTTGTGTGGAGACAAATACGAGTTATAAATAATAAAGATTAAGAAACCAAGCAGATGGAATATTATTTGGATATTACTTAAAAACATAATCCTGTGAAACATGAAGGTAAGTTAGCCTGTTATCTTTAAGTTAATCTGGCTACTATCCTTAATTGTATTCATGAATTACTTTACTTGTCTTGATTAAAGATTGTTATTATATGTTATTTAGTAAGAGTGCAATATGTTTTGTTAAAAAGGGTGGTAAAGGAGTGTTGTGTATTTAATCTTTTATTAGGAATTTTATGACAAAGGAGTTTATAGGAATTCCATACTCTACCACAATCAATAAACTTTTATCCGTGAGAATATAGCCATAACAGTATGCTGTATCCTTAACTTTCTGATAAGTATTATATAGAGAAAGTAGCGTAATGGGGGCATAATTTTGGTGGAGTGTAGGGGGTTCGAACCCCTGACCTCAACGCTGCCAGCGTTGCGCTCTCCCAACTGAGCTAACACCCCAAATGAAGCCTCTAGACCTATCTATTAATATCTTAAAATGAATGGTATGTCATCTTTTTGATCAAATAAAGAACGAGATGTATATATCATTCTTTATTTCATTAAGAAACAAATATTTTTTGAATCTTAGAAGTTTCTTTTCAAAAGATTATCAACGCGTAATATTGTAGTTAATCTATCACCTTGCTTTGCAATGCCATATAATAAGTTTTCTTGCTCATTAAAAGTATCGGGTATAGGATCGATTTGATTCTCATCAATCCTTATAGCTTCTGTCAATTTATCGATAACAAAACCAGCGATTTCATCATTATGATTCACAACTAAATAGCGTGTATCCTTATCCTGTTTTGTTTGTGGGATACCAAACTTCATTCTAAGGTTAATGAGTGGATATACATTTCCACGCAGGTTAAATACACCCATTACATAATTTGGGGTACCCGGCACACGAGTGAAATCAATAGGTTTTATAATCTCTTTAACATTTAAAATAGGCACTGCAAACTCTTCAGTTCCCACCACAAAACCAATTAATTGCACGATATGTTCAGAATCACTATGCAACTCTTCTCCCACATTTTGCTTTTGCTGTTTTGCAAATACATCTTTTAATGCGTTATTATCCATTCTTATTCTCCATCTACTTGCAAGTTAATATTTCGTTTTACGACATTCAACAAATATTCAGGCGTATATGGCTTTGTAATATATTCTGTCATACCAGATTCTACACCACGCATTCTATCTGTTTTGCTTGTCCTGCTCGTTACTGCGATGAGTGGCAAGTTTTTAAAGCGATTGTATTTTCTTACTTCACTTGCAAAAGTGTAGCCATCCATTCTAGGCATTTCAATATCAACAAGCACAGCATCAAGGTCATGATCGCCACTTTTTACAATCTCAAGTCCCTCTAGTCCATTGCTTGCTTCAAGCACTGTAACACCTAAAGGTTTCAAGCATTTTTTCATAATCGTTCTATCTGTTGTGCTATCATCGATTGCTAATACAATGTAATCGCTTGGTGAATTTTTAGCTTTTGCCGCAGTGCTTTGAGAGATAAGATTATTCACGCTTACCTTAACATCTTTTGCCATATCCATCATTGCGGCAACATCAGCGATTAAGGTAATCTTACCATCTCCCCTAACAGTCGCTCCAGCAATACCCTCTGTGCCTTTGAGATAGTAGCCCAAACTTTTAATAACAACTTCTTCTTGCCCGATGAGATAATCTACAATTACACCGATTTTTTGCTCCGCTAAACCGATGATAACAACATAGACTTCATTAAGACTTTCTAAAACAGAATCTACCTTGAAAATATCTGCTAATCGCACAAGGCTTAATACCTCATCTCTTAGTCTCAATACGCTTTTACCATCAACGGTGTAAATCTCTTCTTGTGATACACGCACGGTTTCTAATACCGAGCTAAGTGGTATAGCATAGTATTCTTCTTGCACTCCAACAAGCAAGGCTTGCATAATAGCTAGTGTTAATGGAATCTTTAGCTTCTGTGTCGTGCCTACGCCTAATTCAGAATCTATTTCTATGATACCATTAAGCTTTTCAACATTTGTTTTCACAACATCCATGCCTACACCACGACCGCTTACATTCGTAATGCTTGCCGCAGTTGAGAAGCCCGGTCTAAAAATGATACCAAATGCTTCCTTTTCACTCATGTTTTCAGCATCTCGTTCATTAATAAGCCCTTTTTCAATAGCTTTCTTTTTCAGCATTTCAGCATCAAGCCCCTTACCATCATCTTTAATCTCAATGACGATATGATTTCCTTCATTATAAGCCTTAAGCTCGACTTTACCAACTTCACTTTTACCATTTGCTTTTCTCACATCTGGCACTTCGATACCATGGTCGCATGAGTTTCTAATAATGTGGATAAGCGGATCGCCAATCTCTTCTACAATGGATTTATCAAGCTCTGTTTCTTCACCACTAATGATTAGATCAATGTTTTTGCCAAGCTCCCTGCTTAGATCTCGCACCATTCTTGGGAATTTACTAAACACCTTACCAACAGGAAGCATTCTTGTTTTCATAACCGCAAGTTGTAAATCTGTCGTTACAGTGCTAATTGAACTTACGACTTGATTTAACTCTTCAAGGAATTTCTCCCCATCATATCGCTCTTCAACATCACCATAGATTCTAATGAGTCTGTTTTTACCTAAAACTAATTCCCCAATAAGATTCATAAGGTGATCAAGTCTTTTTACATCTACACGCACGGTTGGCTCTACTGCAACAGAAGGTGCTTTTTGCCCACCTGCTTCCGCTTTAGGTGCTGCCTTTGTGGCTGGGGCTGCAGCAGGTGCTGCCTTTTGTTCTGTGGCTTTTGCTTGTGCTTCTTCTTGCTTTTTCTCTTGCCTTCTCTTCTTATCTTCTTCTTGTCTTTTTGCAAGCAATCTTGCTATTTCTGCTTCTACTTCTTCTGGAGACATATTAGCATAATCTGGCTCTTCTTCAGAATCTGCTGACGCAGATTCTGCACTCTCTGTGCTACTAGATTCTGTATTAGCCTGTTGTGCTTCTTGTGTAGGTGCTGCCTCTGTAGCTGGAGATTCTGCGGTTGCTTCATCGATCGCTTCACCTTTTGAGATAGCTTGCAAACGCTTTACGCAATCGCTTACATCAATACCACTATTTGCATCAGTCCCATTATCACGGATAACGCTTAAAAGGGCTTTCATTAAATCAATAGATTCCAGAATCACATCCATTACATCAGGTGTGATTTTAAGCTCACCCCTACGAGCTTTGTTAAGCACATCTTCCATATTGTGTGTTAAATGTGTTAAAACATCAAAATTTAAGAATGAACTTGAACCTTTTATAGTGTGTGCTACCCTAAAAATCCTGTTTAATAAATCTAAATCTTCAGGGTTATTTTCTAATTCAACCAAATCTTGGTCAAGTTGCTCGACCATCTCAAAGGCTTCAATCAGAAAGTCCTCCATTATCTCTTGCATATCATCATTCATTTAACACCTCTAAATAACTATAAATTATGTATTGCATTATCCATGCTTTTTCATAACTGCCAATTATAACATAAAAAAAAATATTTTTGGTTTATTCCAAAATTTTTATAATTTCATCATAAAAAGTCTGTGCATCAAACTTTACTAAATAGGCATCCGCACCAATATCTCGCCCTTTTTGCTCACTAAATTTATCACAAATGGACGAGTTAAATATAAATGGTATAGATTGGAATCTTTCATCGCTTTTAATGATTTCTGCGAAATGGAAGCCATCCATTTTAGGCATTTCAATATCAGAGATAATAAAGCGTATAAATGAAGTGAGATTTCCATTTTTTTCCACATACAAGTCATTTAGCGTTTGCAATGCCATTTCGCCATCATGTGCTTCAATCACGGTAAAGCCCATTTTTTTGAGATTCTTTTTCAATAAAGAGCGAGCAATAGTGCTATCATCTACGATTAATACATGTCCGCTAAACTTCTTAGTTACTTCTTGCAACTCTTT
Organism: Helicobacter rappini; assembly: GCF_900198625.1. GTDB lineage: Bacteria > Campylobacterota > Campylobacteria > Campylobacterales > Helicobacteraceae > Helicobacter_A > Helicobacter_A rappini. The sequence goes on along the minus strand of NZ_FZPK01000019.1, from coordinate 32,973 downwards.
TTTATCTTGTTTATCACTATAAAAATCGAGATCATCAACAATGCCCTCTAAATCAAGGATTAAAAGTGTTTTGCCATCTTCTATGCGTGTTGTGCCTGTGATTTTACCGCGTTCTAAATTATGGCTATTTGAGCTAAATTGTGCTGCTTGGACATTATCCCAGCCTATGCGTCTAATAAGCTTTGCTTCATGCACTAAAAAACCTATCTTTAAATTATTAAATTCAGTGATAATCACTCGTTTTTTATGCAAGGGCAAATCTGCCTCTCTATCCTTAATATTAAGCCATGTTGCTAAATCTACAAGGGGTATAATAATACCTCGTAAGTCAAATACACCGATGACATAATCTGGACTAGCTGGTAATTCAAAAGTTTCTGGCATTTGTATAATCTCTTGGACTTTTGCGACATTTATACCATAGATACCCTCATATACTTCGCCATTAGTTTGTTCATTGATTCTAAAATCTACCAATTCTATTTCATTGGAGGATATTTTTGTCTGATACGCTTTTTTCTGTTCCATACGCCACCTCTATAAACAAGCTGCCCTGTTTAAAACTAAGATAATCTTTGTGAAAATAACACGATTGCAATGCGTTATAAAAAACATTTTCTTCCTTTACATGTTGTCCTAAATGATAATGTCCCTCTATAATACAAAACTTTGTAATACCTGTGGCAAATCCATCATTAATTAGTTTCTGAATAACATGAGATTTATATTTTACAATCCTTTCAGACATAAAATGTAGAAAATCAGTGCGAAAAAATGAAAATTCTGCAATCAGTTTTTGATTTATACGAGCTGCAATTGCTTTGTAAATTATACCACAACTTAGTGTATCAAGTAACCGAAAAATAAATAAGACATAAGGTTTAGTAATAAACTTACGATAAGAATCATAATTTTTGTTAATCCATAAATCACCATGGGCTAATATATATATTGTCTCATTACTGCCTTTTATGATAAGCGGCTGCATACAATAGGCATAAATCCTTAGATTCTTAGCATTATAATCATAACCTCTCCATACAGAATCTAATCCAAAATCATGATTTCCCTCTATTATTATAATCTCATTGCTAAAAGTTAGCTTGGCAATCTTTTCTATAAGCCCCCTATTTGCAACGCAACTACTATGAACGCTGCCGATAAGAAAATGAAATATATCACCCATTAAAATAATCTGTCGTTGCGGGGGAAAATTATCAAAATATTCTAAAAGATTCACATCATTTTCTTTAAAGTGTGAATCTGCTATAAAAAAGGCATCTTCTCTAATTGTAAAATCATTAATAATTGTCATTTTTTTGCTTTTTAATGTGTTTAGTTTCTATAAAATGATAGCACAAAAATCCTGCGATATTTTTCTAAGATTCTATAAGAATGTAACTTTGTATCGCAACTTAACGCATATCGCTATAAATATACATGGAATCTTAGGTGAGTTTGACAGAAGTATGTTAGAATGAAGCGTTTTTTATCTTTTTATTAGGAGAATATCATGCAAATTTCTATTAATGGCGAACATCAAAATATAGCGGATAACATCACAATCACACAGCTTTTAGAGCAATTAGAAGTAGAAGATAAAATCGTAGCAATTTCTCTAAATGCAAATGTAATAAAAAAAGACACATGGACACAAGTGCATTTGAAAGAACATGATAAGCTAGAGCTTTTACAATTTATGAGTGGTGGTTGATTAGATTTTCAATATGGCTTTTAGGCTAGAATCTTAAGTAGTTCGTTCGAAATCCTAGCTTAGATTCTATAATCATAAGATGGTAGATGGTGATAATTTTGATACGAAAAAATCACAAGGAGAAGTCAATAATCTTAGCACATACTCAAATGCACTTGCTAATAAATTGCCATATCCTTGGCAGTCTGAGATTAAGGTCTGTATGTTTAATCAGCACGACAAAACAAAAATTGTAAGTGGCTTTAAGGCTATATTTCAGAAAAAGAAGCAATGAGTGGAGATGAATTTTGCAATATTTTAGGAATTGATAAAGCAAGGATTGATAGGCAAAGACACGAAGCGTGTAATAGCAATTTTGAATTTGTAATAGATGAATTATTAAAAATAGAAAGTGTTCATAATAAAATCAAGCAAAAATTACAACAACAATGAAGGTGTAATTATGGAATCTAAAACAAAATATCCGCTGAATACTAGACTTAATATTGATGGCTTAGAGCTTATGGGAAGTTTAGAATCTTGCAGTGTTGATTTGTGTTTTTTTGATCCGCAGTATCGTGGGGTGCTTGATAAAATGCGTTATGGTAACGAAGGGAAGCGACAAAAGGGCAGAAGCACACTTGTGCAGATGAGTGAAGAACAGATTCAAAGCTTTATATGCGAGATTGATAGAGTGCTAAAGCCTAGCTGTTATTTGATGCTGTGGATTGATAAGTTTCATCTATGCGAGGGGGTAAAAGCGTGGGTGGAACAAACAAGTTTGCAGGTGGTAGATCTCATCACTTGGGATAAGCTCAAAATGGGTATGGGCTATCGCACAAGGCGACAGAGCGAGTATCTGCTTGTTTTGCAAAAAGCACCAGTTAGGGCTAAAAATACTTGGCGATTGCATAATATCCGCGATGTGTGGAGTGAGAAGATTCCAAATGATGAGCTAAAAATCCATCCGCATTCAAAACCCAAAGGATTGCAAAAGGCTTTAATAGAATCTTGCACAAATAAGGGCGATTTGGTGCTTGATCCAGCAAGTGGGAGCTTTAGCGTGTTTGAGTGTGCTAGGGAATTAGGGCGAGAGTTTATCGGCACAAATCTTAGCGCATTGCTATAAATTCATTATATTCATTAATTTGAAGCAACGCACAAATAAGATTCTAACGACTAATTCACCAAAAAAACTTAATATTGCTTTGTGATTTGTTGTTGTAATCCAAAATATAGATTTATGAGAGCTTCTAAGTATTTTATATATTGCTATTTGTGGGATTAAAAGCTATATAACCGCTAGACCAACATATAAAATCATTACTCGTATTTATTGTGCTGGTAGCAAAAAAAATGTGTTATCTGTATTTTATAGTTTTAAAAAAAGTGTAAATGAACGATTATGTTATGGATTTTTTATAAAGGATATGTATGAAAAAGCATCTATTGAGTGTTGTTGTTGCAAGTTGTATTTGTGTCAATATGTCATTTGCTGATAGTAAAGGGAATGGCTTTTTTCTTGGTGTTGATTTTGGTGGTTCTGTTGGAGCACTTACAAATACAGGATTAACAATTAGTGGTAACGCTGGGCAAGGCGGTGTCCCAGCTAAAGAGACAATGCAAGTTAATGCGGGTTTTGGTCTCAATCTGCGTATAGGTGGACAGAGATATTTTGATAGAGAAAATGGCATGAGATATTACCTTAGCATTGGTGGTGTTTTTGGTGCGCCAAGTTATGCTTTTGGTGATTTAAAAGTGTCTGGTATTACCATGATTGGTGATATAAATATGGATTTTTTACATGATTTCACTAGCACAGAATCTCAAAGAGTTGGTATATATGTCGGCATGGGGGCTGGATATATGACTACGCTATATCCGGGCGGTAGCGCACTTACGATTCAAAACATGGATATTCCAAGTTTTAGTGGTGTTACTATAGGGCTAAACTTTGGAGTTAGAACACTTGTGGCAAGACATCATCAATTTGAGTTTTCAACAAAAAGTGTCGTTACACACTCAAAAGCGACAGAAAATATCATAGGATTTCAAGTATTCTTAGGTGCGAACTATTCTTATTTATTCTAATAGGATTTTACAATTCTCACGCTTATGTAATGTCTCTTTAGATAAGCGTGAATGGGTATTAGAAAGCCAAACAATTACTCGTTAATTCCTAGCACAACTTCTAGTTTCTCTTTTAAAACCTGTGGTGTAAAAGGCTTGACAATATAGTTATTAACTCCTGCTTTTAACGCAGTTATAACCTCTGATTTTCCACCTTCAGTTGTTACCATAATAATTGGAATATCTTTATACTTTTCTTCTGCACGCACTTTTTTTACAAGCTCTAAGCCATTCATCTCTGGCATATTCCAGTCTGTAATCAAGACATTAATACCCTCAATAGTACTCATCTGATTCCAAGCTTCAACTCCATGCTCAGCCTCTAAAATATCTTCATAACCAAGTCTTTGAAGAGTGTTTTTAATAATCCGTCTCATCGTAGAACTATCATCAACTACAAGCAATTTCAATGTTTGCTCCTTATAAATTAATTAAATCTTCATCGGTGTATTATAACATACTTTTAATAACCAAGATTAAAATTTTACATTTTTAAAATCAAGCTTACCTTCATAAAATGCCTTTCCTATGATTACACCACCAACTTTTGGGTAATTATGCAACATATCTAAATCTTTCTGTCCAGAAAAACCACCACTTGCGATGGTAAAAATGCCACTAATTTCCGCAATCTCTTCAGTTAAAGCAAAATTAATACCAGAAAGCATACCATCTTGTTGAATGTCCGTGCAAACTATTGCCTGCACACTACTGCATTTTAGTTTCTCGGCAAAATCAATTGCTTTTATTTCACTCACATTTACCCAACCATGAGTAGCAATATTGCCATCTTTAGAATCTATGCTTAAAGCGATTGGATATTTTTCCGCCATTGAGATAGTCCAATCTAGATTTTGCAGGGCGATAGAGCCTAAAATCGTGCGACATACACCAGCATTTAGGTAATTTTTTATAGTGTCTTCAGTGCGGATTCCACCGCCAACTTGTATTTGCAGGTTAGTTTCAGTTGCAATATTTTCTATGACACTAAGATTTTTTGGACTTCCCTCAAACGCACCATCTAAATCCACTATATGAAGCCATTTTGCACCGCAATCTTCAAAATATTTCGCAAAATCAAGGGCATCACCATACTCTTTAGCACTTTTTTTCTCACCCTTTGTTAAACGCACAGCCTTTCCGTTTAACAGATCTATTGCAGGGAATAAAATTGCCATGATTTTTATCCTAGATTCTAATCATTTAAATTATCCAACACTGATTGCTTCAGCATCTTATAGCGAGACATTACATTTCCATCGAGATTACCAAGATTTGATGAGATAACAACGCCACCGCGAGAAATGGCATTATCCGCTTCAATCTGTATTTTTTCTTTATCCTTTAGATTTTCCTTCAAATATACATAATCAATAGGATTGACCTTAATACCAATTTGTGTTGCTTCCATAATATTTGATAGTAAAGATCTTGTAAGTTCCAAAGCAACCCGCTGTGAATTTTCCTCAATTTCTTTTACTATAACTTCTTTTGCCATATCAATAGCAATAGAACTTAACTCTTTTTCAAGGGCTTCAAGATGGATTTGTGATTGTTTTAGTGTATTTTCTAAAGTGATCAATGATTGCACTATCTTTTCACGCTCTGCTTGTATCTCTGCTTCCATTGCTTGTTTTGCTTCATTTTTTCCCTCTTCAAATCCCCTTTTATATGACTCATCGCTTGTTTTTTCAAGTGTTTCTTGCATGCTTACTTGATTTTTTTCAAACTGCATTTCAAGCTTTGCAAGATTCCCGGATAACTCATCACTTTTATGCAATAGCTTTTCGATTAATTCCTTTTCTAAAGAGTTCATAGTTGGCGGACGATATGCATTCACTTGCTCTACATTTTGCTCATCGGTTGTATTTTCAGTGGAATCTGTATTTGTCTGAATCTCTAAAGGCACAATAGCTTTAAACTCATATTTATTGATTGAGTGATCACCTTTTTGTTCATCTTGTATGAGATTGTGATTACGAGATAACATCGTCTTGTTCTCCTAATTGTATTAAGCCTTGTTCTGATAGATTTTGAACTATCTCAATAATCTTTCTTTGTGCCGCTTCTATATCACGCACTTTAACCGCACCTAAAAACTGAATCTCTTCAGCAAACTGCTCACTTGCTCTCGAACTCATATTACTCATAAACTTCTGCTTCAATTCATCGGCACTTGATTTCAATGCCAATGCTAAATCCTTCTTATCTGCAACTTTTAGAATCTCAATGATAGCGGACTTATCAAGCTTAATCATATCTTCAAAAGTAAACATCATTTCTTTAATCTCATTGGCAAGCTGCTCGTCTCTTTGCTCTATCTGTGCCAATGTAGCTTTTGCGGTTTTTTGTCCCATGCGGTTAAACATTTCAGCAACAGCACGAGGACCACCAACTTCGACTTTATAGCTTGTAAGAGATTCTACTTGTTGCTCTAGCACTGCTGAAACTCTTTTTACAACAGAAGGTGAAATATCCCCTAAGTTTGCCATACGGATAGAAATTTCCGCACGCAGCTCATCTGTAAAAAAGCCCAAAGTTTCTGCTGCACCACCAGAATCCATATGTGCTAGAATTAGGGCTATTGTCTGCGGGTGCTCATTTACAATAAAGTCTGCAAGTTGTTGCGGCTTTACCTTATCCAAATAACCAAAATTCTTGGTAGATTGCATAGTTTTTGCAAGTTTATCAAGCACTCTCTTTGCAATATCTGGTCCAAGTGTTTTAATAAGCAATTCTCTTGCATAATCAACACCGCCAGAATTAATATATTGATTAGACTGCAATATAGTGTAAAACTCTTCCAATACAGCAGCACCCACAGCCTTGTCTGTGCCACCTAATTGCATAATATGCTTACTGATTTCAGTAATAGATTCTATATCCAAATGATGGAATACTTCGCTTGTGATTTCTTCACCAACTTGAATGAGTAGAATTGCTACTTTTTCAGACATAGAGAGTTCATCATATTGAGCTCGTTGCTTTGGAGTTAAGGTCATTGCCATTTTTGCCCCTTATTTCATTTCGATTTCATCGCGTATGAGTGCTTGAAATAAACCTGCTATCTCATCTGGTTTCGTTCTCACTGCTTCTTTGATTTTTTCTAACAACACATCATATTTTACAGCATCTTCGTTGAATCCACCGCCAATGCCAAGCTGCTCTTCCACTCTTTTACGCATTTCATTCGCTCTGTTTAGTGTATCATCATCATCATCAAAGTCAAATAGCGGTTGTTTCTCTGTCTCCTCTTCTTCATGCACTTCAAGCATACGCTCCGCAAATGGTGCAATAACCTTTTTATAGAAGAAGAATAGCACGATAACAACAAGCACATATCGTAGTAACGGCATAAATGGACCGAGATATTTTTCAACCGCTTGGGCTACTTTTTCAAAGTTTGTTAATGGTGGTGTGCCAGAACCAATAGCATTAAGCTGCCCAGCAATAACGCTTACAATATCATTACGACTTTCATCATAACCTGAACTTGCTTCGACAATTTTTTTAATCTCTGCAAGCTCTTCTGGGCTTCTTGGGGTATATTTCATTGTAATAAAGCCCGTTTCTTCATTTGTCTCTTCAGTATAAGTCCCATCAATCACAACACCAACAGTCATGCGTTTAAGTTGGGGGGTTTGCAATCGCATAGTCGTTGTCTTTTTATCGGGCATATAGTTTTTAACAAACTGACTTTCTCTATACTCTTCTCTATTATTGGAATCTAAGTCTTTAACTTCAGCAATGTTATTAATAACACCCGGGACGCCACCCGGATCTTTTGGTGCAAGTCCCTTTCTCTCTATCTCTTTACCCGACTCACTTGCAACAGCAGATTCTTTGCTATATATTTCTTCCGTACTTTCTTGCTTACCAAAATCATAATCTAGATTCACACTCACAGTCATTCTGTCTGTGCCACCAGCAAGCCTGCTTAATGATTGTCTAATCTTATTTGCAATCTCTTGTTCTGCCTGCACCTTATAAGCAAAGTTTTTAAACGCTTGTTCGTTTTCAATGGTTGCTTCATCGCGTTTATTTAGTGGATTACCATATTGATCCACCATGATAACATTTTCTGGTTTAAGTCCATTGAATGAATTTGCAATAAGGTTTTGAATACCAAAGATTTGATTCTGTGTGAGTGTCATGCCATCTCTAAGCGTTAATGCTACACTTGCACTAGGCACAGCACGAGTTTTTACAAATACATCATCTTTTGGTTCTGCAATCTCAACTCTTGCATCTTGTATGGGGGCTAATGCCATTAATGTCTTTTCTAATTGTCCCTTAATTGCACGCAGTTTTTTAACATCAAATTCACTTTGTGTTGCACCAAAGCTATTTTCATTAAAAATATCATAATCAACCCTGCCTTTTATAATGCCCTGTGCAGCAAGCTCATTACGCAAAACAAAGACTTGGTCTTGTGGCACTGCAATAGTGTTGTCATTAATCATTTTATAGGGGATATTTTGCTGCTTAAGATAGCTTATCGCAGACCCTGCATCTGCTGGATTCTCAGCTGAAAAGAGAATCCCAAAACCATCGACGCTATCCCCTTTCTTTGAACCTAGAGAGGATACAATGAGATATGATAAAAAAGCAACAAAAACAACAACAGTTACAAGAATAACAATTTGTTGTTTTCGATTTAATTTTTTAATTAAATTTTGTAACTGCGTAAATATCGCTTTAAAATCCAAAACTCACCTTCCTTAAAATATTTATAAATCTTGTAGTATATCTGTTAATTTTTGTATGACAATGTCATTTTGCTGTGAGATTCCAATCGTAATCCGCACGGCATTAAGTCCGTAACTTGCCAAATCTCGCACAACAATTCCTTGCCGTAATAATAAATTGCTTATTTTAGTAGAATTTAACTTATTATGCAATATAAAAGTAACAAAATTTGCATAAGATTCCAAAATATCAATCTCATATTGCTTTGCAAATTGCTTGTATTTCTCCATTTCACTAAAATTATTCTTAACAGAATCTTGCAAAAACTCTTCATCAAAAAGACTAGCACTAGCGGCTTTAAGACTTAAAGTCGTGATATTAAAAGGTGGTCTTATCTTATTTAATGTGTCAATTATAGTCTTATTTGCGATACCATATCCAACACGCATACCACCTAGTCCATATATTTTAGAAAAAGTCCCCAGATAAATTACATTTGGAAAATCTATAATATCCTTAGGACTAATCGCATAATTAGAATCTTTATACGCACAATACTCCATATATGCACAATCTAGGACTACAAGACTCTCTCTATCAATTTTTTTTAAAAAATCAATCACTTGAGATTTAGGCAACGCTTCTCCAAGCGGATTATTTGGCGTACATAGAAAGATTATGCTAGGCTTATGTGCTTCATAATATTGCAACATAGAATCTAGATTATGAAAAAAATCAGGTGTGCGTAAAATAGTAGCATTGCAATGCTTTGCATAGATAGCATACATTGCAAAAGTCGTTTTTGCCATAAGCACCTTAGTATTTTTATCACAAATTGCATGTATGCAAAACTCAATTATTTGGTCGCTACCACTACCAATAATGATTTGATTGCTTTCTATATCATATTTTTTTGCTAGAGATTCTTTAAGCTCATAGTAAGAATCATCGGGATATATATATGCATTACACGCATTCTCAAGGATTGCTTCCTTTGCAAGCGGCGATGTGCCTAGCGGATTTTCATTGCTACCAAGCTTAATAATATTTTGTGGCTCAATATTGTAATCACGCATAACAAGCTCTAGTGGTTTTCCAACTTCATAAGTAGGCAAAACAGAGATATGCTGGTGAAATTTCATAATATTTCCTTATAAATCGCTCTGGCATCATCACTAACAAGGTCTCATTGCTTATTGTAACCTTAAAAACGAAATTGTAGCATAAAGATTGCGAATTTATATTTTTATGTTACTATTTTACAGAGTTTTTACTTTGAAAATAGACATTATTGTGGTGGTGATTATGACTTTGCTTGATATGCAACATAATGAAACATATAGGATAAAATCTGTATGTAATATGCAGAATCTACTCGCACAAAGACTGCATTCTCTAGGTATTTATGAAGGGGCTTCTGTGCGACTTGGATATGTCTCAATGTGGCAACACACTTATAGTGTATATGTGAATGGCACACAAGTGGCACTGCGAAAGAGTGAAGCGGAATTAATTGAAATTGAAAAAATATAAAATTATTTAATTCATATTGAATACCATATAAAATGAAACTAGAATCACTTATCAAATACTCTATCAAAATAACTTTCTGGAGCATTATTATGATACAACCAAGACCTGTATTTTATGTATGTAAAAAATGCGGACATGTGAAATACCATCAAGCAAAAAGTGATTGTTTTGGTGCTGAAGATATTGCGGCTATAATTTGTCCCAAATGTAACGCATTAATGAAAACTCATAGCAATATGTTAAGTGCGGGATTAGATTCTATATTTACAATTACGAAGAAAGTTTTTGATAAATAAGCTGTATTTAGAACCGCAACTTAAGGTTAGTGATGCCTAAAAAATCTCTTTTATATTCTTATCTGTTTAAAGGGTTTGTAAAATTTCTCAAAGTGAATTTAATATTGCTTTCTAAAAGCAAGCATGTATGTTAAACCCCAATATGACATATTAGAAAGCTCATTTATTCCACACTTAAGCAAAAATAGATAGAGTAAATAAGCAAAGATTCTAAATCTTCTCTTTTTTAATAAGATTGAAACATACATTTATCAGCAAGATAAATACAAATAACACGACAGCATTTGCGATTAATACTTCTCTATGTAAGCCTTCTGCATAGCTCATCTCAAGCACGATATTTGTCGTTAATGTCCTTACACCATCAAGCACACTACTTGGAAGCTGCACCTGATTCCCAGCAACCATAATAACAGCCATAGCCTCGCCAATAGCCCTACCAACGCCAAGTATAACTGATGCTAGAATGCCTGATTTAGCCGCAGGTAAAACCGCAAAAAACACACTTCTTTCACTACTAGCTCCAAGCGCTAACGCCCCTTCATAATAGCTTGTTGGCACAGAATCTATCGCAGCCTTTGATACAAGAATGATCGTAGGCAATATCATAATGGTAAGAATGAAAGACGCCGCCAATACACTTTTGCCCGGTATGCCATCAAATATACCAGCAAGTAGCGGCACAATAATCACTAAACCAAAGAATCCATACACAACAGATGGGATAGCCCCAAGCAACTCAACCGCCATGATGAGATACTTTTTTGGACCTTTTGGACAAAACTGCGATAAATAAACCGCACTAAAAATCCCAAGCGGAACGCCAAAAAGGATAGCAAGAGCGGTTACACACAGACTGCCTATAATCATGGGGAAAATTCCAAAAAATTCCTGTTCTGGATACCAATCTAGCCCGAATATAAAGTCCATAAAGCCAATCTGCTTCATCGTAGGGATTGCATTTGCAAATAAGAAAAAGCAAATCGCACAAACTGCAAAAATAGATCCCATCGCACAAAGTGCAAATAAAGTGTGAAAAAATCTTTCTTTAAGCATTTATTTCCTTTAGAATCTTTATAATAAAGCTTAGTGTTGTGTTTAGATTCTTAAAACAAAACTTTGTTGCAATAAGTGTTGTTTTAAGAATCTTTACTCTTTGTGATGAATTCTTTGCCTACTTAACTTAAGGATAAATTCTTGTCATATTGAGTCATAGCTGAAATATCTCTTTTAAATTATACAATGTGAAACATTTCACTACATTCAACATGACAATTTGTTTTAGATTACAGATTCTAATCCCTTATTGGTGGTTGCATGGCGTAGAGATAAAATAGTAAAAATCTAAATCTTTTTTGCTATTGTGAATGTTGATCAAAATCTCTCTTAGAATCTAAGCTAGATTCTAAAGCAACCCAAATCCTACACCACAACTCATGAGATTAATCTCATTATTTCACTTGATCCCAAGTCGTCATTTCACCTGTGAAAATCTTATACACGCTATCTTTTGTGATATTTGTGATAGGATTTGCCTTATTTACAATAATAGCTAAACCATCAATCGCTAATACACGCACACTAATGCCCTTTTTTAACTCCGCTTCTTTTACCTCACGAGATACCATACCTATATCTGCGATACCCTCTACCACAACATTTACACCTGTTGTAGAATCTGATTGCTGAATCTCAATCACTACATTTGGATTGACACTTTTATAAGATTCTACAAGCTTTTCCATAAGTGGTGTGATAGAGCTAGAACCAGCTATTACAAGCTTTCCTTTAGGTTTTTTACTCACAAATTTTTTAGTTTTTGTCGCAATGTAGCCAGACTTTTCAATGATTGCTTTCGCATTAATGCTATATGCTAAAAAGTCTTCAATGAGTGGATTGCTTTTCTTGATTACCACATTAAATGGACGAGAGATTTTATAACTCTTATTATTAATGTTTTCAACACTTGGCATAACACCTTCAACACTTATTGCCTTCACAGTGTCATTCAGTGAGCCAAGCGATATGTAACCAATAGCATTTTTAGAGTTTGCCACCGTTGTCATCATGACACCCGTTGAGTTTGTAACCTCTGCTTTCGTTGTGGTAGCATCGATTTTCTTACCTTTTAATTCTTTTTGAATCCCAAAGATTTCAGTAAAAGCACCACGAGTTCCAGATCCCATTTCCCTTGAAATAGGGTAAATATTCTCTGCTGCCATAGCTATATTTGCACCAAGAGTTAAGCCTGCCACAAGCCCTAATATACACTTTTTCATCATAAAAAATCCTTTCAAATAAAATGTGCTGCAAGTATAGATATAGCTTGTAAAGTTGCAAAATAAAGAATGTAAATTTTTAGTAAAATTGATTTGTGATTCTATGTATTTATTGATGATTATATATTCCCAACAATCCACAATAAAGTATAATTCCAACACAATTTATTCCAAAGATATATTGAAGCAGGTAAATATATGAAATTCCATAAAATTTATGTTGAAATTACTGATATTTGTAAGCTATCTTGCTCTTTTTGCACGCCAAAAAAGGCAATAAGAGGCATTATGCCGCTAGCTTTATTTGAAAAAATCATATCACAGATTGCCAATCATACAAGGCTTGTAAGTCTGCATGTATTAGGCGATCCGCTCTGTGTGGATAATCTATCTGCATACATTGATATTGGGGCGTATTATAAAGTAAGGTTTGATATTGTGAGTAGTGGTGCGTTTTTGAAAAAAGAGCATTTTTCATTATTAACACAAAAGCATATACATCAAGTTAGCTTTTCGCTTGATGCCCTGTTTGATAATAAACATTTAAGAAAAGAGATGGAAAAATATTTTGATACAATCCTTGCCTTTTATGAGTATGCAAAAACACACGCCCCGAATCTTTATATCAATCTGCGACTTTTTGGGAAGTATGACTACACATATTTTTTGCAAAGATTCCCAAATGCGATTTTACAGACAGAAAAAAGGCGTTTGCGTTTAGCCAAGAATTTTTTCTTGCGATTTCATAAATCTTTTACATGGACTGCTTTGCAAAAAGATTCTAAGATTGCAAATGTGCAGATTTATCCAAATACGCCTTATTGCTTTGGGGCGATAAAGCAGCTTGCAATACTTGCAAATGGCAAGGTTGTCCCATGCTGTATTGATGCAAGTGCAAAAATGCCACTTGGTGATTTTAACACACAGGATTTTAGTGAGATTCTATATTCCAAAGATATGAAAAATATACAAGATTCACTAAGGACGCATAAGGATTTAGCACCATTATGTAAAAATTGCACTTTTCGTGGTGTTTGATGGAAAACTAATCTTATTGCATGATAAATTTTGTTATAATTCACGCTTATTTTTAATGAAGAAAGTGTGCTATGAAACTGCGAGTTATGACTATACAGGATTATGATTTAGTGCTGAAACTTTGGAAAAGCATTGAGGGATTTTATATCCGCACTATTGATGATTCCTATGAAGGTATGCAAAAATTTCTTACAAAAAATCCAAATACAAATGTAGTAGCTATCTGTGATAATAAGATTGTAGGTAGCATATTATGCGGCTATGATGGGCGGTGTGCATATCTCTATCATGTGTGCGTGCAAAAGGAATATCGCCATAAGCAAATCGGCAAAGGTATGGTGGCATTTGTGAAAGAGAGGTTAAAAGAAGAGGGTGCGACACATATTAATCTTGTAGCTTTTAAGAATAACTCTCTTGGGAATCTTTTTTGGCATGAGATTAACTGGTCGCTTAAAGATACTTTGAATCTCTATGAATGTATTTTAGATTCTGCAAATACTCGAATCTTGAATGAGGGTTAAGGGTAGTTTAGACTGAATGTTGCATTGCATTAAAATTATTCTTATGATTAAGTTATAATAAGAAAATGTGTAAAACTTATATCTAAATAAAATATGGTGCTAACAAAATGTTACTTTTAAGGATTAGACAATGAAAAAGATATTTCTAGTATTACTATTATTATTTAGTGTTTCTCGTGCGACAGAGCCACTGCCTATGGAGTTACTTGATACTTGGGATAGTGTAGATAGTTTGATTGTAAAACTCAAAAGACATGCGTTATTTGTGTGTTTGCAGGAGTTTAATCCACAAAGCGATTTTGTTGATAGTCATGCAATCTCCCATAATAATCCTGATGTATGGTATGCAATACCACCTAGTTTGTTAGATGAGCTTGTGGTTTTTACTAAAACAATAATATTAAACGCAAATAATGGAGCATTGGATATAACAGATTTAAGATTTAGTAGGACTTATAAAAAGCAAGACATAAAAGGTGAGAATCCAGACTATACAAACGCATGTCTTAATCTCTATGATAGCAAAGAACTTATGCAAGAGATAGCTAGAATCTTAGATAAAATCTATTTAGATGATACTAATTTCCCAAAGGAATATCAAAAGAGATATAGGGACGCGATACAACAATATTGCAAGGATTGCAAATAAATTTCAAACTTCTATAAAAAAATTACAAATAAATACAAAATTAGAAGTATAGATATATAAAAACTTTGACACAATAGACTCAATAAACATCGCATAAATACAAAGCAACAAAAACTTAGTAATCTATCCCCTCTTTTTTTAGTCTATCGCGTAAATAACGCATTTGGATATTTTTATCAAAGCACCATTTTGGTGCGATTAAACTCTCATCATGCGCTCCAGCACTCACTCTTTGTATCACAATATTTGGCGGGATAAGTTTGAGTGATTTTGCTATTGCCTCGCCATAGTCTTCTAGGCTAATTGGTGTATATTCGCCCTTTTTATACATGCGCGCTAGGGCTGTGCCCTCCACAACATAGAGTGGATGGATTTTTAGAGAATCTACACCATAGCTTAAAATCGTTTGCAGTGAGTGTATCATCATATCCACGCTTTCATTAGGTAAGCCATAGATTAAATGCGCACAGACTTTTATCCCCCTTTTTCTTGTCTCTTTAAAAAGAGATTCTACACCCTCCATAGTATGCCCTCTGTTTGTAAGTTTTAGTGTCTCTTCATAGATAGATTGGATTCCATACTCAAGCCATATTTCCTTACCCCCTTTTACAAACTCCCCTAAAAAGTCAAGCAGCTTAGAATCTACGCAATCAACCCTTGTGCCTATGCTCATGCCTACAACATCAGGCAACTTCAATGCCTTTGTATAAAGGGCTTTGAGTGTGTCAAATGGTGCGTAAGTGTTTGTAAAGCTTTGAAAATACACCATATATTTTTTTATACCATATTTATTTTTATGAAAGTTTGCATGATAGTGGAATTGCGTCTCAAGCTCCCTTAATTGTGTAGGCAACAACGGATTTTCTGTCAATGAAAAATTCATTTTTAATTTAGTAATATCTTTTATGTTTTGTTCTTGTGTAGATTCTGTATTGTTAGAATCTATATTGGAATTCTGCTTTTTTTTCATTACAAGCGATGGTGAAAAAGTCTCATTTTTACAATAAATGCAGCCACCTTTTGCGACCTTGCCATCAATATTAGGACAAGTAAAGCCGCTTAAAGATATTGGAATCTTTCTTACTTTCTCACCAAATCGCTGTTTAAAATATCGCCCAACTGTTAGCATTATCTTCACCCATGCCCCTTTATTTTGATTCTACATCATGCAAATAGTTACCATCAAAACATGCTTGACAATAGCTATAATTATGCGGTTCTACCGCAGTTTTCAAGCCCTCTAAAGAGAGATACCCAAGATAGTCAGCACCAATAAATTTTTTTACCTCATCATTGCTTTTATTCGCAGATATAAGCTCACTTTTACTCGGCGTATCCACACCATAATAGCATGGCGAAATAGTCGGTGGTGCAGAAATGAGTAGATACACTTCCTTTGCACCAGCTTGTTTTAATAATCGCACGATAGCTTTACTTGTCGTGCCTCTCACAAGCGAATCATCTATCACTATAACCCTTTTATTCTCAATCACTTCTCTAATAGGATTAAGCTTTAATCGCACTTTTAGCTCTCTTAGCTCTTGTGTTGGCTCAATAAAGGTTCTACCTACATAATGATTTCTAATCAGTCCTAATTCAAATGGGATTTTGCTTTGCTCACTATACCCAATAGCAGCAGCAAGACCGCTATCTGGCACAGGCATAACAATATCTGCATCAATCTTATGCTCTAAAGCTAATTGTTTGCCTAGATTTTTTCTCACCATATACACACTTTTACCAAAGACGACACTATCAGGGCGGGCAAAATAGATATACTCAAAAACGCAAGGTTTTAGAATCTCTTCAAAGACTTTTATGCTTATAATCTTTGTTTCATTATTGCGATTTTTCTCAAATACGACTAATTCCCCCGGCTCAATATCTCGCACAAAACTCGCCCCAACAAGATCAAAGGCACAAGTCTCACTTGCTACAATATAGCCTTTTGAGCCATCTTTATTGGTTATCTCCCCTAAGCTTAATGGACGAAGACCAAATCTATCTCTTACTGCAAACATTTTAGAACGACTTAAAATCACAAGTGAGAACGCCCCCTCAATCTCATGCAAAGATTCCATAATACGCGGGGTTAAATGCTTTTTTGTGCTTCTTGCGATTAAATGGATAATGACTTCTGTATCTAAATTACTTTGGAAGATTGCACCTTGCTGTGTGAGTGATTGACGGATATTTTTTGCATTTGTAAGGTTGCCATTATGCACGAGGGCAATCTCACCTAAGCCATAACGCGCAAAAATAGGCTGACAATCGCCATTAGAATCTGCCCCAGCAGTTGCATAGCGATTATGCCCTACCGCATTCATGCCTTTTAGCTTTTCTAAGATTGATTTGCTAAAAACCTTTGTTACAAGTCCTTGCCCTTTTTGAGTAGTGATATTTTTGCCATTGCTTATTGCTATACCGCTTGCCTCCTGCCCTCTGTGCTGCATTGCAAAAAGGGCGTAATATGCCATGAAGGCTGCTTCATCGCAGTTAAATGCACCAACAACAGCACATTCCTCATTCCAGTGTTTATCCATACAAAAGCCTTGGGTTAAAATGATAAATAGGGATTGTATCATAATGTTTTTAAGCTACAATAACAAAAATTTAAAAAGGCTTTGTATGCACCGCATATTGTTGTTATTTTTCTTCAGTCTTTTTGTGCTGTATGCGAATGAAAATACACAAAGAAAATACAATCAAAACAAAACTTGGAAAAACATAGAAGCAAGTGAAGTGTTAGAAAAAAATACAAAAAAGCTAGAAGCCTATTATAAACAAGTCGATAAGCAATCAAATGAGAGAAACTTTGTCCGCTTTAATGGCAAAAAGATTATCTCACATACCGCTTTTAGCAAGATGAATCTAGGGCAAATGCACGGCTATCATACCTATGTGATTCTATCTATGTTTTATATAGAGTGGATAAGTCAGCATAATGACTTAGATGGTGTGAGTGTGGGGGGAATCTTAGCTGATGAGTTTGGCGATAAAAAAGCAAAAGTAAGGTATTTTAAATTCGCTCAAAGATACTATTCTGCACTGCATGAAATCGGCAAAGGCGGCAAGGTATTTTCCTATTGTGCTGCACCTTATCTTACAAGCTGCATTCTCATAGGTATTGATGAAGCGTGGTAGATATATGCTTGATAACTTGGTTTAACATCAAACAAAAGTATCGCAAAGCTACAATACAAAAGCTTAATATTGTGCTTAGTTTCATCAAACATGAGTCGTTTTTCATATCATTGTGTTATTTATGTAGAATAACAAAAGATTGATTATTTTGGTATTAAATTTGATTGTTTGCGATTATTTAGATTATTTTAGGGTTTTATATGAATATAGAGACTATTCGTCAGTTATTTAATAATAAGCAGTGGCAAACCTGCATTGAAGCATGTTTAAAGCTGATTATGCAGCAACGCACAAATATTGAAGCATGGAGTTTATGTGCGTTTTGTTATAACAATATAGGGCAGCTGCAAGAAGCGATTAAATGCCTTGAAGACGCACTAAAGATAGCAAAAAAGCATCATAAAGAGCATGTCTTTACACTCTCACTCAATCTTGCGGAATTTTATAGAAGAAATAATATGACGCTACAAGCCATAGCACTTTTACAGAATCTTCTGCCAAAAGATGATGAGAATTTGCATTTTAATCTCGCAAAATGCTATGGTGATTTACAAGATTATGAGAGATCTATTCAACATTACATGATAGCTATTAAGATTAATCCAAAAGATATACATGCTATCTTTAATCTAGCCAATCAGCAAGCCGCCATAGGTAGCTTTAAACTCGCATTGAAATACTACTCACTCGCCTATGAAAGCGGTATGGGCGATGCGGGTATAAATCTAGCACAAATCTATACAAATTTAGATGATTTGGAATCTGCTATCACACTTTATAGAGAGTTAGAGCCACATTACACACAAGATTCTAATTTCTATTTTAACTACGCAAATGCACTTCGTTATAACGATGAGGTAGAGTTAGCAAAAGAGGCATATAGCAGGGCGATTAGCCTAAATCCAGATATAAGATATGTGATAAATCTCTCACATTTATATTTAAGCTTAAATGAGTTTCAAACAGGCTTTGCACTCTATGAACACAGAAGAGTTATGCTGCCAAAGACTATGGATAGGCATTTTCTTGATTTTTCTTTTCAGGATTCTAAAAGTATATTGGATTTCTTGCAAGATAAGAGAGTAGCACTTTACCACGAGCAAGGCTTTGGAGATAGCATTATGTTTGCAAGATTTATACCACTTCTTTCATGTAAAGAAAAGATAATTTTTGCTCCAAAAGAGCTTTGTAAAATCTTTAGCTGCTTTAATGTGTGCTGCAGTGAAAAAGTGCATGATGATTATGATGTAGCACTCCCCCTGCCAAGCCTTGCCTTTTTATTTGCCAATGAAAAGAGTGTAAAAGTGGGCTTAGAATCTTTTAGAAATACCTTATTATCCTTTCTTATAAAATCTCAAATAAAAGATTCTAATGGCTTAAAAGATTCTATGCTAAGTGATACTTTTATACACACAAATATGACAGAATCTCAAATATCTATAAAAAAGGTTTTAGAATCTTATCAGCATTACGCACAAAAAGAAGAGCTAAAAGATGATGTATTCCTAAGCACAAAAGCACAAGCGAAAAATCACTTTATAACAAATACGCATAATGCAATAGAGACAAAAAAGCAAATAAAGATCGCCCTAAACTTTAGCTCAAATCCAAACTTTCAAAACGCAAGAGAAAAGTCCATATACGCACAAAAGCTTTTAGAATCCTTGCCGCATAAAAACTTCACATATTATAGTTTGCAGTATGAAGGCATTGATTCTGGTCTTGCGAAAGAATTTAGTGTCATTGATATGTCAAAAGAGATTAAAGACTTTTATGATAGTGCTAGGATTTTATTAAATATGGATTTTGTGATTAGCATAGATTCTGCATTAGCGCATTTAAGTGCTACTTTAGGTATTCCTACGGCTGTATTATTATATAAGCGGCATGACTGGAGATGGGGGAGATTTTGCAAACATGATTCTACTATTTGGTATGATAGCACAAAGCTATTTATACAAGAAGATTTACATGAATGGCGTGGTGTCTTAGAAAAACTTAATGCGTTTTTAAAGCAGACATTTAAAGAGTAGATATGCGTTTTATTTGGACACAGGAATTGCCCTCCACGCAAGTATGGCTGGCTGATTATATCCGTAAGAATGATTTGGAATCTATTTGCATAGTAGCAACAAAAGAGCAGACAAATGGTATCGGCAGTCGTGCAAACACTTGGGATAAAGTATCATGTGGATTATATCTATCATGTGCTTTGCCTATTGCTTTATTACCAAAGGATTTACCAAGGCAGTCTAGCTCAATTTATTTTGGACAAATTTTGCTTGAGTTGTTTAGAGAATTTCATAATGATTTGTGGTTAAAATGGCCCAATGATTTTTATTTACAAGATGAGAAAATCGGGGGTTTAATCACGCAGTATATAAAAGGCTTTGTTATATTTGGCGTTGGGCTAAATATCTTTAGCGAAGAGAAATTTTCTTTATTAACAGGCAAAATGCAAAATAATTTATCTCAAAAAGATTCTATAGAATCCATAAGCATAGAGATTTTATCTCAAATAATCAAAAAAATATTGCATTTTTTAAGCTTTAACATTGTAGAATTTGCTTTACAAAAAAATATAGATACAACATTGCATGGCATTACTTGCAATGCTTTTTTACAAAATAACATGACATGGTATGAAGTCTTTAATCGATATAAACAAAGTTTTTCTAAAAATCATCGTTTTTATACACATATCAATGAAGATGGAATTACTCATAAAGTATCATTGCAAGATGCGTTATTACAAAATGATGGCAGCATAGTGTTGCATGATAAGATTCTATATAGTTTGCGTTAAATATTACAAGAAATAAGGAGATTGCATGGGCGAAGTCATTGGCATTGCAAATCAAAAAGGTGGCGTTGGAAAGACAACTACTGCTGTGAATCTTTCCGCATCTTTGGCATTATGTAATAAAAAAGTTTTGCTTATTGACTTTGACCCACAGGCAAATGCTACACTAAGCTATGGGATAAAACGCAATAGCATAGAATCTACAATGTATCATGTAATGTCTGGGCAGACTTCCATACAAGATATTATCCAAAGCACAATGCTAAAGCACCTATTTATCGCTCCAACTGACCAAAATCTAGTCGGTATAGAATCTGAGTTTTACGCAAAAAAGAAAAGTCAAGGGGAAACACTTCTTAGGCAATATATAGAATCTATTCGCATGGATTATGACTTTATTATTATAGATTCGCCACCCGCATTAGGACCGCTTACGATTAATGTTTTAACAGCGGCAAATTCTCTCATTGTGCCTGTGCAATGTGAGTTTTTAGCCCTTGATGGATTAGCCCAACTTATGAATACTGTCAAGGTAATAAAGCAGTCTATTAATACGAGTCTAGCAATAAGAGGTTTTTTGCCTACCATGTATAACTCAAGGACAAATCTATCAAAGCAAGTTTTAGATGATTTATTAAATCATGTGAAAACTAAATTCTTTGATGATAAAGAAGGCTATGTAGTCATACCGCATAATGTAAAACTTGCAGAAGCCCCAAGTTATGGAAAACCCATTGCATTATATGATAGCAAGTCAGCTGGTAATGAAGCTTATATGCGTCTTGCAAAAGCTTTATTAAAGAAGCAAAAAAGGAAATAGCATGGCAAAAAGAGCGTTAGGTAGTGGGCTTAATAATCTATTTGGTGATATTAATGCTGTGTATGAGAAAAATTATGTAGATTCAGATACTAACATGCAGATGATTAAATGCGATGATATTGTGCCAAATCCCATGCAGCCGCGTAAAATCTTTAATGATGAGAGTTTGAGGGAACTTGCGGATTCTATAGAAGAGCATGGACTTTTACAACCCATAGTCGTGCGTGAAAATGAAAATGGTGGATACATACTTATTGCTGGGGAAAGAAGACTTCGTGCTACAAAACTACTACAAAAAGAGCATATACAAGCCATAGTCATTAGCACAGAAGATTACAAAATGCGTGAATTGGCATTGATAGAAAATGTGCAAAGAGAGGATTTAAATCCTATTGATTTAGCCCTTTGCTATCAAGCACTTTTAAAAGAATATGATCTCACACAAGAAAAACTCGCACAAAAGATTCACAAATCTCGCACGCAAATCACAAATACACTGCGTTTGCTTGAATTAAGCGATAAAACAAGAGAATTACTCCAAGATGGCAAAATAACGCAAGGACATGCAAAAATGCTGATTGGCTTAACTCCAAATGACGAAGAGATGGCATTGCAAAGCATATTAGGACAAAAACTCAATGTAAGAGAAACAGAAAATCTTGCAAAAAACCTTAAATCAAAGGCAAAGATGCTAGAGAATAATAAAGATTCTACAGAATCTCTCTATGCGGAATCTCTGCAAAATCTACAAGAGATTCTAAAAACCTATAATATTGAAAGCACCATAAAAAAGAATAGTATTATTTTGCAATGTGATGAAAACAGCAAACTTGATATTGTTTTACAGAAGTTGCAATAATATTGTTCTTGCCCTAAACGCACATTTTCTTGCTTAGGCTTTGTGTGTCTTTAGAGCCTTGCTTGCTATACTTCATATTATCATGCCCTAGATTCTATTTTGTTATTCTTGATTTTGTTACTCTTGCGTCGTTATTTTGTGCAATATACTTTTCATTATAATCATTTCTAGGTTTCTCATATTTTCAAATTCATAAAAAAGCTTATTTAAAATACTACATTTTTTCTTTTTTTATTGCATTTTCTGTGAAAATAGTGTATTATTGCAGACATGGAAACTGCATATATAACATATTGTAAGGAGTTAATCTTATGAAAAGTGTTGAACAAACAATGAATAGACGCGATGTGCTGAAGGCTGGAACGATTGCTAGTGCGTTGGCTTTAGGTGGTTTTTTGTCGCCGTTGCAGGCTGCTGGCACATCTTTTAAGTTGCCTACTAGAGATAAGCCATTATTGCTAAATAGCAATGAGAGTGCGTATGGTTTTTCAAGTCTTGTTAAAAAAGCATTGGACAAAAAGGCAGCAGATTTATCTCTCTATCCTTTCAAAGCTGAAGAGGAATTGCGTTCTAGTATTGCAAGATTTTATCAAGTAAAAGAAGACAATATATGTGTGAGTAATGGTTCTTCGGCTGCATTACAAGCTGCGATTTATGCTGTTAGTAATTTGGCTAATGAGCTTAATATGCCATTTAGAATCATAAATCCTAATCCCACTTTTGAATTCCCTGCTGTTTATGCAAAACCGCTAGGCATTGAAGTTGTGAATTTTGATTTAGACTCTAAGTTTAACATGAATATTGATGCTATGAAAAAGAGTGAGCGAGAGTTTGATGGCATTTCTCTTGTTTATCTTTGCAATCCAAATAATCCAACAGGAAACATTGTATCTGCAAACGATCTGTATTCTTGGGTAAGAAATGCAAAACAAAGCACGATTTTCCTTATCGATGAGGCGTATGCAGAGTATGTGATTGACCCTGCATTTAAAAGTGGTATTGATATCCTAAAAGATGGTGCAAAAAATGTTATTGTAACACGCACATTTTCAAAGATATATGGTCTTGCAGGATTGCGTGTAGGATATGCAGTTACAACACCAGAGTTGCAAAGAAGAATTAAAGATTTCTTGCAACTTGCAGGTATTAATGTGTGCGGTGCAGTTGCATCTACTGCGGCACTTGCTGATTTCAACTTTAGGCAATATTGTGTAAATTCAAATGTGAAATCAAGACAAATTGTAACAAAAGCCCTTGATTCTTTGGGCTTACGCTATGCACCTTCACATGCTAACTTTATTTTCCATGAAATCACAGGTAGCTATGATGATTTTGCAAAAAATATGAGAAATCAAAATATCCTTGTTGGACGACAATTTGCTAAGTTTGATAACTTCTGTCGAGTTACATTAGGAACTCCACAGCAAGCTGAATATTATGTAAAAGTATTAAAAACTTTTAGACAGAAACGCTATATCTAATACCATTAAGATTTTGTAGCGATTTATAGGGCTTTAAATTTCACCATTGAAGCCTTTCCTGCCAATCTGTTATATCTATACAGATAAAATCTGGAATCTGTATATTTTCGCTTGAGCCTATTGAATCTCAAATAGGCAAAGTATTTATTTTTCTGTTATTCCATATCTTGTTTAGTATCGCGTGTCTTATTAATTCTCGAATTTTTTATATTGTATAATCTGCCTTGTGTAGTGAGTTGTTTGGCATATCTATATTTCAACCTTTTCGCATAAACTCAAATTCACATTATATGATCTTAAGAAACAAAAAATAGCGAATACAGAAGATCTAAAATGAAATACATATTATTATTTTACCACAAGCATCAAAAATAGAAGCAAGAACTACAAAAAAGATTCTCATGTAAATTCACCTTGCTATTTACTTTAAGCAAAGTTTTTAGATAAAAGACTTTAGCCATTAATTGCTATGTAATAAATCTTACAACCACCCTTTTTTCTTAAATGCAATAAGTGGTAGTATGGTGGAAATAATCATCACAAGCACTGCAAGTGGATAGCCATAATCCCATTTAAGCTCTGGCATAATCTCAAAGTTCATGCCATAAATCGTCCCAATAAGAGTTGGTGGCATCATAGCAACAGTGGCAACGGTAAATAGTTTAATGATTTTATTCTGCTCGATATTAATCTGACTTGCTAGAATTGTTTGGATATTATCAAGGACATTGAGTTGCGATACATTAAATTCAACAAGTGAGTTTAAATCCTTTAAAACAATAGTAAGATTGCGTTTAATATCGCTATCAATCTTATCACTTTTAATAAGCGAAGTAATAGCGCGCCGTTTATCAAATAGTGAATCTCGCACACGCATATTAAGTTCCTGCAAACTTGAAATGCCTTTTAGCATTTTGTCATAAGTGTATTCATTCTTTTCTTCTAAAACATTAATGCGTAGCTTTCTTGCCTCTTTATCAATCCACTCTAGTATATCAGCATCTTTTTCTACACGAATTTCAAACATTTTATCAAGCACATCATAGCCATCTTCAAAGTTTTTTGGACTTGCAAGAATGCGTGTTTGCATCTCTTCAAAAATCTTAAAATCATTGAATCTAATCGTAAATAAAATATTTTTAGTCGTCATAAAAGTAATTGTTTCATTAATCAGGCTAAATTCCTTGTTTTCTGTCTGCATACGCACGAGAAAATGCGTGTTAATAGTAATTGTGAGATTATCTTCCCAATATCTTGCGCTAAGCTCGATTTCTTCACGCTCTTCTTGCGTTGGAATATCAAGGTTATATTGCTTTGTAATGTAGTTCATCTCATCATTTGTTGGGTGAAGTAAATCAACCCACAAAATATTACTAGGGAGAATATTATCTTCGATGTTAAATTGTAACTTTTTGACAAGCCCATTATTCGTCTTAGTATAAATATTAAGCATGACTATTCCTTACGCTTTTTTGAATACTTGGTTTTACATATCCGCTAAACATTGTTACAGAAACTACGCATTATAACATATTATTGCATGATGTGTGATTTCCCAAAAAAGCTTGTAGTATATAATTGTAATAAATAAGATATGAATATGATTCTTGCAATAGAGAGATTTTACGAGACAATATCCACCTTAATTGCCACCATTTCAACAAAAACTTAAAATAACATTAATAGTTTATAAAAATCTTTATAATTTCATAGTATTATTACCTATTTGAAAGATAAATTGCAACAAAAAAGGAATACAATAGTATGCAAGCAAATAATGCCAACTCTACGCTACAAGCAAAAGTGCAAGAAGCCATGCGAGAAATTGAACGGGGCTGTGTGGAGTTTATCGGTAAAGAGTATATAGAATCTTTAGTAACAAGATTCTATGAAAAGGGGGAAGAGTTTATTGTAAAGGCTGGTTTTGATCCCACTGCACCAGATTTACATTTAGGGCATTCTGTGTTATTGCAAAAGCTTGCGACTTTTCAAAACTATGGCGGTAGAGTAAAATTTTTAATCGGCGATTTCACTGCGACAATAGGCGATCCTTCAGGGAAAAGTGAGACAAGAAAACCACTAACTTTTGAGGAAGTAGCACAAAATGCTAAGACTTATGAAGAACAAGTCTTTAAGATTCTAAACAAAGATAAGACAGATATTTGCTTTAATAGTAAATGGCTAGGTAGTCTTACAAGTGTAAATATCATGCAGCTGACCGCTCAATACTCTGTGGCAAGAATGATGGAGCGAGACGACTTTACAAAACGATTTAAAGAAAATCAGCCTATTTCTATTGTCGAGTTTATGTATCCTTTATTGCAAGGTTATGATTCTGTGGCACTAAATTGTGATATTGAGCTTGGCGGTAATGATCAAAAGTTTAATCTCTTGGTAGGTAGGGCATTGCAAAGGGCATATAATTGCGGTAAAGAACAAAGCGTGATGACTATGCCTTTACTTGAAGGGCTAGATGGTGTCAATAAGATGAGCAAAAGCCTTAAAAACTATATCGGCGTAACAGATTCCCCAAATGATATGTATGCTAAGATTCTAAGCATTGATGATACGCTTATGTGGCGTTATTATGAGCTTATTAGCACAAAAAGTTTAGCAGAGATAGCAAAGCTAAAAAGGGGTGTAGAGACAGGTGAGTTGCACCCAAAGGCTGTGAAAGAGGAACTTTCTTTAGAGATTACTACGCGTTTTCATAATGAAAGCTTGGCAATACAGGCTAAAGAAGCCTTTAATGCGATATTTAGCAATAAAGAGATTCCAAAAGACATTGAAACAAAAGAGATACAAAAAGGCGAGTGGATATGCAAAGTGCTAGTAGAGCTAGGTTTCAGCCCATCTACTTCACAAGCAAGAAGAGATATTAAAGCTGGGGCTTTAAGTATAGATCAAGCAAAGCAAACAGATGAGAATTTTCACTTTTTACAAGAAGGCGAATTTATTATAAAACTTGGTAAAAGAAAGTTTGCTAAAATTATTATTGTAGATAGCATATAAGGTAGGATAATGGGCAATTTATTTAAAAGCTTAACAATAGGAAAACACACGATAAAATATCCTATTTTTCAAGGTGGCATGGGTGTTGGCATTAGTTGGGACGAGTTGGCAGGCAATGTATCAAAGGAAGGTTGTCTAGGCATTATCTCTGCAGTTGGCACGGGCTATTATAAAAATATGGGTTTTGTTGATAAGATTTTATCAAGTAAGCCTTTTGAGGCGATTAACTTTTATAGTAAAAATGCGTTGAATGAAATCTTTAAAAATGCGCGTAAAATATGCGGTGATAAGCCTTTGGGTGCAAATATTTTACATGCAATTAATGACTATGGCAGAGTGGTAAAAGATGCGTGTGAAGCGGGGGCAAATGTGATTATTACAGGTGCAGGACTGCCTACAAATATGCCAGAATTTACAAGGAATTTTCCAGAAGTAGCATTAGTCCCAATCGTATCATCAGCAAAAGCCCTGCGTGTTATATGTAAGCGTTGGAGTGAGCGATATAAAAGAGTGCCAGATGCTGTGGTCGTAGAGGGACCTTTAAGCGGTGGTCATCAGGGCTTTAAATATGAGGATTGTTTTAAGCCAGAATATCAGCTTGAAAACATTCTGCCACAAGTTGTCACAGAATCTATGCAGTGGGGGTCTATGCCAATTATTGCTGCAGGTGGTATTTGGGATAGAAATGATATTGATGCCATGCTTTCACTAGGGGCTAGTGGAGTGCAAATGGGGACAAGATTCTTAGGGACAAAAGAATGTGATGCGAAAGCTTATCAGCAAATCCTACCACATATTACTGAAGATGATATTGAGCTTGTAAAATCGCCCGTTGGCTATCCAGCAAGAGCTTTAAAGATCGGTGTAATGCAGAGATTAAAAGAGGGAAATGCCCCAAAAGTGCAGTGCATTAGCAACTGCGTTAGCCCATGTCAAAGGGGCAAGGAAGCAAAAAAAGTGGGTTACTGCATAGCTGATAGCTTAGGCAAGGGACATTTAGGGAATCTTGAAGAGGGTTTATATTTCAGTGGTGCAAATGGCTATCGCGTAAAAGAGATTTTGAGCGTTAAAGCATTAGTTGATGAATTAACACAACGCTAAATGGATATGTATGCGTTGCATTGTGCTTTTTTTCTTGCTTATAAGCAGTTTGCAAGCCGACACACTGCGCGTTTTAAATACTATTCCTTTTGGTGCATCAAGCCTTAGGATTGATGCAAACAGAGCGTTCAAAAAAGATGAAATCAGCGTTCATAAACTAAGTGATACAAGCACTTTTATAGACATATACGGCATATATGTGCCAACAGGTAGAAAAGAGTATAACTTCCCAAATAACACTCAAATCACAATCGCACAAAACAACAAACAGCGACTTCGTGTGCTTATCACCCTCACCTCAAAAACTGAATTTGAATACAATACCAAAGGCAACCATCTCTACATCGCAATCAAAGAAAAAAATGCAAAACAAAGTATAGTCCCAATCGCAAGTTCAAAAAAGCCTGAAAAGCAACCAGAAAAAAAGCCCATACAACAAGCAAAACCCACAACACAAAAGCCACAATCACCAAAGCCTAAACCAAAACCAGCTGCAAACACAAATCAGCCAAAGCCAATACTTGTTTCAAAAGCAACGCCAACGAGTAAAAATCGTAAAAAAATTATTATCCTAGACCCCGGTCATGGCGGTAAAGATTGTGGCACACAAGGCATTTCTAAAACTTGTGAAAAACATATTGTCTTAAGCGTAGCCAAACTCACCGCACAAGAGCTTTCTAGAAGAGGCTATGTGGTCTATATGACAAGGAACACTGATATATTTATTGAGCTGCAAAGACGCACAGAAATGGCAAATGAGATACATGCGGATTTGTTTATATCCATTCATGCAAACTCTATACCAGCAGGTTCAAGCAGACAGCCAAAAGGCGTGGAAACCTATTTTCTATCAACCGCAAGGACAGAGAGGGCGATAAATGCCGCTGCTATTGAGAATCAAGGCATGGCGGAATATTCGCCAACAACCATTGCCTCATTCCTTACTTCACAAAGGATTATCGCTTCAAATAAGCTTGGTATGGATGTGCAAGCAGGTATCCTAAAGCAAATCCGCACAAAATATAATGAGAATCTTGATGGTGGTGTAAGAGAGGGACCATTTTGGGTGCTTGTAGGTGCTCTCATGCCCTCAATCCTTATTGAAATAGGCTATAACTCTCACCCAGTAGAATCAGAGCGACTAAAAGATACAAGCTATCAAACCCTAATCGCCAAAGGCATTGCAAATGGTGTTGATGGGTATATAACAAAGAATCCATAAATTACTATAATCTATTATTCTAAATATTGCACCAAACACTTTTAACACAAGAATATAGAATCAATCTATAAGCAGATTGTAGAGAAAAAAGATGAGCTAGGATTCACATCGTGGAATGCTAGAGAAAAGACAGGGGATTATGGATTAAAAAACTCACACGAGATGATAGCAGAGCTTTCTAACCCTAAGTTTGCTAGTAAGCTTAAAAGGGCAAATGTCTTTGAAAAGATTATTGATAATATTATTCAGCTTTTTGTTAGCACAGCAGAAATGATAGGACTTAAGAAAAGTAATGCCTATGATAAACTAAGAGAGAATGTCAAAAATATTATAGAAAATTATAAAGATAACTTTAGCCAAGAGTATGAGAAGCTAGGGGTTAGGAATGTTGGCTTGGAATTATTTGCAGGGGAAAAGGCTTTAGTAAATGAATCTTATGCACCACACAAAGCAAGGCTACAAAAGGCAAAAGAATTAGAATCTAGTGGGGCAGATGAAATAGAGATATGGGAAAAAACAGGCTGGTATAAAGATAAAGATTCTAAATGGAAGTTTGAGATAAGCCAAAGTGGCGGGGAATTTGATTGGGATTTACTAAAAAGCATAAGGTATGACTACTCAAGAGATAATAACTATATGAAATTGAAAGAAGTATTGCAGGATAAGGAATTATTTCAAGCTTACCCAGAGTTACAGGACCTTAAAATACAAGCTGACCCATTAGGTGAAGACATTTTAGGTGAGTATAAAAAAGATAAAAAGAAAATATCCTTAGAAATAGATACACTAAAATCACCACAAGAGGCAAAAAGCACTCTCTACCACGAAATCCAACACGCAATCCAAGATATAGAGGGCTTTGCTTATGGGGAAAATTAGAAACACTTAGCAAGGATAATTACAGGCTAAGGCACGGCGAAGTGGAAGCAAGGAATGTGCAAAACAGAATGCAACAAGTCAGTGGTTATGAGACTAAAAAACCACCTAAGGAACAAATCCAAAAATCAATAGATACAATAGATAAAAATATACAAAAAGCAGAACAAGAAATACAAGAAATCAAAAATGGCATAGGAAAGTATAAAGGCGTATCACAAAAAGATAAAGAAAGAAGTATTAAAACAAACTTAGAGTTTATAGATAGTGCATTAAGAGGTAGAGAAAGGGCAATAAAGCTTAGAGACAATTATACTCAAACTCCACACCCTTATAAAACTATGGATACACCTTTAAAAGATACCATAGCAGAAAGCACAATGCAAGGGGAAGTGTTAAGCAAGGAGCCAACAAACAAAGTGGAAAATATGCTAGAATCTAGCAATAAGATTTTGGGAGAGACAATGACTTTGAAAGATAGGCTACTTATAGACAATAATTTAAATATAGTTATTTAAAAGAAATAGCCCAAGATTTACCTAAACCTATAACAAAAGATGATTTTTTACATCTTTTAAAAAATAAAAAATATATCAATATACAAACACCTATAAAAGAACTAGAAATAGAACCTTTAAAAGCTTACGAGCATTTAACGCAAAATTCTAACAAACAAAACAGGATAGATATAAGCGGTGCGATATTACCAACTTTGCAAAACCCACTTTTTATAACCAAAGACAAAAAAGACACTTACTATTTTTACAAACCTTTTAAAGATGAAAAGGGAGTGCTAAATATCGTTAGTATAGCCATACCAAAGAGCAATAGAATCCGCTACAAAACAAGCTACATTGCCTCAAGGGAAAGAATGCTAAAAATGATAAATGAATACGAATTAGTATATGAAGCATTTTAAGGCAAGAGTGCCTCAGCAAAGGGGATAAACCACTTACATTGCGTATCCTACGGCTACTACTCTTGCGTGGGAGTATTATACCACAAAAAAAAGGATTTAACATGTTAGACACAAAAAATCTCACTCTAAAGAAATTCCAAGAGAATTTCGACTTTATAGAAGCTAAGATGAAAGATAGTCAAATATATAAAGATGCCTTAGATAGTTTTGTAAAGTATATGCCAAGCTATGCCTTTACAGACGACCAAAAAGCTTTAGCTTATAGTGATTTTATGGCTAAAACATTTTTAGGCGTATTTCAAAGTGCAGTCCAAACCGCATTAACCATAGACCAAAATGAAGTAGCTACAAGAGACGCACAAAATCAAAGTGCTTTAGGCATACTAGGTAAGAAAAAAGAAGTAGCAATGCTATCAAATCAAGTGAAAGAGAGTTTCTTTAAGATACAAGCAAGTAAAATGCAAACAGCACAACTTCAAGCCCAAGCCTTGCAAGATAAAATCAAGGCAGAAGTATTACATAAAAGTGCCAATGATAACGCACAGATAAACAAAGCTAATTGTATGGTAAGCTATCAAAATGTCCTATCTAATGCAAATAAACCAGACTTGCTTAAAAGCTATGATATGCAGCAAACTACCGTGAATGCACTCAAAGCAATAGGTGAAGCTCCAATCAGTGATTATACAGATGAGTGGAAAAAGGTGCAAATACCTGACTACAATACAGACTTTGATACGACTATACTAGAGATATATGCTACTAAGAGTGTTATAGCTATTGATGAAGTGATAGGATTTCATATTGTTACTTCTATTGAGTTAGTAGAAGTTGAATGGGATTTTGGAGATGGTGAAGTGAGTAGTCAAAAGGACAATATATTAAAGTCTTTTAATAAAGAAGGCTCATACAATGTAAGATTAAAAGCCTTAGTAGAAGTTGAGAATAAAGATTATGTCAATGATAAAAGCCAAGATAAATTTGTAATGAAAGAATACTTTAGGGATTTAGAGATTTTGGTGTGTTAAGTATTTTTTTTGCTAGTGTTTAAATGTGCTAGATACTGCATTTAAGCCATTTCGACCTTTTTTAAGCTCACACGCCACACTTGAAAGCCCAAAATCTATTTATATACCTTTTTTCCACGCCACATTTAAAGCCAAAATTGCAATTTTTGCATTCTCAAAGCCTTACAATTCACACGCCACATTTTGCGAGATTTTTATATTTTACATGTTTGTTGATAGTAATATATAAGCGAAAACATATAAAAAAGATTGTTTGTGAGTTTTTTTGACAAAAACACTATGAAATGAAGCAAACAAAGCAGAATTTAACAAAATTGCAAGAAAATGTAAGTCATTTATGTAAGTTTAATGGTAGATTTAAGTGTAATTTCTATCAAAAAAGCAAAAACTAGCCAAATGTAGCCTAGTTTAGCTTAGTTTTAGAGCCTTATTTCAGTGGAATATCAGCCAAAATTACACAAATAGCACAAAAAAACCCTAAATCATGCAAACATAAATCACACTAGCCTTTACATTTACACAAAAGCCAATCAAAGCAAGACAACTTTACAAGAGCCAATCATACAAGCCATAAAGCTTTAAATATTTCAATCTCTCTGCAACTTATCTCATTCTTTAAGATTTTCTATCATACATAAATGACACAAAAAATACACTGATGACACAAATTTTGACACACATATACATTTTATGCCCTATTTTGCGGACTTTGGATAGAATTGCGATTCCAACAATGAAATTTTAAGTTACTCTTAAGTTTTAAATAAGGCTTTATTTAAGCTAGATTATAAAGGCTATTGATACACTATAATCATAAGCAACACAACACACAAGGGGATTTTTTACTCTTACATTAAAAAGCAATTACCCACTTATGCTA
>NZ_FZPK01000065.1:2339-7965 GCF_900198625.1 Helicobacter rappini | reverse complement strand
CCACCCAAATTCAGCACAGATTCTAGAAACTTTATTTTTATACCCTAAATCCTAGCCTACTTAAGTGTAACTACAGATTTGCGAGTGCATGGATTTGATTATTTTTTTACCATAAGCATTGCAAATCACTCAAAAAATACAAAAAGATTTATAGAGAACACTAACCTCACATACTATTTACATTAGCGGCAATTGAGACTTTTTAGAATCTCTCCATTAAATCCATCTTTTTGTAAATATTGCACAATCTCTTCTTCATAGAGTGGGGCAGCAAGTATAATACACTCAATATCTTCATAAGTTTCCTTGCATGGCTTTGCTACAACTATCTTTGAGTTTTGTAGATATTTGCCATGTTTTCTTGTATCTAGGTCATAACAGCATACAATTTTTACTCTATTCTCTAAAGTAAGAAAACTTAATAAAGAATTTCCATGCGCACCAGCTCCATATAATGCTATGCGTTTATATTTCGAGATTGCGATATTAAGCTTTTGTATCGCATTTTGCATTATCGTATATGTATTTTTGGGTAGCATAGCTGGTGTATAGTCTTTTGCATTTTGTGGTGTTTTCTTCTTAAAAAATAGTCCTAAATGCTGATTTCTATAAAGCATAAGCGTGTCAATATGCTCACACCCCATTGCATTAAAAATATTAATCAATGTAGATTGTTGATAATATCCGCAGTGATCATGGAAGATTTCATAGAATCTTGCATTTTCAAAAAACTCTCTTATATTAGGCACTTCTACATAGATAATACCATCTTGTGCGATTAGCTTTACCACATCTTCTAAAAACTCTCGTGGTGTATCAATGTGTTCTAGCAAATGTCTAAAGACAATGCAGTGAATTTCGTGTTTAATGTGTTTTTGCATAGAAGCTAAATTAAAAAAATCTTGTATATGTAAGTGATTTGTAGTTTTTGCAAACTCAAGGGATACAAGAGATGGGTCAATGGTGTATAAAAATTCGCAATGTTTTGCAAGCTCCATGGCTAAATCGCCACTTCCGGGGGCTATCTCAATGAGATTTACCCCCCCCCCCCCATAGTAGTAGCACCATTAATAGCGGCACAATGCGATATAATGGCATTTTTAATATTCTGTATAGAAGTATTCATAGAAGTTGAAACAATTTTTCTCGACATATAGCCACTTTTTTGATACTCTTTCCACATAGATTCCCTATCAAAACTTGCGTTAAAGACAAAGCCGCATTCAAAGCATTGCACTAAATCCATCTTAGCCTTATCACATGCATAGTCTTCATTTGTGCAATCCGTGGTTACTGAATCTAATCTGCCACATGACACAAAAGTATTGTGATGACTAAAAACAGGTTGAAATTGAGAATTTTTGAAACACATTGGACATTTCATGTTATTTCCTTGTATTGAAATCGATTGCATATACACTACACAATATTGCCAAGCATTATAGTTATACTTTGTGCGGTTTGTATAAATGATTTGCGTTGTTTTATCTTTCAGTGTTTAAGCAAGATTTAGTGAAAGTATTGCAATCAACATTTCAAAATACAATTTAAACATTACTTTTTTTCCATTTTTGTTTATTATATGGATTTTTCGTAACATTTTTATTTAAAAATTTATTTTTTTGTTTATACTCATAAAAGTTTGTAATTTTAGATGGAAGGACTAGTTATGAATGAAGTGGTTGAAGCAGGACAATGGGCGCAAAACTACATGCCAGTTGCTGATAATATTTGGCTAAGTGGTTTTGTAGCGTTGCTGCCTATTTTATTATTTTTGGCATGTCTTGTATGGTTTAAGTTAAAGGGTTGGCTTGCAGCAAGTCTTACCGTTGGGCTTAGTGCGGTTATTGCCTTTGCTGTGTATGGTATGCCTTTAAATATGGTGGTTATGAGCTTTGTGCAAGGGTTTTTGACTGGACTTTGGCCTATTGCGTGGATTATCATCGCTGCGATATTCTTGTATAAAATCGCTGTGAAAACCGGCTATTTTGAGATTCTAAAAGAGAGTGTAATCGCTGTTACACCAGACCAAAGATTGCAAGTTATTTTAATCGCATTTTGCTTTGGTGCGTTTTTAGAAGGGGCTATTGGCTTTGGTGGTCCTGTGGCTATTACTGCGGCATTGCTTGTTGGCTTAGGGCTTCGTCCTTTGTATGCAGCGGGTTTATGTATGATTGCAAATACTGCACCAGTTGCCTTTGGGGCGGTTGGGATTCCAATCACTGCACTTGCAAAAGCAGTAGGACTTGATGCAGGGGATATTGCGGCTATGGTGGGGAGAATGCTTCCACCTTTAACGCTTTTTGTGCCATTTTTCATTGTATTTCTTATGAGTGGATTTAAAGGGGTGAAAGAGACTTTTCCAGCAGTTTTTGTAGCAGCAGTAACTTTTGCGGGTGTGCAGTATTGGAGTTCTAATCACTTAGGACCAGAATTGCCTGATATTATCTCTGCTATTGCGGCAATTGGGGTTACTTCTGTATTCTTAAAGTTTTGGCAACCAGCAAATATTGAAAGAGCTGAAAATAACACAGAATCTAGCATTGTCGCAAAGCAGTATCCACTCTCGCAAATAATCCTTGCATGGATGCCTTTTATCCTTTTGGTTCTTACAATCGGCTTGTGGCAAATGCCATTTTTTGCAGATTTATTTAAACCCGGAAATGCACTAGCTAACACAAATATTGTATGGGCTATACCCGGTCTTGATCAGCTTATTATACAACAAGCCCCTATTGTTACAAATCCAACAGCACTTGGGGCGGATTGGAAATGGCTTATTATCCAAAATCCGGGCACTGCAATCTTACTTGCTGCATTACTTAGCATTATCGTGCTTCGTGCGAATGCAACACAAGTTATAGAATCTGCAAGTGAGACTATTAAAGAAATGTCTATCCCAGTGCTTACCATTGGACTTGTATTAGCCTTTGCTATCATCTCTAAAAATAGCGGTCAAGCTGCTACAATGGGATTAGCCCTAGCTCACACTGGCTCACTCTTCCCATTCTTCTCACCTTTTATTGGTTGGGTAGGGGTATTCTTAACCGGTAGTGATACAAGCTCAAATCTACTCTTTGGTCCATTGCAACAAGTTACTGCCAAAGCCCTTGATATGCCTGAAGTGCTTTTCATGGCGGCAAATACGGTTGGCGGTGTCGTAGGTAAGATGATAAGCCCACAAAGCATAGCTATCGCATGTGCTGCAGTTGGGCTTGTAGGTAGGGAATCTGAACTCTTTAGATTCACTCTTAAATACTCCATTGGCTTTGTCGTGTTTATCGGTATATGGACTGCAATCATTGCATACATAATACCGGGCATTATTGTTGGCTAAAACTCATGCTTGGACTTATTATAAGTCCTTGCAAAAAGTTTGTAAAAGATTCTAAAAAAGCAGTATTTTTTGAAATATAAGGTATCATTTCAAAAAATACATAGCAAAGAAACTACATGAGTGTATTAAAAGCAGAAAATCTAAGTAAATCTATCAAAAAAACAAGAATTGTAGAAAGCATTACACTTGAAGTGCATAGCGGCGAGGTCGTTGGATTGCTTGGTCCAAATGGTGCGGGTAAAACAACGACTTTTTATATGATTTGTGGTTTGCTTGAACCAAGTGGTGGCAAGGTATTTTTAGACAATAGTGATATTTCTGCAAAGCCCCTGCATGAGAGAAGTCATTTAGGCATTGGCTATTTGCCGCAAGAATCTAGCATTTTTAAGGATTTAAGTGTAGAAGATAATCTTTTATTAGCCGCTCAAAGTGCCTTTAAAAGCAAAAAAGAGCAAGAAAATCGCATTGAAGTCATGCTAGAAGCCTTTAATATTGAAACAATCAGGGATAGAAAAGGTGTAAGCCTTAGTGGTGGCGAGAGAAGACGCGTAGAGATTGCTAGGGCTTTGATTAAGAATCCTAAATTTATCTTGCTTGATGAGCCATTTGCTGGTGTAGATCCTATCGCTGTGCTTGACATTCAAAAGATTATACAAACTTTAGTGGAAATGGATATTGGCGTATTAATCACTGATCATAATGTCCGCGAAACGCTTGGGGTATGCCATCGTGCTTATGTGATTAAAAGTGGTGCGTTATTTGCAAGTGGCAAGGCTGAAGAGATTTATGAGAATCCTTTGGTGAGAAAATACTACTTAGGCGAAAATTTTAAAGCATAAAGATTCTATAAATAAGGAAAAAGATGAACGAATTAAGACATTTAGCAGTCGTTATGGATGGCAATAGACGATGGGCTAGAAAGAATGGAATCCTAGAGAAAATAGGCTATTTGCACGGGGCAAATACGATACAAAAAGTGATTGAAGTCTGCATTGAAGAAGGCATTAAACACTTAACACTTTTTGCTTTTAGCACAGAAAATTGGCAGCGACCACAAGAAGAGATTGACTATCTTTTTAAGCTATTGAAAAAATATCTCGATGAAAGCCTTGAGAGATTCTTAAGTAATGATGTGAGATTTAGAGCGATTGGACAGCTAGACAAACTTAGCCAAGATTTACGCAAAGATATTGCAAACTTTGAAGAGCAAACAAAGCATTGCAAAACTTTATGTGTGAATGTCGCTATATCTTATGGGGCAAAAGATGAGATTGTGCGTGCGGTTAAAAGAGTGGTGGATAAGAAGTTAGAGATTACAGAAGAAAATATCAGTGCAAACCTTGATATTAGCGAAGATGTAGATCTATTGCTTCGTGTTGGCAGTGCTTCAAGAATCTCAAACTTTTTATTATGGCAATGTGCGTATGCAGAGATATTTTTCAGCAAAACACTTTTTCCGGGTTTAACTAAAAAGGAATGCAAAAGAATTATTGATGATTTTAAACAGAGAGAGAGAACTTTTGGGAAGTAATTTAGTAGCTAAAATAAGCAAGTTGCTAACAGATAAATATAAAAATTATGCTCATTCAATGCTTTTTTGTTATATAGCTTTTTTATGATTAACGCTATGTAAATATCATAAATATAAATGAAATAAAAGATTTTAGGGTAGATAGATTCTAGATTTTATTGCGATATTTTGGTGTATTGCGAAATAAAGTATTATCAAGGTGCGTTAAATAACACCTTGATTTTCTAGGGATATATTCTCTCCCTGTTTGAAGATTTCAATCATGAAACTCAAAGTCTAAATCCAAGAAGCTTCTTTTGTGCTGACCCTTATTGTTAGCACAAAGGCATATCGTTTATAACCCAATTAAGTGAGTCTTCAAAACCCAAACGATTATCTCAAAGCATAAACATATCTTAAAAAAGACCTCCAAATCATACCAACCCTTAATTAGCATAATTGACATGTTGTTTATGGTTTAATAGGCGTTTTCCTAACATAAACAACAGCATTATAAGACACAATAAAAGACTATGTCTTAAATTATCTATCCCAACTCTCAATACCATATTCACGCACAAGAGCGCCATATCCTTGACTAAGCAGTGCAGTCTTAATTTTCTCAAACTCTGCCTTATCTGCTTGATTATGTGTAGCTTTCAATGCTTTTGCCTTTCGTGCTAACTCTCTTGCATGTGCCGCATCTCTAATTGTCATAATAGACTCCTTAATTAAAAAAATCTGCCAAATCTGGCATGTCGGCATTCTACAAAAAAAAA
>NZ_FZPK01000065.1:0-2300 GCF_900198625.1 Helicobacter rappini | reverse complement strand
AAACAAGTCAAGCAAAAATATAAATACGATAAATATATCCAATATTATCGCGTATTTATTAGCTTATTAACAAATGTCTAGATTCTATTAGTTGTTATGCTGAAGCAATGAAAATATAAGATTTATAGGGATATTTTTTAGCAAAACAATTTTTCTTGGTTGAACTAAAAAGGAATTATTGAGAACTTTAAACAGAGAATATATCCTTTGGTGAGTAAGAGTTACAACATTTGGTTTATTGCGATTTGACACACTATATAAGAAATGCTAATTTGTGAAACTTTATTGGATAGAAGCTGTTATGTCGAATGTTGATATTAACTTAGCAGTCTATAAAAAAAATAACTCTCTCCACCGTTCAAAAACTAATGCGAAAAAAAAGTATCAATACTCACAAAGCCTTATAAGTGTAGAGCTTTTTTATGGTGCATATGCTCTACAATTGTAAAATATAATATAAAATCGCTTTTTATATAGCAAAAAATCTTTTAAACGACTATATGCTGTATTCCCTTTTTTCCAACAAAAAGCCCTAAAATCACTTGCATTGTTTCATAAGGTTTCATACTCACTCCCCAAACACCCTTTTAAAGATAGAATCTACATTTTTTGTGTAGTAGCTAAACTCAAAGCATTCGCGGATTGCCGCTTCACCGATAAGTCCTACAAGCTCACTATCTGCTAAAAGATATTGCAAATATAAGCTCTCGCCCTTATCGTTTAACGCACTCTTGCCATTTTGTAAATCACCCCACACTTTCATCGCATTTCTTTGCACGATTTTATAGGCATCTTCGCGCGATACGCCTTTTTTAGGAAGTTCAAGCAAGATTCGCTGTGAAAACACAAGCCCACCTGTAAGGTTGAGATTTTTCATCATATTTTTAGGATACACCACTAGCTTTTCAAGCAGCCCTTTTAAACGCATTAGCATAAAATCTGTGGTGATAAAGCTATCTGGCAAGATAAATCGCTCCACGCTACTATGGCTAATGTCTCGCTCGTGCCACAACGCGACATTCTCCATCGCAGGCATTGCATAAGCGCGGATCATTCTGCAAAGCCCTGTGATGTTTTCACTCAAAACCGGGTTTCGCTTATGGGGCATAGCCGAGCTTCCCTTTTGTCCGCTTTCAAAATACTCTTCTGCTTCATAGACTTCTGTGCGTTGCAGGTGTCGCACTTCCACAGCGATTTTCTCACAGCTACTCGCCAAAAGGGCTAAATCACTCATAAGCCTAGCGTATCTATCCCTTTGTATCACTTGATTACTCACAGGGGCGGGTTTTAGCCCAAGCTCTTTGCAAACTAACTCTTCAAGCTCCATAGGCGTATGGGCGAGATTGCCCATTGCCCCGCTTAGCTGCCCCACAGAGATGACTTCAAGCGTAGATTCTAACGCCTTTAAATGCCGTCCTAACTCATCATACCAAATCGCTAAAACGAGTCCAAAGGTGATAGGCTCTCCGTGGATTCCGTGGCTTCGCCCCACCATTAGCGTGTCTTTATGCTGATAAGCCCTTGTCTTTATCGCTTCTCTCACTTGTCTTATATCATCTAAAATAATCTTTAAGCTATCTCGCATTTGCAACGCTACTGCGGTATCTATGCAATCACTAGAAGTGATCCCATAATGCACCCATCGGCTCTCTTCACCCAAGCTCTCCGCCACAGAAGTGGTAAAAGCGATTAAATCGTGCTTAGTAACCGCTTCAATCTCATCAATCCTAGCGATGTCAAATTTCGCGTTTTTGCATATCTTTTCACAATCGCTATCTGGGATTAGCCCTAGCTTATTCCAGCCTCTAACTAACGCCTTTTCTACCTCTAACCACGCAGAATACTTTGCATTCATATCCCAAAGTTTTTTCATCTCTTCTCTTGCGTATCGCTCTATCATATCATTCCTTAAGTTGTGTTTATAAACCTAGAAGTGTAGCAAAAAGTTTTTAGTATCATTTAAATTGTGCTTTTTAGAATCTGTTTGTTTTTCGGGAAGCAGATTCTATGTGTTGCTTGTTTGATTCTATATTATTATCTATAGTAAGGCATAGAATCAAAAATAAGATTCTATTATTATTTAAGTATAACTAAATATGTTTAGTTTCTACATATTCACTCACCCTTAACTTCTTCTTGTTGTCGCATATCCTGCAAGTCTTTCTTTTCTTGTAAATCTAGTGAATCTGGTATTTCTTGTGCTTCATTTAAATCATTCTGCAAATCTTCCTGCATATCACCTTGATATTCATCAAGGAAATTACACGATTCATTATTACCCAAAGAACACCCTTTTTCAA
>NZ_FZPK01000072.1 GCF_900198625.1 Helicobacter rappini | reverse complement strand
TTAAAAGATGTAAGAGTTGGTGCAGAATACCTAACTAATGTAGCCCTAAGCAAAGATACTATAGTAGGCTTAAGCAATACCTTAAATGTAGGTGTAGATAATAAACTTAGAGTAGCTAAAGATAGTAGTGAATATGTTGGGGGAGATAAGAGGGTAGAGGTTGGGGGGAGTAGCAAAGAGGAAGTGGGAGGGGATAAAACAGAAATCATAGAGGGAGATAGTAAGAATCACATCAATAAAGGATATGGGCTTTATGCAACAAATGGCATTAGTCTAAACACGCAACAACAATTCAATCTTAGCTCAAATAATTATATTATTGTATCAAGTAATGAGGATTTAAGCTTACAAACTAAAAAACAATTGACACAAACTGCGGATTCTAGCTATACTAATATAGAATCTAATTGCGAAGTGCAAGCTGGCAATCAAATAACTCACCAAGTGGGTGAGACTACCATAACCGCTACTTCAGATTCTGTCATCATCAAAGCTGGCGGAGTAGAAGTAACAATAGATTCTAAAGGATTGATAGTCAAAGGTGGAGAAGTTAAGAGTGAGTAGAAAAGAGATAGAATCTAAAAAGGTAGAGTGATGAGTGAAAAGCCCAAGAGAGAATAGAGAATCTAAGGAGGTAAAAGTGAGTAAGGTAACACAGGAATACAGAGAAACAAGAAAGTCATAGAATGAGAGTAGAATCAAAATGAAAACAATAGCTGCAAATAGAATATAGGGCATTATAATGAGCAAACTTGAAGCACTAACAATTCATACAGCTCACAACACCCTCAAGCAAAGTAGTGAAATGTTGCTTTATGATACATTTAAATTATACTTCGACATAGACTTAGAGAATGATATACAACACATTAATGAGAGCAAAGAGGCTTTAGATACTTTTCTTAAGGATTGCAAAAATGACTATATACAAATTTTACAAAATGACATCACTCAAGAGAATCTAAAAACACTCCAAGCCTCAAAAGAATATCTTGCTTTATTACACATACAATATTGTGGTGATAGCAAGCAAGTATTTGGCAAAGGCTTTAAAGAAGCACTCAAAGAGCAATCCCGCCTTAAGCTTTGGTATGAGATACGCTATAATAGTGGAAGCACAAAAAACAAAGACATAGCCCTAAGACGCTTTAAGCAATCTAATCTCTTTGGACTTTATGAAAATAATGATATTAACAATATAATACTCCAACCTCTTTATGATAGCACACCTCTTACAAACAATCTCAATCAGTACAAAGTTAGCCTTAATGAAGCTATAACATTCTTTACATTTTTAAACATTGCAAAACACCCGCAATCTCATACATACTATACTAGCATTATAAGCTTAGAAGCAGCAATAAAGAAGTATTTTACTAATAATGACTTCCCACAATCTCAAAGCCTAGATTCAATCACACAAGCCTTTTTACACACAATGAAGCAATATTATATACAAGAGCATAATCCAAGCCTTAGCATAGGAAGCATTTATATCATACAAAAGTCTAAAAATAAACCAAATGTGATAGATAATATCGCTACAATCAATAAAAGAATGTGGCAAAACAATGCCTCTACCTTTTTTGTCTTTTATCCCGAGCATATTTCAGATATAGCATTGCAAATAAGACAAAAGCCTAATTCTCTACTCTATCTTATCGTATGCAAAGATACAAAGATTGATTGCGCTTACTTGGAGAGCACTTCAAAGCTATATATGAGTGATTTTAAGGATTCACAAAGCACCAATTATTATCTAGGCACAGAGATACAACACAATACACAATCTACACAAGAAAATACATATCTTGAGCTAGAACCAAATGGCAACGACATAGCCGATACACAACAAGAGTATATCTTTAAAAATGCAGAGCCTATACTCACCATAAACAAACACCAAAGCAATATCTTACTATATAACATAGGCTTTGCCAAACAAGGTAATAGTATTTCTAACGAAATAAGCAAAGATACAAAAGTCAATAAACTTGGCATAGCCCTAAGGCTAAAAGACAACAAAGCGCATTCTACCGATTGCTCTAAAGAGGGTAATTTCACGCTCCATATTAATGAACTCTATATCTACTGCTCTACCCAACACTCCTCTATCCCAAACACTCACACAACA
>NZ_FZPK01000064.1 GCF_900198625.1 Helicobacter rappini | reverse complement strand
TAGAATAAAGCTAGAGGTGGAGCATGGAAGAAACAATGAAATTATATTCCCGCTTAAAGTAAAGCCATTGAATGACAAAGGATTGCTTTATGATTGGAGTATTAAAAACCCAACCGATACAAATGCAACCCAAACTATTTATGGACGAAATAGAAATGGCGGGGCAAGAAAACATGCAGCAAGGGATTTATATACAGATTTCTTTGAAAGAAATATTAAAAACCCAAAATCTAATGTAGAAATTGTCGCAATTGCTGATGGAGAGGTTTTAGACGAAGGAGAGTTTTATCTTGACACCAAACAAGTTACAATTCTGCATGAAACTTCTAAATATGGCAAATTTATTGTAAGATATGGAGAACTAGATAGTAGTAGAATCTTGGTTAATATAGGAGATAAGGTGAAACAAGGGCAAGTGATTGGTTATGCTGGTTTGATGTTGAAAGGAAAACCCAAGATACACCCAAATATCATTCCTAATAAACAAGTCATGATGCTTCATTTTGAATACTTTACAAATGGTAATGATACTAATGTCATTGGAAAACTAACAGATTACAGCAAACTACCATTTCAAAGAAGAAATGATATAGCTGACCCTTTAGAGATTCTACAAGAGGGTTATAAAAATACTTTTGGAGGTAATAAATGAAAAAATTGGCATTAATTATTGGTATTGCATTTTGCTGTTGTATGCAATTATATGCAAACAACATAGAAATAGAATGCAGTAAAAGCGCAACTTGTGACGATGACTATGAATGCAATAGAGAAAAATGTCTTATAAAAAATGCAAAAAATATAAAAGAGGCATTGCACTATGATATAAAAAGAGAAGTAGAAGAAAATAAAAAATATTCTCTTGGTAAATCTATAGCTTATCAAGCTATGCTGCAACTTAATTTGTTCAATGGGCAAAAAAAGTATGAGTTTTCAAAATGTAGCTTGACTATAGAAAAAATGAATGAAAATGAAATAAAATTAATATATCAATTATGTAGTGTTGATGAAAGTATTTATGAAAAAACTTATAAAAAAACAAAATATGGCATAGAGGTCATAACTGAAAATTATATTTAATTTGTTTTTAACCATTTTTTGATGATAAGCATTTACTCAACGATAGTTTCTATGAGTTAGCAAGTTTATGCTGGAGCATCGACAAGTGTATAATGTGGATGGAGTAAAGCTAGAGGTGGGGTATGAGGAGGAAGAGGATTTGAGTGATATTGAGGTAGT
>NZ_FZPK01000063.1 GCF_900198625.1 Helicobacter rappini | reverse complement strand
ACAAAAGATTCTAAAGAGAGATTTACCCAAACTCTCCAAATATTCCTAAATAACAGCACCCTTACAATATTAAACTACTCTCTTTTAGATTCTAGTCTTAATATCAAACTAGAATCTAAAAGCACAGAATCTAAAGAAATATTAGAGAGAGAAAAAGCACAAAAGCAAAAAGATTCTTCGCCTATGGCTCAGAATGACAATGTAATCGCTACCGCATTCTTGCACCCAATTCTAGAAGATAATGAGCTTAAATCTCCTCATAATGGAGTAGTCCAGCTAAAAAGCAATAAAGGCAAAAGCTTTAAATCTAAAGATATTCCTATGATTCTAGAATCTGATTTGCTTTACTCTCAAATTATAGGCTGCACAAACAATATAGCAGGTGTGCC
This sequence comes from Helicobacter rappini, assembly GCF_900198625.1. Lineage (GTDB taxonomy): Bacteria > Campylobacterota > Campylobacteria > Campylobacterales > Helicobacteraceae > Helicobacter_A > Helicobacter_A rappini. Next base: position 44,228 of record NZ_FZPK01000063.1, on the reverse strand, counting down.
TACACCTTGCACTATGGTAGCTACTATACTTCCAAATGCAAGAGGATTAAAAAAGTTTAATGATGATTATCCTATTATGCAAGATTTAGTCTCTAGTGGTGTAATGAGTGATAAAGGATTTCCTCTTATATGCACACCTAAAGAAAATACTTTTAAAGGTAAGTAAATGATTGCGTTGTATATATTTGTCGTTGTGCCTTTATGGGCATTCTTGCATATATTTATCGTATGTGTCCTTATTGTTTTTATCTTTAACTTCTTGCGTAAGAGGAAAAACAAAAAGACACTTCCTTATCTACTTTTTGCTTTTTTGCCTGCATTCTTTGGAGCTATTATCTATGTGGCTTTATGGTTTGCTGGAGGTATGGGCATTTCTGAAAGACAATCAAACTTTAATTTCTTTTCAATATTTAGCCCAGAATACCATAAATTTCGAGATTTATGTAAAGAAATAAGTGGCACTTATAAATACGCAACCCCCTTAATTGAATCATTCTCTAATGAGCAGTTAGATAATAATGAGAAATGGGAGTCGTATGAAACGAATGAATACATATTAAACAAACAAGGCAATATAGCACAAGTTGTTACAATGTATGGCAATCAGCTAAAAAACAAAGATGGCTATGTGATAAAAACAAGCACCAATGCAATTACAATAGACTTTATTTATGAAAAAAGCTATTTTTTAGCACCTATTAGCAGTAACTCACGATGTCTTGTTGCTAATGAGTTTATCTTAGAAAAGGGCGAACGATGGCTATATGGTGCATTTTTAGGACAACTACCATTAAGTTATCAAGTTGGCTACACACAGGGAAACAAAAATGTTTTATGGTTTCAAAAAGGCGTTAAAACAAGATTTACTGAAAAATTGACTAAGGATACACAATGAGTAAAAACATACAAACACATAATGCAAACATAAACTTGATTAAGAAATTCTTAGATTATGCTAATTGTGTGTTTATTGACAGGTTGTGAGATGAGCCGATTCATCTATCCAGATTCAAAGGAATTTGCAAGAATATGTGATGAAGCAAGAGAAAAAGGTTGGATTGGGCAATGGCTATATGATGAAAAACTTCAACCTGATAGCGACGGCGACTTTTTTTATTTATATCGCTTACGCGATAAGAATTACGATAAAAAAGACTATATCTTTGGTGAAGATAGAACAGAATCAAATGTATATAGAGCAATCATTCATGCAGATAAAGAACAAATCAATAAGATGAAAGAATATGTAAAAGAACTAAAAGGTAAAAAAGAAGAAATAATTACTAAAATATACTCTCCTGAATATACTGAAAAAATAAATAGAAAAACATTGATTAAGGATTTAGAGACAGAACTATTTCTTTTAGAAAATTACTATGGAGAAGTAATAGAGCAAAGGATAGATAAAACATCATTGATAACAAAAAAGGAATTTCTCATAAGAAATAAAAAAACAAAGGCAATAGCCTTTAAAACCATATCCTGTAATCTCTATGCGGATAGAGAAATGGCTATTTCAAGAAGGAAAGATCCAGCAAAGGTAGAATATAAACCAAAACCTGGCTATGATTCTTCTATTAAATATGAACAGCATGCAGTGGGGAGTTGCTATAAATCCTCAGTATTATTAGGACAATAAAATGAAACAAAATAATCAAAATACAAACACTCCTATAATGCTAGATTCTAAAAATCCTAGTAATTTGATTCGCTATGAAGCACATATCAAGCTTATGTATCAATATGCTATTGCAACTCTTATGCTTATGCTTATTGTGTGTTTATTGACAGGTTGTGAGATGCGCCAATTCATCTATCCAGATTCAAAGGAATTTGCAAGAATATGTAATGAAACAAGAGAAAAGGGGTTTGCAGGGATTTTGTATGATGAAAAACTTCAACCTAATAGTGAGCAAAATTTTGACTATTTGTATCGCTTATATGGTAATGTAGAAATGGGTAGGAAAGATTATATGCTTGGCAGAGATAGGGAAAGATTATCAAATATTTATGGGGCACTCATCGACATGGACCAAGCAGCAAAGAGCATTAAAAAAGACTATATTTTTGGTGAAGATAGAACAGAATCAAATATTATTAAAACAATCACCTATGCAGATAAAGAGAGAATTGATAATATCAAAAAAGAAATAAAGGACATAAAGAACAAAAAAGAAGATATGGTTTTTTCAATAAATCGTTATGTGTTGCCTGCAAAAATAGACAAAAAATTGTTGATAGGAGATTTAGAGAAAGAATTACTCCTTTTAGAAAACTACTATGGAGAAACGATAGAACAAAGGATAGATAAAACATCATTGATAACAAAAAAAGAATATTTTATAAGAAATAAAAAAACACAGGCAATAGCCTTTAAAGGTATATCCTATAATCTCTATGCGGATAGAGAAATGTCTATTTCAAGAAGGAAAGATCCAGCAAAAGTGGATTATAAGCCAAAACCAGGCTATGATTCTTCTATTGAATATGAACAGGAGCCAATATATTATTGTGTTGAAATGTCAATACTCAAGGAACCAAATGAAGCAAAATAACCACAACACCAACACTCCCATAATGTTAGATTATATGGATTCTAAGAATCTAAAGGGATTGTTGCAGTATGAAGCACATATAAGGCTTATGTATAAATATGCTATTGCAAGTTTTATGTTTATAGTTATGGTGTGTTTTTTGCCAGGTTGCGTAGGCATACAAACAATATATCCAGATTCAAGAGAATTTGCCAGAGTATGTAAAGAAGCTAGAGAAAAAGGAGATCTTGTAGGGATTCTCTATGATGAAGGACTTCAGCCTAATAGTGATCAAAATTTTGCTTATTTGTATCGCTTATATGGTAATATAGAAATGGGTAGAAAAGATTATATGTTTGGTAGGGATAGGAAAAGATTATCAAATATTTATGCAACACTCATAGAGGAAGAACAAAGATTCAAAGTTAGAAAAGACTATATTTTTGGCAAAGATAGAACAGAATCAAATATATTTAAAAAAATCATTAATGCAGATAAAAAAACAATACATAATATCAAAGAAGAGATAAAGACTATACACAATAAGAAAGAATATGTCGCTACTAAAGTAAATCATTATGGCGAGATTATAAAAAAGGATAAAAAAACATTGCTAAAAGATTTAGAACAAGAACTATTTCTTTTAGAAAACTACTATGGAGAAACAATAGAGCAAAGGATAGATAAGGAATCTTTGATAACACAAAAGGAATTTCTCATAAGAAATAAAAAAACACAGGCAATAGCATTTAAAAGCATATCCTATAATCTCTATGCAGATAGGGGTATGTATATTTCAAGCAATAAAGATCCAGCAAAGGTGGAATATAATGCAAAACCCGGCTATAATGAATTTATTGAAGTGCTACAATATCCATTATATTATTGTTTTGAAATGTCAATAATAAAGGAATTAAATGAAACAAAATAACCAAAGCATAAACACTCCCATAATGCTAGACTATATAGATTCTAGCAATCAAAGCAACTTATTGCAGTATGAAACACATATAAGGCTTGTGTATAAATATTCCATTGCGGCTTTTGCAGGAAATGTAAAACTTAAAGATTTTATGCAAGCTAGGAGGCATTTTTATAATACATATAGCACAGATATACCTAAAGATACATTAAAAAAATTTTTAGAAACAGAAAGATTATTATTGCAAGAAGCCCTTTTGCGCCCTACAAATGAGATTGGCGATAAAATTCCTGTGGGTGGATTTATAGGGCGAGAAAGTCTTGCCCTCAATTTTGCTAAAGACTATGAAGTGATTGATCATATCAATGAAAAAGATAGAGAATCTAGAGGTGGTTTTCGGGCTACACTCTTTAGACATATAAACAATAAGGAATATGTTTTAGCACTAGCAGGAACTGATTTTGTTTTGAATAGAGATTTTGGATTTACTGATATAGCCACAGATGGCTCCCTTTTATTCCGCAAGCTACCAAAATTTCAATATGATTCTATGATAAATTTTTATTTTAGACTAAAGCAAAATAGTTGCATCACAAAAGACACGCCATTGGTTGTAGTGGGGCATTCACTAGGGGGCTATTTAGCACAGCTTTTCGCACTTACCTATCCGCATATCATAAAAGGGCTTTATACCTATCAAGCACCAGGAAGCAAAAGATTATGGCGAGGTTTATTTACTTTGCTGCAAAGTCTGCACATTAAAGCAAAAGAGACAGAAACAAATAGCAAACAACATAGAAAACAAGCCTATATCAATCTATCAAAATCACACAGACAAGAAGCGATGAATATTTTAAAAGACAAAACCTTTCATATACATACTGATAATGATTCTAACCTCAATAATAACCAATGGATACTAGCAAATTTTGTCCAAGAGCTAGGCACAAAAACACCAGGCTATTTATATTATATCAATGACAAAAACAATGACTTTCATTACCCAGCTCATTGTGTGCGTGCATTAGAAAGGCTAGATAGATTGCTAGATAGAATCCATAATAATGCAAAAAAGCAAATGAATCTGCAAGATATGAATGTCTTTTTACGCAATCTTTATCATTATGCTTTGTTGCATAGGAGGGGTGAAACTCTAAGTGAGGCGATAGATTGTGTATTGAGTGATGTAGCATATTATCACAACCTCATAGAATCAAAGAGTATTGATTTTTTGCAAGATATGGGCTTGGAGGCTTTTATGGAAAATAAGCAAATATACATCATGCCACTTTCTACCAATGATTTCATAAATATCCCGCTAGATTCTCTCAATAAGCTTGATTTGGGCTACTTGCGTCCATTGGTAAAATCACAGGCTTATAGACTTATCGCAGAGAATCAAAATAGCCTTTTGAACTCAAAAAATATTGCATATTTCTTAGGTTACAATACAAGCACATATAAGATTTATCAAAATGGGCTAGATGATTTTAGTTTTAATGCTTATAGAGATAGATTTCATTTCTGCATAGAGCAAGGAGAGATACAGAAAGTCATATTTAAAGAAGATATGTATTTATAACACAAAAGGAATGTAATGAAACAAATAGTGAAGCCACAATATTCTAGTAATGAATTTTTTGTTTTGGAGAATAAGGCAATTTATTTCGCTAAGGAAAATGAAGTCCTTGATTGTATAAAAATAATAAAATATAGCAATGCAAGAGAGATTTATATTTCTTGGTTTGGTATTTTACTCACAGGCGGCAGTGAATCTACTAAACCCTATAACGAATGCTTCTTTGGCATATTAGATTCTAAAGATAGTAATCTAGGCTTAGATGAATCTAAACCCATCTATCACTTAATCGGTGAAACAGATTCTAACTCTATAGAATCTACAAGCAATAATAGAGATTCTAACAATTCCCTAAGCACCCTCCAAGTATTTTTAGGTAGCAATACCCTAACCCTCTTACATTACTCCCTCCTAGATTCTAGCCTTAATATCAAATTAGAATGTAACTCCAAAGAATCTAAAGAAATATTAGAAAAAGAACAAGCACAAAGGGAAAAACAAAAAGAGCAAGACTCTCAAACAAAAGATTCTACTACAAGCACAGCTATGCTTCACCCAATACTAGAAGATAATGAACTTAAATGTCCTCATAATGGAGTAGTAAAGCTAAAGAGTAATAAAGGCAAACCTTTTAAGTCTAAAGGCATACCTATGGTTTTAGAATCTGATTTATTACATAGCTCTATTGTAGGTTGTCCTAATCCTCCTACCAAAAGGCAAGTGGCTTGAAAATTCCTCTCTATTCAACACTCAAAGCAAAGCTAGAATCTAAAGGGCTAGATTCTATCACAAGCGGACAGATTGCGTGGCTAGGATTTAGTGGTGCAATAAGTGTAATATGTAGCTTTATTATTGCGTTATTATCTGCTATGGATTTTATTAGTATATTTCTTTTTATATTTTTGAGTTTCCTATTTTGGACTATACTTGCATTTTTACACAAACAATTTATATCTTTAGGTTTTTTATTTTTTATTTCATTCTTTGTTGCTGTCTTAACAGATAATAACATTTTGTTTATCATTGGAGCATTTGTAGGTTTATTGTTTTGGTTTTTAACCAATAAGTTACCTATAAGGATAAAGTTGTTACTCTCTTTCTTATTTCTAATTTTTGGATTAATTTGGTTTATCTTATTTTTTGTTTTTACAAATAAAATCATATTAGCGTAGTGTAAAAGGAGATTTTATGCAATATTATGTAACGATTTATATCGACATTCTTTTTGAGAAAGATTTATTAAAATTAGATGTTACTCATGCCTTTTTGGGACTTACCCATATTCACCCTGATGAGTTAGATTCACTCAAAGATATTGATATATACAAATACCAAGTAGGATATTATTCTGATAAGCCCACGCTTATACATGTAAAAGATAAGTGGTATAATAATATCTATCCTAGCATATTAGATTCTAACTTTAGGAAAATTGTGTGAAAAAAGAAAAGTTTAAGTGCTCTAAATTTATCCTAGATTGTTTTATTTGTTTGGGATTGATGATAGTGTCTGTTCCTGTATTTTTTTATCCTATGAGTTGGTTTTTGAATCTATCTTATCATTTTGTTAAAATTAGTATTTTTTTGGGAATTATTATGCCAAGTATTTTTTCAATCTTATTTTTCAATATTTTCTACAAATTTTGCAAAATAAGCTTAATTGCATCTTGTATAATTGTATTTGTTGTAGCGGTATATATCCAATATGTTGCTAATTATGCTTTTTATAAATAGATAAGGATTCCCTATGCAATACTTCGTAACAATCTATATCGATACTATGAAACCAAAACTAGATTTTATACCCTTTACCATTCCTCACGCATTTTTAGGTTTGACACATACTCATCCTGATGAGCTAGATTCACTCAAAGATATTGATATATACAAATATCAAGTAGGATATGATTCTGACAAGCCTACGCTTATACATGTAAAAGATATGTGGCATAATAATATTTATCCTAGCATATTAGATTCTAACTTCAAGGAAATCGTATGAAAAAAGAAAAGTTTGATTTTTCTAAATTTATCCTAGATTGCTTTGTGTGCGTGGCATTGATGATAGTCTCCATTGCTATATTTATAAAACCACTTTATTATCTTTATGGTTTTTTTATTAGAAATGGTCTTAACATTATTGGTTATGATGGTTTTTATTTCATAGCTTTGCAATTTAATATTCTCTCGCTTGTTCCTTTTGCCATTATATATTTTCTCTATAAGAAAAATAAGTTACAATACAGAATCTACAAGTCAAGCTTTTGGTTTGTTTTTATAAGCATAAATAGCTTTTGGTGGTTTGTGGCGTATTTATTAAGCATTAGTAGTAAATAAAGGATTCCCTATGCAATACTTCGTAACAATCTATATCCACCCAATGAGTCTTAATGCGACAACAAACTTTAGTGAGGTTCTAGGTATCCCTCACGCCTTTTTGGGACTTACCCATACACACCCTGATGAATTAGATTCACAAAGTAATATTGAGATAGAGAAATATTCTAATCCACGATATGATTCACTGATAGGCTATTATTTTAATACTATCAAAAAAGACAAAGGCAAATGGTATGAGAGAGTGTATCCTAGTATATTAAGCGATGAATTTGAAGGCGAAGGATTCTTTGGCTTTGGTCCCGTTACACACGATACAAATCATTGGGGCAAAGTGTATGAAAATAATCAATATGCACCAGAAGGCAATAATGTAGTCAATGAATATGTAGAGCCATATTATTATAAAACACGCTCACTCTCTACCTTTTGGCAACAAAACCGCTGTGTGTTTGAAGTCTCAAAGGAGCAGTATGAAAAACTCTTAGATTCTATTAAAACAGAGGTAGAGCAGACAAAGAAAAGGACACCGAATTTAGAGCAAGATAATACACAACTTGATAATCCTATCAAAAACTTATACTATAACTCAAATCCGATGAGTTCTAATCCTATCCACAACTGCGTTACTTGGGTTCTCAACAAACTCGATTCCATAGGTATAGAGATTATTGACAATGAGGAGTGGCTGCCTGATAATATTTCTACTAGAGATTCTCTGCTTAGAAAATTTCATTATTTACAATATCTTTATGCAGTATTCTTATCAAGTTCGTTATGGAGGATATAGTTATAAAAAAAGCACAAAATACCTTTTGCAACTTTTAGAAGATGATGAATATTTCTATATAGATTCTCAAGAAAAAGAATATATAATTAGCCATAACAAAGGATATAGGTATTACTATATAGGTTTAAATATTAGACTTCCATCGGATGCAGGACCCGGACACATAAAAACCATTTTTACAAAAACTTGTTATGGAGCTAAAAATACATTTGTAAGGGGTGTGAATGACAAATAGAGAAATGATTAATAAATTCAAAGACTATGCAGAGGTAGCTGATGCAAGCTATGCGATGCTAGACTTTGTGTATGAAAGTAGGAAATGATAATGCTAAAAGTTAAGCAAATATTTACACTAAAGAGAATCCTTATCTCCCTAATATCTTTGTGTGTGATGTTATTCTTTGTGGGCGGATGTTCATTTAGACTTATGGATTGGCAGTGGTATCAAGTTAAGAATTTGTGTAAAAATGAGAGTGGGATTTATATAGTCAATAAGGAATTATATGAAGATATGATTACACATAATCTACAAGATAACAAATACACACGCAAGATGGAGGAATTTAGTAAAACGGTGTATGAGCGTTATCAATCAATAAATAGTCGTATTTATAAACTTGATGACAGAAAATATTATTATTACGATATGACCAAAAATAAGAGTTATGTAGTTTCTTTTGAAAGAAACTTTGCATATAAGAATTATGGTATATTTTTGACAGGAGATGAAGGCAGAGGTTTTGAAATGAAAAGCTCTGAGATATTGGAATGCTTTAATAGAAACAATACATTCTTGGTGAAGGAGTAAAAATGGCAACAAATAGAGAACTAATAAAGAAATTTAGAGATATGGCTGATTGTGCTGATGCTTCATACGCGATGCTAGATTATGTGTTGGAGAATAAGAAATGATAATGCTAAAACTTAAACAAATATTTATACTAAAAAGAATCCTTATCTACCTAGTATCTCTATTTTTTATCTTATTCTTTGTAGGTGGGTGTTCGTTTAGGTATATGGATTGGCAGTGGTATAAGTTTAAAAAATTACTAGAAAATGAAAGTGGGTTATATATTTTTGAGCAGGAATTACATAAAGAGGCAATGCAAAGAGATATGCTTTCTAATGGGTATGGTTTGATACGAGAAAATGATGAACATAATTTTAGCAGTATTGATAGTAGAATACAAGAATACAGAGCTTTTGGCAAATACTTTATTGATAAAAATGGTGATAAGCATATTATATCTTATGCTAGAGGTTTTATATATACAGATTATGGCTTGTGGCTACATGGTGATGAGGGGGGAGGATTCCATTGGGACATTGAAAGAGAACTTGGTGGATTTTTGACAAAAAATAACTCATATATAAATACATTTTATTTAAAGGATAATGAATGGGTAAAAATAGGGAATTGATAAAAAAATTTAGAGACTATGCAGATATAGCTGATGCTAGTTATGCAATGTTGCATTGGGTATTTGAGAACGAAGAAAATGAGATATATGACAATTTGCTTGGTATGAATAGATGGCATTTTGCTGATAATATAGCACTAAGTGATAAGACTACAGAAAACGATAGGTATCTTTTAAATAATGAAAAAATAGGGGCTAATAAAAACACCGCCTACGCCCGCTGTATAGAAGCACGCTTTATGCAAGATGTCGTTTTTAAAAAAGGAACATTTTTTGATGACAAAATAGATAATGACCCTAAGAATATTCCACTTAATGCTACATTGTCTCTACGCACTATCACCTTTACCAATCGCTATGAGCTTCTCGCTCATCAGCCAAATACAAAGTATGGATTCTCTGCTACACTCTTTGAGGACAAAGGAGAGCTTATCGATAAAGCTACAAATACAAGAAAGGTAGTCCTTAAAGATTCTAAATATATCCTAGTCTTTCGTGGCACAGAAATAGGAGCAGATGATATATCTATCGATATAGTCTTGGCTACTAATGGTATCCCTATGCAATGCTATGAAGTAGCAAGATTCTATGAAAAGCAAGTAAAACCTAAGATAAAAAATTCTAAGCTCATTGTAGTAGGACATTCTTTGGGAGGGTATCTTGCTCAAAGCTTTTGCTTTATGTATCCAGAGAGGGTGGCAGAACTTTATACTTATAATGCACCGGGATTACTTGGTGCTTGGAATAAGACACTTGCACAAATCTTACGAGATGGTGCAGAGACAGCACTTATGGTGGGTGGAGTTAGTGCCATAATAAAAAATATTGCTAAGATAACAATCACAAAGTATGTAGGATATAGTTTTCTTATTTCTATCGGGGTAATATCATTAAAGGTTAAGATTACTTATGAAGACCTTATACCAAAAGAACTACAAGAATATAAAGGGATTATAAACTATCTTATTAAAAATATAAAAGATGCAGAGGATAGAGATGGTGTGTATATGCCATATCCATTAAACAAAAACAATCACTACCATATAGAAGCAACTGATAGACTTGACTTTAAAAGTCATATGAGTAATACCTCATATTATGTTAATCTCATTCAACACTTAGGCACAGATATAGCAGGGAATTATTATCCTATATATCTTGGATTTAATGGGCTAGATTCTCATTTTCTAGCTCCTATGCTCAAGACTCTCTACTTCTACTCCTATCTTTTAGAATTAGATTCTAATCTTACATTCTTTGAATCTAATCTTGACAAAACAATTCAATCACTTAACAGCGTTGTAACATCTATTGTAAAGATACTCTATCATACAGATAGTTATAATAAGAAAAGAGATGAGGCTATACGAACAGCTAATGATAATAGCTTTGATTTAGACCCACCTTCAAACCACATCTACGCCACCATTGATAAAACACTCTTTGAGGCTACACTTAAGACAACAAACAAAGATAAATTCTCTATCGATGAAAAGACATTAAGTAATATGATAGATGGTATATTATATCTCCAAGATAATAATATATTTCTCAAATTGCTATCTAAAGACAATATGCAACAAGCAGACAAAAATACAAATCTAGCAATTTTATTAGCCATACATGAAAATTTATTTTTTATAAGCGTTGATACAGCAAACAATAAAGAAGCAATACTTATAAAAGATAAAGATTCTATTGTCCAGCTCCTCAAACACAATGCGACAAGGACACAGATATTTTGTTACAATTTAGAGCATATAGATGATGGGGTGATAAAAGGGTATGCGAATGAAGCATTAAAATATTATCCACAATTTAAGGAAGCACAATGAAAAATAAATTTAAGATTCATAATTTTAGGATTTTAGAATCAAGTAACGACATAATAATCAGTATAGAAAAATCAAATCTTACCATTGACACACAAGAACTTCTCCCAATCATCAATAATCATACAAAGCAAGATAAGCAAAGCCTAGATGAATATAATATCTTTGTGGCATTTTATGGCATAATCCTCACAGGCTTTAAAGAAATGGAATCTAATCCTTTATTCTTTGGTGAGTTAGACAAAGAGGGCGTGTTGATAGAATCTAAACCCATCTATCACTTAATCAATGAAACAGATTCTAACTCTATAGAATCTACAAGCAATAATAGAGATTCTAATAATTCCCTAAGCACCCTCCAAGTATTTTTAGGTAGCAATACCCTAACCCTCTTAAACTACTCCCTCCTAGATTCTAGCCTTAATATCAAATTAGAATGCACTTCTAGCGAATCTAAAGAGATATTAGAAAAAGAACAAACACAAAGAGAGCAGACACAAAAAGAATCCACCCCCATAGATTCTATAACAAGCACAGCAATGCTTCACCCAATATTAGAAGATAATGAACTTAAATGTCCTCATAATGGAGTAGTAAAACTAAAGAGTAATAAAGGTAAACCTTTTAAGTCTAAAGGCATACCTATGATTCTAGAATCTGATTTAATCAACTCTAGCATAGTAGGCTGCACAAACAATATAGCAGGTGTGCCTACACCTTGCACTATGGTAGCTACTATACTTCCAACTGCAAGAGCTTTTAAAAAGTATAATGATGATTATCCTATAATGCAAGATTTAGTTAATGGCAATGTCTTTAATGATAAAGGATTCCCTATCACTTGCACACCTAAGAGCAATACTTTTAGGATTAACATTAATTTGGAGAATTTACAATGTGGTTTTTATTATTTTTTATTTTCATACCTTTTATTCTTTTCATTGGTTTTTTACTATTTGGTATTTTTATAATCTTTCTTATTAACAGAATCTTTCATAAAAAATACTCTCAATACTTTTCTTTGATTCTACCTTGCTTTTCTCTTATCTTTTATTTTATACTTATTATGGGTGGAATCTCTTTTAAGTATGTTGACCCGCAGTATTATGAGTTTAAGGGGTTGTGTAAAGAGGCTAAAGATACAATCTATGATGAGGAACTATATAGAATCTATAAGGCTTTGGATAGCCAAAGGACTTTTCAGCCGAGCTATTATGATGAGAAAACGCAAAAGAAGTATTTAATGAGCGATTTTGAGAAAAAAAGAGATAGCCAACAGCAAAAAATTTCTGGCAAAATAACTGAATATCAAAATATGTTATATTACAAGAAGAATGAGAATCCATTTTTACATGATAAAAATTATTATTATAGGCATTTTGGTATCTTTTTAAAAGGTGATGAAGGTGGGGGATTTTACATAGATTCTGGTGATATAATATTAGAATGTAAAGACTTAATGATACCAAAGGATTTTTAAATGGCTAAAAATATACAAACTCATAATGCTAAAGCAGAGTTAGTTAAGAAATTCTTAGATTATGCAAACATAGCTGATTCTTCCTATGCTTTATTGCACTACATTAAACAAAATGCAAAAGATGAAAAAGAGGTGAAAGCTGATAGTCTAACTTTCGGGGATAAATTAGAACACGATATTGAAGTGTTGGGTTTAGATAATAAGCCAACAATCAAACCCAAAGGCACAAACACAGCTTATGCCTGTGCTATCGAAGCACGATTTAATGCAGATAAAGTCATAAGACAAGAGAAAGATCGGTGCATTCCAGCTATAAATACTTGCTTTGGTAAAAAAGATATAACTTTGCATAATGATATTACTAAAGTAGGCTTACATGATACATTAAGCAAAAGAACCATAGCTTTTACTAATCGCTTTAGAATCTTAGCTCACCAAGAAAACACTTCAAGTGGCTTTTCTGCTACACTCTTTGAAGATACAGAGGATAATAATCAAAAGATATTTGCCATAAGAGGCACAGAGTTTCCCTCTGGATTCTTTGATGATGTGCTAGATTCTGATGCTAATCTAGTCCTTAGCTCACTCCCAAGTAATCAATACATAGATATGCTAAAGTTTTATTGTGCTTGTATAGACGAAAAGCATGTTACAGAATCTACTCCCTTAATCATCGTAGGGCATTCACTAGGTGGATGTCTAGCTCAACTCTTTACATTATCCCTTGCTACTGCAGAAAATGCAAACAATGTCAAAGAAGTCTATACATTTAATTCTCCGGGCGCTAAGAATCTAAGGATTGATAATGATAAATTAGGCAAGGTTTATAAAATAGTTTCTGCAATCCTTACTGCTAAGGATAAAGAAATGGCATTGTTTAAAAAGATACGAGGATATGAGTATGGAGAGAAAAGTGGTTTTTTAAGAGATACCACACTCATTGGATATGATAATGGTTTGCTTAATGAAATCCACAAATATTTTACTAATAACGAAAATCTTAAAGAGCATTCTATTCTTGTAAGGACATTCTCCATGCCAAACATGAGCTACATGGGAAATGGTGTCGCAATATCTAGTGTTACATATACCTATAAAATCTTTAGTGTTAATGAGATTTTTATCAAATGTCTAAATACCTTAAAAGCCAATAATCTCTTAAAACAGCCTTTAGCTTGTCAAGATTCTATCCACCACATAGAATCTGATGATGATTCTAATCCAGATAATAATCAATGGCAAGATGAGCTTATACAAAATCTAGGCACAGATATAGATGGGAAGCATTACTATATCAATCTGGGGGCTTTTAGTGGCTCCCACTTTATACTGCCAACCATTCACTCTTTACAAAAAGCCTTAATGCATATGAATAGCGGCAATGTAGATAATCTTTTAGAATACAACAAAATCAAAGATTTAAAAGATGAGAGTATGTTTTTAAGAATGAATCGAAATAGAAAAGATGAGCAAATATCTCAAATGCAAGCTAATGTCTTCAATAGTCTTCAGAATCTTCGCTATTAAGGATAAATAAATGCTAAAAAACACTAATCATTTTATTGAAAATTACCATAAGGACACACAAAGTATTTCTAAATACATACTCTTACAGCTACCAGATGATTACAAAGGGCAACTCTCAAGTTTTTATGAAATGATAGAAACTCTATACAATAATGATGCCTACTACACATATTTAAACCCTAGCGACTTAGAAAATCTAACATTCCAAGATTTACAAGATGAGACTCAACTAGGATATTTTTATTGCCTTTATCATTGTAATCCTTTGATTGTGCTGGATAGTAAAAATACAACAACACTAAACAATAAAGTAGCTATTGATAATTTTGGCTATAAAGATGAATTTTATCTTACCTTTATATCAAACAAAGATTCTATAACCGCTGAATACCTAGAAGCTCGAAAAGCTCTCTATCACTCTATATCTCAAATCAAACAAGAAAGCCAAGAACAAGAATCACAAGAACTGAAAAAGCAACAAGAAATATTAGAACAATCCTTACAAAACTTAGATTCTAAACAAAGAGAATTTACATTAAAAGATTCACAAAAACAACAAGAAAAACAAAGACAAGAGCAAAAACAAGCAAGTTTCAATACAAGTGATACCAGCAAATATTCCCATCTCATCTTAGATACTCAAGATAAAAACATTAAACTCATATTCTTAGATAAACTAGATTCTAAGGCTTTAAATAGAAACATTTCAATGTCTAATCTCATTCATATCCACAACAATAAAATAGATATATTCTTAAAAGATAAAAGCATACTAGATATACAAGAGCTAGAATCTCTTATAAAAGCATATAGCGATAGCTTAAGAGAATCTAATAATATAGAATCTCAACCTACTTTAGATTCCTTGCATTCTGCTAATACACAAGTCTTTTTCTACTCTACCTTACTCACAGGTGGCACTGAATCTAGCCTGCCTCATAAAGAATGCTATTTTGGTGAGTTAGATGCTAGTAATACTCAATCTACATTAGGATTAAATGAATCTAAGCCTATCTATCAACTCATTAACAAAGTAGATTCTAACTACATAGAATCTAAAATAGATAGCACAGATTCTAACAACACTCTAAGCACATTACATATCTTTTTAAACAACTCTATCCTTACAATCCTAAATTATTCTCTTTTAGATTCTAGCCTTAATATCAAGCTAGAATCTAAAAGCACAGAATCTAAAGAAATATTAGAGAGAGAAAAAGCACAAAAGCAAAAAGATTCTTCGCTTACAGCTCAGCATGACAATGTAATCGCTACCGCATTCTTGCACCCAATATTAGAAGATAATGAGATTAAATGTCCTCATAATGGTGTAGTAAAACTAAAGAGCAATAAAGGCAAACCTTTTAAGTCTAAAGGCATACCTATGATTCTAGAATCTGATTTAATCAACTCTAGCATAGTAGGTTGCACTAATAATATCGCAGGTATTCCTACTCCATGCACTCTTATTTCTGTAATACTCCCTAGTGCTAGAGCATTAAAGAAATATAATGATGATTATCCCATAATGCAGGATTTAGTTAGTGGCAATGTCTTTAGTGATAAAGGATTCCCTCTTATTGCTACACCTAAGCCTAATACATTTAGAATAAACTCCCCTAAGCCAATAGACTCTAACACTCAAAATAAACAAAAGCTAGAATCACAAATAAATCTTTACAGACCAACACTAAGGCTACATTATAAAATCACTCCATTACAAAAAGACAATCTCCCTATATATAGACTAAAGCTTAATGATAGTATTATAGAATCAAATAATGACACTCCACTAGATTCTATCACTATTGATATAGCTAAAGATACTAAAGATTTACATGATATACATAACTTAGATAAAGCATTGCAAGATATACTCTCTATATTGCATTCCAATCTTAAACAATCTTTTATGAAAGAATATATGTATAAATATGTATCTTTACAGCTAGATTCTAATATGCTTTTACTTATACTCCTTATCCCACAAAAGATTCCAAAAATCTATAAAGAAGCCTATAAAGAATACCATGATAAAGAATATGGAGTTGGTAGATATACATATGTATATGAGTATTGCTATCATAAAGATTTAGACATAAAAGACTATGCAAAAATAGGATTAGATTCTAATCCTAGCAATGCTACTATCCTTACGCTACACACAGCTTATAAAGCACAAAAGCTAGAAGTAACACTTGCTAATGGATTAGATTCTATACTAGAATCTAAAGATAAAGAACACAATACAGATACAATTCTCACACTTCAAGTTATCAATGGAGGGTATGAAGAGAAGCATTGGGGATTTAGAGAGGAGACAGAAAACAAAGATACACAAGCAAATCTCTTACATATAACAAATAAAGAAAGCAAAGATTCCAAAGCAACACAAGAAAACAAAGACAAACAAATACTAGAGGTGTATTTTAGTTATGGGGAGGAGTGTGAGAGATTACAAGAGGATTCAAGACATTCTAGTGATGTGAATCTGCATATAAAAACACAAGGTTATGACAATGGGGAGGAAGTGGAGGTAAGGCTAGAATCTTCTAATAATCAAGTCCTTATTGTGCGTGGCATAATACAAGATAATCAAGCAGTGATTACAAATATATTCAAGGATACATAATGGCAGTTGAATGGAAAGCGACTTGTGGCACTGTAAGTGCAAGTATAAAGTGTAAAAGACCAAATTTTGATGATGTGAAAAAAGCATACGACACAATCAATATGGCAAATCCGAATGATATGAATCTACAAGAAACCTTTAGACAAGCTATCATAGATAATGGCGTATGGCGTGGTATATCATCTAAAGCAGCAGAGCAGAAAGCCCAAGAGATACTCACACAAATTCAAAATGATAGCTATGATGATTCTGTATGGCAGAGATATGCCCTAGTGGGTGGCACACCTTTGAGCGAATACATTAATCATAAAAATTTCTTTGGCAGAAGTCCTGATTATGCAGATTATAGCAATACTTGTGCTTTGCAAGTGAGCTATGCACTAAATTATGGGGGTATGCCACTACATACTGAAATCAAGCCAAAAGAATATAAATCTATGTATGGTAAAGGCAAGCAATATCTTTATATCTTAGGTGCAGATTATATGGGGAGATTCTTAAATGATAAATGGGGTAAGGCAGAGATATCTATAACAGCAACAGATGAAGGTAAATATGCGGTATTAGAGCAAATTAAAAATAAGAAGGGCATTGTGGTAATGAAAGGATTTTATTCGCACACAACTTTATGGAATGAAAGTAATTTTGTTGATGTAGTAAATGGTGTGGCTAATAATTATTATTTAACTAATATAGGGACAGCTAAACTTGAATTTTGGGAGCTTATATAAAAAATGAAAAAAGTGATATGGTTTTGTTGTGTGTTTTTTATGTATCTAAATGCCGATGATATAGAATTTAACAGAGAGCTTGTAGGGAAAGTGGATAAAGTAGCCTATTCTTATGATAAAAAAATAAAAATTATAAAAAGAATAGGTATGGAGTATTGTATTAAGGGCAATAATTTTGATAAGACACAGCCTAATATTATGATTATGGGTTGGTATAGATATAAATTGGGCGTTCCGTATGGAGAGGATATAATAGCAGACCTTAAGCCATACATAGACAATAAGGCTACAATCACCGATAAAACATTATTGCATCATTATCAAAAATCAAACTTTAGTAGATTTTATACCTGCCTAAATCTCTATGACTCTAAAGAATACCAAGACGAAGTAGAACGCATAGTCAAAAAATACTGCAAGGATTGCAAGTGATTCTATGCAAAAAGTATTGTAGCAATGAGATTGCAAGGTAATAGAGTAAGACATACAACCCTTTGGAATGGAGGTAATTTTGTAGATGTGGAAATGAATAAGGAGGTTGATATATCTTTATACCTTTTTGGCTATGATTATCTCAATGACTCAAACAAATCTTATCCACATATAGCACAATTTTATTTTTGGGAGATTGCAAGATGAAATATATAGTTATATGTTTTTTGGGCATATCATTTGGTTTGGCTTTTTGCCTTGATGAAACAAAGGCGTATGCGGGAAAACAAATGTCAGCAGAAAATGAGTTTAGTAAAGAGCCTACTACATATTATGTAAGATGGGCATTGATGTATTGCTTAGGTTATGTTTCTAATGAAAATAAAATGTATCAAATGCCCAAATGCAAAGCAAGAAAAGAAACAAAAAACCCACACCATATAGACAATATGGTGCAACTTTTTGGTAATCAAGCTTTTAAAGAAATAAAAGCCTATATTGACAAAAATCTAGAATATGAAACTTTTGATAAGGGGAGAGTTAATACGTGCTTTGAAAAAATCTATTACAACAACGAGATTCAAGAGAAATTTAAAGCAATAGTAGAGAAACACCGAAATGAAAAGAAATAATGGTTTTTATGAGTTACCAATTTCATATGACACTTATAGAATCTCATAATGACACTCCACTAGATTCTATCACTATTGATATAGCTAAAGATACTAAAGATTTACATGATATACATAACTTAGATAAAGCATTGCAAGATATACTCTCTATATTGCATTCCAATCTTAAACAATCTTTTATGAAAGAATATATGTATAAATATGTATCTTTACAGCTGGATTCTAATATGCTTTTAGTTATACTTCTTATCCCACAAAAGATTCCAAAAATCTATAAAGAAGCCTATAAAGAATACCAAGATAAAGAATATGGAGTTGGTAGATATACATATGTATATGAATATTGCTATCATAAAGATTTAGACATAAAAGACTATGCAAAAATAGGATTAGATTCTAATCCTAGTAATGCTACTATCCTCACACTCCACACACCTTATAAAGCACAAAGACTAGAGATTGCATTAGCCAATGGATTAGATTCTCTCATAGAATCCAAAGATAGACAAAGACAAACTAGAGAATCTAAAGAATCTAGCACACAATCTAAGCAAAAAGATTCTCAAAATAATACAAAGCAACAAATCATAGATTCTCTACTCACACTTAAGATTATCAATGGAGGATATAAAGAGAAGTATTGGAGCTATGGGGAGGAAGTGGAGGAAAAGGAAATAGAGGAAAAAATAGATATATCACAAGGCATTCTTATAGCGAGTAATGATGATACTTTGGCTTATGAATTGGCGTTTGGGGAAAGAAATGATACAATCCAAATATTCAATAAAAAAGGAATCTATCTCTTTAGTATAGAGAGAAAAGGAATAACAGAAACTAGGCTTACTGTAAGACAGCTTTATAACAAAGGGATTCAATGGTTTGAAAGCAGTGCAGAGAATTATCATAAACTTTTAGATGTGAATCCTGATTTACAAGATAAAACAAAATGTAAGGGGCTAGGTGTATTATACTTCACTTGGAGGGATATTGTGGAGTTTGCGGAAGTGGATAGATTTAGCTCATCTTTTCAGAGTGGTGGCAGTGGCGATTGGAAGCAATCTCCCAAAGGTGCTAGAGGCTTTATTCTCGTCTCAATGGAGGGGATTCCATATTGGGCTGATGCAGTGGGGCAGATACCCTATGCTATTGGAGTGTATAGGAATCTCTTGTCTTATGCTGGACCCAAAGACGCAAAACGAGGAGTTATAGACAATAAATATTATTTTTATGACGGCGACCCCATTAAAGGAAAAATGAGACAAATAGGTATTTTATCAATTCCAAAAGATGAACTTGCCGATAATTATGATAATAAAATGGTAGATAGAGGCTTAAATTTTGCTATAAGAAAATATAAAATAAAAGAAAAAAGAGTGTATCCCACTCATAACGACTGGATTTTTATAGATTTAAAGCCCAATCCTTCTTTATTAGCATTAGATTCTGATGGAAGAGAAGTTTATGCTTGGTAGGCGTGTATATTTATTTGTATTTTTAATTTTTGTTAATTTTGTTGTGGGCTTATTGGTTGCGGATTATGGCATTAAACTGCTGAACTTTATAGCCCTTGAATTGTTTAACAAGAAAGATTTTTATGTGTTTGATACCAGATATGGTGGGTTTGGTATATTTATACAGTACTCAATCACAACAGCATTTTGTTTTCTTCTTGTATATAGCTTCTTTTGTTATTTGCTATACAGCAAATATCAAGGCATAAATTTTCTTTTGATTATTTTTACTATTTTTATAATCTATTTCTTTCTTTTTTGTTTATTTTTTCAGAGACATAGACTTTTCAGTTTTCTAATACATTTTACACCTTTTTGCTTGATGTATATTGAGATTATTTTGCTGTATCGAATTAAAAACAAATAAGGTAAGAGAATGATTGGGAAACATAAGGGCTATATAGGCAAGGTGTTGGATTTGGGGAGGAAATAGAGGAATACACAAGCAAATCTCTTACATACAAATACAGAAAGCAAAGAGTCTAAAGAAACACAAGAGAAACAAGACAAAGAGAAACAAGAGAAAGAAATATTAGAGATATATTTTAGTTATGGAGATGATACGACAAGATTGCAAGGAGATTCAAGACACACACAAGATGTGAATTTGCATATAAAAACACAAGGGTATAGCAATGGGGAGGAGATACATACAACATTGGAGATTCAAGGGAAAAAGCTTAGTGTAAGTGGCATAATACAAGATAATCAAGCTATAATTATGAATGTGTTAAGCTCAAAGGATAAGTGATGTTAGATACAAATGTGTGTAGAGTAAAATGTGGTGATAAAGAGATAACAATTAGGATTCAAAGACCAGATTTTGTAAGTGTAGAAAGTGCGTATAGGGAGATAAATATAGTTGGACGCATAGAAGCAGAAGAAGCGTATAAGAAACATTATGCTGAAACAGGTAATAAAGAGGAATCTGACGAAATATACTCTTTAACTTTAATTAAAAAGAAATATGAAACGGTAGGTGGAAATGCTTACGCACAATTCATAAGTGATATGGATAAATATTACAACACCTGTGCCTTGCGTATTAGCTATGCCTTGAATTATAACACCCACCCTATTAAAAATATGAAAAAGCAAGTTGTAGGCAGAGGCTACAAAGGTAAAGATAACCACACTTACTATTTGGGTGTATTTGACATTATCGAACTTCTAAAATTAAATTGGAAAGCGTTATCTTGGACTAAATCCACTTATAATCAAGTAAAAGACAAGATTCAATGTGGTTGCTCTGAGGATTTTTACCACAATATGACCTCAAAAGCTGAAAATCAAAAGTTTTTTAAAGAATTGCAATCCATTAAAAGAAAAGGCATTGTAGCAATGATTGGCACAGATGGGCTAAGACACACAACACTATGGAATGAAAGTAATTTTGTCGATGTAGAATTTAATTATTATAATTTCTTAGATGGAACAAATTACATTATCAAAGAATTATATTTTTGGGATTTGTTATGAAAAAAGTTCTTGTTGCATTGTGCTTCTGTCTTTCTTGTGTGTATAGCAGTAGCGATAGGTATAATATGTCGCTTCAGTTGCATTTACTGAAAGCAAGGGAATACATAGATGCTCTAAGGTCATTGGGAGTAGGGTATTGCTTGGGATACGATATAGAAAAGCTTTATGATGAAGCAATATTGTGGTTTGGTTTTGATGATTCTAAACGCAATGATGTAATCAATGAAATAAAAATGCTTATCAATACTCAAAAAATAGAATTTGTAAAGCCTAAAAGAAAATATGATGAAAAGGCACAATTATTTCATAATTGTTTTTTAATGTACAATTCTAGCGTGTATCAAGATGAGATAGAGAATATAGCAAAGAAATATTGTAAAAATGCTGAAGTTTGCGAAAATATAAAACGACTTACAGAGCGGAAAATATGGAAAGATTGCAAGATATTACGTTAAGGGCTACCGTCCAAGCACAAAAGCGGTATGAGAAAGTAGGAGGACAAGCCTTGCGTGAATTTAATAGAGATTCTGAATCTTATATAAATACTTGTGCTTTTAAATTAAGCTATGCACTTAACTATGGTGGAATGCCACTTAAGAACTATATGTCAAGACAGCAAATAACGAGCAGACCGATTGCTTTTCAAAATGCTTTAATTCTTGGGGATAAGGCTAATAATAATTACTTTATGAGAGTAAAAGAAATACGACAATTCCTCCAATTAAAAAATGTTTGGGGCAATGCTGATAAGCCATATAATCCTAAAACTATGACAACCAAGCAAGAAAATATCGATTTCTATAATAATGAATTATCAAGGTTTAACAAAAATGGAGTAGTAGCAATGATAATTAGTGGGTGGAGTAATGCGGGAGGACATATTACATTGTGGAACGGGGAAGATAAAAAGTTTTTGGATTATGATGAAAATTTATACAATAATTATTTATTATACGGAAATGCTATTGTAACAGAGCTTTATTTTTGGGAGCTAAAATAAGGGGTATTCTATGAGATATTTCGTGATATTGATGGTTGTCGGCTGCTCTTTGCTTGTAGGTAATGAATCTAGCGATGCAGAATGGGATAAACATAGATTTATAAGTAGGAAAAATCTTGGATTCACTCTTTGCTTAAAAGAATTTTACAAAGATTTGCCAAGTGAGATAGCAGATGCTGATAAGCTTTTTGGTGTGATTAAACTAGCTGACCCTGATGATAAGGAAAGATTTGCTGATTTTGTTAGAGTGCGTATTCAGAGCTATATACCACAATTTAAATATCCTGAACTTTATCCTAAGAATTGGTATTTTGTAGCCTGTCTGAATATGTATAATTCTAAAGAATATGAGGATATGATACAAAGAAAGGGTAAGTATGCGAAGTGAAAGAGGACATACGACTTTGTGGAATGGAAAAGATAAACACTTTGAGGACTTTGAGATTAGCGAAAATTATTTAATTGGTAACCATAATGTGGTGGATTTTCAGTTTTGGGAATTATTATAGGGGGAATCGACATGAAAAAGATTCTATTTATTTTATTGTGTGTATCTTATTTAAATGCCAATGCCTATGATGGATTTGATAGAGCAGTAAAAGAGCTTAAGGATTATGGCTTTGCTTTTTGTTTGGAGGAAAGTTATGTAGATAAAAAAGAGAAAGCCTTTCCGCCAACGAAACTCTCATATGATTTATATATATTTCAACGAGGTTCTATGAAATTTGCTATAATGGGCGGACTTAGAAATGAAGAACAAGTTGCTAAAAGCATACAAAATTTTGTCTCTCAATATCGCTCAAATCCTAAAAATCAAATAACAAATAATAAACAAGGGATCCAAATATATATTATGGAATGTATGAATATGTTTCAAAACTCCAAAGAATACCAAGACGAAGTAGAACGCATAGTTAAGAAATATTGCAAGGATTGTAAATGAAAACCAAGTTAGAGATGAAGTTGCAAAGTTTTATAACAACGAATTTTCCAAATTCGATAGAAGTGGTATTGTAGTAATGAGAATTAAAGGCTTTGTAGATGCAGGGGGACATACGACTTTGTGGAATGGAAAAGATAAACACTTTGAGGACTTTGAGATTAGCGAAAATTATTTAATTGGTAACCATAATGTGGTGGATTTTCAGTTTTGGGAATTAAAAGGGTGAGTAATGAAAAAGATAGCCTTATTTTGTATTACACCATTTTTTTGTTTTTGCATTGCAAATGCAGAGGAGTTTTTGGATTCTTACAGAAAAGTCGCAGAGCTGGGTTGGTTAGGATTGGCATATTGTATGGGTATAGATGATGAAAGCGAGATTAAAAAAGAACTTGATAATTTATCGCTTGACCCCACTAGGCATAAGATAAAGATAATGGATTCAAAAACCGCTTTTAATGAGCTAAAGCAATATATTGATACAGAAAAAGAATTTTATGGTGTTAATGATAAGAATCCAGAGTTAAGTTATAAAAATTTTAAAGGTTGCATAAAAATGTTTTATTATGGCACAGGATATGGTTCGGGCTATCAGTTTGAAGTAGAACGCATAGTGAAGAAATACTGCAAAGAATGTAAGTGAATAGTAGCTATAAAGAGAAGTATTTAAGTTGTGTGGAGAGAACAAAAAAATATAAAAGCATTTCTTACAAACAATGGATACAAGAAAACAAAGAAAAGAAGATGCTAGAGATATGTTTTAGCTATGGTAATGATATGATAAGACTGCAAGGAGTTTCAAGGCATTCTAGTGATGTAAATCTACATATCATTACACAAGGGTATAGCAATGGGGAGGAAGTGGAGGTAAGATTAGAATCTTCTTTAGATAAGGTCTTTAGTGTAAGTGGTATAATACAAGATAATCAAGCTATAATTATGAATATCTTTAAGGCTTAAGGGGCGAGTGATGTTAGATGTAAATGTGTGCAGAGTAAAATGTGGTGATAAAGAGATAACAATTAGGATTCAAAGACCGAGTTTTGAGAATGTGGAAAAGGCGTATCGGGAGATAACAAGAGAAGGTGCTAGTGAGTTTATAAAAGCCTATCAATTAACTCACCCCGAAACACAAGAAGAAGTTGAACAATTATCTTATGCTATGGCAGAAGCAAGATATAAAAAAATCAGTCAAGTTTTATTGAATTTTTATAATGGGGATAGGACAAATAGATATAATACTTGTGCGACACGAGTAAGCTATGCACTCAATAACAGCACAATACCTCTAAATGTAATAGCTAACAAAAAAGATTTACCTAGCGGACTTTGGGATATTAATGGGAAATATTATTACATATCCGTTGATGGTATTATTAATGCCCTAAGTATTGCTTGGCATAAGCCCAAAAAGCTCGATAATAAGCTCAAGCAATCCATATTGTGTGGCTGCTCGGAAGATTTTTATAAAGAAATGACAAGCAAGGAGCAAAATGTCGCTTTTTTCAAGGAATTGGTGTCTTTCAATAGAAAAGGTATAGTTGCTATGAGAATGCAGCACAATAGACTGAGACATACGACTCTATGGATTGGAAGTAATTTTGTGGATGTAGAAATGAATAAAGAAGTTGGGATGCCTCTTTTTGGTTATGATTATCTCAATGACTCAAACAAATCTTATCCACATATAGCACAATTTTATTTTTGGGAGTTGAAATGATGAAAGTGATATATATAGGGGTATTTCTTTTGATACACATTAGCCAAGCATCTGATGCATTAACTATGACAACAATATGGATAAAAAAACACTATACGCAAGAGGTTAAAGAGCGATATTATCAGCAAGATGCTAGGAAATATTACAAAGTTTGGGGATTTGACTATTGTTTAGGTTATACAAAAGGGTTGCCTAACAATCACGCCCATAGGTCTGATGCATACGCTAGGGATCTTGTGTTAGAAGTCGGTGGGAAGCAAGCATTGGCTGAACTTAAACAATTTGTTGAGCGCAGAAAAAAAAATTCTAGTCTAACTAACTGCCTTGAACTCTACGACTCCAAAGAATACCAAGCAGAAGTAGAACGCATAGTCAAAAAATACTGCAAGGATTGTGAATAAATATCTAAACCCTTTAAAATACTATAAAGACTTTGGTATATCTTTATGGGCAGATTTATGATAGAATACGAACCTAGATGCAAAAGAGGTGGCTCAAATGATAATTTCAAGCAAAGAAGAATTATTACAAGAAATTGATAATATGTTAGGCTTAAAGACACATAAAACAATACATCAGATTATATTTCTTTGTCCAAATATGAATGCAAATCTCATTACGCATAATAACCAATCACCACAGAATCTAGGGCAAGAAATCCTAAATAAATTACAGCAAACGCACGTTGATGCAACTATACACAGCTTTGAGACATTAAGTCAAGAACAAATCTTGGGAACAAAACAATCCTACAGCCTACCCAAACATATTACCATAGAGACATATCATAATGATAACATCATCAAAACCCTATTAGATTCTATTAAAGAATCTGCAAAGATTAATACAGCTAACCAATATGAAAACTTAGAGGCTATGCTTGATGACATCAAGTCTGAAAATATAAATAAGATTTCTCTAATAAAACCTAAAAATGAAGCAATAAAACAGATTAAGGAATTCATAGAATCTAACTTGTTTGCAGATATGATAAAAGCAGATGCTAAGGCAAATATTGAGCAGCTTTTTAACAAACTAGAGCAGTATATCAAACAAGCCCTAAAGGATAAAAATAACGATGATTATAAAAATATCATAAAAACAATCTTTGGCGTGATTCTTACTATTGCCACAGGTGGAGGTGCAGCAATCATATTGCTAGGTATATCTGCAGTATTGCTTTCATCACTTATGGACTATCAAGATGCTAAAAATAACAAATATAGCTATATCAAAAATCCAATCATAGAGTTTCTTGCCACCGAGTTAGCAATGTATATACAGCTTGCAAACACACAACTACTCTCTTGTATGCTGATTGTGGAAAGCACACAAGAGACAGACAAGAAAAAAATAGAATTTCTTGACTTATCAGGTTTTAATCTTTATTTGAAAGATACATTATTGTCGTGTTCTCAATCTATCGCTTTTAAGGGTGAATTTAAGAAGCCCTTAGATATTTCAAATTTATTGCAAAAAAATGCTATTAATCTACCTACAATACAACACAACAATATAATGGCTAAAATATTGCATACATATAAGCCCACACCAAAAGAATCAAACGACACCAATAGCAAACAACAAGATATAAAAAACACACCACTTCTTACAAGCATACAACAAGAAACACAACGCTTTAATCACCTTGTCTATATAGAATCTCCATATTTTAATTCCGCTCTATTAGCTGAAATTTGTGCTGACAAAAACGCACAATACCCCAATAATCACACTACAAATATGGCAAAAAATTATCTTATTATCACCAATGCCCCAAGCAAATATAATGCAAAGCTTACAGAGACGATTACCCAACACATCATTGGTAATACAATTAAAGACGATATAAACAATCGCACCAAACAAGAGCTTACTCTCTCAAGAGAGGGCGAAAAGAAAAGCTATAACACCACAAGAGATTACAGCACATATAGGATAGAAATCAATAAAAAAGATGATGAGCCTTATATGGTGCAGCTTTCACCATTTGTAAGAGCAGAGCTTGATACAATCAAACAAGCTTATGAGAATAATTCAAGATACAAAGATCTAAATACTTCTTTAAGCGACGCACCCATAATGGATACTTATGGTTGGCAATTTGGTAGCCCATATTCTCAAGATGCTGCATCATTTAAACAAGCAATACAAGAGGACATAGATGCTCTAGTGCGAACCTATGGCATAGAATATATACAGAAATCCTTTTTTAAAACTCCTAAAGAAATCGAGGATATTATCAAAAAAGAAGAGCAAACAGCTAAAGATTTTCTTACTCAATTACAATATTTTCATAATGGCAATACAAACTTAGATAATTCTTTATTAGCGATTTTTACACTTTTTTATGGACTCTATGTGTTTAAGATACATTTTCCAAGCTTTGAGTTTAAAAGTGAAGTCAAGGGTTATCACCCCTATTTGCAAATCTCTTGTTTAGGGGAAAAGTGGAGTTTCACTGCAATTAAAATAGTTAGCAACTTCAGACAATATACACCAACACAACAAAGAAATATTACAATAATGCAAAAACTGCAAGAACAATTATTATTGCAAACTACACACCCAAAAAAGACAGATCCTAGCAAAGATTTTTTAGACGATCTTAGAAAGTTTATAAATACTGATAGTGATAATAATGATGTAGAAACATTGAATGATGAGATTCAAAAAATTGTAGGGATTGATTTGGATAAGGAGCAAGAGCAAGAGTTAGCACAAATCAAAAATTATGGAGAAAAATATGCAAAGATTGTAGAGCAAGAACGCACACAAGAAGTATTTTATAACTCACTCTATAAGATATTAGGCATAATATGCCCCTTTATGAATTTTGCTCATGAAAATATGGTTGATGCGACAAAGCACTGCTTTGTGATTTTTATCAACGCCATTGAACATCTAAACAAAACTCAAAGCTTAAAATTTGCTTTGTATGAGACATTGCTTACAGAAATAGGAGGGGTGTTATTCTTATCATATCCTACAACTATACGTGTGCATATTGAGATTAATGGAGGTGCTCAAGACATATCAAAAGAATTGAATAACAAAGTAGATATTACAGATAAGATAAAAGCAAAACTCACAAAGTTATTAGGACAAAAAGACAAAGAGCAAATACAAAATTTCCTCAAAGATTTTGCCCAAATGGAGCTAAGACGCACAAAAGCACAAATAGCACATTTTGAGGCAAAAACTGCTTTCATCCTTGATAGTATTGATAAAGACGCGAAAACACTCAAATTAACAGCTATCAAAGAAAAGCTAAAGCAAACTATGAGCTCACCCAAAGATAAAGCATTGATTGACAAAATTTGCTTTACCTATGGCAGTGGCAAGGCACAATCACACCTTATAGGCGAACTTCAAGCGCGAGAGATATTCTCTCAAGCCAAGCAGTTTTATCGCAATAAGGTTTTCTATACATTAAAAATTAATTCTAGTGTAGCTTTAGTAGGGATAGCATTGGATATTGTGCTAGAATATTATTTTAGCACCAATTATGAGGCATATGCAAGAGAGTATGATAGCATTATGCACAAACGCTATATGTTTTATTATGATTTACCCTATGCGTTAAAAAGAAAAGAGAGTGTCTTAGAGTTTTATGATAATAAAACAATAAAAAAAGAAAGAGAGCTAACCTACTATCCCATGATAGTAGCTGCTAAATTTATGTCTTTTGATTTGCAATCAATGATATATGGCACAGAGCTTTGCACAGGTGGGCTGACACATCATATCGGACTAGCTTATCTATTACGACAAAACAAAAGTGATGATTTGCAAGAATTCTTGCTTACAAAACTCCTATCCTATCTTATCATCGATGAGAAGCGAACAGCAAAAGATAAGCAAGATTATGAGACACACTATAATAAACAAGTGCCAGATTATACATTCTTTAATCACAAAGCCCTAGATAGCAAAGGTAATATCATAGATAAAACAACCCATATATCCCTAGATAATATACTTACATACCAAGTGCCAAAAGATAGTGATTTGTATAAGGAGTTTAAGAATTTAGAGAATGAGAAAGATGATGTATCAGCCATTGATGCCTATAATGAAGCCTTAGTAATCTTAGCAGATTATAAAGACTACTTTTTTACCAGCACTCCAAAGAAAAATGACCAAGGCAAGATATTAAGCTACAAAGATGATAAAAATAAAGCAAGGAGATTATTGCAATGCCTTAATACCATAGGGCAGAATAATATTAGGGCGTTGTATGTAGGGGTGAATCCACAGAAAAAATATCTAATAGAACGCCCTAAATTCATAGGGCGTCTAGCTACGACTATTATTATAGAAGATGGATTGTGGTTAGGATAAAGATATAAACATAAAGGATTAAAATGTGGTTATTTAGTAACGATAAAGGAAATAAAAAGGCAGTAAGGATTGTCAAAGATGTCTTTGGTAATGATATAGAGTTGGATTCTAATGGAAATGTGATATTAAAAAAAGAGAGAGTAGCTATTCTAAAAGATATAGCAACCAATACGGCATATAAAGAAACAATCCAAATGGATACTTCAGAAGAAACAAGTATATATGCAACAAGTGTATTAAATGAAACAAATGCCATCCTAGAATCCTCTCCCTACAAACCCTACAAACCCATCTACTTTGATCCAACACTCCAAACTAATCCAGCACATCAAAAAGAATTCCAAAGCTTTCGTGATCTCTATCTTAAAGACCCTATAAAAAAAGCCATAGCCCCTTGGACTAAAGCTGAAAAAGCCTATTATGAATCTTTACAAACCAAAAGAGAAAGATATCAATACCTAGTTATTAGAAGTGGATTAAGAAGTGCAGTCATAGATATACCCTTTGATGCTATTGGTGGCGTAGATGAACATGGCAGAGTAATCAATGAAGAATATGAAGAGATTTTTTATCAAGTAGATAGAAATAAAGATACATTAAAATCCTATCTACACATACAAGAATGGGGTATAGCCGCAGGGATATTAGGGAATCCAAGTTATCTTTCAAGGGATAATATGGGTTTTCACGCACGACATATACAGGCTCTTATCTTAAGAATGCAGCTTGATGCGACTAGCACTAATTTTTTGGAACAAAGAAATTATGAAAGTTATGTAGAAAATTTTGACTATATATCCGGTATACGCAAAAACCCCTTACGCCAACAACAGCTTAGAGCCATAGCCAAAAAAATAAAGCCAGATAGATTTGGTATGCTCCCATATATAGATGAGATAATGGGAGTGGATTGGGTGATGGATTTGAATCGCAATAATATGGCATTAGACTATGATGGCAGCTTGATTGAATATCTGTATGATCAAATACGAATAGGTAGAACAAAAGACCCTAGAGGCACAGATTCCACCAAAGAGAGTAGAGAGGAATTTAGAAAAGCTATCATAGATTCTATGCCATTTCTTAGGACCAATATGAGTGAATTTATAGATAAAGATGTATCAGAGGATAAAAACAAAGAATGGTTAAGGGAAGAATATATCCTAGCGGCAAAAGTTGCAGCAGTAACTCCCCCACAAGGCTATCCTAATGCTCCCACTTACTATATCCCAGAGTATTTAGATGAACTCTATGAAGCAGGCAAACTAGATAAAAAGCTAAATCCTACAATCCCAGCCATATATAGAGAATCTTTCCCACAAGAATTGCGTGATAAAATAGAATGGTATGCTAAAAAGCATCATATTAAGTAGAGGTATAGACAAATAAGAAAGCAATACCCATAAATCATATCAAAGGACATTCATGCCAAAGAATAACCCCAAAAACACAAACATATTATCAAAAAATGCTCACATAGATTCTAAAAGACGCGAAGCTATTAAAGATTTAAGAGACTTAAGCTTACTTGGTGCAGGTAGCATACTAGGATTGCAAATATATAAAGATTCTAAGACTCATAGCATAGAATCTCATTTCTTAGATTCTTACACAAATACATTAGATTCTACTTCTCTCTTAGAATCTAATGCCCTAGATTCTTTGCATTCTCTCTTTCATTCTAATATCCCTAATGAAATCCTCTCACTCCCTCTCAAATACTTTAATGTGCCACAAACATACACTATGCTTTTAGAATCTAAACTTCCAAGAAATCAAAGAGAAAATCTACTCTGTATCGTGCCATTACTTACAAGTAAAGACTTTAAGCATACAATGCCTAGTCTCTATCATCACTATAATGTAGAAAATAATACACATTATAGAATCTATAATGAGACAAGCCAATTCTTACAATATCATTATGACACTTTAGGCTCTTTACTCAAAGACTTGCAATCTCATCATTTTATAGCAAGAGATTATAGAGCATTGAGCCAAGATTCCAATAACCTTTTAGAAAACCTCATACAAGAGATAATGCAAAATCTCATCATCACAAACACAACAAGCCATATATCCCTCAATGATATACGCAGATACCAAGTGCCAAAAGATAGTAGTTTGTATAAGGAGTTTAAGAATTTAGAGAATGAGAAAGACGATGTATCAGCCATTGATGCCTATAATGAAGCCCTAGAAATCTTAGCAGATTATAAAGATTATTATTTCACAAATACAAGAAGTGGTAAGCCAGATAAAAATAAAGCAAGAAGACTTTTAGAATGCCTTGATATCATAGGGCGAAATAATATTAAGGCATTATATGTAGGCACAAGCGATGCAAGTAAAAACATGAAGCGACCTAAATTCATAGGCAGACTTGCTACCACTATTATCATAGAAGATGGATTGTGGTTAGGATAAATTTATAGAAAAAGGATAGCTATGTGGTTATTTGGCAATAAAGACTCACAAGAGCAAAAAGTAGCTAAGATAGAAAAAGATATGTTTGGCAATGATATAAGGCTAGATTCTAATGGGAATGTGATATTAAGGGCAGAGAGAATAGTTTATAGCACGATTTTTAACGATGAGATTAAAAAGATTCCCATAACAGATAAAGAGTTTTTAAAACAAGATTCACTCAGGGCTACAAGACTTCTACATGAAACAAATGCAATCTTGCAATCTTCTCCTTTTAAATCTTATAAACCTATATATTTTGACCCAACCCTTAAAACAAATCCAGCACATAAAAAAGAGTTTGAAAGCTTTCGTAATCTCTATACAAAAGCGCCCATAAAAAAGGCAATAGCCCCTTGGACTAAGAAAGAAAAAGCCTATTATGAATCTTTACAAACAAAAAGAGAGAGATACCAATACCTAGTTATTAGGAGTGGATTAAGGAGTGCAGTCATAGACATACCCTTTGATGCCATAGGTGGTGTAGATGAGAATGGGAGAGTAATAAATCCAGAATATGAAGAAATCTTTTATGAAGTAGATAGAAATAAAAATACTCTAAGATCCTATCTACATGGGCAAGAATGGGGCATAGCAGCAGGGATACTAGGGGATCCAGAAAATCTTTCAAGCAACAACATGGGCTTTCAAGCACGACATATACAAGCTATGATATTAGATATGCAAATTGATGGGGCGACTAGGAATTTTTTAAGAGTGAACAATCAGGAGAACTATGTAAAAAATGTTATAGCCAATCAGTATGCAGGACTACACAAAAACCTTTTACGCAAGAAACAGCTAGAGGCTCTCGTTAAAAGGATAAAGCCAGATAGATTTGGTATGCTCCCCTATATAGATGAGATACTAGGAGTGGATTGGATTATGGATTTTAGCCAATATGATATCTATGGGGATATAATAGCAGAACTCTTTGAAGAAGGAATTCCAATAGAACAAGGGTTAGTTACTAAAGGACTATTAAAAGATCCTAGAGATGCAGATTCTACAAAAGAGAGCAGAGAGAAATTTAGACAAAAAGCTATGTTTTTAAGTCAAAGAAGAGCTGATGGGTCAGCACTGGATTATCCATATTCACCAGATTTTGGTCCTGCTCAATCAAATTTAGAAGATGATATAACAACGCTTTATGCAAAAATTAGAGCAGTAACTCCCCCTCAAGGCTATCCTAATGCTCCCTATTACTATATCCCAGAGTATTTGGACGAACTCTACAATGCAGGTAAGCTAGATAAAAAGCTAGATCCTAGAATCCCAGCCATATATAGAGAAACTTTCCCACAAGAGTTGCGAGATAAAATAGAATGGTATGCTAAAAAGCATAATATAAAAGAATAGACTATAAGATAAAAGAATGATTGTGGAGTTATATGTCAAAAACTTAGCATAAAGATTTTGTTTCAAAAAGGTAAAATATAGCCTTAAGCCTTAATTGATAAACCATATCACAGCAAAGAGATAATTTAAATAGTATTTAAGTAATTCAGAGTATTAGTTTTGTTTCTCTATACACATTTTTCTTATAGCTTTTCACATTATTAAAATCATGCCACAATAAATCATTCTCTATTAACTCTGTTTGTTTAAATAAGAATGCAAGGCTTGTATTAAGAGATACTGCAATGTTTTTTCATCTCCTTGTCTTTGTTCCTGTATAGCATAGCTTAGTGTTACTTCCAATATATCATTATCTAAAACTTCAAATAATGGAGTATGCAATTCTTTAAAAATAATGCCTAACACAAGCGTATTAATGAGTAATGGAGAATCTATAAGTGGAATATCTTGTAAAATATCTTGTATATCCTGCATAGTTAAATGTGAATTTTTATGTAAGGGGATTTTTGTATCAGTAGATAGATTTTTTAGTGTGTTATCTAGGAGTGCTAGAATATCTTGTCTATTAAGCGGCTGGTTATTTTCAATCATTGTCTCTTTGGTGATGGATTGATTATGTGTGGCTATATCATTATTTGCTATGTCTAATTTATTATTTTTTTGTTTAGCTTTTATGCTATCTTGCATAAAAGCTATCTCATTGCTAATATGCTGGTTTTCTTTCATATTACCAAAAGCATGAGTTGGAATATTTATAATATCATCTAGCATCTCATTTTCATGCAAGATATTTTCAATCGGTACTTCATGGATATTCATTCCATCTACTTGTCCCCTAGGTCTTATTTGCAATGTATCGAGTTTGTCATAGGCAGCAACTTCTTTGATAATGTTTTTTGTATTTAGAATCTCTTCGTTTAAATCTTTTGGATCTATAATGCTACATTGATAATTGCCTATTCTAAATGTATCACCAAATTCAATAGTTGTTTCATAGCCTGCAAGAAGCTTGGAGAATGAATTGTTATAAAAAATATCTGAATCTGCAATACTTGTAATTGTAAAAAAACCCTCTTCATATTGAATATGAACATGTTGTGATTTTATTTGTTGGTCTTGCAAACAAAGATTATTGCCCGAATCACTCCCTATTGTGCCACCATTTTCATCAATAACACAATATAGTGATGTTGTGGATAAATCATTTATATGTTGTGCAGTAATAGCAATCTTTTGCATACAATTTCCTTACATAATAGAGTCTGGCATATTAAAATGTGTCAAAGTATCAAGAATTTTTAAAAGCTCTGTTTTATTTGTAATATTAAAATCAAAATATAGCTTCTTATTATTTTCAAAATAAATTGAATTACGCATATTTTGATTTGGGACCATATCCTTTATAAATGCAAACCATGCCCATTCTCCAATATACACTTTTTTATATTGTGGATATTGGTAATAATCATTTGCAGTAAGTCTCAACTCGGTATTTTTATTAAAGTGCTCAATAATAATGTGGAGTTTTGGATGCAGCGTATGATCATAGTGGATGCTTGTATCATTATATCCCATGTCAAGAGAACTAAAGTCTGATGATAAATCAAGACATTGTATAAAAAAATTGAGTGTCAAATTGTTGTTTGCATCAAACATTGCACTTAAACTAGAGGTTTTGTTAAAAAAAGTTAAAAATTGTTCTTTTAGCTTAATTTTTGACATATAGGTTGGATTAGGAATGTAAGCACCACCCTTTTTTTGTATAATCTTACTTAGATACTGTTTATAAAAGGTTTGTAATGTGCCAGCATTGCCAAAGAATCCTTTAAAAGTTTCTATCGACACAGATTCCCTAGAATATGTGTTAAAAGGATAAAGTGGAGATATATTATTCACAAAGTCTGTATAAACTTCATTTTTCCACACACTATTCAGAAGAACTCCAGCATTACTCTCTATGATTTTCCAAGACATTCGTGCCAAATGATTATAATATGCTTTTAGTTCTTGAGGTAAAACCTTACTATCTATATCAAGCTTTTTAAATGGGTCATTTTCATCATCGCTTCCATCAAGAATATAAACAATTTTTTCTTTAGCATCTTTTGTTATATCTTGCGTAAAATATTCAATTTTTGCGGAGACATTTTGCACATCTTGTGCAATAACTGCCAACATGTTATTTTCATCTTTTGTTGCATTCTGTGAATTTGCTAATTCCTTATTTTTTGATTGACTAAGAGAATTGGCTTTAGAATCTATTAATGATTCTTCATTGGTTAAATCATAGTATGCTTTGAAATGATTGCTAAGAGCTGTAAATTGTGTTTTTATTTCTTTGCTGGAGAATCCAAGCCCATAAACATAACCAAGCAATAATGTATCGTTCAAATGGGTATTATCGTTTATTACCCCAATCAAATTATTGATAGGATTGCTAGGTTGAGACAAGATTTGTAGTTCATTAAGCAAAGCATTTCTTTCATGGTGTCTCTTGGGTTTGATAGCTTGTAATATATCTTCCCATTTTTTTTTATAGTCAGCAAGATAAACTTCTATAATTTTTGTATCCAACATCTTTTCATCATTATCTTGTTCCACTCCTTCGAGATACCACAAGTCAATATCAAGAGCATTATGCATATTCTTTTCAAGATGGCTTAAAAACACCATTAAGCCTTCTTTGGTATATCTCTTGTCAATATGACTTAGTTTTTCTGGAGCTTCAAATACAGCATCAATAGATCTGCCAATTTTATTTTTTATATTATAAGTTGCTTGTTTCTCAAGACTATTTTTAAAAGCTATAAGAATATATATTCTTTGTGCTTTAGCAATTTGCATAATTTCTTCTTGTGCTTTAGTAACACTACCAATATTCATTGGATGAGCATTAAGAATTCTATCTGAGGCTAAATCCTCAGTACTAGCTATAAAATCATCTTTTGGAATATTGTACTTTTTAAAATACTGCCAATTCTTACCAATCCAAACTGCAAGAAGCGACTTATCAAGATAATGTGTGTCAAATAAAGACATATACATATATAATGTTTCAACAAGTGTCTCTGGAGTTTTATTGTGTGCTAATATATACTCCATTTCATTAATAAGTGTTTTGCTCACAACATCTTCACTAATTGCATAATAGAGATCTTTGGCCGGTAAAAAAGCTTGATATGATGTATCAAGGAAAAAGTATTGGCTACCAACTGATGTATCAAACAATAATGGATATTCTTTTAAAATTGCTTTAAGATTTAACATGAGATTGACTTTTTCATAAAGGCTTAATGTGTTATAATTATTGGCATCTGCAAGGAGTGCATTAATGCTGTTTAAAGAAGTATTGCTTTGTTCAATTGCTTTATATGCCTTATTGATATAATAAGCACATACGCTATATGTCAGTATACACAGACAAACAGCCATAACACCTAATCTTAATGTCACCCATGAGTTTTTAAGAATCATACTATTAAGATGAGAATCTTTTAAAACAATTTGTTCTAACATTGAATGTACAAAATAGCTTCGCTTATGTTGCTTTGTAGCAGCCTTTGCTGCTGGCTTTTTAATAGCATATTTTTCACATACAGCATCAACTAAGTAATTTCTTGGAACATTTTCTTGATAAGCTGAAGTGAAATAAATTCCACGAACATAAGACTTATTTTTTAGCACATTTTTTTCATTCACCTGTATTACAAAATCTACTACCAAAGCAAAGAGTGTATCAAGTTGCTTTAAAAACAAAAATGCCCCATTTTTCTCATCAAGAGAATGCAGAGATTTGTTTTTGTGCATGAAAGAGTACAATAATGATTTGCTAATAGCTTGAAAATAAGACAGCAATGTTTGCTTATTTGCCTGTTGTTCTAAAGTGATACCCAATATTTTATTTGCGACATTTTCGTTAAAAACATTCCAATAGATATCCATACCTTCCATAAGATCAAGCTTACTAAAAACTACATAAATAGGTAATTTTAGATTCAAATTTTGTTCACATTCATGAACTCTTTTAACAAGAAAGTGTATTAAATTGTCACTATATTGTTTTGGGTTATTAAGAAAGGAATGAACATCAATAACAAGCACAATGCCATTGAGTTTGCTGTGAAAAATGCTGGAATTAAGGAAAGAAAGAAACTTATTCCATACCGCTTTTTTTATTAGAAAATCTTTGTTTTTTTCCAAATCATCTTCAGCAATTTCATCTGTTGTATCTGGATTAAAAAAATCTTCCTGCGTAAAATAATTACCTTCGGTATCGAGTAAAGCCCCTTTTTTAGAAACATAAAGATTAAAATTCTTGGTGCTTTTATGAATTTTTTTATATGATTCTAATTTATCGCTTAATGGATATTCAATGTTCGCATAATTGATTAAAGAGCTTTTTCCTGCTCCCTCATTACCAATAATAATTACTAAAGGAATATCTTTAAAACGAATTGTTCTTTTCCAAGTACTTTTGGCTTCATTTAAAGCAAGGGAATAATTGCGTTTTGCTTTGTGCAAAATTCTTGCAACCTCTTTTTTTAACTCCCTGCGTTGAACACCTTTTTCACTTTTTAATGTTTGTAAAAAATCCAGAAGGGGTCTAAACATAAAATAAAAAGCTACAATAAGCCATACAAGAACAAGAATACCCAGTCGAACAAAAGCATTGCTAAATATGTAAATATCATTGAAAGCCAGTAGGGGTGCATAAATAAAAAATATTATGCTGAAAAATATGAACAAGCATATAAGAAATATGTATAGAAATGGTTTTGATTTGCAAAAGCTTGTTATTTTTTTCAGCATTATTGATCCTCATTGTTCTCTTGTTTGAATTTTTTAATATTTTGCATAAGAGTGTTTTTTGTTATGGTGTTATTAGATTCTATCTTAAGCATAGAAAAGAAAAAAGAAACAACTACAGTGCACATAACAACAATAAGTAAAAATGGCTTTAGGTATCTTTTTTTAAACAATTCTAAAACATTGTTGCGGACAATATTTTTGTGAGCAACATTAAACGCTATATCTTCATTTGAATCTAATGCTGGTGTAATAGCCGCTGCAATATCATTGCAAAGATGGTTAATTTTTTCATCGCCCTGTTGATCAACAGTATATTTTCCCTTATAACCAAGAATAAGACAGGCGTAGATGAATTCTAACATGTCTTTATATTTGCTTGGATTTAGCAAATACTGCCCAGCTATACCATAAAATTTATCGCCACCTAACATTTCATTAAACAAACGATTAGTAAGCGTATGGTTTGTAAAATCACTATTCATAATGCTTTCATTACGTAACAACATCTCATCAATAAATACACATAAACAATAGCGAAACTTGATTAAGTCTTTTTCATCATGGCAATGCATGGCACTTAGGCTGCCACTGATGGCAAGCACCTGATTTGCAAAAGTGTCCCTTATTTCAACAATGAATTCATCATCTAGCGCATGTATTTTTGAAAGTCTTGTGGCAAAAAGAAGAAGAGGTAGACTTAAGTCAAGAATTTTATTATTCTGCATACCTGCAAAATTAGATTCAAGCAATAATGAACATTGTGTGTCATTTATTTGTGCGTTCATAAATACCCTTAGAATAATGCCCACAATTTAATATCAGGGCTAACTATATTATTTGTCATATAGATGCTTATTGTATTTTGATTGGCAAAATGTGAAAAAAGCGAATCTTTTTTATCAAGTTTAAAATATATATATCCACTTAAATGCGGTAATGCGGGTGGAATGCTTTGTATGGGTTCTAAATGCAATCCTTTCAGCTGGGATGCAACAATATTTTTTATTGCTGATTGTGTATGAATTTTTGTTTGTGTGGTAAATATTTCAAGCAATGTATTTGTTGGCAATGATGAACTGATTGCTAAAAATATCTCACCATTTTGAATAATTGATGCATTCTCAAAAATACAATCAAAAAATCCATTACCATTATCAACAACACTTGCTATAGCATATTTTGGTGAAGTAACATTTGCAAACAGCAAACGCAAATGATTGCTTAAGGGAATAAAAACTGATGAAAGATTATTGTGTTTATAAGCAATAAACTCAAATGATTCCTCGATTTCATGATGCAACACAAGTAAATCAGCTTGAAATTCTATCAATTTTTCATAGAGAAATTCAGGGTGCAATCTTTCTTTGTTAATAAGATATGAAAAAATGCAATCATACTTTTTTAAAAGATTAAGAGATAGGTAGGTGCTAAAATCAAGTGTATTTTTTGTTTGATTAATGCCTCTAAAAATTTTTGTAAAAGTCTCTTTGTGTTGTTGAATAGAAAAAAGCATCTCTTCTAGGAAGGTTTTGATAAAAAGATTGTTGCTGATATCCATAGAGGTTGGAATAAATTTGTCATCAAGTTCTATTCTTTTATTGTGGTGTATATTTTTGATTTTTGCAATAGGGATTTCTAATTCATTAGGAGACTTATCTCCAAGCAAACCAAGCTTTAAACGTAAACTTCCCAACACAAGAGATGATGTTTGGTGTGTGTAAGATATTTCCGAATCTGTTTGTTGTGTGTATTCATTTACATCGTCGTGGATTTTAGAGACCACTGGCACATTTGTTGCAACATATTTAGAGTTTGAAAAGGTGTTGTTCAGAGAAATATCAGCAATAGAATCTGAAGATACAGGAATTTTTAATGTAATAATTGGCGACCCAACATTAGAATTAATCTCTAAGGCTTGTGGCAATAAATCATCGCTCGGAGCATTAAATACACTGCCATCTTGTGCAATACCACTAATCCTAGAGAGAGCTATTTTACCTAGATTTAATAATTCATTTGAAAATTCTACTTCAAAAAGGCCATAGAAATTGCATAAGGACTTTGTTGTCTTGATATAAACAAGTTGCTCAAAATATCTTTCTTGCTGTTCAAAATGGATCTTATCTACATTCATCCCATTGTACCAAACAACTTTTAATCTGCTATTCACCGCTTCTCCTTATTGTTTGTTCCTCTGTTGTTTTTACTATTTGTAATGCCTTCTTGTGTAATATCAATTTTTATTGTATTTTTAAACACTTTATTCAATTTTTTGTAAAATTTTTGCTTCTTGCCCTGAGAATTTGCAAAAAGAGCCAGTATACCAATGTATTTACCTTCTTTTTTTGCAAATTCTGCCACAAGCATATCTTTTTCATTAGGTGGAACTTGGATTCTAATCGAGTCTACATTGTCTCGACCAAGAACTACGCTCTCACGCATTGTTAGATCTTGAATACTTGCATATTCGAACTTATTAACATCTTTGAGTTGATAAATAACAAGCGTGATGGGAACATTATCGTTACGATTGTTGAGATTAGAATTATCATGGTTAGATGCTTGTATCCGTATAGGTGTGTTACACCCAATAAGAATCAACATCATAGCAAAAATTAAAGCCGTGCAAATATTTTTCATTATCTCTACTTTTTAGTTATGCCTTAAGAAATTATGAGATGTATATTCTTGAGAATTTTATAATAATTTTTATGAAATTTGGTTATAAAATGGTAGAATCTCAAAGTAAAATGGTAGAATCTAAAGTAAAATAAGGATTTTGTTATGGCAGAAAAAAATTCAACTCCACCGAAAGAGCGCATCAATATCACTTACAAATCAAAAACTGGTGGACAAACTCCAGAGATTGAGCTCCCATTAAAACTAATGGTTATGGCTAATTTTACAGGTGGCAATAAAGTACCATTGGAAGAACGAGGGTTAACATCCATTAATAAACACAATTTCAATCAGGTTATGCAAAAGATGCAAATAGAGTCTCATTTTAGTGTCAAAAACACTCTGAGCCAAGATGCTGATGAATTGAATGTAAAGTTGAAGATTGAAAACATGAAAGATTTTACTCCAGATAGTATTGCAAACCAAGTTCCAGAGCTCAATAAACTTCTTAAATTACGCGAAGCTCTTATTGCATTGAAAGGTCCAATGGGCAATATCCCAGATTTTAGAAAAGCTGTTTTGGAGGCTTTAAAGAATAAAGATATAAAAGAAAAGCTTTTGTTGGAGATACAAGAAAGCCGAGAAAACAATGAACAATTAGACTGAAGGATAATTATGAGCGAAAAATTAGAACAAGAGGTAGAAACACAGAATGTCTCAATTATTGAGGGCATTATGCAAAAAAGTAAATATTCTAAAAATGATGAAAGTTATAGTATTGCTAAACTTGGTGTTGCAGAGTTTATTACAGAAATTGTAAAATCTGATAATGCAGAGAGCAAAATCAATCGATTCACACTTGATGAAATGATTGCGCATATAGATGATTTAATTTCGCAGCAAATGGATGAAATTTTACACAATGAGCAGTTTCAACAATTAGAATCTACATGGAGAGGTTTACATTTCTTAGTAGAACGCACGAATTTTCAAGAAAATATAAAAATTAACATTCTTGATGTTACAAAACAAGAGGCATTAGAGGATTTTGATTCAAATCCAGATATTACGACGAGTACGCTCTATAAATATATTTATTCTGCCGAATATGGACAATTTGGAGGAGAACCCATAGGAGCAATAATCGGTGATTATGCGCTAAATGCATCAAGTCCCGATATGAATTTTTTATCCAAAATGTCATCAATTGCTGCTATGAGTCATTCTCCATTTGTAACATCTGTAGATGCAAGCTTTTTTGGGCTTGATAATTATGCAGAACTTCCAACAATACAAGATCTAAAAAGTTTATTAGAGGGTCCACAATATACAAAGTGGCGCACTTTTAGAGAGAACGAGGATTCTAAATATGCTGGACTTATGGTGACAAGATTCTTAACTCGTTCTCCATATGACCCACAAGAAAATCCCATAAAAAGTTTTAATTATAAAGAAAATGTGCATAATTCACACAATCATCTCTTATGGGGCAATACTGCTTATGCTTTTGCAACAAGATTGACTGATAGTTTTGCACAATATCGATGGTGTGGCAATATTATAGGTCCTAGAGCTGGTGGCACCGTCACAGATTTGCCGGTATATCTTTATGAAAACTTCGGTACATTAGAATCTAAGATACCAACTGAAGTGTTAATTACAGATAGACGTGAGTATGAACTTTCAGAATCTGGTTTTATAGCTTTTACATTGCGAAGGGATAGTAACAATGCAGTCTTTTTCTCAGCGAATGCAGTATTGAAACCAAAAATTTTTCCAAATACTCCTGAAGGCAAAGAAGCAGAAACAAATTATAGGCTTGGAACACAATTGCCATATATTTTTTTGGTTTCTCGTCTTGCGCACTATATCAAGGTTTTACAAAGAGAGGAAATTGGGAGCTGGAAAGAACGTAGCGATGTTGAAAATGGCTTGAATGAATGGATTAGACAATATGTTTCAGATCAAGAAAATCCTCCAGCAGAAGTGCGGAGCAGAAGACCTTTTAGAGGGGCTAGAATTACAGTAAGCGATATAGAAGGTGAAACTGGATGGTATAAAATAGATTTGAATGTGCGTCCGCACTTTAAGTTTATGGGGGCTAATTTTGAACTCTCGTTGGTAGGAAAGCTTGATAAAGAATAACTATGTCTTTTGTTGATAGGGTTATTCATGCGCTTGATGAATATGTAGATTCTGAGTATTTTGAGAGTCCCATTCAAGCAATCAGGGAGCATATTGAAACCCTCATAAACACAAAAGAGGATGCACAGGAATTATTATCTTATAATGATTTGGATTTAAACATCAAAAATCTAGCCATCGTAATGTCAGAAAGAATTTATGATATAGTTTCTATGTACGAATATAGAGCAAAGATTGTAAGCATTGAATATGATGAGACATTAGCGCCTTGGCAACTCAAATTTTTCTTAACATTACAATATAATAAAGATTTAACAAATTTTAATATACAAATTATTTTTAATAGTAACCGTTATTATGAAGTTTTATAATAAGCTAAATAAGATAGAAGGGTATAAGGTTAGATGAAAAATATCTTTTATTTTAGAAAGGAAATTGATTATCTGCAAAAAACAAGGGAATTGTTTATTAATAAATATCCTAAACTTGCCCCATTTTTAGCATGTAATAGCAATGATCCAGATGTTGAGCGCATTATCGAATCATTAGCGATTTTGACCGCTAAGATTAATGAAGAGCTTGATGGCAATATTCCATCTCTTGCAGAATCTCTTATTAATATCCTTATGCCAAACTATACAAACTCTTTGCCTTCATTTTGTATACAAAATTTTAACTTAAAACCAGATTCTAAAGACAATAATGTGTTTATTCCTAGACATACAAGCGTAGTATCTTCTCCTGTTCAGTCGGTTAGATGTGAGTTTAGAACAATTTATGATGTTATGTTGTATCCCTTGAAGATTTATAATGTTGATGTGGGTAGTGAGGGAAAATACACTACATTTGTGATCGACATAGAAACCACGCAAGATCATCTAACTATTGCAGATATTAACATAAAATATCTGAATTTATATCTTGGCAATGAGGTTTATACGGCAAATACCCTGCTTTTATGGCTTTTACAATATGTAAAAGACATTAT
>NZ_FZPK01000075.1 GCF_900198625.1 Helicobacter rappini | reverse complement strand
GCTTGTCCTATTGCAATTAACTGATTCATAAGAACATTTTATCAAACTTTTATAATAATGTCAAGTTAAAAACTATAAATAATTAATATATATTTATAGTTTTTTGTAGATTATTTAAATCTGTTTTTTGCCCCTTTGGATATGGCGACATTTACAAGGCATTGGAGATATTAAGCGGAATCTACCACGAGAGCGAGACCGCCGACAAATTAGCGGATTTATTCCATAAAAGCCTAGAAAGTGAAATTTTTACAGATTATGAAAAAGTAGATATTTGCTACCTAGCTATTAATCACACTTTAGAAAAGGCACAAGGCATACTAAATAGACTCGGCTATAATATAGACCTAAACGAGCTTTTAAACCCTTATTATGACAACATGGCAAGTTTTATTAAGCTAAGAAAGAAAGCATAAGGGGGCAATATGAAAATATCAAAATTTTATGCGACAAGGCAGACAAACAGGGCAACAGGGGCAACATATTATAACGCTATTTCATCACACAAAAGGAACATAACGGGCTTAAAATCCGCCTTATGTGTGTTTTTATGTCAAAGCAGTTTTAAAGGCGAGTTAGTAGAGTTTGG
The DNA here is from genome assembly GCF_900198625.1 of Helicobacter rappini. Classification (GTDB taxonomy): domain Bacteria; phylum Campylobacterota; class Campylobacteria; order Campylobacterales; family Helicobacteraceae; genus Helicobacter_A; species Helicobacter_A rappini. Next base: position 2,790 of record NZ_FZPK01000075.1, on the reverse strand, counting down.
GACAATAGAAGCAAATAAAATTAGCTTTATATCAAACCACAAAAGCTTTAAAAAGCATAATGACATACAAGCCTTGCTAAAACATGTAAAAGAACAAGAGCCTATGACATGCTATTTTGAAAAGTGCATAAATGCTAAACATTGCATATTGTTAGACAACAAGAAAGGGGAAACATGCTACAACAACACATCAAAACACTAGAGAGAGCAAAGGGCGGAGTCTTGCGAGTTATTGACAGCTTACAAGAGCCTATAACAGAATTTTACGAAGTTACACTACTTCAACAAGAACAGGGGGTATTATATACGCTTGTTAGTGTAGGAAGCGTGGAAACAGCAACCAAGAATCTAACTGAAGCCGAGCAAACCGCTTTAATCTTAATGCGTGAAACAGGGTTAAAACATGCGATTATTAAGAACGCCAACGAGAAGCACCGAGTCGGACTCGACCATAAACAAGGGCTTGTTAAGTGGTAAGCCCACGCATAAAAATCGGCGTAAATGAATTGTTTGTTATAGTTGCCTTGCTACGCAAGGCAGAGATTAAAAAGTTTTTTTAATTATTATTAAAGTGTTAAATTAATAGTAATTAAAAATAAATAAGTGTTTAAAAAGGAAAGGATAAAAAATGTTACTAAGTGAAGTTTTAAAAGATGATGATTTAAGATTAAATGCAGAAGCGTTGGAAACAATAGCGGATAATTATCCCATTCTATTGAGTTTGCAAAGGTTAGATTGTGAAGTAGAAATACAAAACAGAAAAGAGTATTCACATTTTGGCACAGAGCAAGAAAGGGCAGAGATGATAAAAGAGCTAGAAAAGAAAAAAGAGAGTCAAGAACTAGATTTTAATTTTCTAAAAGAAGAGCTAGAAACTTTGCAATATCCCATAAGTAGCACGGGGCATGTATTATGCTGGTATGCAACAGCGGAAAAATTCTATGATGAAAACGAAAAAGAGATAAGCGAATATTTTGATAATCTTTGCAGTGAATGCGATACAAGCGGAACAGATTTTATACAAATGAGCGTTACAGAGATTCTAAACTCACCAGACATAGCAAAAAATAGAATCATTGAAGGATATTTACAAAGCCTAGCAAGTGAATTAATGGATTATGAAATAAGCGAAAATGATTTAGAATCACAAGACAGCAAAACAGAATAAAGGGGGGAGAGTGAAAAAGATAAGATTTATAGAAAATCCATTAAGCGAACAAGAACGAGCAGAAGCGGAAGCAAGGTATAAAGAGTTTAAAAAATTAGAAAGACTTTTAGACTTATATAACCATATGATGAAAAATTCAAAAAAACATATTGCACACATTGAAAGCGGAGAAAGATATAAAAAAATGCGTAAGGAAACATCACTTAACGAAAAGGAAATACAAGAATCTATAGAAAATCAATATAAGACAATAAAAAATGATTTGGCAAGACTTGAAAAAACAAGGCAAAAAATTATAGAGAGATACGAAGTAATAGAAAAGGAAAATAATGAAGCATTTAATAAATTGCACGAAAAAAACTTAGAAACAATGCGAGAATTACATAAGAAAGGCTTACTATGAAAGGAGTAAAAGACATGATTAACTATCTAGCAAAGACATACAAAGAAGCGGAGCTAGACAGCAAAACAGAAGCATAAGGGGGACAAAATGATTATTCAATGCAGATTTTAAAAAAGCTATTTTGTGAAAAGGATATTATTTTCTGCTTATCAGTGCTTTACCCAACATATCAAAAAGAATCAGCACAAAAGCTTAACGAGCTAATAGAAAACGAGTTAGCAAGGACAAGGGCAGAATCTCAAAATATAGATATATTAGAGATAACACAAGAACATTTAAAAAGCGTATTGCTAAACAAGGAGTAAAAGACATGAAAACAAAAATACAAATTATTGATTGTTTTGTAGCAGAACAATTACAAGGCGAATATTACAGCGGATTTACACGCAGTAGAGTTTTTGTAAGCATAAGTTTAAAAGACATGATTAACTATCTAGCAAAGACATACAAAGAAGCGGAGCTAGACAGCAGAGACAGCAAAAAAAGAATATACGAACATTTTACAAGCGGCAATAATCGTATATTTTTAGACAGCAAAGACAGCGACATAACAGAACTAACAATCCATAAAGAAAAAATGTTAGTTAATGATAAAAACGAATTTTCATCACTTGAATTTTACAAAGCCGATGAAATCGTAGAAATAGAGTATTGAAACCAAAAGAAAGGAAAAAGACATGCAACAATATGAAGTAATCGAATCTAGCATAATAGATTCTATGCAATCACTAGATAACATTTTTTCAAATGAATTTTGCGAAGTAAGCATATTACAGCAAGAAAAGGTAATTAAAAGAATAAGCCAAGAGCTAGAAAGGTTAAAAGATACTTTAGAGCAAAACAAGCTTGATTTTTTAGAAAGACAAGCCGAGCCAACAATCTTTGAATATGGCAAAACCGAATTTTATTCTATAAAAATATGGAATGAAATCAATAATACAACGCTAGAAAGTATTTTCATGTTACAGCTTAATATCAAAGAAACAAAAGAAGCTTTGAAAAAAGCGGAATATATACTAAATAGCACAGGCTTTAATCATGCAATGATTTTTAATTGCAATGAAAGCTTACAAATAGAGAGAAAGGGCGAGAATGTAGAAATTATTAGACATTTTGAAAAGGCGAAAAACGCATAAAAATCGGCGGAAAAGAATTATTTGTTATAGTTGCCTTGCTACGCAAGGCAGAGATTAAAAAGTTTTTTTTAATTATTATTAAA
>NZ_FZPK01000061.1 GCF_900198625.1 Helicobacter rappini | reverse complement strand
TTTCATCGTAAAGAATTGGGGGATATTGATTTAGTTTGGGGAAATGATAAAATAGGCTTACAAAAGATAGTAGAAAAACATTTAAACGATTTTGCACACTTTGCAGGAAATAATCCTTATGAAAAAATGTCAAATGCAATCAATGAGATTGTAGAAAATGGCAAACTTATGAGTGAAAGTGGCGTAAATACGCTATGGTATAAAAATGGCAATGAGTATTATCTCGTGGGAATCTCAAAAGGATTTAATAAACAAGGCGACAACAATTGGATTATTACAAGCTACAAGAAAGATAATATTACAGATTTGCAAAAAGAAAAAGTAGATAAGCTATTCAGTAGCGATGCCGAAGTCCTTTCCGCTCAAGGCAAATTTAATGAGTTAGAGACTCTTAACTCAACTACTAGCAACATTATACCACAAAATCCCACAAAAGCACAAAGTGAGTATTTTAATCCATTTATGAATGAGTATGAAAAAATTAAAGAAATTAAAAAACTTCATACGCAAGATGACAATCTTATTAGAGTGATGAAAGTTGAGGGTAGAAATGACTATATAGAGCCTTTAAGCAATATGAGTGTAAGCAAAGAATACCTACAAAAGCAAACAGCCCAAAGCTTAAAAGAGAATATCACACAAGCTATTTTAGGCAACCAAACACAGCTTAAAGCCCTGCAACAAGGCTATAATACCTATCACTTAAGCCCTTTTCAAAAAGAAGTGTTAGAATCTGTGCTAGATATAGCAAATAATCCCACAAAGCTTAAAGAATACAAACTGCAAGGACTACAAAAGCAACTCAATAATCTTAATAACAATGAAGCCTATCATATAGAAAAAGGCAGGGAATATGATAAAAGCAGATACGCAAAGGATAGAGAAGAGCTAGAAAAAGAAATCTATGCGTTAAAAGATTCTATAACTATGCAAAGTAACGCCCATTTAGGAAGTGGATTGATAAGCGGTAGTGTAGCAGGAATTGAAACTGATGAGAATGGAAACATTGTAGGATTTAATCCTGCTAAGTTTGCCGCTGGATTCTTAGGTGGAGTAGCTGGGAGCAAGGCGGTAAGCAAGATTTATAAGAATAAATCCGCACAAAGATACGCTACACTAGCTATTAAAAGCATTCAACAAGACTATAAATCTTTGAGTGAGAATAATCCAGCTATGTTTGCTAAAATAATGCAAAAGTTTAATCCTAGAGATTTCTTAAAAGGTAAAAAGCAAGTGCAAGAAGTAAGTAAGGATATTTTTAATAAAGAATTAGCACAAGAAATAGAATCTGCTTTAAAAAATGGCAAAGTAGAGACAATGCCACAGGCAGAGTTTGGAAATAGAGAAGAGTTTGCAAAAATGTTTGATAGTGTAAAAGGCAATAAGGGTGTTATCAAAACGCCCATAGGTAATGTCGAGTGTAGTATATCTTATGCTTATAGGCATTTTGCCCACAATACGCACAACACAGACAGAGAAAACATAAAAGGCGGTTTCTTTAAAACCTTTAAAGACCCATTGTTTATCGTAGAGCAGGCAAGAGAAGGACAAAGTAGCCCTAGCGTGTATTTCTATAAGCCATTTTACGATAATGACAAAAAGCTAATGAATTTGTTTGGAATAGGGATACAAGGGCATAATGTAGAATTTAAAACATATTACTTTGATAAAAAGAGAAATAGGTTAAAAGAAATACTGACAAGTGATAAGATTAAAATAGTGTATATGAAAGAGTGAGTTTTATGTCCCACCTCTTTTGCAATCTACCCAACAAAAGAGAGTTTTAGCTTCAAGCCTCTCTAGTAGTATTGAGATGGGGCAAGTCGCACGACATAAAACTTCAAGGCAAATTATACCACAAAAAAAAGGATTTAACATGTTAGACACAAAAAATCTCACTCTAAAGAAATTCCAAGAGAATTTTGATTTTATAGAAGCTAAGATGAAAGATAGTCAAATATATAAAGACGCATTAGATAGCTTTGTAAAATATATGCCAAGCTATGCTTTTACAGATGACCAAAAGGCTTTAGCATATAGTGATTTTATGGCAAAGACATTTTTAGGCGTATTTCAAAGTGCAGTCCAAACAGCATTAACCATAGACCAAAATGAAGTAGCTACAAGAGATGCACAAAATCAAAGTGCATTAGGCATACTAGGTAAGAAAAAAGAAGTAGCAATGCTATCCAATCAAGTGAAAGAAAGCTTTTTTAAGATACAAGCAAGTAAAATGCAAACAGCACAACTTCAAGCCCAAGCCCTGCAAGATAAAATCAAGGCAGAAGTATTACATAAAAGTGCCAATGATAACGCACAGATAAATAAAGCAAATTGTATGGTAAGCTATCAAAATGTCCTATCAAATGCAAATAAACCAGACTTACTTAAAAGCTATGATATGCAGCAAACTACCGTGAATGCACTCAAAGCAATAGGTGAAGCTCCAATCAGTGATTACACAGATGAGTGGAAAAAGGTGCAAATACCTGACTACAATACAGACTTTGATACTACTATACTAGAGATATATGCTACTAA
>NZ_FZPK01000082.1 GCF_900198625.1 Helicobacter rappini | reverse complement strand
CCGCCAAGACTACGCAGAGCATAAATAGGGTGATACTTATGCTGTCTGTATAGTGCTTGTGTAAAAGCATAGAGTTTTGCTCTCTTATATACGCTTTTCCACGATTTAATCCTTTTATCTAGTTTTTCTTTTAAATCTGCTTCTTGCTGTGCCTTTTTATCAGTGTAGAGAAAGATTTTAAGTAAAAAGAGGTTGACTACAAGGCTTAATAAAATAATGCTTACACCATAATTCTTACTTGCTTTAAATAATGTAAAAAAAGCCCAATCAAGCACTTGCTCTAAAGGAAATATGAAGATATAATAGAGAAGTTCAGTAATCATACATTATCCTTTGCAATGTCTTTTTTAGAATCTAGATTCTGCGTTGTCTTTTTTGCACTTTCAAGGGAGTTTGATTTTCGTGCTTCGGCACTACCCTTAAGGTAGCTTCTCGCACTCAAATCTGCACAACCCTTGAAATTATCTAAAAATCCTTCCGCAGTGTTTGGGTGGATTGCGGGGTTTAGAGCACAATTTTTAGATTCTAACTTCTGTATAGAATCTTTTTTATCCTGCAAAATAATATGAGAATCTTCACACATACCATTTGCTGCATTCCCTAATACTTTATTGATAGCATTTATCTCATTATGCAATTCTAGTTTATCTTGCAGTCTAGATTCTAGAATCTCTTTTTCTATTCTTAAAATCTCTTGTGCGGTTTTGATGCCACCCACACCTTGATACTCCCAAAGAAGTGCTTTCATCGCTCTAATATTTTCTTTTAACTTGTCATAGCCCTCTTTATCCTGCAGTAAAGATTCTATAACGCTTGGTAGTCTATCAAACTCACTCGGTTCAATGCTTTTGCCTATCTTAGTTAGGGCATCTTTCACCCAAGGTGTTTCATAAATATCCTCTAAGTCATAGCCTATAATATTAAAATCAAATGTAGGTGTTAGCACAGGCTTTTCAAACAAACATACAAAGTCAAATATCACACCAGAGAAATCCCCTATCATCATATCTGCACGATGTAGGGCATAGATATTATCCCTATTATTATCCCATACGATATTGCTGCAATCTTTGGTTTGGGCTTGCAATGAATCTAGCAGTTCCTTTTCGGAATTATAGCTTTGTGGGTGGGGACGGATAATAAGATTAAAATTAGAATCTATAAAAGGTTGAATAAGCTTCATACCATACTTGCTAAGCAAAGCCTCTCTCCCCCAAGATGGTGCTAAAAGTATAGTGGTCTTTGTATCTGTCTTTGGAAAAAAGTGTATCTTTTTCTCATCATCTAGCCCTTTATAGTCTTGTAACTTTTCTTGTAAAATATCAAGATAAGTGCAGCCAGTGATAACAACTTCTTTTGTTTTGAGATTCCTTACCCTTTCTACTTCGTGGATAAAATCTGTATGTATGATTGAATTTGTAAAAACACTATCAAAGTAATCAAGGGCAAATACCTCATAAATATCTATGTGCGGGAGTGAGTGGATAATATGGCTATAATGCTTCACGCCTTTGCTTCGCTTGATTTGGAGTATATCAAGCTGTGGTGTGCTCATCATCACAATATCAGCTTTAAGGCTATTAAGACGAGAGATAGCCTTAGGACTATCGCTACTACCGATGTATTCCACTT
>NZ_FZPK01000056.1 GCF_900198625.1 Helicobacter rappini | reverse complement strand
GTAATTTTTAGAATCTAAATAAATACAATAGCAAAATCTTAGTAAATAGCAAACTGCTAAATTTTTGGTTACAATGTAGCACTTAAATTATAAACAAGGCTTTAGTATGCAATACCCACAATTGCTTTTTATTTCGGATTGTTATAAATATACACATGCAGCAATGTATCCAAATAATGTTGATGAAGTATATAGTCTGCTTTATTGTAGAAAACCGCGTTTGCCTTTAGAATCTTTAAATGGACATATTGTAGCTTTTGGTATGCGACAAGCTATCAATAAACTTCAATCTTTATATGATGAGTTTATACAATGGGACAGAAAAAAGCTAGAAGAAGGGCTAAGACTACTTTATGCGGATTTTATGAAGCTTAATGCAAATGACACTTCTTATAAATTTCTCATTGATAAATGGCTTACATTACCAAAAGTCATGCCTATTACTTTTAGGGCAGTCCCAGAGGGGACATTTGTGGCAAATAATACGCCTATTATCTCAATGCATTGTGCTGAAAGTAAGCATTGTTGGTTTGTAAATTTCATTGAAACATATCTTAACTCTATGCTATGGAAGACATGCTTTGTAGCGACACAGGCAGCTATCTTTAAACGCATTGAGTATGATTGCTTAGGCTATTATCTTGATGAGAGTTTTAACTTTCATGATTTTTCTGCACGGGGTATGAATGGTATTATGGACTGCTATAATTCCGGCGTAGGACATGTCCTCTTTTTCTCTGGCACAGATTCTATAATGGCATTACAAAATGTATATGAAAACTATGGCGGTAATGTAAGTATGCTGGGCTCAATCCCAGCAAGCGAGCATAGCGTAATGTGTCTAGGCGGACAGGCAAACGAGCTTAATACCTTTAAGCATATCATGCAGCAATTCCCAAATGATATGGTATCAATCGTAGCTGACACATGGAACCTATGGGATATTATCGAGTCTTTAAAAAGGGATAAAGATGCGTATAATCTCATTTCTTCTCGTTTAAAACCCATTGTATTACGACCAGATTCAGGCGATCCATTTTTAATATTAACAGGTGATGAAAACTCACAAGATTCTAGAGCTAAAAAAGGTGTGATACGGCTTGTTAATGAATATTTTGGCTTTGATAAAGTGCGTATTATCTATGGTGATGCAATCAGCACAGAACGCGCACAAAAAATCTATGAATGGTGCAAACAAAATGGCTATAATCCAACAGAGTTTTTATGCTTAGGCGTGGGGAGTTATGCGTATAATTCAGGCATACGCGATGATGTAGGGCTAGTTACAAAAATGACTTGGGCAAAGATAGGGGGAAAACCCACGCATTTAATCAAAAATCCAATCACAGGTAATGAAAAAATGTCTTTATCAGGGCAAGTCTCACTTGATGAAGACACAAGAGAGGTAACGCAATTCCTTGATAGCACACCAGAAAATGACTTGCTAAACACGGATTTAGCATTACCAAACTTTGAGCACATAAGAGAGTATGTAAAAAAAGAGTTTTTACGCGCAATCAATCATAAGGGATAGATATGAAAAGCATATATATAGGTAATCTCACTTACACCACGACACAACAACAAGTGCATGATATATTCGCGCAATTTGGCAATGTCATCTCAAGTAGAATGATTCTAGATAAAACAACCCATAAATTCAAAGGATATGCCTTTGTAGAAATGGAGGATGAGAACGCAGAAACCGCAGTCAGTATGCTAAATGGCGAAAGCTATAATGGCAGAATCATGCGAGTAAGCATTGCAAATTAATTTATCCTGCAAGGCATAACGACAAGCCTTTTGTATAATTTCACAATGTCTTCACATAAACTTTATCAAGATTCTATGATCTTGTCATATTGAGTGCGTAGGTACGAAATATCTTTTTAGATTCTATATTTTTAAGTTCTGTATTAGATACTTCGCTTTGCTCAACATGACAATTTGTTGCAGAATCTAAAAATAGCTACATTGTCGTTTGATATTTCTTTATAAATCCTTACTTTATATGAAAGCTCTTAACCCACATGTCCTACAAAAACATAGAATCATCTCTATTTTAAGCACTACTTGTTGCCATAAAATATTAAAAATGTTACTTTTATCTACACAAAACTAAAATAATTTCGCTTTTTTTACAAAAAAAAAAAAACGATTTTGCATATATTATAATGCAAATCTATATGTAAAAATATTTTTTATCGACACTACTTAAGGAACACAAAATGCAAACACAAATCCAATCATTAATCTATAAATCTCTCCAATCTCTAGCAGATGAGCTAGAAAATGAGAATCTAAAAAATCCAACGCTTGAAACAAAAATCTATGGGATCGAGGGCAATTTAGATTCTCTAGCTCTTGTAAGCTTTATCGCTGATTTAGAAGAAATGTTAGCTGAAACGCTTAACATTAATCTTGTCTTAGCTGATGAAAAGACAATGAGCGGAAGAAATTCACCATTTAGAGATGTCGCTACCCTAAGTGCCTATATCCTAGAAAAAAGTCAAAGCAATGCCTAGAGTTATACTTATCACAGGGACACGCAAGGGCATAGGCAGGGATTTAAGCGAGTATTACTTAAATAAAGGCGATATTGTGTGTGGTTGCTCACGGACACAAAGCAATTTAGAGCATAAAAATTACAGGCATTTTACCCTTGATGTGTGTGATGAAAATGCGGTTGTAAATATGGTAAGGGCTGTGAAAAAGGAATTTGGCACGATTGATGTATTGCTAAATAATGCCGGAATTGCTTCTATGAATCATATCCTTACTACACCACTAAAAACTATGCAAAATATCTTTAACACAAATGTATTTGGTAGCTTTCTTTTCTTACGAGAAGTCTCAAAGGTTATGGTGCAAAATTATAAAAAGCGTATAAAGGATTTAGAATCTAAGGGGCTAGATTCTAAAAATAATGCGAAAAATGCTATTGCGGAAGCGGTTTGTGATGATTTTAAAGAATCTGCAATCTTAGATTCTAACAATAAGGATTCTACTGCGGAAGGATTTTTGAGTGATTTTAGAGAATCTGCAATCTTAGAATCTAGCAATTCTAAGATTGTGAGTGAAAAATGTGGGTTGCAAGGAAAATCACAAGGGAGTTTATTAAACATAAATGACCGCAGTGATTTTTCGCAGCTCCCGCATTTATCGCCACAAGCTGAATTGCCACGCAAAAACACCAAAGAGACAACGCAGAATCTAATGCCCTATCGTATCGTAAATTTCGCCACAGTCGCTACCCCCTTACGCCTAGAGGGTGAAGCCGCCTATGCTGCCTCAAAAGCTGCATTAGTCAATCTCACACAAGTATGTGCTAAGGAATTAAGCGAGTTTGGCATTACCATAAATGCCGTTGGTCCCACGCCTGTGCCAACGGATTTAATCAAAAATGTCCCTAAAGCAAAGATGGACGCCCTTTTAAACCAACAAGCCATCAAACGATTTGGTGAGTTTAGAGATGTGCTTAATGCCATTGAGTTTTTCTTAGATGAAAAGAGTGATTTTATCACCGCACAAGTCATTTATCTTGGAGGCGTGAATGCGTAGTAATTCTTATAATGTCACGCACCCGTTTTTACGCAAGATTGAGAGTTTTGAGCAAGATTCTATATGCCTTATTGCGCAATCTCAAAGCCACACTTATGGGGAGCTTTTAGATTCTACACGCAATGCCCTAAATTTGCTAAATGACATAAAAGCAAATAGTGTCATTGGCATTATCGGCGATTATGATTTAAAGACTTTAGCCTTTTTCCTAGCGTGTGTAGAAAAGGGCTTTATTGTTACGCCTCTATCTGCTTCACTTGCCCCAAAAGATTCCATATTCTCTCCTATGCTTCAATCCTGCATCAAAGAAGGGCAGATAGACTATCTTTTCTATAATAACACCTTGCATTCTACGCATAGCACAGACAAAAAACACAGCATTATCGCTTCCCTGCAGGCAAATCACACAAGCGGATTAATCCTTTTTTCAAGTGGTAGCACAGGCAAACCCAAAGCCATAGTGCATAATCTAAATACCTTGCTTCAAGGTTTTTTAGAGAAAAAGCCAAAGCGTATAAATATCTTATTATTCCTTATGTTTGATCATATAGGTGGGCTAAATACGCTTTTTAATGTGCTAAGTCTGGGGGCGTGTGGCATTACTCTCAAAAATCGCAAAGATATGCGAGAGATTGCAAAAAGTATTCAAGATTACAAAATCGCCCTTTTACCCGCTAGTCCTAGCTTGCTTCATCTCTTTTTGCTCTCAAACCCAACGCAGCTTTATGACTTAAGCTCACTAAGGCTTATTACCTATGGCACGGAAAAAATGTCAGATTCTCTTTTAGCAAAGCTTAAAAATGCTTTTCCAAAAGTGCGATTTCATCAAACATTTGGAGCAAGTGAGATAGGTATCACGCAGACTACAACAAAGGATAATTTTATCCGCCTTGATAATATGGAATATAAGATTGTAAATAATGAGCTTTTTATCAAATCCCACACAAACGCACTAGGCTATCTTAATAGTGATAATAGTGTGTTTGATGATAAAGGCTACTTTGCAACAGGGGATTTAGTAGAAGTAAAAACTATTAATGGGGAAGAGTATATAAAAATCATAGGCAGGGCAAAAGAAGTTATAAATGTAGGTGGAGAAAAAGTTATCCCACAAGAAGTTGAAGGGGTGCTATTACAGATTCCATTTATAAGTGATTGTGTTGTATATGGGGAATCTAATGCTATCACAGGGCAAAGTGTAAGTGTAAAGGTGGTGCTAGATTCTAATCATTATGAGTGGGTGCAAAATGGCAAGGAGTTAGATTCTAAAAACACAGACAGCAACACTGCGGAAGCAGTTTGTGATAGTCTTACAGAATCTACTAACTTAGAATCTGGCAATACAGATTCTACTGCGGAAGTATTTTTGAGTGATTTTAGTGGTTTTCAAGCGAAAGGCGAAGGGAGTTACCTAAGGGGTAATGACCAAGCCTTGAGCGAAGAATCCGCTAAAAGCACCAAAGAGACAACGCAGGTAACGCAGAATCTAGAATTAAAAAAATATATCCGCACTTTCTGCAAAGACAAACTCGCCCCCTTTAAGATTCCAAGTAAAGTAAGCATTGTGGAATCTTTAGAAGTGAGTGAGAGATTTAAGAAGTTGCGACTAACTAACGGGGGGGGGGGGGTAACACTCTATGAATCCCGTTGTTATGTATCTTATTGTTATGAATCTTTGTCACTTCGCCATATCTCTATATGTGAGAATTTGCAATGTGCGTAAGTTTATTTATGCACAAAATGTCGTGCTATGGCGACAAAAATGCCTTAATACTCAACGACACACCCTACACTTATGCGGAGTTTTGCAAGAAAATGTCAGCCTTTAGTCTTTCTCAAACCATGCTTACAATCCCAAATAATGCAGTGATAGCACTTAAGGGGGATTATAGTCTTTCTTATGTCATAGCATTTTTAGCTTTATGCAAAAAGCAGTGCATTATAGCTCCCTTACTTCCACGAAATATTGACATTTCCCTACAAGATTTTGGGGTAGAGTTTGTGCTAGATACACAAGAAAATAAGCTAGATTCTATCAGTCCAAAATCACATAATTTGCTTGATAGTTTAAAAAAGCAAAATAATGGCGGATTAATCCTTTTTTCAAGCGGTAGCACAGGCAAACCTAAAGCCATAGTGCATAATCTAAACACACTTTTAGAATCTTATTGCAATAAAAGGCAAAATCCATTGCGTATAATGAGTGTATATTTGCCAGACCATATCGCAGGGATTGATGTAATGCTAAATACCTTTGGGAGTGGTGGAAGCCTTATTATCCCAAAAGAGCGGAGTCCGCAGTGGATTTTAGAATCTTTACAAAAACATAAAATAGAGATTCTGCCTACCTCGCCAACATTGTTGCGACTTTTGCTTGTTGCTGGATTAGGCAATTATGATTTAACTCATTTAAAGCTAGTCATTTATGGAAGCGAAAAAATGTCTTCAAAACTTTTAGAATCTTTGCAACAAGCCTTGCCTCACACAAGATTTAAACAAAGCTTTGGGACAAGTGAGACAAATGCCATTAAAACCAAACAAGCAGATGAGAGCGACTTCGCAGAGTTTTTTAGAATCATAAATGCAGACTACAAGATAGTGGATAATATACTCTATCTTAAATCCCACACAAACGCACTAGGCTATCTTAATAGTGATAATAGTGTGTTTGATGATAAAGGCTACTTTGCAACAGGGGATTTAGTAGAAGTAAAAACTATTAATGGGGAAGAGTATATAAAAATCATAGGCAGGGCAAAAGAAGTTATAAATGTAGGTGGAGAAAAAGTTATCCCACAAGAAGTTGAAGGGGTGCTATTACAGATTCCATTTATAAGTGATTGTGTTGTATATGGGGAATCTAATGCTATCACAGGGCAAAGTGTAAGTGTAAAGGTGGTGTTAGATTCTGAAAAAATAGAAGAGGTAGAATCTAAATCTCACACTAATTCAAACTTAATGCTCAAAAAATATATCCGCACTTTCTGCAAAGACAAACTCGCCCCCTTCAAGATTCCAAGCAAAGTAAGCATTGTGGAATCTTTGGAAGTGAGTGAGAGATTTAAGAGAATAAAACCATAAGTAAAGGATAGGCAAACAATGAAAGCAAAAAACTCAAATAATTTTTATAGTATTGATGAGCTTAAAGAGTTGGGAATCACAATCCCAGAAAACCCAACAAACATTTTTATCTCAAAAAAAGCCAGTCTTTATAATACAGAACGCATAAGCATAGGCAATCATGTTCGCATTGATGATTTTGCAGTGCTTACGGGCGATATACGGATTGGTAATTTCGTTCATATAGCCCCGGGTGCAATTTTGGCAGCATGGAAAGTTGGTATTGTGTTGGAGGATTTTTGTGGTATTTCTTACCATGTAAAACTGCTTGCTGCAAGCGATGATTACAACGGAGAATGCCTTACAAATTCTACAATACCAGAAAGATTTAAAAGTATAAAAGCATCGCAGCTCATTTTACAAAAGCATTGCATTGTGGGGGCTGGAAGTGTGATATTACCATCAAGTAAAGGCTTAAGTGAGGGGGTAAGTGTGGGGGCTTTAAGTCTTGTTTCTCGCCCTACAAAACCTTTTGGAATCTACTTTGGAAATCCTGCAAAAAGAATCTTAGAAAGAAGCAAAAATATTCTCACACTTGAAAAGGAATTTTTAGAATTTTTAAAGAATGAAAATCTAACTATGGGGGGGGGGGGGTAAATACCCTTTTTATATCTGTCTCAAACACCCCATTACACAACCCCACAATATCTACACTTTTTGCTATCCCACCCACAAGCCCTTGTGTGCTTAAGGGGGCGGCATGAAAGCGACTTTTCATAACACAAGCATAAAAGGCATTTACACCATTGTGCCACCAAAGGTTATAGACATAGATTCCGAGCTTGACACCATTTACAAAGGTGATAAAAAGGGCTTAGAGCGGATTAAAAAAGTCATAGGCTTGCAAACTCGCCATATCGCCGAAAAGCACATTACTGCGAGTGATTTGGGCTTACAAGCTGCTACAAGACTTTTAGAATCTTTAGAAGTGGAAAGAGATAGCATTGATGCGCTTATTTTTGTAACACAAAGCCCTGATTACTTCTGCCCAGCAAGTGCGTGCTATTTGCAAGGCAAACTCGGCTTAAGTCAGTCCTGCCTTAGCTTTGATATAAATCAAGCCTGTGCGGGCTATCTCTATGGGCTATATGTAGCTCATAGTCTGTGTGATAGTGGCTCGGCAAATCGCGTGCTACTCATTGTTGGCGATACTTTAAGCAAGTTTGTTAATCCGCTAGATTCTAATTTAGCGCCGATGATGGGGGATGGGGTGAGTGCGACTTTGTTAGAACGCTCAAGCAATTCATCTTTGGGGCATTCAGTATTGAGCGATAAATCAGGGAGTGCTTCGTCTTTCTCACTGCGACGCACGCTAAGTGCGTCTCATTCGCAAAACTTGCACAACCCTGATTTCTCATCTCAATCCTTAGAATGCCGAGACTCTAGCGATACAGAATCTCAAGCAGATTCTACAAAGCTAGAATCTAGCAACACCACAAACGCTGCTGCGGAAGGATTTTTGAGTGATTTTAGTGGTTTTGGAGCGAAAGGCGAAGGGAGTTTGCTAAACGCAAATGACCGAGCCTTGAGCGAACAATCCGCTAAAAGCACCAAAAAGCCGACACAGAATAAGCATTATTTTGAACTCGGTACCGATGGCTCTAAATTTCACCAACTCATAATCCCCGAAGGTGCGTGTAGAATCCCAACAAAAGAGATTATCACAGATTCTAAAGTATGGCAGACAAGCGAGACTAGAAGTCTTAAAGACTTATATATGGACGGAGCAGAGATTTTTAGCTTTGCGGTTTCTACCTATCCAAAGACATTTCAGGGCATTATAGATTACGCACAATGTGATAAAGAAGCGATTGATTACTTCTTTTTCCATCAGGCAAATAAATATATCGTAGATAACATCACGCGAAGTTTAGGGCTGCCAAAAGAGAAAGTTCCAAACACCACGACTAACAAATATGGCAATCTTAGCGGCTGCTCAATCCCAGCGACAATATGCGACACTCTAGCAGAGTTAGCGAGTAATGGGCTAGAAACTCCTTTAAGGGTGCATTTAGCAGGATTTGGTGCGGGATTAGCGTGGGGCAATGCGGTGGTAACGCTAGATAAAGGATTTAAATGCCAAAAGGTAGGAATCTATGAGTAATTGCGTTGTTTATTTGAGGCATTCAGCTTGTATTGCTATCTCGGCGGATTTTGCAAAAATCACCAAACTAGCAACACAATCTTGGAATACCAAGATTCCAGAAAAGTGGATTCTAGCGATATGAATTCTAGGTTTTGTCATACTGAGCGAAGCGAAGTATCTAATATGGAATCTAAGCAAAAATTAGATTCTAAAATAGATTCAAACAAATAAAGATTTTTCTCTTTATTTTAAAAACTAAAAATGTTACATAATCTTTGCAGTCAAAGATTTACAAAAGCTGACTTTAAAGATTATGCAACTTTGCATAAAACAATATTCAAATTTCAACATTAAAGGATACACAATGACACAACACGACTTTTTAGCACACATCGCTGATGCGATACAAAGAGATGAGCCATTAACGCCAGATATGCCCTTAGATTCTATTGAAGAATATGATAGCCTAGCCATTGTCTCACTCATCGCCCTATTTGAAAATCTCTTTGCTATGCAAGTAAGTGGCAATGCCCTGCATAATTGCAAAAGTGTAAGCGATATAATCGCTTTAGCACAAGACAAACTAGAGGGCTAAATATGTTTAAACAAGAATGTTTTAGTAATAAACGCTTTTTAATCACAGGGGCTAGTAGCGGCTTAGGTGCGGCGATTGCATTAGAGCTAAACGCACTTGGAGCGGAGATTATAGCACTAGCAAGGGATAGTAAAAAGCTAGAATCTAAAAGGGAAAAAGCTCTGCATAAAGAGCGGTTTATCCCCGTTTCAAAGGATATTAGCGAGTATGTATCTTTGGATAAGTGGGCTTTGAGTCTCGCTAAAGAATATGGCAGCTTTGATGGAGCTGTGCTGTCTGCTGGTCTCCAGCAGACAGCACCGATTTCATCGGTGCTGTCTGTGGAATCCGCCACCGCAATTTTTAATGTCAATTATTTTGGAAACTTACAGATTCTAAAAGGGCTGCTAGATAAAAGGGCAAAAAGCGTTAGCGGAGCGTCTTTTGTGTGGATTAGCTCAAATGCAAGTGTAAAAGCACAAAAGGGCTTATCTAACTATTCTGCGACAAAAGCGGGAGTAAATGCGGCGGTTAAATCAATCGCGCTAGAAATCGCCCCAAAATACCGCATAAACGCCATTAGCCCGGGCTTTGTCAAAACGGAGATGATAGAATCTTGGAGTAAAATCTATGATAAAGAGTATATTGAAGCAATGGATAAAGCCTATCCGCTAGGCATAGGGGAAGTGGGCGATATTACGCCGCTTGTATGCTTTTTGTTGAGTGAATCTAGTCGGTGGATAACGGGGCAGAATATCATCATTGATGGCGGCGGGAGTTTGTAGTATGACATGTTTAAAAATAAAGAAAGGAAAATCATGGCACAAATAATTAGAGAAGAAGAATTGCAAGGAAAATATGTAAATTTACGCGAGATTACTTTGGCTGATGCGGCATTTGTCGTTGCGCTTCGTTGTAGTCCAAAGGCAAAGTTTTTAAATCCAACTAAAAATGATGTGGGTTTGCAAGAGCAATACATTGAAAACTATTTTAAAAAGAATGATGAATGGTATTTCATTGTAGAAGACAAGCAAGGCAAGGCACTTGGGACGATTAGGATTCACAACGCACATGATGGTGAGTTTGGTTCTATTAGCTGGATTATGTCAGATGATGCTAAGCAAGAGCAAACCCTAGAAGGTGAATATCTTTTAAAGCATTATGCCTATCATGTCTTAGGATTCAATAAAAATTGCTTTGAAGTGCGTAAGGCAAATAAGAAAGTCGTGCAATATCACAAGTTTTGTGGATCACGCATTGTTGGAGAAACCGATATAGATTATCTTTTTGAGCTTACAAAAGATGAGTTTGATTCTAATAAACATAAACTTTTAGATCTTATGGAGATTTATGCTAAAAATTAGTTTCTTGTGTGTTAAACTGGTGGCTATCATGGTAAAAATGTTTTTACCAACTAGATTCTAAAGACTTTTTAAGACCGCATGATTCAAATAGCCAAACAATACTAAGTAAAGCCAATGATAATGCTATAATACACAATCTCAATTTATGATTTAAGGAATAGCACATGATTATATTCAGTAGTTTTGATAATGACAAAAAGTTTATGCAAGTAAAAAGGCTTAGTGATTGTGATACTTTAGAAGCTGATAGCTATGCGTTTATATGTATAAAACATGCGGACAAAGAAATGTTAGAATCTTATTTTACGCTTGGCAAAGAACTATATAAACATAATATCCCTTATGCCGTGTTGCTTGATAGCCCGGCTGTGCTTCAGTATTGTGGTCATACTAAAACAGAAGATGGTTCGTCAAAGTGGGAAAAACATATATATCGATATAGAGGCGATATTGCTTATACAGACGATGGGGAGTATAAAAGCGAAGATATAAGTAGCCTTTTACCACTTCGAACACTACTTTTTATGTTTGCAAAGCATGGTGCAAGTTTTTTTATACTTGATAAGCAAAACTACGATTTTTTACCTGCGGCACAAACATGGATAGATCATTATTTACTTGATATAAAGCTTTTAGGACTCGTAGATTCTTATATGGAGATTGAAAATATTGCTTCGTGGTCTACATATCATGACTTTATGTATAACTTCTTAAAAAATTCCAACAAATACATTGGCATTGATGGTGTAGTAGAAAGAAGTTTGCTTGTTTTTAAATAAAGCATATTACCAATTATTTTGATTATACTAATACGAAAGGAATAGTATGCTTGGTTTTAACGACTTATTGAATCTATTTAGCACAGACATAGAGTGGAATACGCATAAAGCCGCAGTGTTTCGCTACTCACATGGTTTTTGCTATTTTCATGCGATAGGGAGATTGCCAAAGATAGACGCACAAAAGCTAATAGGCGTGAGAGAAAATTATGAGTTATTAGAAAATAATACAAGAAATTTCTGTGAAAATAGCCCTGCTGCAAATGCACTTTTATGGGGTGCAAGGGGCTGTGGTAAAAGCTCTATTGTAAAAGCGGTATGCTATGAATACGCAAATAAATATCCAAATCTTCGTGTGCTTGAGGTTGAGAGTAAAGATATTGCGATTTTGCCGCTTTTATTTGATTGTATGTGTTTGTTTAGGGAATATAAATTCATTGTGTTTTGCGATGACTTGACTTTTAATGCAAATACTTCCACATATCATGGGTTAAAAAGCACACTTGATGGTTCTATGGAGCAACAAGCAGAAAATATACTCATATATGCTACTTCAAATCTGCGGCATTTAATGCCAGAAAAGGCGGATTTAAACATGCTGCATACACAAGATTCTATACATGAAGTCCTTGCTTTAAGCGATAGATTCCCATTGCAGATTGGCTTTTATGACAATGGGCAAAAAGAGTATTTAGAAATACTAGAGCATTTAATAAGAGAAGAAAATAGCGAGTTATCACAAGAGATGATAGCATATATCATGCAAGAAATAAAGCAAGATTCTCTAAACTTTGCTACAAAAATTGGCAATAGAAATCCACGCACAGCAAAAAGCTACTATGCCCTAAATCATGCTAGAATCCTAAATTTCATAAAGACTAAGAATGACTAATAAGATATAAGGGAAGGTATGCAAAAAGATTTTTTTACAAGTCAAAATAGTAAGCTTTTTTGCAACACAGGATTACATTTTGTGCTAACAAATCGCTATCATGGCGTAAGTAATGCCCCATATAATAATCTCAATCTCGCCTATCATGTCGGTGATAACTTAGAATCTGTAAAGAAAAATCGAGCATATATCATGCAAAAATACTATGAAAATAAAACGCTTTTGTATCTTAATCAAATCCATTCTAATACTATCTTTACTATACGAGAAAATAGGGGTATATTAGAATCTTATCCATTGTTTCAGTTTGCATTTTTATATTGCATTCAAGCCCAGTTGCCTCATTAGCACAAAAAAAAGAAAGTGTGCCAATGTCTCTTATTGATAAACCTTATTTTCATAGCGTAAATCTACTCAATCACCCTCTTGCTCGCTCTCACTTTGCGCTTGTAATTCCGGTTCTTTTTTGCCTGTGTTTCTAATCCTATTATGTGCGTAATCTACAATTCTTTGTGCGATTTTTTGTAAAGGTAGAATCTCTCGCACAGCACCGATTTCAATAGCTTTTTTAGGCATACCAAATACAACACAGCTTGCTTCATCTTGTGCGATAGTGTATGCACCATTATCAAACAATTCTTTCATACCTATCATGCCATCATCGCCCATTCCAGTAAGGATAATAGCAAGGGCGTTTTTACCTGAGGCATTATTCGCACTTCTAAATAATACATCAACACTTGGTCTATGCCTACTCACCCTATTTGCTTCAAGCGGTGAGGCATAATATTTCCCTCCCTCACAACTTACCACAACATGTGCATCACCATTTGCAACATAGGCACAATCACTTTGCAACTGCGTCTTTGCATTGACTTCAAATATATCGATTTGACTATGTGCGTTGAGTCTTGCTACTAGCGATGCCGAAAAAAGCTTTGGGATATGCTGCACTACAACAATAGGTGGTAATCCCTTTGGTAATTCTGCAAAAATCTTATTCAATGCCTCTGTCCCACCTGTTGAGCTGCCGATAACAATGAGTTTATCTCTTGATAATACGCAAGGATTTTTAGGCAATACTGAATCTGGGTGATATTTCTGCTCTATCTGTCGCGATAAAACATTGTTATTACTTTTTTTGTCATCTTTTTTTAACGCCATGCCACTCTCTCTCCTACAATATGCCTATCGTTGATTCTGAATTTTTTACAAACATTTTATTACCAAGTCGTTCAAAATATGGGCTAAGGCTTAATATATCTTCTGAATGCCCCAAATACAATGTGCCGCCTACTTTTAACACATTATGCAATTTTGTGAGTATGCTTTCTTGATCTTTGGGTTTAAAGTATATAAGCACATTTCGACAAAAAACCATGTCAAATTCACCTGCACTAAAAGGATAAGTCTTATTAAAAAGATTTAATTGTTGAAATGTAATCATGCTTTTGAGACTACTTTTGGCACGCAGTGATACCACATCTTTTGATACTACTTTCACAATGTCAAAATACTTATCAAGCTCTACCCAGTCTGGAATCTTATTTAATCTAGAATCAAGGATATACTCACCCTTTCTTGCAAGCTCAAGCATACTTGTATCAATATCTGTTGCAATAATCTTAATCGAAGAGGTTGAATTATAAAGTGTTTTTGCATAAAGACAAGTGGCAGCTATAGAGTATGGCTCTTCACCGCTTGAGCTTGCAGAGCAAAATATTTTTACCGCACTATTACTGCGTAAAAGTGGTATCAAAGTGCGATTTAACATATCATTGAAATGATAAGATTCTCGAAATAAATCTGTTTTATTTGTAGTAAAGTTATTGATGAATACCTGCCTTACTTGTGCGTTCGTCTTTACAAGATATAAAAGATCATCAAGGCTTTTAATGTTAGCACAAACAGCTTCTTTTTGTAATGAA
Source organism: Helicobacter rappini (assembly GCF_900198625.1). Taxonomy (GTDB): domain Bacteria; phylum Campylobacterota; class Campylobacteria; order Campylobacterales; family Helicobacteraceae; genus Helicobacter_A; species Helicobacter_A rappini. The sequence goes on along the minus strand of NZ_FZPK01000056.1, from coordinate 7,699 downwards.
TTGATTCTATTTTGTATCATCGTTTGACGCGTATCAGTAAGGTAAATACCACAAACATCATACAAAGTGTCTTGTATCTGCCGCAGTATTTTAGAATCTATCTTCCAAGTATTCTCTTTCAAAAATGCCCCTTAATAAAATCTCAAAAATATATACATAAATCTTATTTTTTGCAAATGTTTTTACTATAATGTTAGCATATTTTTTTGAAATAGGGACGAAAACATGCGACTTGGTGTAAATATTGATCACATTGCGTATTTGCGTGAAACTAGAAAGATAAACGATCCTGACCCACTTGAAGCAATCTTTATTGCAAAAAGGGCTGGGGCAGACCAAATCACAATTCACTTGCGAGAAGATAGGCGACATATACATGATAGCGATTTGTATCGCATTGCAGAATCTAGCTTTTTGCCGCTTAATGTGGAGTGTTGCAGTGAGATAGATATGCTGCATTTAGTAAGCAAGGTAAAGCCACACAGAGTAACACTTGTGCCAGAAAAAAGAGATGAGGTAACAACTGAAGGTGGATTAAGGCTATCTCAAACACTCTTAGAATCTCTAAAGATTCTAAGAGACAATGAAATACAAATCGCGCTTTTTATCGACCCAAATATTGAGAGTATAGAAAAAAGTGCGGAATTTGCAGAAACACTAAAAGTGCCTATCGCAGTGGAGCTACACACAGGAAAGTATGCAAATATCTCCCTTATGCTTAACTCTAATCTATCTCGCACACGTAACTCTATACAAGATTTAAATCTAGATAGAAAGGCATTGCAAACCATGCTAACACAAGAGTTGCAGAATCTAAAAGAAATAACACAACACGCTTTGCATGCAAACCTAAAGGTATATGCTGGACATGGGCTAAACTATGCAAATGTGAGAGATATTGTAAATATACAGGGCATAGAAGAGCTAAATATCGGGCAAAGCATTATAGCGCGTTCAATCTTTGTGGGATTAGAACAAGCAATAAAAGATATGAAAGAGTTAGTTGGGTAGTTTTGTTGTTTGTTGGTTATGGGATTTTATTTCATAGCGTTATGTTTTGTATTTATGATTGTGTGTTAAGCCTTTGTTTATGTTACCCCAATATCCGTCAAATACAGCTTAATCCTACATTAACATTCACAAAGCCTTTTGTTTGGGTGTAGTGGATTCTAGCATAAATCTTTCATCATAGAGTCCATACACTTAGGGAGTTTAACGCATTAAAACTAGAATCTAGCATTGCGTTTTCTAAGCTTCTTTGTGAGAAGAGAAATCGCCCATCACACACAAATCCAAGCTCCTGCCAATCTATGTCATTTAGCTTATCGCATATTTTTTGCAGCATTGTAGAATCCACTTTAAACTTTGGAAAAATCGCTAAAATGAAGCCTGATAAGCATTGCAAGGGTGTAAGAAAAAGGGCTTTTTATTACGCGTTTTGGTATTGACATAAATGCGAGGCATTTCGCTTTTATGATAATCTCTCCCCCATTCCCACCAATTTGCTTCATTAAACTTTCTAATTTTTCGCTGTAATAATTGCGTTTTAAAGCCCTGTAAATACGCGCAATCCCTGCCATACTCACCATATATCATTTTCTTTGTTTTACCGCTTTTGCAAGTTTGTGAGCCGACAAATTCTACATTACCCCATTTTTCGTTTCCAAAGATAGAATCCGCCCCACTCACAGCCCCGACTTTTACAAAAAATAATGAATTAAAAGGAATGTTATAAGTCTTTTTTGTAAATAAAATCTGTCCATTTATGCAAGAAAATTCTTTTAAACATTGTGTTTTACGCGTGAAATCCCCTTTAACAAAACGCCATATTATGCAGTTTGGTTGAGCTTTTGCAAAAATCTTTTTATCCCCTAGTTCTACAAAATGCGTAATACTCCCTGTGTGGAACAAAAACTCATTAAGCTTTACACTCGCAGTGCTTTTTAGAAAATCTCTAGGCGTGATAAAAATCAGTTCCCCACCATCATTTAAATGCAAAATACACTTATAAATAAAAAACAAATATAAATTACTTCTTTCATCAAACATAGACATAAAGGGCGTTAAAAGCTCCTTTGTGTGAGTCCTAATATCTTGGAATCTCACATAAGGGGGATTGCCAATAATGGTATCAAATTTTTCACTCACAGAGTAGCTAAAAAAATCAAGTTGCAACGCCCCTCTACAAGCAATGCTAGAATCTAGCTCAATCCCTACTTTATTGCTAGGTAGATTCTCATAAAATGCCCCATTGCCACAGCTTGGCTCTAAAAATCGCCCACTATTTTGCACTAAAGCTAACATATCGCTTACAATATGTGGTGGGGTAAAAACTTGCCCCAAGCTTTCAACATTAAGATTCATAAAAGTATTTCCTAAAATGCAAATACGCATCAGCCCTAAGTTTTAAAGACTGCTCAAATGTGCCTAATAAAAATTCTTTCACTTCTACAAAATCTCTTTGTATAATTTGGCGATTATTATCCCATTTTGCCTGAAAGGGCAGGTTGTTACCATTTGGCAAGATGGATTCTAAACATTTAAGCGAAGTGGCAAATACATCGCTAGGATTATCTTTATTGATGATTAAAAAGTAGTAATCCTTGTCATTTGTTGTTAAGTTTTCTTTTAGGGTTTTAAAGTATGTTTCCCAGCTTACTCCATTGACAAAAGGTGGAATTTTACCTGTTAAAGCGTAGTAGATTCCAAGTTTGCAGTTGAGATTATCGGTCGTTTTTGTCGTGCTAACTTTGATATTCACAGGATAAAACACATTACTTTCATAAAAACTAAAATCCACCCATAACACTAAAATTCCTTTGCATATTAGGACGATTTATCGCAAAATTAGAATGTAGTTGTTTATAAAATACTACACTTTTTTAACTCCAAACGCCCCAAATACCGATACTCTAAACACTAAGCAAAAAAGCCCTTTTTACTTTTTGTGTATCCTTTTGTGTATCCTTTTTTCATTACTACATAAAATTACAAGTAAAATAACACATATTTTAAAGATTTTAACCCTTTAAAATACCCTTACATTATAACTTAAAATCTAATCCTTTTTATATGATTTTTATCTAGTGATTATATATTACATTTTCACTTTACAAAGTGTTACAAACCAAGCAATACAAAATTACAAATTAATCAATACTTTGATACAAATTAAAATTACACACAATACAAAATAATTAAAGACTAGATACAAACTTAATAAAACATACAATACAAACATTACTAACAAACAAAAGATTAAAAGATACATTAAAAACATAAAAAGGTATTAAAACATGATTTGTATTTAGATTATGATTAGCTTGTAATAAATGTATGATTAAGTTATGCAGGTAATATTAAAGTATGTTTGCTTTGTTTTCAGTTTGTTAAAAGCCTTTGTATGTGTTAAGCATTGTTTGCAAGTGTGTTAATGCTTTGCTTTGTGTTATTGTGTGTGTAGCTTTATGTTAAATCAAGTTAAGTTATATTTATGATGATTTATAATCTTTGTTTGCAAGTGTAGATTTATAGTTTTGTATTGTTTGCAAGTGTGTTATGTTTATGCTTTGCTTTGCATTGCAATCACTTTATAAGCCTTTGCATGTATATTAATGCTTTATTTTGTTGCATGTATTGCTTTATATTGCTTTGCTTAGTTAGCTTTGTTTGCATACTATGGAGCCACACATAAAAGCAATAAATATATTTAAGCCTTTGTAAATACATGTAAGCCTTATAACCCCATCATATAATAACATTTGCTTAATGTTGAGGTTAGCAAAAAAACATAAAAAGATATATAAAGAAATCAAAGCCTTATAATATGCCTTAATGCTTAGTAGCTACAAATAAGCATAAGTCAATCAAAGCATACATAAACACTAACACTAACACTAACACACAATAAAAGCAAGTTATAAAGATTTAATCCTTTTGCATTACTTTATATTATTTTGCTTATTTTGTATAATACCCTTATTTTATGTAACTATTAATAAACTAAATGTATCATATAGAGTTATCATTTTTTATCATCGTAATTTCGGGATATTATTAGCTATAGTTAATGTATCAATTAAACTCATTATCGAGTTTTTAAACGACCCCTCCTCTGTTTGTGATATTTTTGTCTCTTTTACCCTCCATTATCCTGTTTTATCGTCGTATTCATGCTTATGGATAAATTCTATTTTCATTTGTTGTGCCTCTTGTAATTCTTTTTCATATTGTTTAATATCATTATTATATTTATTTATTGCTTCTTTATCAAAAGGATTATATTTCATAGCATTTTTAAGCCTTGTTTGATTTTCACTTAAAAAGTTTTCACTAGCGATTATTTTATCTTGTATAGCTTTGATTTTGTCTTGCAACCCACTATGTTTTGTAGCATTATCGGTTTTATCAGTTATGCCAACATAAGATAATAAATCATTTATACTATTTTTAGTTTCTTTTAAACTACCACTTATGCTATTAATCCCACTTGATATTGTGTTATATATACCCCTTGCTTGTTGTATTAAAGCAGGTATGTTATTAATTGTTTCTTTTATAGAATTACTACTAATATTAGCACCTAGCCATAAATCAGCACCTTTTAACATAGCTTTATATGTAGTGTCATTCCTTAAATCATTAAAACCGCCCCCAATACCTTTAATCGCATTAGTTAAGCCTTTATTAACTCCACTAGCAGAATCTACAAAAAAGGCTTCCATTTGTTGTTGTGTTACTGCCCAATCTTTACCTGTTTGTGTAATCTTATTAATATTTTTACTACTTGCTACATCTTGCAAAGCATTATTCGTGTTGCATGTGATTTAAACCTTTTAAATCTTTTTTCATTAACCCCGCTTAACTCTTTTATACCCTTATCTAACGCCCTTAATTGATTTACACTTAGCCCCCCCGCTTAAATTCTGTATAGCTTCATGGAATATATCATTATATAAATCATCAAACATACTATCTTGTGATTTATCTAGCAGGGTTTGTAATTGTGTTTGCCAATCCATTTTTACCCATTCATTTTGATTTATTCCAAGTTGTGCTAAATCTTTGCTAGCAACAAAAAAAGAAAATAAACCTTCAAGCTTTAATTGAAAGGATGTTTATATGCAAAACCTCGAGTTAATTACTGCAGTGATTAATTTGATTGTTTCTCTAATAAGTTTGTATTCAGTTCTTAAGGGATAACAATCGGGAGGGGGTAGGCTAAAAACCTACCCTTGCATTGTAGCACTTTTTTGAAAGGATAGGTTAAATGGTTGGCGTTATTTTATCAATACGAGGGATTTGTATTTCTGTTTTATGTGTGAGTGTAGTTATTCTTGCAAAAAGGGTAAAGAATCTAGAGAAAGGAGCTAAATAATGAGTAATAACATGATACAACAACGCAAAAATGAAGTTATGGTTTTGCTTGAGAATAAAGAGATACAAGGGCAGTTATGTGCTTTATGTGGTAATGAAGCAAGTAAAGACTAGTGTTTATGCTTGTTTTATTGTCTTGTATATGTGCGATTATGTTATATAAATCATCTTTATTTCCCGTGATTAATTCACTCATATTCTGTATGGCTTGTATGCTTCTGCCGCCAAAGTTTTTAATACCAGTTACTTTTGCTTTGTGTTGATTATTTATATAACCTTTACCAAAATTAGCAATACCAGCACCCATTGCAGCAATGCTACCAATCCCTGCCATACTTACAAATGAAACCATTTTCATTTTACTATATATCGCGTTTAAATGTTTTTTAGTGTGTTGTAACTTAATATTAAATTTATTAAGGCTTTTATGTGCTTTATCAAAGCTTACCATGTGTGCTTGTAATGCCATAGACTTAACACTAGATTCTGCTTCTTTAAGGCTTTTAATAGCACCTTTTAGCATTTTAGTAGAGTTACTGCCTTTTTCAAACTTATTTAACTCTTTATTCATACTGCGTAAAGCTTGTAAGCCTTTGTTAATATTTGCTAATTGTTTTTCAAATACTACACTAGCCATTTTAATCCTTTGTTTCATTTATATTATGTGTTATTATAGCTAATTGCTTTGCATTACAATCACTTTATAAGCCTTTGCATGTGTATTAATGCTTTGCTTATTTAGCATTGTATGCCACACATAAAAGCATATAAATATATTTAAGCCTTTGTAAATACATGTAAGCCTTATAACCCCATCATATAATAACATTTGCTTAATGTTGAGGTTATAACAAAACATAACATGCAACATATAAACCTTTGCTTATTCTGTATAATACCCTTATTTTAAACATTCCAAAATATCAAATATAAAGGTAATCATAAAAATGAGTAGAAAAATAAGCATACCATATAAAGAAATCATTCCAAAGTATCAAACAGGGTATTATTCAATATCAAAACTAGCTAAAGAATATAACATTTCAAAAAGCACATTAAGCAAGTATATTAAAGAAAATAATGTAAGAATTAATGAACGAGCAACACAAGCGGTAAATGCCTTAAATAAGGGATTTTCTACACTTGAAAAAATAATTAATGAACGGGATTTAAAAATTAATGAACGCCCAAAAGAAACACAAAATAAAGGCTTAATTGATACACAAAATAACGATTTAACAGAATGTAAAAATATTAATACTTTAATAGTAAGTGAAGTTATAAACATAGTAAAGCAAAAAAACCCTTATTTTGCATATATATTCCAAGATTTAAGCAATAAGATTTTAAAAATAAGTAATGATTTACTAGATAATGGAATAACAAATACAAAAGATTTAAAAAATATCACAAGTGCTATAAAAGATATAAACGACACATTGCAAGTTATTCCAAAACCCCCTGCATTAGCACAGCAGATAAACATTAACAAAGAAAATAATAACAATATTAAAGAATTTGTTAAAACGATTGAAGTAGAGATTGTAAGCAAATGAAAACTAGAATATATAAAGCTTTAAAGCCTTGTTTATATTGCTTTATAAGCCTTTGCATTGTTTTATATTACCTTGCTTTAATGTTTTGCTTTGTGTTATTGTGTGTAGATTTATAGTTTTGTATTGTTTGCAAGTGTATCAATGCTTTATAGCTTTGCTTTGCATTGCAATCACTTTATAAGCCCTTGCATGTATATTAATGCCTTGCTTAGTATGTGTAACTAATTGTTTATATTGCTTTGATTATTTGGCATTGTTTGCATACTAAGAGCCGAGCATAAAAGCATATAAATACATTTAAGCCTTTGCATGTGTTAAATATTGTTTGCAAGTGTGTTATGTTTTGCTTTGCATTGCAATCACTTTATAAGCCTTTGCATGTGTTAATCTTTAAGTATTGCATACTAGCATATACATTACATAAGCACATATAAGCATATACATACACATAACATACACTAGCACACAATAAACCCTTAAAAGTCTATTATTACATCATTAGCATTTAATACCTTATTGTTAGCTTTATCTTGTGATGTTTCACTACTTAACAATAAATCATTACCTGCATTACTATTACATGCAATACTATCATTAAGAATTAATTCTGTTTCTAGTGCTTTAATTTCATTATTTACTTGTATTAATTCTTTATCCCCTGCAATACTAGCAAAAAAATCATTGTCTAAGTTATCATTATCAGTGCTTGAAATTTCATTAAACACATCATTTTTTGCTAACTTGTCTATATTATTACTTAATTTATC
>NZ_FZPK01000093.1 GCF_900198625.1 Helicobacter rappini | reverse complement strand
AATATCATAAACAAGAAATACTCGGCTTAAAAGATGTAAGAGTTGGAGCAGAATACCTAACTAATGTAGCATTAAGTAAGGATACTATAGTAGGCTTATCTCATACTCTAAATGTAGGTGTAGATAATAAATTAAGAGTAGCTAAAGATAGTAGTGAATCTATTGGAGGAGATAAGAGGGTAGAAATACAGGGCAATTATACAGAATCTATACAGGGGGATTCTAGTAAGAATGTAAAGGGGAATAGTGTGGAAGTGGTGGAGGGGGATAAAGATATATCCATTAATAAAAAGCTTAATATCCAAACACAAGATGAAATAACCATTCGCTCTAATGATAATATATATATGAGTTCCCCACAATCTCTTAGCCTAGAATCTGATACAAATGCAGTGATGGTTTCTGATAATATCTCTATGATAGCAGATTCTAATTACACCTTAAATGCCAATAATGAAGCCTCTATACAAGTAGGAGAATCTACTATCACAACCAAAGGAGACTCTGTTATAATAAAAGCAGGTGGAGTAGAAGTTATAATAGATTCTAAAGGGCTTGTAGTAAAAGGTGGAGAGATTAAAGCAGAATAGAGATAAATAAGAAAGGTTGATCAAAAAACTCAGAAAAAGTATAATACTACATAAGATAGAGTTGGAATAGAGCACAAAGGATATAAGTATAATATGTCAAGTTTTAACACAAAGCCTATACACATACAAGTAAGAGATGTCCATTGTAATCTTATAGAGAATGCTAAAATAAAAGTCATCGCACATAATGGCACTATCCTTTTTAATGAAAAAAGTCAAAGCGGAAAGATAATCTTAGATGATATAGAAAAGCTTAAAAAGATTCATAGATTTAAAGTAGAAATAGAACACCCACATTATAAAAGCACTCCAAAAACTCTAGCCTCTTGCATTAGAGAATCTTGCAAAGATAGATTCCATACACTAGAATTCCCCTATCAAACTAAACTCTTAGTAAGTAGTGTATATGGAGAGATAAGAGAAATAGAATCTAAAGAAAGTAAAACACCACAACAAGAAAACTGCCCACATAACAACGCAAATACAATATGCCTACCAACACGCACATATAATTTTGATACAAATACAATAGCAGACCAAGAAGCCACAGAATCTTTAAAACATATACAAATCCATCTCAAAGCCTACTACAATCAAGATTCTATTCCAAATAAAGAAGAACAGAAACAATATTACCAAGAACAAAAGAAACAAACAAAATGGGGGTATATGCTCTTTGATAAAGAAATAGACATAGATTCTAAACTCAAAGAAATGACTAAAGATTCTACTATTCCCCTAACAGAGCTAAAAGAATTTCACAGAATCTACAAAGAAGATTCTATTGCTTTTTATACCAATCAAGCAAATACACCAAATAATACAGAATCTAAAGACTATCTATTAGGTGGGGAAATAGAGTTATACTTTAAAGAGCAATGGCAAGATAAACAAATTAGATTCTTTGCGTATATGGAGGGTGCTAAGAGTGATGTGGGGGTGGATTTTATTCTTACAAAACTAAGAATAAATATTCTTTTACTGCTAAGTAAAACTATTTTATGCAAATGCATTGTATATGAAGATTTTGTTTACACAAAAGAAATAAATAATAATGAGTATATAGCGGTATGTCAAAAACCCTTATCTGAAATTTTAACATCTGCCAATATCTTACAATTAAAAGGACTTGATGTGGAAGCATATTACGATGATTGGTATATGTATTGTGTTCTTGCAGATGATAAATATTCTTACAATCTATCTTTTGGGTTGCTTAAAATGAGAGAAAATGAATACACAATAAACAATATTGTTCGTAAGGATTCTAACGAACCAGCAGTAGCTATTTCATTTATTCCTTTTGATATGGATAATTTTATTATATCTTTAAAATCAAACAATAATGATAGTTTATATAAAATAATAAACTATCCAATATCAGTAGAAAAAAGAAAGCAATATGATGCTGTGTTAAGAAAATATTTTGATGATGCAAAATCTGTCGGTGGATATTTTATAGCGGAATTATACATTAAAAAAATACTTTCAATTAATAATTTTAAAAATTATATAGCAGTTTCGCCATCAGTCAAGAGAAATAAAAGAATATGTGATTTTTTGGACAAACAAAATAAGATTAGACCAAAAACTTATGATTACGACAAGAATTTAATCTATATAGGCAATTCACATAAACCAACGCTCCAAGATAAAAATGTAATCTTAGCTACACATACAGGCAATGTAAATTTTTACTCTTTTGTGGCTGAAATTAAATTCCACGCAAATGCTCTGCTTAATAATAAAGATTATTTTGATAAATGGCATAATAGTGCAATTATCGCTGATATGGGTGTTGCAGAGGGGTATGGGTTTAGCTTATACCAAGATTACTATGATTTAGATAGCAAGTTGGTAAAAGAGCAAGTAGAAATACATAGTGCAAGATTGGAGCAATAGTGATACCACAAGTAAAAAAGTTTTACTTTAAATTTGTTGTGCCGCCTTTGCGCAATACACTAATGTTTGATTTTAGAGCCACTCTTAGTCAAAAAGAATATATAATTTTTTGGCTTAGCATAATCATATTTTATATATTGACAACTCTAACTGCATATAAGGCAATAAGTTTTACACGATGGATTTTTAGGGTATTGTTTGATGTTAAATATCCAAAATGGGATATTGGGCATTTAGAGACCTTTTTTATATTTGGTTGTGTATTGTTTATAACAATTTTTATTGTTCCATTTTTTGTAACAACTGCGAATCGTTTTAAAAATGGCGGTATAAAGATTTATTTTCTCGCTCCTTTATTGATTTTATTTTGGTTGTGGAGTGTGAATTTATTTCAATTTGGCATTCTACCAAACACAAATGCTCCATTGTTTTATAATGCCATTAGTATCTTGTTGTTAGTATATTTTATTGCTGTAAGTATATTAGCGTGTCTATTGCCAACAAAAAAATAAGCAACTCTTCTGGCTTCTATCATACTCCAAGAATTGGAGATGAAGTTATAATCTCTTTCTTAGATAATGATATAGATAAGCCATTTATATCTGGAAGTTTATATAATACAACTAATCCTAGCCTAATACATAATCCCCTAGATTCCCATAAGACTTCTTTATCAAGTAGAACAATAAACTTAACAAATATAAGAAACTCATCAGATTCACTAAACCAAGCAGATTCATCACAAACAGAGCATTCAAACACAGCAAATATCATTGAACAAGGTTATAATGAACTTACCCTATCAAATATAAAAGATAATGAAGAAATCTATATAAGAGCACAAAAAGACTATAATGAATATATTAAACATAATTTCTCTCAAACCATAC
>NZ_FZPK01000015.1 GCF_900198625.1 Helicobacter rappini | reverse complement strand
TTTTTTAATTATTATTAAAGAGTTAAATTAATAGTAATTAAAAATAAATAAATGTTTAAAAAGGAAAGGATAAACATATGCAAAAATTGACAAAAAGGCAACAAGAAAACGAAATTATACAAGCATTTAAAGAGAGAATGCAAGAGAGTGTAAAGAGTTTTAAAAATCCAATCATGCGAGAAATCTATCTCAATAGTATTGTATTGCAAACAGAATTAATCAAGGCACATAAGAAAATGAGTAAATATGTTTATACAAACTTTATAAGCATATTAAACGAGCTTAAAGAAGCAAATTAAAAGGAAAGGATTAACAGATGGGTATATGCTACAAAGAAAGATTAGACAAAAAAGCAAGAGACAGGTTAATTAAAGACATAGAGTATTTTATAAAAGAAAGAAAAAAGTTAAGTAGCTTTTATAAAGGTATAAAGGAAGTTATCTTTGAAAAAAGCAAGTTAAGAACCTACTATGATTATAAGGCGGGACTATTTTACTTTACATATAAAGGAGAAACAATAAAAGACAAAGATAACTTTAAATGGCATTCAATAAATGATTTTGGATATTTTTACCATGATACAGCTATCGAAATAGTAAATTTTTTGCAAAATATGAAAACAACAAGAAAGGATTAAAACATGCAAATTTTTATACCAACAGCAATTCTTAAATGTAAAGTAAGCAAAAACGAATTTAGCAAGATGAAAGCCTTACATATCACAAAAGAATATGTAATTTTTACAGATAGCAAAGTGCTAATTAAAGTGCATTGTAATAATAGCCAATTAGAATGCAACGAATTAAACCTTGATTTTTACAGCCTTAAAAACTTAATCAAAGTAGGCAGTAAAAAAAGTGGAGAAATATCCTTTAATGCAAACATAAAAGAACATGAAGTAGAAATCATGTATAAAAGCGATAAAGGGATTATAAGCGGTAAAGTAGAAAGATTTAAAGAATATGTAGATTATAAAAACATATATGATAAATTCCAATACGCATATAAAGCCAAATTATCAAGTGAATTTAGCAAACTTGCATTATTTGATAACTTTGCAAACAAGGTTATAGAGTTTAAAGACAATCTTATAACAGCAAAAATAGGTAATGCAAGAATTGCAAAGCAAAAAGAGAATATAGACAGCACCGAGCTTAAAGGGCTATTGGCATCATACAATTAAAAAAACTTCCCACTTTCTTAGAGTATAGAAGAAAAAATGCAGAACTTTTTTGCAAATACTTTCAAAATCACCCCGATTTTATCATTCAAAAGCAAATTGGACTTAGCTCTTGGTTTGGCTTCTCTTTGATTATTCGCCCAGATTCTATGATACAACGAGAGGATATATTGCAACAATTAGATAAAAACAATATCGAGTATCGACCCATTGTGGCGGGTGATTTTACACAAAATGAGGTGTTAAGCTATTTTGACTATGAGATACATGGCTCTTTAAAAAATGCAAAACACTTGCATAATAATGGCTTTTTTGTAGGGAATCATCAAGTAGATATTACAGATTCCTTGCATTTATTAAAAGCAGTGATAGACGGGGGGGGGGGGTAACTAACCCTTTAAACTCCTATATCAAACATTCTGTTGTTAATGATTCTATAAACAATAAGCATTTTAATCCAGCACTTCGCTTTGCAAGGAGTGCATAAAATGGCAATAGAATTTGATATAGCAGAATCTAAACTTTTGCAAGGCGTATATATTATTACGCCAAATAAATTTAGAGATTTACGCGGTGAGATTTGAAGTATTTTTACAGAAGAACATATAGGCAAATTAATACCAAATAATATAAGATTCAAACATGATAAGATCATTACTTCATGTCATAATGTTTTGCGTGGCATACATGGAGATGTGAAAACATATAAGCTAGTTACCTGCGTGTATGGCGAAGTACATCAAGTTGTGGTAGATTGCAGGAAAGATTCACAAACCTATCTTAAGTGGGAAAAGTTTATCATTAATGAAAACAATCAACAAATTATTTTAATACCGCCAAATATGGGAAATTCATATTATGTAAGTTCAAATCATGCAGTTTATTATTATAAACTTGCCTATGATGGGGAATACCTAGATGCACAAGATCAATTTACATACGCATGGAATGATGAGAAAATAGGCATTAATTGGCCCACAACAAAACCGATTCTATCAGAGAGGGACATTATTGCAGATAGTCGCAATAGATAGAATAACCCATTCTTTTGTCATAAGTGTATCGCTAAGATTCCATATTATTATTATGCAAGAATTCTAAGCAAGTCTGCATTGTGTAAAAAATGTCATGTTATTTTGAAGCCCAAACAATACTTCTATTTTTCAAACAAATTACACAATTATTGCTTTATTTAATTCTTACATAAAAGCTGCAAAATATTGTATCGTATATAAATATTCTTGCTATAATGCCAATATTTTTGCAAGAGAAGTTGATTGAGTATTCTTAGTGTAGGAGTGTGAAGTTTGGATATATTAGCTTTAAATATAGAATCTTTTGCAAAGCAATATGCTACTTTCACTCTCATTGATACAAGAGCGACTACTACTTATAATGTCGCACATTTAAAAGATTCTATAAATTTAGCGACAAAAGATTCTATCTCTATCTTTATTCAAGAAAATTTTAATCTACAAGATTCTAACACAACTAACGATTTTAACTTATCTTCCCCCCCCCCCCCCATTAGTAAGCCGCTTTTATTTCTCTGCTTTTCAGCCAAAAGGGCAAAGGAATTTGCAAAGCTTTCTCTAGCGTTATTAGAGAATACACACTATCCCTTTAAAGAAGTGTATTACTTAGAATCTGGGGTTATGGAGCTATATGACTTTGGGTTTAGCTTTGTTGAGAATACAGCGAATAAACATATAAAAGAAACATCGCTAAATGACATTATCACGCAAACAAAAAATGAGTTAAAAAGGCAGTTTTTAAGCACGACTCGTGCGTGGATTATCGCTTTTAGTGGTGGGAAAGATTCTACTTGTATTTTGCAGTTATTTTATGAAATGCTTGTAAGTTTGCCAAAGCATTTACAAAGGCAAAGCTATGCTATTGCCTCAAATACGCTTGTAGAAGCCCCACATATTGATACATTCTTACATAATGTGCTAGATTCTATAAACACTCACGCAAAAAACAATGATATTCCATTTAGCATTTTGCAAGTCTCGCCAAGTTTGCAAGATGACTTTTGGGTAAATCTTATCGGCAAAGGCTATCCAAGTCCCACAAGGACATTTCGCTGGTGTACTGACAGGTTAAAAATCACGCCAAGTAGAATAGAAGTCGCAAATATAACAAAACAGGCTGGTTCTGCCCTGCTTGTTTTAGGCACAAGAGAGCAAGAATCTACAAATAGAAAAAAGTCTATGCAAAAGCGGATTCTAAACAATCAAGGCTTCTCAAAACACGATGATTTTCCAAATACAATGACTTATGCACCCCTTAGCAAATGGAGCACTGATGATGTATGGGCGTATTTAAGCACACATAAGCCCTTATGGGACAAGGATCATAGTGAGCTTTTTAAACTCTATGCAAAGGCAAGTGGCGATGAGTGTCAGTTTATCACGCATTTAGCTCAAAGTAGTTGTGGTGGGAGTAGGTTTGGCTGCTGGGTTTGCACTGTGGTGAGTGAGGATAAATCCTTGCAAGGCTTTATAGATACAGGGGAAAATCATTTAAAGCCGCTGAATGATTTTAGAAACTATATAAAGCGTTTAAGAGAAGATAAATTAGCTAGAGCAGATTATAAAAGGGACGGCAGAGCGGTGTATAAAAATGGAGGGCTTGGACCATTTTTAAGCAAAACACGCATAGAGATTTTTACAAAGCTTTTAGAAACTGAAAAAGAATTTCTAAGTCTTGGTGGAGAGAAAGAACTCATTAATTCTGCCCAGATTCTAGAGATACAAAAGGAATGGGACAAGGACTTTGACTTTGAAAACACCGCATTGCAAATAGCGATGAAATTTAATAAGAAAGGAGTTTGTATGCAAGATAAAAAGCAAAAGATTTTGCACGAAGAGATTCTAGAAGATATTGTGGCAAATGCTGAAAACACAGAAGTAGGGCTTGAAGATGTGAAGTCTTTGGTGCAAAAAAGCCTTGATATTTGCAATACTTACGGACGAAGGGGAGTAAATAGCGCACCAGCAAAAATAAAAGAAGAGATTGAAAAACTGCTGAATGATAAAAGCACAAAAGAGGAGCAAGAATGTTTATAGAAGAGGTCAGTATTTGCAATCTTTTTGCCTATTATGGAAAGGTAAGCGTTACATTTAGGCAGAGTAATGATAAGAATCTTTATTGCCTTTATGGTAATAATGGCTTTGGGAAAACAAGCTTTATTCGTTGTGCGAAACTACTTTTTCTTGGCACGGGTTTAAATGAGGGAAAAGCCCCAGATCTTATCTCACAATTTTGGAAAGAAAAAAGATTATCACCTAAACCACTTATATTAGGCACTCAAGGCTTTAGTGGGATTCTTAATAAATATGCTAAAAGTGAAGGGCAAAGTGAATATTATGTAGCATTTTCAGGGAGTTTTCAAGGAAAAAGTTTCTATATAGAAAGGCGATTTGTCAATGTTTTAATAAATGATGTGCAAGAAATTCTCACATTAAAGCTTGATGATATGGTGTATAAAAATGATGAAGCCCAAGATAAATTAGCTACGATTCTGCCACCTTTATTTGTGGAATTTTTCTTTTTTGATGGCGAAGAGATAGGCAGTATTTCAGGTAATATACGCACAGGCTTAAAAGAGAAAATGGAAGTGATTTTACAAATAACACCCATTAAAATCTTATTAGAGCAAATGCAGAAAACCCGCAAGGAATTAATAGAAAATGAAGAGAAAAATGAGCAGAATAAAGAACAGCTAGATTCTAATGCAAGAAAGTTGGATGACGCACAAAAGGACTTAGAAGTTACAGAAAAACACATTCATACCTTATCCACTAAAATACAAGAACTACAAGAGAATATAGAACAAGCCCAAACTACACTGCACACACTTATCGCAAATACAGATAGTGAAAGAAAACTTCATATTAGCAGTAAAGATAATGCTGAAAATAATCTTGCTAAAACAAAAAATAATCTCAAAGAGAGTTTGAAATATGTTGTAAGCACAGCTAATAGTGAGCTTATACAATCACTTCAGCAATATATGCAAACCTTGCAAGAATCTGTGCGTAATGATGATATAGGTGGTTATAATAGGATTGTGAAAAAAGCACAAGGGGACTTACTAAAAAACATTATCGCACAACATAAAAAGGTAGGTAGTGATGAGAATAAGATCGAGAGATTATATGATTTTGTCCTTGAAATTTTAGATAAGATTCCACAAACAATAAATGCTGATAATCTCCCAAAATCCTATATCCCATACAATAGAATCCATAACATTGAGACTTCTATCACTTACACAAAACATACTACACTTATAAAAGACATATATGAAGCAAAGGATTTGAAAAAAGAGATAAAAGCTATTGTTGATATATTAAATGAGCTAAATATTGATGAAGATAAGAAAATCCAGCAAGAAAACTTGCAAGAAGATATTAAAGCATATAAAGAGGAGTTAGCACAGAAAAATAAAGAGCTTATAGAAAAGCAGCAAATACGGCTAGAGCTTAACAATAAAATAGAATCTTTAGAGAAAGAAAAGTCCCTGCTTTATGCAAGGATAAATACCGAGCGAATTAACAAAAAGCTTAAAGTTTTAGAATCCTTACAACATATTATCACAGAGTATAAAGAGCAGCTTATAGAAACGCTAAGAGAAGAGCTGTGTCGTGGTATAAAGGAAAGCTATAAGACATTATTGCCAAATGATAATATTGTATCTGTGGGGATGGGGCAGGATTTTGACATTACACTAAAAGATATTGATGGTAATGAGATTAGCGTAGCAAATCAGAGTAGCGGACAAAAGCAGATTCTAGCTATTGCTATCTTTTGGACGCTAAGTAAGCTATCTCACTCTACAATACCACTCATTATTGACACACCACTAGCAAGGATTGATGCTACAAATCGTCAAAGGATTATACAAAACTATTATGCTAAAGGTCATCAAGTGATAGTCCTGCCACATAATGGCGAAATGGGACTAAAAGAATATGAGTATGCAAAGCCCTATATCGCTGGACTTTATAAGATTGATAATAGTGAAGATAGAGGACACGCAAAAATTAAAAGTGTGCAAGATTCTAGTGAATTGTTTTAGGAGTGAATATGGCAGATTTTTACACAAATCAAACTGAAGAAAATCTTATCTATCGTGTGATAAAAGAGGGCTTAGGCTTTGAGTCTGAAAATGAGATTCCAAAATATCTCATCTTGCGTTTAGCCCTAGCCTTAGCGTTGCGATTAAAGCCTTTGCCACTAGATTCTACTCTTTGGCAGGAAAGGCAATTAAGCGGAAGCAGAGGGAAAGAATATCATTTAGAGCAACTCAGCGGCAAGGATAAAGGCGAAAATGAAGATATGGATCTTTTATATCGGGCTTTGCTTACAGAGAAATTTCACGATTATTTAAAGGCTGACTTGTTTAGCGATGATAAGGCTTATACTGCTTTGCTTGGCAAAAATATACAAAGGGGACTTTTTGAGATGTATCACTCGTGGAAAAATAATGATTGCTTTTATCAATGGTGCAAGGATAATTTAGGCTTTGATTTACAAAAAGAAGACTTTACGCAGTCTGGCACAGATTCTACAAATACACAAGATTCCACACTTTTTACAGAGATAGAATCTTATTTTACGAAACATAATATTGCCCTTACACATTTAGAAACACTCAATTCTTATAGACATAGAATCTGCAAGGTTGAGGTAAAAGACCCGCTTAAAATACAAAGCTTTGAAACACAGGCAAAATACCTTGATAAAACGACTACATTATCTAATGTGAAAATTACTTCTTGTAAGGGTTTAGCAAGGACTTATAATATTGAAGTAGAAAAAAAGGATTCTGAGTGGAGCTATCCTAGCAAAGTAGAGATTGAAAATGCTCTCTCTTTATTGCCATCGCAAGGATATAAACTGCCTATTTTTGCGGGATTTGACATAGAGAAAAAGCCCTTTTATTTTGACTTAGTAAAAGAAGCACATTTAATTGTCGCAGGGAAAACAGGCAGTGGAAAAACGATATTGTTGCAAAGCATAATACGTTCTCTTTTATTGAGTAATAAAGCAGAAATTGTGGTGATAGACCCAAAACTAGGCATTGATTATCAAATCTTTGGCGATAAAATAAGGCTTATTACAGAGAGTGAAGAAGCGTGTGAGTTTTTAGATGATTTGATAGAAGAGATGAAAGAGCGAAATGAGCGTATGGTAACAGCAAAAGTAAGTGATATAGAATCGCTTGACTTGACATATAAGATTGTTTTTGTTGAAGAGCTAAATTTTGTGATTAGGGATAATAAAGAGATTGAGAAAAAACTTGCAAAAAATATGTTTATCGTGCGTCAAGCAGGGATTCACATCATACTTGGTATGCAAAATCCAGATTCTAAGAATCTAAGTAGCGATTTACGAAATAGTGCTAGTCGCATAGCTTTATGTGTAGCTAAGGCAGAAAACTCTAGAGTGATACTTGGTGAAAGTGGCGCTGAAAAGCTTAGTGGCAAAGGCGATATGCTAATCAAGCTAGATGGTGCAAGCAGCCCAAAACGAGTGTTTGGTGTAAGGCTTTATTGATGATTCTATTTTACAATATTCTATGCTTTATGAAAAAATTAGAAAAATCTATCGTTTCATTTTTAAAAAGAGATTCTGCGCATTACAATGCTAAGTATTATTTGGTTCTAGTTTTAATATAGAATCTGTTTGCACTGCGATTGGAATATGTTCTTTTTCTAGCCACATATCATGGCAATAATCACACGCTTTAAAGAAATTTTGTGCGTAAAACTCTACAATCCTTTGTCTAAGATTAGAATCTGAAAGATCAATGAAATCCCCTTGAAATTCTCTCAAACCTTTAAGACGAGAAAGAGAACTTGCAATAGGGCATATAAACAAAGCACCATCTGGGGCAATACTTGTTTCAGATTCTATTGTCTCTTTTGTGCTATCACGCCTTATGCCTTCACTACTCATGAGACTAACGCAAGGCATCATGCAGGCTTTAAAATTGCGTATGATATCCTCATTTGTGCGACCTCTCTTATAGATTTTGCCCGGATTCCACCACGATGAGTTCTTATCTGTCCAAATTACATAGTATGGAATCTTATGGGTTTTTAGTTGATCTATAAGGCTTTCTTGCTTCAATGGGACTTTTAGATTCGGCGATCTGCTGTAATCTGATATGCAAACTATCGCATTAGGACAAGCTTTTAATGCAGCAAGGGATTTGTCATTAAAGATTCTTGTGCCATTTGTAACAATATTAAAACTTCTTACTTTTCTTTCTCGCCCAAGATATGTAATCACTTTATCAATATCTTTAAACAATAGTGGCTCTCCACCGATAATACGAACACTATGTATAGAATCTATGGCAGCAAAAAACTTATCTAGTGATTGCTTGATGCCTTCATAAGTGCAAATGTATTGATTTTTTGAATCAAAATATTGCATGAGATTATTGCAAGATTCACAACGCAAAGTGCATTTTGTAGTTAATACAAGCTCAATATAGGGTATATCTACCTTACCAAGTTTTACGCGTTTTTTGTAATATGAACGGATAAATTTCATTGCGATATTTTCAAGTTTTTTATCTAGTTTATGCTTTTTCCATGCAACATATTGAGAGAGTGTTGAAAAGAATTGTGATGGATTCTGTTTTATATCTTTTTTAACCTGTTTGAAGCTAATGTATGAGTGTTTGCTTGATACTTCACTTCTTCTGCGTGCTTTTCCCACAAGATACATGCAGAGTGCATGTATTATGCATTTTGGCTCTTTTTTTATTTGTTCTTTTGTTTGCTTGAATTTAAAGTGTTTGCAGTATTCCCCAAAATGATATACATTGTGTCCTATATATCGTGCTTTAAAGGTTTCTTCATCTCTATGGGGGGGGGGGGGTGATTGTTGTCATATTGTTCCTTAAATAATGATATTGCAATCGTGTTATTATAATAAAGATTTCATTATATTGCATTTTTATAGCAAAACAATAAATACACCTAATTTTGCTTTGCAAACTCGATTAGATTCTGTATCCTTTTAATACTCTCATCTTTATCTAAAATGCAAAGACATGCACCCAAATCAATGCCACCTTTTTGTCCTAAAAGCCCAAGACGCAGGGCTTGCATAAATATGCTAGGTTTTATTGCGAATGTATTTGCAATATCATTTGCATGTGCTTGTATGAGAGATTTTGTGCTATCTATATTTAGTGTTGCATTTTGTAATTTATCTATAAATTGACTTAAGGCTTGTTCTAAAATCGCCTTAGTATCTTGTGTGAATAGCTTATTATACAAGGCTTTATCATAGCTTGCTTGTTGTGATTTATCCATGTTTTCACTCTCAAGTGTTAAGGGTGTATTAAGGATTTGTGCGATTGCATTTCTCATGCTTATAAGATCATTTACACGCGTTTTTAACTCATTTAAAAGTATGTTTTTTCTCTCATTTGATAGAGATTCTAGAGTCTGCGTTGTCTTTTTGATAATTTCAAGGGAGTTTGCTTTTTGTGCTTCGTCATTTATGTCTAATAAACTCCTCGCACAAGAATCTGCACAACCCTTGAAATTATCTAAAAATACTTCCGCAGTGGGCGTTTTGGATTTTGTAGATTGTAGATTCTCTATATTAAGTAATTGTGCTAACTTTTCATTATCCATTGCCTTAATGTATTCTGCATTTAGCCAATATAGCTTTGAGAAGTTACAGCCTGAAGGATTGCTATTAATCCTGTGCGGATCAAAGCATTCAATCATTTCTTGCAAACTAAAGATTTCTTTATCGCCATGCCCATACCCAAGCTTAAATAAGAAATTCAGCAAAGCCTCTGGCAAGACCCCGCTATCTCTATATTCTAATACAGATAACGCCCCATCTCTTTTACTTAGCTTTTTACCCTGCTCATTACAAATCATGGGGATATGACAGAATCTTGGTATATCAAAGCCCAATGCCTTATATACAAGTAGTTGCTTTGGCGTGTTTGAGATATGATCATCACCGCGTATAATATCTGTAATCCCGCTTAGTGCATCATCAATAGCAACGACAAAGTTATAAGTGGGCGTGCCATCACTGCGTAAAATCACAAAGTCATCTAACTCACTTGCCTGAAAGCTAATATTGCCCTTCACACCATCTTCAAAGCTAATAACGCCCTCTAGTGGGGCTTTAATACGCACACAAGGGGCTATATCCTTTGGGACTTCACCGATAAAATCCCTGTATTTACGACTACAATTCGCATGATTTGCCCCCTTATTTTGTGTCCGCATAGCCGCTAATTCATCTTTTGTAAGATAGCAATGATAAGCATGTTTAGAATCTAAAAGCTTTTGTGCGTATTGCTGATAAATTGGTGTTCGCTCACTTTGAAAAAGCATAGGACTATCATACTCTAGCCCCACCCATTTAAATGCCTCTAAGATTCCATCAAGTGCTTCTTTGCTATTTCTCTCTGTGTCTGTATCTTCTATGCGTAATAAAAATTTACCATTTTTTGCTCTTGCGTGTAGATAGCTATATAATGCGGTGCGTAAGCCACCGATATGTAAATGCCCTGTTGGCGATGGTGCAAATCTTGTTGTAATCATATTTTCCCTTTTATGTTTGGAATCTTTTACAAATGAATCTAAAATTATAATTTATTTTTGATAAATAAGGGGGAGATAAGTGTATTTTGCGTTTATAGATAGATTCCATATCCTTAAAAAGTATTAAAGCTAATCTATACAAGGCTCTATATTTAGCTTCTAGTCCCTACATTACCTACACGGCATTAGCAACTATTATGTCAAACAAAACCTATTTATTCGCTTTTCAGTGTATTATCCCCAACGATTGGCTTAAACTCGCGTGTGATGAGATTATAGTTTAGAATCTGTCCATTCATAATGTTGTAATACCAACCATAGATTTGCAATTCCCCGCGATTAAAACGCTCTTCTACAAATGGATAGCTTAAAAGATTATGAAGCTGTTGTTGGATATTTTGCAATTCTGTAAGCCAAATGCGTTTATGCTCACTCTCTGGCTGCATGGATTCAACTTGTGCTATCGTTGGTTTAAGAAGGGCTAGCCATTTTTTTACATAAGGCATTTCATTTAGCATATCGTGATTATAGACCGCCGCACATGCCCCACAATTACTATGCCCACATACAATAATATTTTTCACTTTAAGCTTACAAATAGAATATTCAATCGATGAAGTGGTAGCAAGATAGCCCTCCATCATCTCGTTATTTTCATCTTTAAATGGCGGTATTAAATTGCCAATATTTCGCACGACATAAAGCTCACCGGGCTTTGAATGCGTGAGTCTGTTTGGATCGATTCTAGAATCTACACAGGTAATAAAAAGCGTGTGTGGTTTATTTTCCTGCAAACTTTTAAAAAAGGCTTTTTCATTATTATAATCTTCTTCATAAAATTTTATTGCACCTTGAAAGAGTTCGTTCATATCCTGCCTTAAATTAAGAGTTTTTGCCTATTTGCAATTATACAAAATGTTTCTATATAATGCAATTTTTAGTTTGATTGCACAAAGAGAGATAATGATACATACTATTATACACACCATTCTTGACATTATAGAATCTTTTGGATATTTTGGCATTTTTATTTTCATGGCGATAGAATCAAGTGTGCTGCCCCTGCCTAGTGAAGTGGTGATGATACCTGCTGGTTATCTCGTGTGGGAGGGCAAGATGAATCCTGTATTAGCCATTCTTGCGGGGACTTTTGGTAGCCTTGCTGGTGCATTATGTAATTATTTTATAGCTATAAAAATAGGTAGAATCTTTGTTATAAAATATGGAAAATACTTTTTTATGAAAGAAAAAAGCCTTGTTACAACAGAGAAATTTTTCAATAAGCATGGAGAGATTAGCACTTTTATAGGTCGGCTTATCCCTGTTGTAAGGCATTATATCTCTTTACCTGCGGGACTTGCTAAGATGAATTTAGTGCGTTTTAGTATTTTTACACTCATTGGGGCTGGTATTTGGGTGAGTATTTTGACGGGGTTTGGATACTGGCTTGGCGATACTTTTAGTGGGATTGATATTAATGAAATTGTGGATACATTTGGCAGGGGAGAGCTTGATTCTACACAGCAAGATATTAAGGCAAAAATGCGTCTTATTATAGTTGCAGTGCTTGGCTTTGTGTGTATATGTGCTTTGATATATATGTGGTTTATGCGTAAGAGAAAATAGAAATAAATCCTTGTCGCTGCGTTTAAATCACTCAATTTAGGTTTTGTAAGCCCCGCTTAAGAAATCTTAATACTGCATTTGAAGTTTTACATAGGATTCATTTGAATCTAAAATACGCAATCCATAATTATTCAAGATGGCAATATTTGCCTATTATCCTTAGCTTTGTGTTACACTAACGCTTTTGCATAAATATTTGAAATGTATCTAAGGGTAAAACATGAAAGATGTAAATATACAGGATTTTAGCGGATCTGTTGCGATATTGCAACTCGGTGATTTACAGAATAAAGAGCGGGTAACAACATATATAAAAAGCATACCAAAACACAGCATTGTGCTTATTGGAGAATATGTTGTCGATAACTTTTTTTCACAAGATTGGGGGATGAAGCCAGAATCGTGCCTTAAAGATAAAAATAAACTTGATATATTTATACAATTTTCAAAAGAATATGGGCATACATTCATCGTGCCTTTTATACAGCATAAAAACAAGGGCTATTATAAGCAAATGGCAATAATCACGCAAGATGGCTTTGCCACCTACACACAACAGCGACTGATACAATATCCACATTGGAATGAAGCAAACTTTTTTTCTAATGATACAAAAAAGCTGCCAAAGTTACCCATGACTTTCATGGCAAATGGTATAAAGTTTGGTGTTTTATTTGGCTTTGAGGCGCATTTTGATGAGTTTTGGATGGAGTTTAAGAAAGATTCTGTTGATGTTGTGTTGGTCGCAAGTGCAAGCACCTTTACTTCACAAAAGCGTTGGCAGAATCTACTCACAACACATGCTTTTACAAATTCCTGCTATGTGTTTAGGGCAAATCGCATAGGCACACATCATGCAAGTGATGAGCAAACATGGGATTTTTACGGACATAGCTTTGTGAGTTTAGGGCAAGATATTATGGATTCTCTATTAAATGAAGAAGGTATGCTTTGTGTAGAGATTGACAAAGCTGCCTTAGAAGCACTTAAAAAAGAATGGGGTTTTAGAAGTTAATCCATTGTGATAGTTTAGATTTAATAAAATATTTTTATATTGTTGTGGGTTATACTTTTAGCTTAAAATTGTTGTGGTTAGAAAAACTTGAACATAAGACAAAAAATAAGTAATACGAATATGATGAAGGGGGTCGATAATCCTTTCTTTAACATTGTAACAAGTTAGAGATAGCTTGTTACAAAATAT
This sequence comes from Helicobacter rappini, assembly GCF_900198625.1. GTDB lineage: Bacteria > Campylobacterota > Campylobacteria > Campylobacterales > Helicobacteraceae > Helicobacter_A > Helicobacter_A rappini. Next base: position 57,025 of record NZ_FZPK01000015.1, on the reverse strand, counting down.
GGTAGGAGGTAAGCATGGATAAGTTAAAAATTCTTAGAATAATAGCTTTGTCTTTGCAGATTGTATTTTATGCAGTCTCATTGTATAAGTTATTAGGTTAAGCGTTCATTTTAAACCCAATTTCAAAAGAAAGGGGGTGATTAACTTATACAATGTTTGTATTCTATCATAAGTTTGAAAGGATTTGGTTATGGATTTGAATTTTGTTTTGATTGTGATTTTAGCGGCTTGGGTTGGTATTTGTGAATATAGAATCTATCGCTTAGAAAAAAAGCTAGAGAAAGGAGCTAAAAATGAGTAATAACATGATACAACAACGCAAAAACGAAGTTATGGTTTTGCTTGAGAATAAAGAGATACAAGAGCGACTTTGTGCTTTATGTGGTAATGAAGCAAGTAAGGATAAGTTTAAAGCAAGTTTATTAAATATTGCATTAGATTCTAATTTATCTGCTTGTAGTATGCAAAGCATAGTAAAAGCAAGTTTAGATATAGCAGGATTGAAGCTAAATCTAAATAAGAATTTAGGAAAAGCTTATATTGTGCCACGCAGTGTAAGGCAAGGCAATGGTTATGTAACTGAAGCTAGAATTGATATTGGCTATAAAGGCTGGTTAGAGTTAGCAAAGCGTAGCAAGTTGAGCGTAAAAGCACATAGCGTATTTGATTGCGATGAGTTTAGCTATAATGTAATGGGGGTAAATGAAAATATGACTTTAATGACTAAATATGCTTAAATGAAACATGATTTTCTAAGCTATCTTGGCGTATGAAGTTATAAAACCTTAAAAAATAAACTTACAGCAATTTTAACCACACCCCAAGCAAAGAGTATAGAAAACGCTTGTATAACGCCAAGAAATTACCTTTACACCAATAAGCAGAAATATGCAAACATGCTAGTCTTATTCATGTTTATTCGTTTGTAATTCATAACACGAGTCACCATCGCCAAGGTTACAGCCCTTCTTATAAAACTCATGCGCTTTAACTATGTCATCTTCGCTCCCTTTCTCTGCATACATACTACCAGCAAAGTAGCAACTTGCCGCTTCACCCTTACTGCAATCTTGCAAAAGAATGCTTAAAGCCTTTTCTTCAATCTCTTTTGCTTTTTCTATATCTTCATCAATGATAAAGTCCTTTGCTAAACGATAGCAGCCCCAGCCATCGCCAAGGTTACACGCACGAGTATAAAGCTCTTGCTCACTCTCTGTTATATCAGCTTTATTATGCGATACCATAATGCCAAGATAAGCACAAGATTCCCCATTATATTTATTTGCTGATGGGCTAAAGCATGACTTTTGTAACACTTCTTGTGCATGCAACATATCTGCTTCATCTTCAGTTTCATAGGCATAATACCAACATGCACGACCATATTCAAGATTACAAGCTTCCCGCAATAACTCCAATCCAAGATCTTCATTATGTTCTATCACACTTGCATACGAGCTTTGCGATACAAGTTTTGCTGCCTTATCACGCTTTTCATCATGTAAGGTTTGCACTCTATTTTGCGATAATAATGTATTTACCCTAGCTTGTAAAGCCATGTCATCTTGTGTTAAAATCGCACTAGAAAGTAGCAATGTCTTTAATGTAAATAGCATGTTTTCCCCTTCAGTCGTTTAGAATCTAAAAGTGTAATTATAGCCTAAATTAAAATATACGCATTAAGATTGTAGGAAATATGCTTAAATATGTTATAATCCAAATATTTTATTTAAAATAAAGGAACTACAATGGCACAAATAAACACACTTTTAAATGATTTACAATCAGCAATCAAAGGCAATAAAATAAATCGTGATATGGTTGATAGATTCGCAGAACAAGAAAAGAATGAAAGCATACAAATCAGTCAAATGGTGCGTGGAAATCTAGCGAATTTTGAAGCAACAGATAAGCCTGTCTATAACGCACTTAGTGCGTTGAAAAATGCGGTAAATGAAATTAATCCAAGTAATTTCAAACTTTCATTTTTTGATAAATTATTTGGTAAAAATAATTTTATGCAAAAATATTTTGATAAATTTCAAGAGAATCAAGCCCTGCTTGATGAGCTGATAAAAAAACTTGAAGAAGGCAAACAAATCCTTTTAAGAGATAATGTTGCCCTAGAGATTGAAGCAACAAAAAACGCAGAACTTGCAGAAAAAATAAAAGCACAACTACAACTCGCCCTAGAAGCTAATAACTATATAGAATCTTTACTGGCTGAAGGGGCAAATAATCAAAACATAGCTACACAAAACACACAACTACTCGCACAGAATCTAACTCCACAAAATACAGAATCTAGCACAGCCATCACGCAGACAAGCACACAAGATTCTATGCAGGATATTTATGCGGTGGTTACTTCGCAAGAGATTAGCCCAGAAAAACGCCTAGAAATACAAAATCAAATCCTTTTTCCATTGAAGCAAAAAATCACAGACTTTCAGCAACAAATCCTAGTCCATACGCAAGGTGAAATCGCTATGAAAACACTTATCAATAACAATAAGGAGCTTGCAAATAGCGTAGATAGGACAAAAAGCGTAACGCTTAATGCCCTAAATGTCGCAATTATTACCGCACAAGGGCTAGACCAGCAGCAAAGAGTGCTAAAAGCAGTCAATGATATTAACGCAACAACAAGTGATTTACTCGCACAAAATGCTGCAAATCTCAAACAACAAGGCGTAGCTATACAGCAGGGTGCTGCAAACGCAATGCTTGATATGGAAAAACTCAAAAAAGCATTTGATGATGTGCTAAGTGCAATGGAGGATACACAAAACTTTAGAATCAACGCCTTGCCAAAAATGCAAGAAAACATTCAACTCTACAATCAATACATTGACGAAATGAGTGAAAAAAAGAAAAAGGTGATGGGGTAGTTTAGCTCTATATTAATCGTGTGAGTGTTAATGCAAATATTTGGCATTCTATTTTGCCATGTGTGGTTTAAGCATAGGTCATAAAATCCAAAAAGTCATATACTTTTAAATATATTTTCACTAAATCAAGATTAGATTTATATCCCAAAAAGCATTAAAATGTATGTTTTATGGTAGAATCTGGCCCTTTATTTTTTAGCAAAAACACAAAAAAAGGTAAATTAATGGGACTTTCAATTGGTATTGTTGGGCTTCCAAATGTTGGTAAATCAACAACTTTTAACGCACTCACAAAGGCACAAAATGCGGAGGCGGCAAACTATCCATTCTGCACAATTGAGCCAAATAAGGCGGTTGTGCCTGTGCCAGATTCTAGGCTAGATGAGTTAGCAAAGATAGTAAATCCCCAAAAGATTCAGCATTCAGTCGTGGAGTTTGTGGATATTGCTGGGCTTGTGCGAGGGGCGAGTAAGGGTGAGGGGCTAGGCAATCAGTTTTTAGCAAACATTAAAGAAGCGGATATGATTTTGCATATTGTGCGATGCTTTGAAGATTCTAACATCACACACGTGGAAGGGCGGATTGATCCTATTAGCGATATTGAGATTATTGAGCTAGAGCTGCTTTTTGCTGATATGGCAAGTCTTAACAAACGCATTGAAAAGCTACAAAAAGAGAGCAAGGCACAAAAGGGTGCAAACGCACAACTCTCTATTGCACAAGAGCTTTTAGCCCATTTAGAATCTAATAAGCCGGTCAAAACCTTTGCTAAAAAAGAGAGTGAAGAGTTTATAACGCTTAATCGTGAGCTACGATTTCTCACAAATAAGGAAGTGATGTATGGAGCAAATGTGAGTGAAGATGGGCTAGAATCTGATAATCTTTATGTAAAAAAAGTGCGTGAATATGCCGAGAAAAATGGGGGCATTGCTATCAAGCTTTGTGCGAAGATTGAAGAAGAAATGGTAGGAATGGAGGATAGTGAAAGGGCGGAGTTTTTGGCAAGTCTGGGGGCAAGTGAGAGTGGGCTAGAGCAGATTATTAGAGAGGGGTTTTCACGGCTTGGGCTTATTAGCTACTTTACTGCGGGGGTAAAAGAAGTTCGGGCTTGGACGATAAGGCGTGGGGATTTAGCACCAAAGGCGGCTAGTGTGATACATAAGGATTTTGAAAAGGGCTTTATCCGCGCGGAATGTATAAGTTATGAAGATTTTATCAAGTATGGCGGAGAAGCAAAGGCAAAGGAAGCTGGGGCTATGCGGATTGAGGGGAAAGAATATATCGTGCAAGATGGGGATATAATGCACTTTAGGTTTAATGTGTAGATAATAACAGATATTTTAGAAAGGGTGAGAAATAGAAATGAATAAAATTATTGAAATAACTCATCAAGTTAGTTCCCCCCCCCCCCCACAATCATCACTGCTTTTTACAAGCTTGATTTAGCCACACAAAGCACAAAGTCCTACAAAGCAAAACGCACAACACAAACCTACCTTGAATACTTTAGCTTTTTATCAAAACTGCAAAATAACTTCATCATTTACACAAATGAAGATATAGATTCTGAAATTTATGCAATGCGATCTTTATATGGATTAGAATCTAAAACGATAATCATTCATAAAGATTTAGAATCTTTTGACACAAAAGCCCTAGATTCTATCCGCAAAGTTTTTAAAGATTATAATCAAGCCGCAGATAGATTTGACCCTGAGCACCCACCCCACACAAGCCCGGAATATAACTATCTTATGTATTGCAAGTCCTTTTTTGTGTGCGATGCACTACATAATCCACTCACAAAGCCCTATTTAAACGAGCAGATTCTATGGCTTGATTTTGGCTATAACTTTAATGGGGCTATGTTTGTAGATTCTAATGAGTTTGATTTTATTCTCACCCCACAAGCCCCACTCATAGATTCTAAGATCAATCTATTCTGTTTGGGGCGTAAAGATGATAGGGCATTGCCGCATATTTTGCTAAAGGGGAGTGAAAATTTTCTTATTGGCGGCTGTTTGTATGGCTCAAAAGAAGCGTGGAAAAGCTTTAATGAATGTATGCAAAAGGCACTGCAAGCCTTTGTGTCTTTTAATATTATGGACGATGACCAAAAGCTTTATATTTGGTGTGTGCGAAATTTCCCCGATATTTTTAACATTCTTTATATTGATGATTGGTTTAATGCACTCTTTTATTTTATGGAAGAATCTAAGCGAAAAAGCGTTTCAACTACAAAAGATTCTATATTGAGAGATAGTCTTTTAACCTTTGAGCAATATCAAAATCAATGTCAAAATATAGAAAATACAGAATCTAGTCAAAAAACAACAAAAAAGCGGAATATTGGCAGGAAAATCATAGATAAGATTCAAAATAAAATAAAGAAAATATCAAGCAATAAGTAGTAGTAAAATGATTGAAATCCATGCTTGTAGTTTCTCTACATTTTAAACAATGGCAACAGCCCTTGAGAAAATCTTATGGATGGAATCTAAACCCATCAAAACAAGATTTAATAAAACTTTATGCAATACTTAACGCCTTGTCCATGAGTTATTTTCGCCATAGAAATGCAAAATAACAATTGTTTTATTCACAATAAAGGCTTCTAGAGAGTTTGTGCTATGAAGCGATTCATCTTGCTTTTGCACGATTTCTACAGAATCTAGCATGGCTTTTGGTGATGAGGCATCATTATTTAGTCTCTTTGCATAGGAAAGTGAGCTAAAGGCATATAGCCCGATTTCATCAACGCCATTTTGCTCGCTAAAGTCTTTCTTTTTTGCTAAGATTGCACGCATAAGGGAATCTTTTAGCTCTCTATCCATATTGCGTGCAAAGATATTAGAATCTAAAAGCTTATAAAATGCACGATCAATTGAGCTATTATGAAAAATATAAACTTTCACACCGGTTTGACTACGCGATCCGCCAACTCTGCCTACATTCATATCTGCACTTTTACTCGCAATAGCTTCTTGCATATAGAAATCACAACCATCACAAGCATACTGCAAAGCACCAAGCTCAAAACCACTCAATCGCTCATCAATAGCTTGTTGCTGAAGATCACTAGCGTTTGCCGTGCTTGGCTCCGCGGTGCAACTAGGAAAAACAATGCAAACAAGAAACGATATAAAAGATAATAAACAAAACCTATAAACACCCATTGCAATCCCTTTATTTTCAAGTAATTATAACATGTTTAATAAGCATTTATGATACCTTATTAACTACACACAAGATTCTATATCAATCTAAAGTTATATTTTTACATTTAGAATTAAAATGCTGTATGTTTTTTGCTACAATACTAGTTTTTGTTTATTTTCACTTATTTATTCTAAGTTAGGTTTATTCTTTTAGTCAAGATTGTTGTAAAAGATTCTATGTTTAGAATCTAAAATTTATAAAATAAAATGAGATATAAGGCGTTTTAATGTTTATAAAGATTCTACCATTTTTGAGTATTTTGATATTTCGTTTTATTGGGCTTTTTATCGTATTGCCTGTTATTTCCCTATTGATTGCTACAATGCCTCATGCAAATATTTGGAGTGTTGGCATGGCGATTGGTGCGCCCTATCTTTTACAGATGATTTGTCAGCCCTTTTTTGGTCGCTGGAGTGATATTTATGGTCGCAAACCTATCCTTATATTAGGGCTTGTTATATTTCTTATTGGCACGATTATTTGCATGTTTGAAAGCTCGATTTATTATCTCATACTTGGGCGATGTGTGCAAGGTATGGGGGCTATTGGCGGGATACTCACGGCGTTAGTTGCAGATTCTGTAAAAGAAGAGAAACGCACAAGTGCTATGGCATTAATGGGCGTTGGAATCTTTGTAAGTTTTGTTATCGCCATGATATTAGGTTCGATACTTGGCGCACATTATGGGCTAAACTCACTTTTTGCCTTAAGCGCAGTGGTTACTATAATTTCGCTTATTATCACTTTTGTATTTGTAAAGCCAACACCAAAAATCGCTTATGTATATCCAAATCATGATGAGGATAAAGCTTCAGAATCTATGATTAAAAGAAGTATTTTTGCGGTGAGTTTGAGTGGCTTTATTGAAAAATTACTTATGGTTTTAACCTTTGCATTAGTGCCTATTATCTTAAACGAGCATATAGATAAAACGCATTTTTGGTATGTTTATGTCCCTGCTATGTTTGCTGGTATTATAGCCCTTGGTCCAACTTCAGTGATAAGTGAGAAAAAGGGCAAATCAAAAGAAGTATTACTTGTAAGCATTGCAATCTTTTTTATCGCATATTTTTGCATGGCATTATGGATTGATAATATTATTATTTTTGCCATTGGACTTGCATGCTTTTTTGCGGCATTTTCCATGCAAGAAGCCTTACTGCAAAGCATGATAAGCAAATATGCAAAGGCGAAAAATCGCGGCGGTGTTATAGGCGATTTTAGTGCGGCTGGTTTTGGTGGGAGCTTTGTGGGGGCTATGATAGGTGGCTTTTTTAGTCAATATGAAGCGATTGTTGCATGGCATTGGGTGCTTTTTGGCACACTTATGGCGAGTATGATTCTATGGATTTTTATCGTGATTATGCTTGTGAAAAATCCTGAAACTCACAAAACACTCTACATTCCAATGGATACGATAGGATTAAAAGATTTAGAATCTCTAAATTCACTTGTAGGCATTAGAGAATGGTATGAGAATTTGCAAGAAAACTTGCTTACCATTAAATATGACACTAAGATTCTAGAATCTAGGCAAATCTATACTTTATTGCAATGTAAGGGAGAATGATGAAAAAACTTTGTATGATATTACTTTTATTTAGCGCATTTTCATTTGGGCAAAATCAACAAGAAGTATGGCGTAATGTAAAAAGCATTGAGGCAGACTTTACACAAGAGATTAAGGGTGAAAAGGGTGCGATACCCGTCGTGTATAAAGGCAAACTCTATGCAGCAGACAATAAGGTAAAATGGCTTTATGTAGCACCCCTTGCAAAAGAAGTGTATTTAGAAAAGACACAAGCCTATATCTACGAACCAGAGCTAAAACAAGTAACGATTGGGAATCTAAAAGAAAATGTAGATTTCATACAGATTCTAAAGAGAGTGCAAAAGATAGGAAAAGATAGCTATAAAACACAAATTGGCGATATTGCCTATTATGTGATTATCAAAGATTCTAAGCCTTATGAGCTAAAATATACTGATAGTATTGATAATGTCATTACTATACGCTTTGAGAGTGTGAAGATGAATGCAAAGATTGATGGCAGTGTGTTTATATTTCAGCCACCAGATGATGTGGAATATATCGATGCAAGTTAAGTGTAATAAAGCTCGTTTTAAGTATCATATTTTTATACACAAAACAACATAAAAAGATTCTATAAAGGTTTAGAATCTTTGTAGCTTTTATAGCTTTGAGTGGGCATAAATCTTGTTATCTTTTTTAATCCATGCGATATTTATGCTAAAATCCACATTTTTTATAAAGGAATACAAATGCTAAACAAAAAGATTCTAGTAACCGGCGGTGCGGGATTTTTAGGCTCACATTTATGTGAAAGGCTACTTGATCGCGGCGATGAAGTGCTATGTGTGGATAATCTCTTCACCGGCACAAAGCAAAATATTCTCCACCTTTTATCAAATCCTAGATTTGAGTTTATGCGACACGATGTAACTTTCCCGCTGTATGTAGAAGTCGATGAGATTTATAACCTTGCTTGTCCAGCAAGCCCGGTGCATTATCAGTTTGACCCCGTGCAAACAACGAAAACTTCTGTAATGGGGGCGATCAATATGCTAGGACTTGCTAAACGCGTGAAAGCAAAGATTTTGCAGGCTTCCACAAGCGAAGTCTATGGCGATCCTGAAATCCACCCGCAAGTAGAATCTTATAAAGGCTCAGTCAATCCTATCGGCATAAGGGCGTGTTATGATGAGGGCAAGAGATGTGCGGAGACGCTATTTTTTGACTATCAAAGGCAGCATAATCTAAACATCAAAGTTATGCGGATTTTTAATACCTATGGTCCTAGAATGCACCCAAATGATGGGCGAGTGGTGAGTAACTTTATCATTCAAGCGTTGCGTGGGGAGGACATTACCATTTATGGCGATGGGAGTCAAACGCGAAGCTTTTGCTATGTCGATGATTTGATTAGCGGAATGATAGCACTTATGGATAGTAGAGATGGATTCTACGGACCCGTAAATATCGGTAATCCGCACGAGTTTAGTATGCTAGAGCTCGCACAAAATGTGCTTGAACTAACAGAATCTAAATCAAAGCTTGTCTTTCTTCCGCTACCCCAAGATGACCCAAAGCAACGCCAACCAGATATAACCCTAGCCAAAAAAGAGCTAAATTTTAGTCCAAAAGTGCAGTTAAGAGAGGGGCTAGAAAAGACTATTGCGTATTTTAAAACTTTGCTTTAGTAAGATATAAATCTTTAGTATTTATAGTTGTAATTCCATGCTATGAAGCTAGAGAATGCTAAGTGAAGATTCTATGAATTGAGAAAATCATTGCCCACCCAATAGATTAAGTCGTCTAGCATAGGTGGATTCTAATTTTATCCGTATGGAATGCGAATATAGCTAATCTAACAAATATAGATTCTAGAAACACACGAGTGTTTAACCCCCACTTTGTTATATTAAACGATAACTAATCTTTTTAAACTCACTAAAACCATCACAACACTTCATTTGCTAAAAATTGTGCGGTGTAGCTCCCGCTTTTATCCTTATTTTTTATAATATCAGCTACGCTACCACAATCTACAATTTTCCCACCACCGCTGCCACCATCTGGTCCTATATCAATGATATAATCTGCGTTTTTAATCACATCTAAATTATGCTCAATCACGACGACAGAATTTCCAAGACTTACAAGATGATGCAGCACACCTGTGAGTTTATCCACATCAGCAAAGTGAAGTCCCGTTGTGGGCTCATCTAGGATATACAGCGTTTTACCTGTATCTTTACGGCTTAATTCCTTGCTTAGCTTAATCCTTTGGGCTTCCCCACCACTTAGTGTAAGTGAGCTTTGCCCAAGTGTAATATAGCCTAGCCCCACTGCCTGCAAAGTCTTAAGACGATTAAAAATCTTTGGAATCTTACTAAAAAAACTACATGCTTCATCAACACTCATAGCAAGGACTTCTGCGATATTCTTATGATTATAGGTAATCTCTAATGTTTGGGGATTATATTTCGCACCTTTGCATACATCACATTTCACCATCACATCGGGTAGAAAGTGCATTTCTATCTTTATTTCGCCCTCACCTTGACATTTTTCACATCTACCACCTTTGACATTAAAGCTAAAGCGACCGACACTATAACCGCGTATTTTTGCCTCTTTTGTCTCGGCAAAAAGATGGCGTATATCATCCATTAAGCCCGTGTAAGTGCTTGGGTTACTTCTTGGGGTTCTGCCTATTGGGCTTTGGTCTAGATAGATTACTTTGTCAAGATTCTCTAAGCCCTCAATAATCACACCGCTATTTGCTTGAATGCGTTTTGAGTGATTAAGCAGTTCTTGTGCGGCGGGTAAGAGTGTCTGTAAAATAAGTGAGCTTTTACCACTACCACTAACGCCTGTTACACACACAAAGTTTGCTAATGGAATCTTTACGCTGACATTGCAGAGATTATGCAAAGTAACATTTCGCATACTTAGCCATGCCTCTTGCTTTCTATTATATTTATAGTCAATCTTGTTTGTGCCATTTAGATATTGTGCGGATAAAGTCTTGCTTTTTAATAAATCTTTAACCTTACCGCTAAATACGACTTCACCACCATAGATTCCAGCACCCGGTCCTATATCGACTATAAAATCTGCACGCATAATAGTCTCTTTATCATGCTCTACGACAATGACACTATTACCCTTTTCTTGCAATGATTTTAGCGTTTTAATAAGCTTTAGCGTATCTCTTTCATGTAATCCTATGCTTGGCTCATCAAGCACATACATAACGCCTGTTAGCCCACTGCCGATTTGACTTGCAATGCGTATCCGCTGACTCTCCCCTCCACTAATGCTACGCGCATCACGATGCAGTGTAAGATAGCCTAAGCCGACATCATAAAGGAAGAATAATCTCTCTCGTATTTCTTTAAGTATAGAATCTGAGATTTGCTTTTGCTGTGTGCTAAGGTAGGAAAAATTCTCTTTTGTATCAAAGAAATGATAACAATGCTCAATTGGCATATTAATAACTTCTGCTATCCCTTTATCCGCGACTTTGACACTTAGAGATTGTGGATTTAGTCTATTGCCATTACAACCACTGCAAGTTTTTTCTACCATATAATCTGTTGCATCATCTTTTAGCACATCAAGGGCTATTTGCATGACACCACGCCAAGTCTGCTTTATCGTGCTATTTTTCCAAGTTACCATAATATCTTTTGTGCTGCCATATAAAAGTGCGTTTTGCTTATCTTTAGAGAGTTCTGCAAAAGTGCTACTAGGCTTTATATCATAGGCATTACAAAAGCCCTCAAAAAGTGCGTAATAATAGCTTTTATTGAATCCAAAAATAAACTTTATCCCGCCTTTATTAAGTGGCTCATGCTGTGTAATAATGCTATTCATATCAAGGGCGTATTTCACACCTAAGCCACCACAATCCCTGCATGCACCCTTTGGGGAATTGAAAGAAAAGCTTACAGGCTCTAGCTCTTCAAAGCTTACCTTACATTGAAAACAAGCTAAATGTTCGCTAAAGTGGATTATCTCATTATGCTCTTTTGAATCTTGCAAAATTTCAACTTCAATTTCACCATAAGATTCTTTTAGTCCAGATTCTATCGCATAAGCTATTCTTGCATGATTTTCTTCATTTAGCACCACTCTATCCATAACGATGCTAATGCTATGCTTTTTAGTCTTTGCAAGTGTGATTTCAGAATCAAGTCTTGTCATCACACCATTAATCTTTGCTCTTACATAGCCTTTTGTGCGTAAAGATTCTAATTTATCTTGAAAGCTTCCCTTTTTCTCTTTAACAATGGGGGCATAAATAATGAGTTTGGAATCTTTTGGCAATTTTAAAACTTCATTAATAATATCAGTTGAAGACATAGAACTAATCTTTTCCCCGCATAAATGGCAATGCTGCATACCAACTCTAGCATATAAAAGCCGCAAGTAATCATATATTTCTGTGATAGTGCCAACGGTTGAGCGTGGATTTTTTGAAGTTGTCTTTTGGTCTATGGCAATAGCTGGGGTTAGCCCCTCTATCTTTTCTACATTTGGCTTACCTACTTTATCAAGGAATTGCCGCACATAGCTTGAGAGAGATTCTATATATCGCCTTTGCCCTTCGGCATATAAGGTATCAAATGCAAGTGTGCTTTTACCGCTACCACTCACACCTGTGAATACGACTAATTTATTTTTTGGGATAGAGAGATTTATATTTTTTAGATTATTTTCTTTTGCACCTATGATTGTGATATTGTCATTTTGTCCCATATTTTCCCTTTTTCTCTACCAAAAATTACAAAATTAAAAAGCTTGTATTCTATCAAAAATACACAAATATATATGTGAAAATGTAATGCGATAATCACAATATTGGAGAGAAGATTCTAAATTGATTTCTTATAATTATGTCTTTTATGGGCTATGTGTGATATGTTGATAATATTATGGGATTTGTAATTGCATGTGTTTATTTATACTAGAATCTATGCATTTGTGACCTATGAATGACATATTTGCACTAATTCGCAAAGCAAAGAGTGAGATATTAAGCTATAATGAAAAGGTTTTTGTGCCATTTCAAGTCTTAAGGAAGGTTTTATGGATATTCAAAATATTAACAAGATTGAGAATGCTACATCATTTGGGCAAAAGGATATTATAAAGATTGGCATTGTGCTTGCATTTTTTATTGTTATTGCTGGTATTGCTATCACTTTTGGTTATCCTGTCAGTAGCCCTGTTGTGCTTATCTTTGCTGCGGTTGTGGGTGGCTATATGGCTCTCAATATCGGTGCAAATGATGTGGCAAATAATGTCGGTCCAGCGGTTGGGTCTCATGCTATCACACTTGTTGGTGCGATAATCATCGCTGCGATTGCAGAGGCTTTAGGGGCGATTATTGCTGGAAAAGATGTCGTTGATACGATTAAATCTGGCATTATTAATCCCGCGAGTTTGCAAGATAGTAAAACCTTTATTTATGTAATGCTTGCTGCCCTTACTTCTGGGGCGATTTGGCTGCATGTGGCTACTGCGCTTGGTGCGCCTGTATCTACGACACACTCACTTGTTGGTGGTGTGCTTGGGGCTGGTATTATGGCTGGTGGCTTTGGCATAGCAAACTGGGGTGCTATGGGAGAGATTGCATTAAGCTGGGTTGTATCGCCTTGTCTTGGTGGCTTAATCGCCATGATATTTTTATTTATCATTAAGCGATCTATTACCTATCAAAGCGATAAAAAGACTGCGGCAAAACGCGTTGTGCCATTACTAATTCTCATTATGTCATGGTCATTTAGCGTGTATTTGGTGCAAAAAACTGGCATGATTAAACTGAGTTTTGGTGTTGCCTTACTTGCTGGATTAGCCATTGCAATTGTTATTTTCTTTGTTTCTCGTCCATTTATCATCAAAAAGGCTGATACGCTTTCAAACACAAAAGAGGACATTAACGAGCTTTTTACACTCCCTTTGATATTTTCTGCTGCTCTTCTTAGCTTTGCACATGGTGCAAATGATGTAGCAAATGCGATTGGACCTTTAGCGGGAATCTATGAGGCAATTAGAGAGACGACTATGGAAGCGTTTGGTGGTAAAGCACAAGTGCCATTCTGGATTATGCTTATTGGTGGGCTTGGAATCTCGCTAGGACTAGCCCTTTATGGACCAAAACTTATCAAGACGGTTGGTAGTGAGATTACAGATCTTGATAAAATGCGTGCTTTCTGTGTAGCCCTTTCTGCTGCTATCACCGTGCTTATTGCTTCACAATTAGGACTGCCTGTAAGCTCTACACACATTGCTATTGGTGCGATTTTTGGCGTTGGATTTTTGCGTGAATATCTAAAAAAGCGTTACTACACTATGCAACAAGAAATAATTGAGGCATATAAGGGTAAAAATGAAGAAGCTGTGCAAAGATTCTTAACAAAATTTGAACGCGCAAATATCAAGCAAAAGCAAGAGATGCTGCAATCGCTAAAAGAGAATGCTGCAAAAACTGATAAGAAGAATGCCGATTTGCCCGTATTGAAGAAAAAAGAGCGTAAAAGTCTGAAAAAAGCCTATAAGCAAGAGCTAGTTAGACGAAGTGCAATCAATAGAATCGTTGCTTCATGGCTTATTACCGTGCCACTATCAGCTATCTTTGGTGCAGTTACTTTTTATCTTATATCAAAGGTTGATATTCCATTGTAGAGTGGAATATGTGATTTGGTCCCTAGTTGGGATATATTCGCTGGACTGGCGGAGTTGGGGGGGGGGTTGTAAAAAGGAATTAAATGCAAATTTTCTACAACATTATTGTCATTTATATAGAGAAGCTGCTGAATCTATACTAAGGGTGAGATTACATCTTAAGTTTATCTTAATATTATTCGCAAGATTGTAAAACTGAGTAAATATTATTAATAATCTACAAAATCGTAAGAATAAGAAACAATACACATTAAGATTCTAACACGCTGTAACACTTCATGAATAGTTACAACATGACTGAAAATCAACGCTTGAGAGTTAAAAAAGTAGCTTTAACTTGAGTTAGACTCTAGAATCCCTCGCCTTTAATTTGTGCTACCCATGCATCAAGTCTTTCATCAGTTTTGTCATCTTGATTTACTTCATCGATAGCTAAACCTACAAATTTTCCGCCTTCTACACCTTTAGACTCATCAAACTCATAGCCATCAGTTGAAGTTGCACCAACAAGTTTTGCACCTTTTGCCACATTTTTAAGATGATAGAGTGCATCACAGAAAGTGCTGCCATAGCTATCAGCATCACCTAAAGCTAGTAATCCTACGACTTTACCGCCAAAATTTGCTCCAGAAAGAGTTTCTGCATAGCTTTCCCAATCACTTTGTAATTCACCATCGCCCCATGTTGAGCTTGCAAGTATAATTTTGTCAAACTTATTGATTGCATCAGCATCAGCATCAGCTACATTGATAATCTCTGCACCGCCCAATTTTTTTGCCAATCTTTCGCATACATCAGTTGTAGTGTCATTATCACTTCCAAAAAATATTCCAATACTCATTGTGTTTCCTTTATAATGTAAAATTACAAACCATGATTTTGGTTTGTTTGAATGCAAGGATACTACATTTTACTTAACTGCATTCATATTTCTGCTATACTTACACATATTTTTTTGCAAAAAGGGAAAAAATGGAAACAAATATCTCAAAGATTATAACACAATCGCTTTTATTTACACCCGGTCCAACGCCTACCCCAGAGTTTATCCGTCAGGCTATGGCACAGCCTACACTACATCATAGAACAAGTGAGTTTGAATCTATATTTAAAGAGACTAGAACACATTTAGCTAAAATGCTTGGTATGCCAGAGACACTCATGCTTGCAAGTAGCGGCACAGGAGCTATGGAAGCTTGTATTGCCACTTTTTCTTCACGCAAGATTCTAAGTGTAAATAGCGGTAAGTTTGGCGAACGCTTTGGGGGCATAGGCAGGGCATTAGGTAGAGAAGTAGTTGAAATTATAAATGAATGGGATACGCCAGTAAGTGTAGAATCTATACAAGAAGCCTTAGCACAACACAAAGATATTGAATGTATATACTTACAGATTTGTGAATCAGCAGGTGGTCTTTCACATCCTTATAAAGAAGTTGCAAAACTAGTAAAACAGCATAATAAAGACATTTTTGTCATCGCTGATGGCATAACGGCTATGGGTGTAGAACACATTGATACTGCACATATTGACGCTCTAATTGGCGGTAGTCAAAAGGCTTTTATGTTGCCACCGGGATTAGCCTTTATCGGTTTAAGTAAAATGGCGATTGATTTTATAGAAAGTAATCCAAAGGGTTATTACTTCAATCTCTCAAAAGAGCTAAAGAATCAGCGTAAAAATACCACAGCATACACAGCGACAACTTCTATCATAATAGGCATTAAAGCATATTTTGACATGCTTGCAAGTAAGAATCTAACAATTACAGATATATATGAATATAGTGCAAAAATAGCAAATGCCACGCGTAAAGCCTTGCAAGCCCTAGACTTACACATTTATCCAAAAACACCAGCAAATAGTATGAGTGTTGTAGATTCTACACATGCAAAAGATATTATAAAGATTCTAAAATCACGTTTCAATATCAATGTAGCAGGCGGACAAGATAGGCTAAAAGACAAAATCTTTAGAGTAAATCACATGGGATACATTCCATTGCATGAGATTGCCTTTGTGATAAATGCCATAGAATTGAGCCTAGCAATGCTTAAAATACGAGAATTTAATGGAGAAGCAAATAGGGTATTTTTTGAGGTGTTGGTTTAAACATATCGCTAACTAGAATAATTTAGATAATATTTTATGTATATTTATTGTTGCAAAAATCATTTGGGTAATATCAATGTATGTTATCCCAAATCACAAAAGCACAAAAGATTAGCAACAATACAAACTTAGATTCAGGAATATTTTCCTATAATACAATCTTTTATGTGATTGTTTGTCAAATTTTTATCAAAAGGATTAAGCAATGTTAAACAACATGAATGTGCGATGGCGGCTAAGATTATTTCCACTATTTTTGGCGATTATTTTTATTATAATTTATAGTATTTTTAGCAATGAAAACAATAAGGCTTTGGCAAGACTAGATCAAAATGAGACATTAACTAGGATTCAAATAAAATTTTTAAATGCGGGTCAGCTTTTTTATCAAAATGGTCGCTCAACAGAGGCATATAAAGAGTTTATCGATACGCTTAATGAGGTTGTAGGCGATTTACGCAAGCTTCAAACGACATTTTTTACAGAAGAAAGTCTCTCAATGTCAAATGATGTAATTAGTAGCCTTGAAAGCTATATTAAAGCCCTGCAAGAGACTATGCAAACACGCATAAAGACCGATCAGAGTGATGGTATTAAAGGTATGGACGAGTATGCACAACGAAATTCTTCCATACGCAAAGAGGCTTCAGACAAGCTCAATACACTTTCACATTGGCTAACCACTCAAACCGCCCATTCACTTGCATTCGTTGATACAGTGATGATTGCTATGCTGCTTGGTGCTGTTGTTGTCTTTGCGTTTTTATCTTTTGCTGTTATTTGGGGTATTGTTGGACCGCTTAAAACAATCCGTGAGGGCATTATTTCGTTTTGTGCATATATTAATAATGAAACAAATGAGATTAAGCCCATTGTTATTAAGAATAGAGATGAGTTTGGTGAAATGTCTCGAGTTTTAGACCAAAATATACAAAAGGTGCAGGCTGGTTTGCAAAAAGATAATGCCATGATACAAGAAACTGCAAGTATTGCAAAAAAGGCTAGTAGCGGATTCTTGAAACTGCGTATTGAATCTACCCCGCATAGTCCAAACCTTGCTGAATTACAAAAGATACTCAACGACCTATTACAAGCATTTTATGACAACATAGCACAGGTAAGAGAAGTGCTACATACATACACAAATAATGATTTTACAAAACGCGTTGATAGCACACAGCTAAATGGGATCATGCAGGAACTTTTTAATGGTGTGAATCACATGGGTGATGAGATTAGCAAGATTCTAAAAGTGCAGCTTGACTTGGGTGAGAACTTGCAAAACAAATCTCAAAATCTAAGAGATTCTATGAATGCTTTAGCAGATTCTATGAATACACAAACTGCAAGCTTGCAACAAACTGCAACTTCTATTGAAGAAATCACAAATTCTATGCAGAATATAGAAGACAAAACAAGTGAGGTAACAGCCCAAAGTGCAGATATTAAAAATGTTATTGACATTATCAAGGATATTGCTGATCAGACAAATCTACTCGCACTTAATGCCGCTATTGAAGCGGCAAGAGCTGGAGAGCATGGTAGGGGCTTTGCAGTCGTAGCTGATGAGGTAAGAAAACTTGCGGAACGCACATCAAAAAGTTTGGGCGAGATTGAGGCAAATACAAATATGCTAGTGCAAGGTATTAATGAAATGTCTGAATCTATAAAAGAGCAAGTAGAAAGTATAAATCAAATCAATTCTGCAGTTACACAGCTTGAAAGCATTACGCAAGAAAATACAAATATCACTATCCAAAACAATGAAGTCGCAAGTGAAGTTTCTAGAATGGCATTAGATTCTGTGGAAGACTCCAAACGGCGTAAGTTTTAGAGTGGTTGCATATAGCTAGGCAATATGCAGAAGCTATGAAATCTAGGTTTCTTGCTTGAGTGGGCTAGAATCTTAAGTGTGAGTTTAGTTCAAACTCATAAAGGTTTCATGTATAATACGCAAATTAATGAGTAATAAAGATTCTATGAATTAAAGGAAAAATATGAGTAGTTTTGAGACAATTATCGGCTTAGAAGTGCATGTGCAGTTGAATACGAAAACAAAGATTTTTTGTTCATGTCCTACGAGTTTTGGGGAATCACCAAATACAAATGTGTGTCCTGTGTGCTTGGGATTACCGGGGGCTCTTCCTGTGTTAAATGAAGAGGCGGCAGCAAAAGCTATATCTTTTGGCACAGCAATCGGGGCTACAATACATCAAGATTCTGTATTTGCGCGTAAAAATTATTTTTATCCAGATTTACCAAAGGCATATCAAATCAGCCAGTTTGAGATTCCCATTGTTGGCAAAGGGCAGCTTGATATTGAAGTTGATGGGGAAATAAAAACCATAGGTATCACGCGCGCGCATTTAGAAGAAGATGCAGGTAAAAATATCCATGAGGGCACACATTCAAAAATTGATTTAAATCGTGCTTGCACGCCGCTTTTAGAGATTGTGAGTGAGCCTGATATGCGTAGCAGCAATGAGGCGATAGCTTATCTAAAGAAGCTGCATTCTATTGTAAAATTCCTTGGTATAAGCGATGCGAATATGCAAGAGGGAAGCTTTCGTTGTGATGCAAATGTGTCTATTCGTCCAAAAGGTGAGAATAAATTTTATACAAGAGTTGAGATTAAGAATCTAAATAGCTTTAAATTTATCCAAAAGGCTATTGAATATGAAGTAGCAAGACAGCAAAATGCCTTTGAAAATGGCACTTATGATACTGAAGTCTATCAAGAAACACGCCTATTTGATACTGATAAAGGCGTAACAAAATCTATGCGTGGTAAAGAAGAGAGTGCAGACTATCGCTATTTTAATGACCCAGATTTATTGCCTGTTTTTCTTAGTGATGAGTTGCTAGAGCGTGCTAAAAATATCCCTGAAATGCCAGATTCTAAAATCAAGCGGTATATAGAAACACTTGGCATTAAAGAGAGTGATGCAAAGGTATTAGTGCAGGATATTGATATGGTGCGATATTTTGAATACATGGTAGAAAAGGGGATATCGCCGCGTTTAGTATGCACATGGTTAAGCGTAGAGTTGCAAGGGCGACTAAAAAATGGTAACACACTTGCTACTTGCGGTATTAATGAAGCTACATTTGCAACATTATTGCAACGCATTGAATCTCAAAAGATTAGCGGCTCTGGTGCAAAAGAGATTCTTGATGTGTTAGTGGAAAAAAGAGGTGGTGATGTTGATATGCTGATTAAGGAATTAGGTCTAGAGCAAATCAATGACGATGGTGCGATACTGCAAGTTATTGACACGCTTTTAGCAGCAAATCAAGATAAAGTCGCAGAATATAGGGCAGGTAAGGAAAAAATGTTAGGCTTTTTTGTAGGGCAAGTGATGAAGCAAACAAAAGGCATGAATCCAGCAAGGGTAAATGAGCTTTTAAGAGAGAAATTAAAGGGGTAAATATCTATGATAAAAGTCCATGCTATGCAATAAATAATATGAAAAGAAGAGATGTTTAACAAAAAGTATACACTAAGCTTTATGCGTGTTAAACATACTATGCAAGTTACTTTAAAAACCACAAAGGAGCAATTTTCTTATGTATTTTTTTGGATATATTAAAAGCGGGTTTTTATATCACATCCTAAATCTTAAATGCTTTTTAGTCGTAGCGGATCTTACAATTTATAGGAATAATATTTTGCAGAAAGTTATAAAATCAGCAAACAAACTATAAATCTTTTAACACTTTAATAAATATCAATACACTTTTATCTACTCTTGATACGCATCTTTGAGATTTACAAACTTAATGATTCTATACTTTTTCTGCAATGCTTCTTTGATTATCTTTGTATCTTTTTGATCAGATTCTATGATAACTTCACACACGGGTGAAAAGCTATTTTTATGTCCATCATATTCTACTTTTATTACATTATAATTGTGTTTTGCTAGAGTTGTGAGAAACTCTGCAATTGCCCCATTTTTATTTTCAAATGAAACAATAACCCTAAAGCTCACTTTTGCATGTTTTGCCCATGTTACAAATAGCTGATTTACGCCTTGATTAATTCTCTCATTTGCTTTATCACAAAGCTTGTGATGCACGATAGCCCTCTGTCCATTCTTTATGGCAACTACCGAATCACCAAATTTTGGATGACAGCAATGATCAAAAATTAACTCACTAATATTTCTATTTGTATGTAGGATTAAATTATCAAATTTTTGCTCTTTTAGATTCAGCGTCTTAAAACGCATAAATGCAAAAAAGCTATTATCAATCTTATATTCTCGCTTAAAATCATTCGTAATTTCTTGCAAAAAGGTTAAATCTGTTGCAGCTTGCCCTATGCGATCTTCTAAGTTATGATTTCTTATAAACTCATCAAAAAACTTATGTTCTTTATCAAAAATGGTGGTTAAAATATTTATAGCTACTTTTTTATCAATTTCTTTTATTTTATTATGACACATTGTCCGCATGTGAATCTTTGCTTTTGAAGTTTTCACAGAATCTATCCAAGTGCAACGCGTTTGTGCGACTTCACCCTTTTCGATTTTTACAATATCACCACTCTTTAATTTTTGCAGTAAAGATACCCTTTGATTATTCACAAATGCTTTTTCAGCCATATCTCCTACATCACTATGCACCGCATACGCATAGTCAAGCACCACAGAGCCAACAGGCAAACTAAAAGTCTTTCCATCTGGACCAAAAACGACAATATCTTCTCTGTAAAGATCATTTTTTGTTACTTCATAAAACTCTTCGGCACTTTTGCTTACACTGCTACTCTCTTTCATATCTTTTAGCCAATTAAGATTTGGCGATACACTGCCACTTTTATATTTCCAGTGTGCTGCCATACCCATTTCGGCACTTTTGTGCATATCATAGGTGCGAATCTGGACTTCATAAACCGCTCCATCATCAAACACCGTGGTATGTATTGTTTGATAGCCATTCTCTTTTGGCAATGCAATGTAGTCTTTAAGCCTTGAAGGTATAGGATTTAGATTAATATGCACGATACCTAAAGCGCGGTAACAATCTATCTGATTTTTTACAATGATACGCACTGCAAGTAAATCTAGCATTTCGTCCATACTAATGCCCTTTCTTTGCATTTTTAAATGTATGGAATAATTGCGTTTAATTCGACTCTGAATCTCAAAGCTATCCCGCAGAAAGCCATTGTTTAATAAAAGCTTAGAAATCTTTTGTGTGAAATCATTTAGACGCAACTCAAGATTCTGTCTTTTCGCATTCTTTTCTTCTTGTATCTTATTATAAGAGTCAGAATAGATATAATAAAAGCTTTTATCTTCTAGTTCATTTTTTAATGAAGACATGCCAAGTCTATGAGCGATAGGGGCATAAACGACAAGCGTTTCTTCTGCGATTCTTATCTGTTTCGCTGTGCTTAGGGCATCAAGCGTTAGCATATTATGCATTCTATCACTAATCTTTATGACAAGCACCCTTGCATCTTGTATGCTTGCTATAAGCATTTTACGGAAAGATAAGGCTTGTGCTACAAGCTTTTCATTGCTTGTATCCGAAGTAAGCTCTTCATTGCGTATCTCAACAATCTTTGTCAAAGCATCTACTAACGCTCCGACTTCTTCGCCATAACTCTCATGGATATAGTCAATCTCACACAATGTATCTTCCACAATATCATGAAGCAACGCAGCACAAACCATTGCTTCATCGCCACCATAATGTGCTACAATACAAGCCACACATATAGGATGCACAACATAGGGTATGCCACTTTTACGCAATTGCCCCTCATGAAACCTTTGTGCGTCCTCTATGGCTTTTACAATTTTTGGTGTAATTGTTTGCAAGGATTCTAATTGCTTTAGTGCATCTTCTATTGTCTCAATTTGTGCTAAATTATCAAAAAAATCCATGTAGCAACCTTAAGGCTTATTATTGTTAATGGCTCAATACTTTGTAGAATCTATTAAAGGTGATTTGCAAGTGTTACTTTACCATCAGCTATTTCTTGCAAGGCAATGTCGCATGGCTCCATTTTTCTTAGATAATCATCTGGATAATTCAGTAATGGCTGTGCCCCAACACTAAGCTCTTTCACTCTTGCAAACACTAATACAGAAAGCTTATATCTATCATTCCCTGTTTGCTCTAATGCTTTAGCAATTACTTGTTCAGTCCGTGTTACCATTTTATTCTCCAAACACAAAAATAATAAAAGCTTGTATTGTAGCAAAAGATTATTAATTTATGAATATGCATTCAACATGCGATCTCATTTTAAGTTTTTCATTTGTTATGTAGATTCTGTTTATTTTGCAGACTAGAATCTTGCAAATCACTCAAGTAAAAACAGAAAATTTGACTCAAAGGTGTGTTTGGTTTATACAATGATTCCTGTTATTTATTCTTACTCAACTATGAAATATAAAAATGCACAAAGGATTAATAAATGAAATTTTTATAAGATTTTGCAATACACACACTTTTATTATCCCTTATAATTTACATGATTTTTTGCTAGAATTATAGCAATACTTTGCATTCATAATTAAGGAGTAATTTTGACTTTCAATCCATATCCATTTGAGAAATTAAGAGCATTACTAGAAACTTGCGATACAAATGACAATAAAACTGAATCTTGCAAACTACATTCAAGTAGCGGTTTAAATTTAAGCATAGGTGAGCCAGCGTTTCCATCACCCACAAAAGTCGTGCAGGCTTTGTGTGATAATGCAAGTCTTATCCGCTATTATCCCACACTAGATTCTAAACTACCAGAAGCCCAAAGAGAGTTTTTTTATAAGCGATTTAATATCGCGTTGAAAGAAGATGAGTTAATCCCAACTTTTGGGTCAAGAGAGGTGCTTTTTAACTTTACACATTTTATATTCACAAGCGATATATGTAAAAAACAAAATAAGCCAACATTATCTTTCCCAAATCCATTCTATCAAATCTATGAAGGCGCACAGATTGCAAATCATGCCGATGCGATTTATATGCCACTAAATGAGCAAAATGACTTTAAACCCAAACTTTTAGAATCTGATTTAAGAAAAGTTAGCATGGTTATCCTTAACTCGCCAAATAATCCAACAGGACAGATTCTAAATAGAGAAGAGCTTATGGAGTGGGCAAAACTCGCACTTGAATATGACTTTATTTTAGTAAATGATGAGTGTTATAGTGAGATTTACAAAGATAATGCCCCGCCTAGCTTACTTGAAGCATGCAAGGCTATTGGCAATACTTCGTTTAAAAATAGCTTTGTTATCAACTCTATCTCAAAGCGGCTTTCTGCGCCGGGTTTAAGAAGTGGCTTTATAGCTGGAGATTCTAATATCTTAAAAGATTATAAGGTGTTTCGCACCTATGTTGGTATCAGTATGCCTCTAACCTTGCAAAAGGCAAGTATAATCGCATGGCAGGAAGATGAATACGCACAAAGCATACGCAAAAAGTTTGCTAAGAATCTAGAGATAGCACAAGAGATTTTCCCAAATACTCATGTATATCCTTATACATTTTATTTGTGGCTATGTGTGGCAAATACAAAGCATAAGATTCCAAAAGATTTTACTAGTGATATGCTTTTCACACAGGAGCTATATAAAAGAAGCGGACATAAGATATTGCCCGGCTCGTTTCTTGGACGAGAGAAAAGCGGCATGGGATATGTGCGTATCGCCCTAACACATGAAGAAGAAGTAATGAGAAAAGCCCTATTAGATATAAAAGAATGCTATGAAGATTTCATAAAAAGAGATTAGCTATGAATACAATATCTATGGGATTAGCAAATATCGCAAGTAAGCCATGCAAGGAACAAATAAGCAATGCCGCAGGACTGCTTATCATATCGCCGCAAAGCTTTGCAAACTTTATGGCAGATTCTACATATACAAAGCATATTCACATAGCCATCGCTTCAGGCGTGGAAGCGGCAAAAAGGACTAGCGAGATTTTTACACTATGCTATCAAATCGCCCTGCAAAGCATAGATATTGAGATACAGCCAACAGATTCTATATTTACAGATTCACTGCAATATTATACAAATTTTCTCCCAAGCTTTAAGCCCAAACGCTTTTCTCTTAAAAAAGATAAAGAGACACAAAAAGCCCAACCAATACAAGATAACACAGAATCTAATATGCGTCTAAGATTTAATCAAGCAGTAATGAACTTTCAAAATAAGCAGATACGCATTGAAAAGCAACAAGTAAGAGAAACTAAAGCACAGGGGCATTGTGGCTTTGAGGTAAGAGTCTGCGTGAAAGCAAACTCACAAGTATCCCCAGACATAGAATCTATGTATGCCTTGCAAACCGCATTGCTTAGTCTTTTTGGAATCTTTAAGCATGATGAGATGGCAACTATTGCTCAAATGCGTTTAATGAGATAGGTTTTAGTAGAGATTTATACCAATTGTGTTTTATTTTAAGAGATATCTATTGATTATGTTTTTTGCAATTCTATTTTTACATAAAGTAACATTTGTATATTCTATTAGTTTATAATTGTAACTATTTTTCCATAATACAAAAGTGCTAAAAAGTGTATTTTATATACTTTTTATCGTAAAATAGGCTTTTTTCTGTGTAATTTTATAGAATCTCGCAATGTCCTATTTTTTCTTCTTATTATTTAGCTAATAATGATAATTTTATACTAAAACTTGTAAATATGTAACAATTTATAATTTTTACAAAATAAAAAAGTGTATATTATTATCAATTTAAGCTAAAATTAATGTTTAAAATGCAATTCTTACTTTCAAGGATTTAAATCCTCAAACACTCTTGCAATCGCAAGTATTTCAATTTTAGGAGAACGACATGGCAAGTATTTTTGAGAATAAGCAGTTTAAGGTAACACCTTCTAAATATTCACCAAAACTTTTGGAAATGGTTTTTACGAAAGAGGTTATTGCACAATTTTTGAAAGAAGTGGAGCAATATCCAGTGCAAGCACTTGAGTATAAATCTTTCTTGCGATTCAGAGTGGCGGAGATTCTTAATAAACTATGCGATAACAAATTGCAAAAAGTATTGCAAAACACGCTAAGCAATAGAGATCAAGGGGCATTGCTTGTGAATCCAGAGGGCATTAATGATGTAGCACAAGGCGATGATATGGTAAAAATTGCTACCGCATTCGTGCATTTAATAGGTCGCTCAAACTTTGATGACATGACAGGCAAATATTATGCTAGATGGGCTGTTGTTAATACTGATAATTCAGATAGCTATTTACGCCAACCACAAAAGCCACTTGAATTGCATAACGATGGCACTTATGTGAATCAAACCACAGATTATGTATTAATGTATAAAATTGATGAGCAAAATATGAAAGGTGGAGATTCTCAACTTTTACACCTTGATGATTGGGAAGATTTAGATAAATATTTCAATCATCATTTAGCAAAACGCGTTATTAAATGGTCTGCACCACCAAGCAAAAATGTAACAGAAGATGCTTATCACCCGGTATTTGAGGTCGATGCTGATGGTCGTCCCGTTATGCTTTTTATCGATCAATTTGCACAGCCAAAAGATTATGAAGAAGGCACTTGGCTTGCGGATATGGGAGATTCACTAGAAAATAGCAAGAATAAGCTATCATTCCCTGTGCCAGTGGGACAATTCCTGCTTATCAATAATCTTTTCTGGCTACATGGTAGAGATAAGTTTGAAAGACATGAGAATTTGCGTAGAGAGCTTATGCGTCAAAGAGGCTATTTCTCATTCACTTCAAACCCTTTTAAAGCCTATCATGGATTAAAAAAAGCAGCTATATAATTGTTGCATTTTGTAAAGTAAGCAAAGAAATTCATCAGTCAATGAGAGATTTTGTTTGCAGGACTTATTTGTATCTACATTAAATATTGAATCAAAGTGTGCTGGACATGATTTTATTTTAAGTCTAGCATATCTCTAGATCTAGTGTTTTGAAATCTGACAAAATCTTGTCATTTTTGGTATTTTGGTGAAAAATCCAAGATAGATATTGTAGCCAAGTTTTAACATGGCAAGAGATGAGATTCTGTAAATCCATTTATAGTGGTCTTTAAGCTAAAGATTCTTTTTTAATGGTTTTATTGTAGTGAGTAATTTGGGATTTCAGTCTTTAACATACAATTTTAAGCTATAATGCAGAATCTTAAACTTATAGATTCTAAGTCAGCAAAATGTGTATTACACATGCGTTGTAAAGGGAAAAATATGATATATGATTTTGTTATTGTTGGTGGTGGTATTATCGGTATGTCTGTCGCTATGCAGCTTATGGACGCATATCCGGGCATGAAGGTCGCATTATTGGAGAAAGAGGCAACTGCCGGGCAGCATCAAACTGGGCATAATAGTGGCGTTATCCATGCGGGTGTGTATTATACACCCGGGAGTTTGAAAGCAAAGTTTTGCTTTGAGGGAAATAAGGCAACAAAGGCTTTTTGCGATGAAAATGGGATTAAATACGACATTTGCGGTAAATTATTGGTAGCAACAACACCGCTTGAAATGGAGCGTATGAAGGCATTGTGGGAGCGCACAGAGGCAAACGGACTAGAACGCACATGGCTAGATTCTAAAGAGTTGCAAGAGAGAGAGCCAAATATCACTGGGCTTGGCGGCATTTTCTTCCCATCAAGTGGCATTGTAAGCTATGTGGAAGTAACACAAGCTATGGCAAAACGCTTTCAAGAAAAAGGTGGAAGTATTTTTTATAGCACAGAGGTGGTAGGCTTGGTAGAACACTCGCAAGGCATGATAGTCCAAACCACAAAAGGACAATATGAGAGTCGCTATCTTGTTACTTGCTCTGGGCTTATGTCGGATAAACTTGTGAAAATGCTAGGTATTACACCGGATTTTGTTATTTGCCCTTTCCGTGGTGAATATTATCGCTTGCAAAGTCAGCATAATCAAATCGTAAAGCATCTCATCTATCCTATCCCTGATCCTAGTGTGCCTTTTCTTGGGGTGCATTTGACACGAATGATTGATGGGAGCGTAACGGTTGGTCCTAACGCTGTGCTTGCTTTTAAACGCGAGGGATACACAAAAACTGATATTTCTATCGATGATATTGCAGAGATGATAACGCATTCTGGCATTAGAAAAGTGATATATAAGAATCTAAAAACCGGGCTTGTTGAAATGAAAAATTCATTCTGCAAAGGTGGCTATCTCAAACTCGTGCAAAAATACTGCCCAAAACTCACAAAAGAAGATCTAAGCCCATATCCTGCTGGTGTGCGTGCGCAAGCTGTGAGTAACTCGGGCGAATTGATTGAAGATTTTCTTTTTGTAAATACACCAAGGTCTGTGCATGTATGTAATGCCCCAAGCCCTGCTGCAACCTCTGCTATCCCAATAGGCGCACATATTTTAGAAAAAGTAAAGGAAATGCTTGAGGCATAATTCTTTTTTTTGCTTTATTGTTAGTCTTTTAGATTTTCAGTAGGGTGATTGCTTCCTTGCTGGATTCTGCAATAAGTAGTCGTTATTGAGTAAATTATCTGGCCTTTTGTAAGTTCATAAGTCTATGTGGTTATAGGCAATTATACTTTTTGCTAATTTAGTTTTTATTTTTTAGGCTTGTAAGATTCTATAAATCATGTCTCTAAAATCTATTTCTTATTGTTTTGTGTATATGGAAGCTAAATAATAAGATAACATCCAACAAATCTTTTAGATTCTATGTTAGAGCAAACAATAATCTACAAAATGTAATATTACTTTTTTGATATAAATTTCTTGAATCTGATATACAACAAGCTAGATTTGTGTATATATTTAGTCGCTTTTAAAACTTTTATATCTTCGCTATGTGAATAAGATTTTAAAGTCTTTATATATTTTATTTAGCATAAAAATTCTTTTTCTTCATTTGAAATCTTTATTTGCACCTATTTATATAATATACTTCTACATTATTCATCACAAAAGGCATATCATGCAATACAGCAAAACACCATCATTACTTTTTATGCGTTGGCGTTTATTTTACGCACATAAAATGGCTAGATTCTCACTTTTTTGTTTTATTTTTATCTTTATTATGAGTTTATTCGCACCATTTTTAGCAAATGATAAACCTTTACTTATTTATAAAAATAATTCGTTTTATTTTCCTATTTTTATAGATTATAGTGAAGTTGAATTTGGCGGGGATTTTTATACGACACCAGATTATAAAGACCCATATGTTAGGAATCTTTTTGCAAATGATTTTATACTTTATCCCTTAATAGAGTATGCTGCTGATAGTATCGACTGGGATCTAAAAGGCATACCGCCTACACCACCAAGCAGAGAGCATATTTTAGGGACTGATGATCAAGGCAGAGATGTTTGTGCAAGATTATTATATGGCTTACGCACTTCGCTACTTTTTGGGATAATTTTGAGTGTGTGTAGCGTGTGTATTGGCGTTATTATCGGTGGTATGCAGGGCTATTATGGTGGGCTTATTGATTTATTTGGGCAGAGGGCTTTAGAGATTTGGAGTGGTATGCCTACACTCTTTGTGATTATTATTGTATCAAGCTTTATACTGCCGACATTTTGGATTATTTTAGGGATTGTGCTACTTTTTAGCTGGACTAGTATTGTGGGTGTGGTGCGTGCAGAGTTTTTAAGGGCAAGGACACAGGATTATGTTAAGGCTTCAAAGGTTTTGGGCTTTAGTGATTTACATATTATGTTTGTGCATATTCTGCCTAATGCTTTAATTGCGACTATTACTTATTTGCCTTTTATTACCATTGGGAGTATTACGACACTTGCTACGCTTGATTTTTTAGGCTTTGGCATGCCACTTGGGAGTGCAAGTTTAGGGGAGCTACTTAATCAAGGTAAAAATAATATACAAGCACCACATTTAGGTATAGCTGGATTTCTTGTTATGTCTATTGTGCTATCTTTGCTTGTATTTATTGGAGAGGGGGTAAGGGTAGCTTTTAGTGAGAGTAAGCATTAAAATATAGAGATTCTCAAAAACTTTACAAGTTTATGTTATCATAAACGATTATTATTTTATGTTTGAAGGATTTCATATGAAATTATCCGAGATAAAGGAACTCATCCAGCTCTTTAATGATTCAGATCTTGCTTCACTTCGCTTAGAGCAAGAGAACTTCTTGCTAAAACTCAATAAAGAAGGCAAAAAGCTAAAAGCAGACAAAGTTATCCAGCAAGTAGCACAAGCTGCACCTATACAAAAGACAGAAACTATACCTGCAACACAAACCATAGAATCTAGTCCAAAACCTGCAAATGCAAATAATGCTGATTTTATCACTTCTCCTATGGTAGGCACATTTTATCGCTCACCAAGTCCGGGTGCAGCACCCTATGTAAGTGTGGGTGATACGATTAAAAAGGGACAGACAATAGGCATTGTTGAGGCAATGAAGATTATGAATGAGATTGAAGCAGAGTTTGACTGCAAGATCGTAGAGATAGAGGTAAATGACGCACAGCCTGTTGAGTATGGCACAAAGCTTGTTATGGTTGAGAGAATCTAGGGGTATCTTATGGGTAATGCAAAGACAACAGAGAGTAAGCAGCAAGACACAAATGAAAATAGCGGCGTTATAAAAAAGAAATTGCAACGCATTCTTATCGCAAATCGTGGTGAGATTGCCCTGCGTGCTATACGCACGATTCAAGAGATGGGAAAACAAGCTATTGCGATACACTCTATCGCTGATAAAGATACACATTATCTTGAAGTAGCCGATGCGAAAGTGTGTATTGGTGGGGAAAAAAGCAGTGAAAGCTATCTCAATATTCCGGCTATTATGAGTGCAGCGGATTTATTTGAAGCAGATGCGATATTTCCCGGATATGGCTTTTTGAGTGAGAATCAAAACTTTGTTGAGATTTGCGAACATCATAATATTGAGTTTATCGGTCCTAGCAAAGAAGTAATGATGATAATGAGTGATAAATCAAAGGCAAAAGACTGCATGAAAGAAGCAGGTGTGCCTGTGATTGTAGGGAGTGATGGGGCATTAAAAAGCTATAAAGAAGCCTTAGAGGTAGCGGATAAAATCGGCTATCCTGTCATACTCAAAGCCGCAGCAGGTGGTGGTGGCAGGGGTATGCGTGTCGTGCCTGATAAAGGGCTTTTAAAGAATCTATATTTAGCTGCTGAGAGTGAGGCATTAAGCGCCTTTGGTGATGGCACAATTTATATGGAAAAGTTTATTAATAAGCCAAAGCATATTGAAGTGCAGATTCTAGCTGATAAGCATGGTAATGTCGTGCATATTGGCGAGAGAGATTGCTCTATGCAGAGACGACAGCAAAAATTGATTGAAGAGACTCCAGCAGTTGTCTTAAGTGATGAGGTAAGGAAGAATTTGCTTGATACCGCCATTAAAGCCGCCAAGCATATTAAATATGTAGGTGCAGGGACTTTTGAATTTCTACTCGATTCTAATAATAAAGATTTTTACTTTATGGAGATGAATACGCGTTTGCAAGTCGAACACACCGTGAGTGAGATGGTAAGCGGGCTTGATCTAGTAGAGTGGATGATACGCATAGCAGAGGGTGAGAAACTTCCTAGTCAAGATTCTATTACATTTAAAGGGCATAGCATAGAGTGCAGAATCACAGCAGAAGATCCAGAAAAGTTTTATCCATGTCCGGGTAAAATCACAGAGTGGATTGCCCCGGGTGGTGCGAATGTAAGGCTTGATACACATGCTTATGGTGGCTATGTCGTGCCTATGTTTTATGATTCTATGATTGGCAAACTCATTGTGTGGGGTGCGACAAGACAAGAAGCTATAAAACGCATGAAACGCGCCCTAAAAGAGTTTAAAATCGCAGGGATTAAAACGACTATTCCATTCCATATAAAGATGATGGATAATAAAGATTTTGAAGATTCTAGAATCTATACAAAATACTTAGAGACGGAATATAAACTTGGCTAGATTCCATTCTATAATGATTAGTAGCGAATAGGGAGTTGGAAATGGCATATATCGTAAAAATCGATCAAGGCAAAGCGAAAATATATGATAGTGGATCTTATAAAAGATCGGTCGGTTCAAATGTAATTGCATGTGATTGTGATGATGAGTGGGTGGCATGTGTAGAGAAAAATGTAGTCAAGCAGTATAGTATAAGTGGATCTTATAAAAGGACATACCCCGATAGAGATGCTGTAGGTGTAAATGTGGGCGGTGGTAGCATTGCTATAAGACTTGCTAATGGCAAAGTAAAAAAATATAAAGCTTCTAGTGGCTCTTATGTCAAGAGTTATTAACCTATAAAATATATTTTAGAATCTTTTGCATTTTTACCACAGGCTAAAAAGAGTCTCTAAAACCATGGGCTTTGGGCAATTATGTGGCAATCCAACATAATCCCACACTTAATTAACTGCAGTTTTAAGCCCCACATTTTGTGCGATATGGCACGACTGGAATAAGCCGACAATAAACATTTCTTTCTAGATTTAAATATTCAAACTATTGTCAGTTTATCCCTGTATGAGTATTTTAGATTTTATAACACTTGGAATTTCATATATCCACACAATATTCCATTTACCCTTGATTTGTTTTTTTTTTTTTGTAGAATGCCAACTTCATTACAAATTTTAAGGAGAAATCATGAGATTTAAAAAGAGTATAAAGACAAGTGTTTTATCATTGGCACTTATTTCTAGTATGGCTTATGCCGATGGATTAAAAGAGGAAAAAAGTGGTGGTTTTGTTGGTTTGCAGGCTGGGACTTCGCTTTTGCAACAGAAAAATGAGTATCATTGGACAAATAACAGGAACACTTATAGATATAGCTATACAACTGCAGCGTATGGTGTGCTTGGTGGTTATGAATATTGGTTTAGTAATAGTTTAGGTGTGCGTGGTTATGCACTCTTTAGTGGGGCTAATTTCTATGTTATGCAATTTGGCGTTGGTGCTGATGTGATATATAACATTACAAATGTTGCTGATGGGAATCTAGGCGTTATAGCTGGTTTGCAAGTGGGTGGTGTGTATTGGCTAAACTCATGGTATTGGTGGGGTAGCTCTAGTAATCAAAACTCACTAGCATTTGATATGGCATTAAATATTGGTGTGCGTTGGACTCAAAATGAGCATGTGATAGAATTGCTTGGTAAGATTCCATTTATAGAGGCACATACTGGCACATATCTTTATAGTGATGGCGATAAAAATGAATATTATTCAAAAGAGACTTTCTCATTTGTTGCGCGTTATATGTATAGATTCTAATTTATTGTCTAACTTCACTTTTCGCCATATTGTCATGGTATTTATCCTTACTTAATTATTGCGTTGTTGTTTTTGTTAGATTATCAACGCAAGCTTTCCTTATCAAACAATAAAATGGCATAATAAACCTGCATTGCAATATACAATGTATAGTGCATAAAATACACAAAATACATATTTACAATGCTTTTATGCTATAAAAAAGACAACTTTTTGTTTTTTTGTGTATGATATTTACGCTTACTTGTTTATCACAATATAAAAGGCTACTCAATGACAAAACTAGGAATCAACGCAAAGGTATCTATCAGCACGACTTTAATGGTGCTTGTGAGTTTTAGCATTTTGGCGTGGTTTGTGTATTTTAACGCACAAAAGACCATTACACTCATTGAGTATGAGACACAAGAAAAGCAAGTAACGCAATTAGAAAATCTCATAGATGTCTATATTGATGAGAAAAAACGCCTTATTAATAAACTCGCAAAAGAAGCCCTTGCAAGTGGCTTAAATGAATCCCAAATGACACAAAATCTCCGCCTTATCCAAGAATCAGGGGATTTTAATCTCACTTATATCGGCATAGAATCTAGCGGGAGAATGCTACGGGGTAATGGCAAACATCAATACCCACAAGATGGCTATGACCCCCGCACACGAAGCTGGTATCAAATCCCTAAAAATTCACTCAAAGATGAAGTGCTAAGTGAGCCGTGGATTCAGGCTTCTTATAAAATCCCCGTTTTTGGCTTTGCCTCTCCGCTGATTGAAAATGGCAAATTCATCGGTGTGGCTAGTAGCGATATTGCCCTAAAATCGCTCAATGCCTATATCCACGCACAAGATGAGAATACAAGCGAACAAGAGATTATCATCATAGACAAAAATGGCAATTATGTTAGCCATAATGATGAGAATAAGATTTTGCAAAGTGATGAGTTGGCTCAAGCGATAAAAAGTAGCTTTAGCGCGGACACACCGACTTTTAAACTAGATTCTAATATCGCAACTTGCAAGGTAGAATCTCAAACGCAATGGCTACTATGCTCCATTATCCCAGAATCTCGCATAGCCGATAAGCTAAGTCAAAACAACAAACCTATTTTCATTATGCTAGGCATTTTTGCCCTTATTCTTGTGGTGGCGTTGTATGTGATTTTGGCGTATTTGCTAAAGCCCATTAGACGCATTAAAAAGAGTTTGCTAGAGTTTTTTGACTTTTTAAATCACAAGCAAAAAAGTGTGAATCCTTTGAAACTCCGCAGTGGCGATGAGTTTCAAGAAATGGCAGAAGCGATCAATGAAAATGTAGAGACAATCCAGCATAATCTCTTAAAGGATACAAAGAGTTTGCAGGAATTTTTCCAAGCGGTTGAGAATATCAAGCAGGGGCATTTGCATTTGCAGATACAGACAAATGCGAATAATCCGCAGCTAACGCAACTTGGCGTGCTATTTAATGAAATGCTAACTTCCCTTGATGAGAATGTCTCGCGTGTGCTTGAGATTTTAAATCGCTACGCTGAAAATGACTTCCAAAAGCAAGAAAATGGGACAACACAGAACTTACAAGGCGAACTTCAAGCGATGAATGAAGGTGTGGGGCATTTGGGCGAAGAGATACGCAAAATGCTTTTTACAAGCCTTGATTTTGCAAAATCGCTAAATCTTAAGGCAAAAGAGCTAGAAGATTCTGTAATGGCGATGAGTGAAAGCACACAGAAGCAAAGCAAGTCGCTAGAAGAGACGGCAAATGCGGTAAGAGAGATTACAGAATCTATGCAGGGTGTTGATAGTAAGGCGCAAGAAGTGGTGCAGCAAGGCGATGATATTAAAAAGATTCTAGGGTTTATCGCAGAGATTGCTGATCAAACTAACCTTTTAGCATTAAATGCAGCGATTGAAGCAGCACGGGCAGGGGAGCACGGCAGAGGCTTTGCAGTTGTAGCTGATGAAGTGAGAAACTTGGCTGAACGCACACAAAAGAGTCTTGGCGAGATAGGGGCAAGTGTGAATTTGCTTGTGCAAAGTATCAATGATATGGGCGAGTCGATTAAGGTGCAAATGGAGGGTATTGAGCATATCAATGAAAGCATTGTTGAGCTAGAAGAGATAACAAATCATAACACGCAAACCGCACACAAAACGCAAGAGATTAGCCTAGGTGTAGAGCATATCGCACAAGATATTTTACAAGATGCAAATATGAAGAAGTTTTAGTTTGGCTAAGATTCTAAGAGTTTTATGAAGTGGGGATAGATTCTAAAACTTTGGAAAGTAAAATGAAAGGCTAGATTCTTATATTTTGAGTGATTTGAGCAAGGTGTGATTCTAATAATGCAAGGATTAATGCACCCTATTTTGCTAAAAGTTTGCTAAAAGAGAGACTTTGCCAAACATAGAATCTTGCAGGATTTAGCTATAACTTGAGCCTATATATCTCCACCTACATTACACCCAAATATACTATCAAATTCTACGCCACCATCTGTTATCATCATCAAATAGCGTGAAAATAGCTCATTTACACGCATTTTTAAGAGTCCTAACCGAGCATTACTTGCTTCAATGCTATATATCGTGCCACCGCCATTTATGTCATAAATATGTGCGTGGTGTGCCTTTGTGTATGCTTCATAGCTATCGCGGAGCTTGAGCCACGCTCTTTGTTCTTCTAGCAGTGTATCTTGCCCTTTTTGGATACTCGGCTCGTGGGAGAAAGCCCCTGTTGGTGTGGTTTTGTTTTGCTTTTTTACTTCAGCGCGGTAGAGTTTGTAGTATTTGTTTAAAAGCTTGTCATACTCATCATAGCCATAATTAAGTGAAGCTAAAATGCCTTGTGTTGAGCCTAGCACTTCGCCTAAGTTATTCACTTCACAATCAATCCGTGCTACTTCAAATTTATAGATTTGCTCTATCTTACTTAAATCCTTGAAATTATCTTTAAGGACTTCCTTATTGCATTCTTTGTTGATATACTCTTGCTTGTCTTTGCCTACATTGTATTCATTAAACAACTTTTGCAAACTCTCATTAGCAAAAGCTATATTTGCAAATATTGCAAACGCTAGAATCTTGATTTTTGTTCCTGTTGTGCTAACCTTAAATAACCTTGTAAAAATATTCATAATGCCACCTTGATTTGTTTATTTTGCAAGCAGAGATTCTGTTATATAAACATTACGATTAAAACTGATGTTTGTTATTCTGCATGAAAACTCAAAAATATTTGCGAATTTTTCACGGAATACTTAATTTAGAAAAACAAAACCTAAAACTTCTCCCATTCTGTATGCTCTTTGCTTTTATCCATGATGCTTATACCCATATTTTCTAGAGTATTTCGTATGGAATCTGCTTTTACAAAGTCTTTTACTGCCTTTGCTTCTAGTCGCTCTTTTATGAGAGTTTCAATCTTTAGCTTTTCTTCATCGCTTACACCAAGCTGAAAATATTCGCTATAACTTAAAGTCCCAAGTCCTAGCACAAAGTCGATTAATGCTAGATTTGCTTTTGCTTGAGCTTTATAGGCTTTATCTTTTGGCTGTGTGTCAAGGTGTTCGTTTGCCTCTTTTATAAACTCTTCAATCACACTTAGGGCAAGTGAGATATTTAAATCATCGCTAAGAGATTCTAGAAACTTTTCACTAAAATCTTTTGTAGCTTGTTTTAGAATCTCACTCATATAAGGCTTAAAAAACTCTTCCCATTCATTTGCTTTTATAGAATCTGTGTCATTAGAAAATGGTAAAAATTTAGGTATAGAATCTTTTTCATAATCAAGCCTTTTTTTAAGGCGATATATTTTATCAAGCCTTTTTTTTGATTGCAGTAAATCTTCTTCATTAAAATGCAAAGGGCTTCTGTAATGTGTGCCTATGAGATAGTTACGCAGTATTTCGCCATGATATACCTTTAATGCGTCTTTAATAAAAAAGCTATTTCCTAGACTCTTACTCATTTTCTCACCATTAATGGTAACAAAGCCATTATGTAGCCAATATTTCGCAAGTTCCTTATTATGCAAACAGCGAGTTTGTGAGGCTTCATTCTCATGATGTGGGAAGAATAAATCCTGCCCACCAGCATGTATATCAATGCAAAATTCTTTATCTTTATATGCTAATACAGAATCAATCATAGCAGAACATTCAATATGCCAGCCGGGTCTGCCTTTGCCTAATATGCTTTCATAGCCTATATCATTTTCTCCCTTGTATGCTTTCCATAATACAAAGTCTCTTTGGTCTCTCTTGCCCTCTTCTACCTCAACTCTATGCACAGAATCTGTATCATCTAAATGCCTACTTAATGTGCCATAACTCTTATCTTTACTCACTTCAAGGCAAATATCTCCATTTGGCAAACGATAGGCTATATCTTTTTGCAATAAGGATTCTATAAAATTTGACATAGATTCTAAAAACTCCGTTGCACGAGGCTCAAAGTGGGCTCTTCTCACATTTAAAGGTTCCATATCTTGCAAGTATTTATCGATATAATGCTTTGCTAGTTCATTGAGTGGAGTTTTAGTTTGAAAGGATTTATTAATCAGCTTATCATCAATATCTGTGAAGTTTTTAGCGACTATGACTTTATAGCCCTTTGTCTCTAAGAATCTTGCGAGTAAATCAAAGCTAATAGCACTTCTAGCATGTCCTAAATGTGCGTCATCATAGACCGTCGGACCGCATATATACATGCGTATTTCATTTGAGTTAAGCGGAACGAGATCTATTTTATCCCTATGTTTTGAATCATAAACTTTCATTGTCTTCCTTAGTGTTATGTAATGTGAAAAAAGTGCTTGAAAATTTGTAATATACTAAATGTTACGCCAAGTGCTAAAAGTAGGTAAAAGGCGTATTTTTTATGCGAGATTATAGCTAAAAAATTGTGAATCCCAAATGCTTTTATATTGAAAACAAAAAGCACAACACCACCGATACTCCCAGCCAGTGCAACTATAAAATAACGCAATTCCCAAAGTATGCCATCTGTAATACTAAAATATCGCATGAAAAAAATAAAGATTCCAGAAAGCAGTGTGCCAACCGCAAGTGCGATGACAGAGTATTTTGCCGCTTTTGCTTGTTGCTTTTTCGCATAAAGCCAGAGGGAGAAAATCCGCGTTAAGCCAAAGGCTAAGAGTCCTGCCATATAGCCGATAAACGCCCATGCAACTTGCAGGGTATCTTCTCTTACAAAGTTTTTTCGCTCAAACAAAAGCCATACGATTTCATTACTCAACATAATGCCACCAAGCGTGCAAATAGAAAGCGTTATGAGTAAAAACCAAAAGGCTGTTTTTAGATTTTGCAAAGCTATTTTTTCATCTTTTCGCTCAATCGCCTTTGCAATGGTTGGGAATAATGCACTAGAGATAGCAATAGCAAAGATGGCTAAAGGTAGCTGAAAGATTCTATTTGCAAAGTTTAGTGTGCTAACGCCTCCATCTGAATTTGGCAAAAGTGTGATAAGACTAGAGTCAATAATAGCAATAATTTGTGCGGTAGAAGCCCCAAGCATAGCGGGGAAAAAGGCTTTAAAAAAGGCTTTAATGTCAGCAAGTAAGCGTAAGATATTGTGTTTTGCTTTTGTATAGAATCTTGAGTCTTGCGTTGTCTCTTTGGTGCTTTTGCGGGAGTTTGATATTGAAACTGCGTCATTACCCTTTAGGTAACTCCTTGTTTCAATATCTACACAACCCACAAAATCACTCAAAGATACTTCCGCAGAATTTTTATCTATGCTTTTTTTAGATTCTAGATTCTGTTTAGAATCTAGATTGTTTGCGGTATTTAAGGTGGAATTAGATTCTATATGAGATATTTCGCTACGCTCAACATGACAAGCAATAGAATCTTTACTCCCAAATCTTATCCCCCTAAAACTTATAGTCATATTAGAATCTCTATACCACTTTTTGAGTGAAAGCATACCAATATACTGCAACTTCCATAATCCCGCCCTATAAAGCGGATAAAAATGAATGAGTATTTGACACACACCGCCAATAAGGACTGCATAGCTTAATATATACACAGCTTCAAAAAGCTCTTTTTCAGTTAAGCTCGTTTGAAACTGATAAGGCAGCATAGCCACAATCATAGCAATATTTAAAAGTGCGGTATTATAGGCATTAACCCAAAAGATATTTTTATATTGCAGTAGTGTGCTTAGATAAGTTACAATAAAGATTAATATAAGATACCAAAAGTGGATACGCACAAGTGGCATAGCAAGACTAATCCTCTCTTCATCATAACCTAATGCCAGAATCTTTGTAATAAAAGGGGCAAACCACATAACAAGTATGCTTAAAATGAGAATGAAAAAAAGAAAAATCCAAAAAATACTCACACTAAATGCCCCCTTTTTCTTTGCACTAAGAAAAAATGGCAAAAAGCTTTGCACAAAAGC
Organism: Helicobacter rappini; assembly: GCF_900198625.1. GTDB lineage: Bacteria > Campylobacterota > Campylobacteria > Campylobacterales > Helicobacteraceae > Helicobacter_A > Helicobacter_A rappini. The sequence continues at coordinate 17,907 of NZ_FZPK01000015.1, read as the reverse complement.
CCCCTCACTCACAACACGCCGAAACATATTTGGAAACTTAAAGGCAATAAAGAAAATATCGCTATAAATGCTTGTCCCAAGCACTGCTGCTTGAATGGCATCACGCAAAAATCCAAATACACGAGAACACAAGATTCCAGAAGCATTGGTAAGAAAAAATCGTTTAAGCTTGTTTTGTTTTCTATTTAATTGTTTGTTATTATCTATCGTTTTAATGTTTTCGCTTGAATGTTTTTCTAACATTTTTTATACTCTTTACAAAAATATAGTAGAATATGCAATATTTTTTGGGATAACTATTGTAACAAACAAAATTTGATTTTAAGGTTAAGGCAATGACTTTTTTTGCGAAAAAGAAACTCAAAGGTGTGCGTGATTGGGTTAGAGAGCTTACGCAGTTTTGTGCTGATTCTGAATTGAGTTTTAATGATTGTAGCTTTCATGTTGCACATACACATACAATGTTAAAAAAAGATGATAAAGTTTTAGCCCCAACCTTTTTTAAAGAAACCTATAATCAAACAAGTGATGAAATCTATCAAACATTTGATATTGAAATCACACCAAAAGAATATGATTTTTCAAAGTTAAATTTTGCTTTTAGTTATCGCCATTTAGATGCTGTTTTAATCTTAAAAGAAGGCTTTTTTGTCGATGATAGGGAGCAATATAAGGCTCAACTCGCTGACTATATCACCGCATTTCTTATACAAAAAGACATTATTATTACAAGCGTAGAGCAGATAAAAATGCGTGTGGATAAGATTATAAGTGAGAATTTTACGCCACCATGCACGATTATGGAAGAGAAAAGATTTATATTCTTGCGCTCAAAAGCAGATATTAAGAAACAAGGCTTTACAAATCTTTTAGAAGAGAAATGGTGTAGAGAAAATTATAAAAGTCCCATGCCAAACGCACTTTATGCGGTTGCAGAGGGCGATCCTATCGGTTTTTTCTTAAAAGATTCCATACCTACTTCTGGTAGAAACTTGCAAGGTGAATTTATAGATATGAAAAACTTGCATTTAAATACACCAAAACATGAAGATGGCAAGGGAGATTCTAAAGAGTTTGAAAGCGGGACATTTAGGTATAAAGCCCCGCCTGAAGCTGGTAATGGCATAAGAAAAGTAGAAGAAGGTCAAGTTGTTAAATACGAAGCAGATGGACATGGTATTGTAGAGTTTGCAGAGACTGGATTAAGGCTTATTGATATAGGCACTTTTCAGCAAGTTGGTCGCACAAATAGTATTTTGGGCGGTGTTGAAAAGATGGCAGAAGTAGATATTGACTGCCCAGATAAGACAAAAGATGCGGTGCAAAATGGTGCGATTATTGAAGCTGAAGTGGTAAATATCAAAGGCACGGTTGGCGAAAAAGTCATCATTAAAGCAAAAAAACTGACAATTAATGGGCAAACCCATCAAAGTGCAGTTATGTATGCCGATGAAGCAAGTATCAATATCCATAAGGGAATCTTATATGCAAAAGAAGCTGATATTGATAAGCTAGAGAGTGGCAAGGTCTATGGTGGAAGCATTAATGTGCTTGATGCCCAAGGTGCAAAAATTGTAGGCGATAGCATTGTGGTATCTAACCTGCATTCTAATACGCATATTAAATTTTGTGAGAAACTTCATCTAAAAGCGATTAATGGCAATGAAAATCAAATAAGCTTTGATATTTTTGCTAATTTTGAGAATAGAGAAAAACTCTCAAGTATCATTCATCTAGACTCACTTCTAAAAGATGATATTAACGCACGCGTAGCGTTTTGCAGGGCATTAGCAGATAAAACACAGAAGCTAAAACCTATCATTGATAATCTAAAACCCGTTATTGACAGAAGTAAAAAGGAAGGCTTTGAGCTTGATGCAGAGACGAAGAAAACGCTAGGATTCTATGTGCTTTTATTGCGACAAATAAAAGAGCAAAAAGATATGGCAACACAGCTACAAAAGCTACGCACCGAAAACACACAAAAAGGCAAAATGATAGAAAAAATGCTAGGTATTGCAAAACTCACGACAGAATCAAGCTGGAAAGATAGCAATCAAATCATTTTAACACGACATTTCCCACCAGCAACGAACAAAATTTTTCCTCAAGATTCTGAAATGTTTGAGGTCGCCATTAATGATGATGGCGTAATGGAAAAGATTGGGCAGTAAGACAAACAGAGCTAGTTAAAGTGTTAAATATTGCTTTCAAGATTGACTTTGCCTTTATTAATTGTCTTAAAGCAATAGGATGCTGAATGATTATGATGATTTTACAATCTCTAATCACACAAGCTAATACAAAACAAAGAAAAAGTAAAAATATACAAAACTCTAACATTTTTTAGGTATCATAACGGCTATTTGCCTATGAAAAGTGAGGAATATATGCCATTAGGTGCGATGAGTGCATTAATCACCCCATTTAAGAATGGAAAAATAGACACGCAGACTTACGAGTATCTTATCAAGCGACAAATCAAATATGGTATGGACGCATGTGTGCCAGCAGGCACGACAGGTGAGAGTGCTACTATGAGTCATAGCGAACATAAAGAGTGTATAGAAATTGCCGTGCAGACATGTAAAAACACAGGCATAAAGGTATTAGCAGGGGCTGGGAGCAACAATACGACTGAGGCCATTGAGTTAGCGCAATTTGCAGAAAAGTGTGGTGCAGATGCTATATTATCAGTTGCCCCATATTACAATAAGCCCACGCAAGAGGGCATTTATAGACACTATAAGGCAATAGCAGATTCTGTAAATATACCTATTATGCTTTATAATGTCCCATCACGCACAGGCTGTAATATCGAGATAGAAACAGCGATAAGGCTTTTTAAATCCGTGAAAAATATATATGCAATTAAGGAAGCAAGCGGTATGCTTGATAAAGTGTATTCGCTTATGAATATGCAAGAGGCTGATTCACAGAAGAGATTCCATGTTTTAAGTGGTGATGATGCACTTAATTATGGGATTTTATGCAGTGGTGGAAGTGGCGTTGTATCAGTAACGGGCAATATTTTCCCACAAGATATTGCTAACCTTTGTCATTTTGCAATAGAGCAAAAAAATGATGAGAGTTTAGCTATTTCTAATAAACTTTATGGTATAAATAAAGCTTTGTTTTTTGAAAGCAATCCTATCCCTATCAAAGCGGCGATGTTTTTGCAGGGGCTTATCCCTACTTTAGAATATCGACTGCCATTGTGTGAGCCAAGCAAGGAATGCAAAGCGTTGCTTGAGAAAACTTTACAACATTATGAGGTGCAAAAATGAAAGAACAACTGACAAGTGAATACATGAAAGGCAAGACTCTAGTTATAAGCGGTGCTACTCGGGGTATCGGCAAGGCTATTCTTTATCGCTTTGCACGAGAGGGTGTGAATGTAGCTTTTACTTATAATAAGAATGAAGAAGAAGCACAAAAAATCGCACAGGATTTAGAATCTAAGTATCAAATCAAGGCAAGATATTATCCGCTTAATGTATTAGAGCCAGAGCAGTATGTAGGGCTATTTGAGCAGATTGATAAAGATTTTGATAGAGTGGATTTCTTTATATCAAATGCTATTATTTATGGACGAAGTGTTGTCGGTGGGTTTGCACCATTTATGCGTTTAAAGCCTAAGGGGTTAAATAATATTTACACAGCAACCGTGTTAGCCTTTGTCGTTGGCGCACAAGAGGCGGTTAAGCGTATGCAAAAAGTAGGCGGTGGCAATATTGTAACACTTAGCTCCACAGGGAATCTTGTCTATATGCCAAACTATGCAGGGCATGGCAACTCTAAAAATGCAGTAGAAACAATGGTAAAATACGCCGCACAAGATTTAGGTGAGTTTAATATCCGCGTAAATGCAGTGAGTGGCGGACCTATTGACACAGACGCACTAAAAGCTTTTCCAGATTATGATGAGGTAAAAGCAAAGGTTGAAGAACAAAGTCCATTAAAAAGAATGGGAACGCCAAATGACTTAGCGGGGGCTGCATTCTTCCTTTGTGATAATACGCAAAGCTCTTGGCTAACAGGGCAGACAATCGTCATTGATGGTGGCACAACTTTCGTGTAAGATTGAAGTTTTAAAGTGTGTATTTTGGGTGCATAATGCAGATATTGAATGCAATTATACGCAAGTATAGGGCATTTAAGGACTTTTGGCATACGCATATTGCTACTTATACTTACATTGACTTATATCCGCACTTAAAGACTTCTTTAGATACTAATAATTCTACACCAAATAAAAAATCTGCATGTAATACTGCCTACAATAACGAGAGAGACGCTATAGAATCTATCCAGCCTTATGTAGCACAAAATGAAACAGGTCTAGAATCTAGCATGAGTTTAGAAGGCTTAAGTGATTTTCAGGATAATAATGAGAAGTTAGAATCTAGCAATTACGACTTAAGATTTAGTGCTAATTTAAATAATATTGAAAGTTTAAATTCTATACATTCCACATTACAGAATACAGCTATCACGCAAACAACAGAGAATTTAGAGTTTAATCCAAATGGGTGGGTGCAGGGTGTAGTGGTACAAAATAGGGAAAATCTAAAACCTAGCCTTAGTGTCAGCAAATCGCAAGATTCCATAAGTAAATCAACACAGAATCTAGATTTCAATACGACAGCTTGTCATATTGACCTTGAGCAAAGCGAAAGGGAAATATCTAGCATAGAGCTACAACGGAATCTAGATTCTAAAAATTACGCTCTAAACCCCGCAGCCCACCCAAATTCAGCACAGAATCTAGATTCTAAACCAGCTTGTTATGTTGAGCGTAGCGAAACATCTAATATAGAATCTAAAACAGATTTTTTGCTTAACGCTCAAAATGACAATAAACAAAATCTAGATTCTATAACATCTATGCCCCAAAGTCCAGTATCCGCACAAGTAGCACAAAACCTAGATTCCAAAAATCATGCCCTAAACTCCCAGCCCCAAGCAGATTTAACACGAAATTTATACTTCACACAAACAACAAATAAAAATCCCAGCACAAAAGATACAATCCATTCCACACAGAATCTAACTCAAGCAAATCTAACCCCCTTGCTCCACGCCCTAAAAAAGCCCTATATTACATTAGATCAATTAAATAGCAATCACACAAAGCCACACTCACTAGCAAATATATTTCATCGCAAGAAAAGTATGAGAATGTATTATACAATCCTGCCGCTAAACTCATTAGAAGCAAGTAATATTGACATTGAAAAAAGCGAGTTAAAAAGCCCAAATATGCTAGATTCCATCGTGCCACTAAAAGCAAAAAGCAATGGATTAATACCTTACAACCATGAATGCAAATATTTCCTGCAAAGCCAAAACAAAACACATTTTAACTTCCAGCTTTTTGCGATAAAAAGTGAAGTTCTAGAATCTTATGCCCTAAAGTATTCAGGCAAGATTCTATGCTTAAACCCACTTGAAATGTTTTCATCGCTTTTCACACTCTACCCGCATTTAAAACGCTACACCATCATTTTTCAAGATTCTAGCAAACATGCCTTATGCCATTACGCACAGGGCTTTTTAACCATAAGCATTGTGTTGGAGCGCACTGAAGCTTTGCAGAATTATTACTCATTGATTGAGGATTTTGGTGAGATTTTTTATTGTGATTTTAGCGGTAAGGCAGATTTATTGCTAGACTTTAAGGACATTGTAAGCCTATTTAACCTGCCTTTGAAAGAATGTTTGCAACTACTTGCATTAGAGTATATCCGCACAAAACCAGCTTATATTCACTTTTATGCAAGGGCATTTTATAGTATGCGTTCATTCCTAAAAATGCTTTTATTTACAACCTTATGTATATTTATATTCTATTTTTTAGCACTTTTTTATCATAAATATGAGTATTTTCAATATCTAAGGCATGAAGCCCTTACACATAGCACGCAAATAGATTCTCTCTATCACAAAAAGCAGCAATATCCGCTCATGTATGAAAAACTTTTTGAAAATCTTTTAAATAAGCAAAGCCTAAATTTCTGTCTACAACAAGACTATAACGAGATAGAATCTACATGGATACAAACAGATTGTAATAAACCTTGATAGCTAATAGTGTAAAGTTTTTACTATTTTTGTAAAAATATTTTACATTTATATTGACAATATATGTAAAGTGTGCTAATATTTTAAGCATAAAGGACATAATATGGATAAAAATAGCACATTAAGAGATCGCCTGCGGGAGTTAGGCATAAAGATTGTAGATTTAGCAAACATGCTAGATATATCACGCCCCACACTCTATAAGCATATAGAATCTTATGAAAATAATACGCTAGAAAATCTAGATTCTAGTTATATCGCATTGTTTAACTACATTACACAAAATGAGTTTATCAACGCGAAAAATGTCTTTATCTATATCACGCAAAATATCTTAAGACTTAAAGAGAGAGATTTTCAAGGCAGCATGGCAATGGGTAGAGTGGCAATCACAGGCAACGCACAAAAAGATGCTTTCATTACCCTGCTTTTAGAATCTAATCGCTTTGATGACTTACTTGGCTATTTTATTTCATGTTATGAACTTTTAGAGAAAGACACATTGAGTGATGAAAGCAAGGCATTTTTGCAACCACTTTTAAAGCTTTATGAAAGTCTTGGTTTAAAACTTTAATTTTATTATAAGGAGCATATTATGGCGAAAAAAGAAACACAGCAAAGAGTTTTGGTAATCAAAAACTTCAAAAATATCGGCGTTAGCAAAATGGATTCTGATTATAACTTAAGCGATAAACCAGAAGAATTAGTCCTAAATACAAGTTATACAGGCGATCATCATGGTGGATTAGTAACCATTATTGGTGAAAATAACACAGGTAAGAGTAATGTAAATCGTGCTTTAGCAAAGTTTATGTTTGGGAATGCAAAGGCTTTTGATGAAAATGATATTCCCAATTTTTCAAACTATGAAGCTTGTGAGCCAGATTTAAGCTTTGTGTTAAGAGATTATACACAAGCAGCAGCAGCGGCAAACAATGGGGGGGGGGGGGCAAAATATGTCTCTCGCACTTTAGCTGCAATACAGCAACAAGATGGCGAGATAAAATATGAATGTTGCAATAATAAAGAAGCCCTAAAAGCAGCTATTAGAATCTATACAAAGTTTTTACTAGATAAAGCAGAGATATTTTACCCTTCTAATAAAGTTAAAGAAAGCAAAAGAGAAGAAGAGTTATTGGCAAACTATAAAGCAGAGATATTTGATATCTCTAATAAGGTAAAAGAGAGCAAAAATGAAAAAGAGTTATTGGCAAATTATTCAAAGCTAAAAAATATGGAGACAAGCTATTCTCAGGATATTCAGCTCAAAAGTAAATATTATGATGATATGGGACAAGCATATAATGAGCTATTGGAATCAGCCATCGATATTATAGATGAATTTACAGACGATGATAATGAGCTAGGGCTTCTAGATTCTATGCAAAATAGCGATTCGTGGCAGAAAGTCAAACGCAACATATACTTTGCTAAAGATTATGACACAATGACACAAGCCTATAGGCAAATGCAAGATTTTATACAAGAAGTAAGTGCAATGTATGAGCAAAACAATGAAGGCGACCAGCTAGAATTTACCTTTATCACGCCAAAAGAAATAAAAGAGCAAATAAGCAATACAACAAAAAATTATGAAAATGCGGATGAAGTGCTAGAGGAAGTGTTTGAAAGTGGTGTAATAGAGATTGGGAGTAAAGATTCTCTCTTTTTACCACAAGTCTTTAACTACAATGATATAAGAGATGAGTTTAAAAATGATGATTTAATTGTTTCACTTGATAAGCTTGGTGAAAGTAGATTTTTCCAATCTCTTTTTAACGCAATCAATCAGCCAATGTTTAGTGTCCTTAATGCGTATAAAAAAGCTAAAACCACCCCAGCTTTTTTAAGCAACCAAGAAAGAGTCATAAATGAGAGGATTAAGAATATTGTAACAAAAAGAGTTAATGAAATCTTTGGGAAAAATGATAATGATGGATATGCTTTTGAGATACGACTAGAAGAGCATAGAATCTCTTTTGCCGCTTACAAAATTAATGGAGAGGGTGTAACCGATCGTGATGTATTAATCCTAGAGCAGCAATCCACAGGCTTTAAATGGTTTTTTAACCTATATTTCAATCTCTTAAATGGCAAGATTCTAAAAAGTGGGGATATTGTGCTAATGGACGAGCCAGCCCACAATCTCTCACCTAAAGCAAGAAAAGAGTGTGCGGAGTTTTTACGCAAATATGGCGAAGAGAATGGGATCACCTTTGTGATTGTAACGCATGATTTATTTTGGATAGATTCTGACTTTTTAAATGAAGTAAGAATCATTAAAAACCGCGAAGACAAAGAGCTAAAAGGCGTTAGCATACAAAATGACTTTTCACGCATACAATCAAGCGATACAGATACATTTTTAGAGATTAAAAGGGCATTTGGTGTAGATATGCATGTATTCTATCCGCCGAATGTAAGGCTTGTTTTTGTAGAGGGCATTACAGATTATAACTATTTGAGCGCCTTTAAGCTTTTATTACAAAAAGAGAGAAATGAAAAGCTAGATATTGTCTTTTTACCAATATGTGGTTTAGGTAAAGATTCTAGCGAAAAAGCCATTGTATTAGAAAAGCTTATGGGACAATGTAAAGATCCTATCTTGCTAGTAGATTCTGATGAAGCAAGCAAAGAGATTGAAAGCATAAAGAAAGAAAAGGGTTATGATAAGCTAGATATTATTAAACTTAGCGAAATAGATTCTAAATTTAAAGAGATAGAATCTCTATTCAGCAAAAAAGATTATGAAAAATATGGTTTAGAAAAGAAAAGTAGTGGTATATCATCAGCGTTTAAAAAGCACATTCTATGGGCAAAAGATGATGAGAGTGCAAAAGATGAGCGTTTAGAGAAAACCACAAAAGATAACTTTTATAAAGTTTTAGAGCATTTACTAAAAAATCTTTAAAAATATAAAACACAGAATCTTAAGATTCTATGCGAGATTAAAATGTAGCTTTATAAAAGCTAACAAATAGTTACTAAACATATATATTTTATTTTAAGTTTATTTTATAGAGAAATAATGTAAAATTTCACAGAATATTTCGGCAAAAGTGGGGTTTTATGCGTTTTGTATTCTTTGTGATGGCTACATTTTCTGTGTGTTTTGCAAATATACTAGATTCCATACGCACAGAAAAGCCAAATAATTTCAGCAAAGAGACTTGGGAAGTCCATACGCAACAATGCCTTAATAAGAACGCAGAATCATGTAAAATAGTTATTGGAATCGGCTTAAAAACCCTAGATGAATGCAAGGCAAAAAATGAATGTAGCGTGATAGGCGAAATATTTTTATATGCAGATTCTATAAAACGAGCAATGTCCTATTTTGAAAAAGCATGCGATAAAAAAGATATGAATGGTTGCTACTTTATCGGCTTATATAAAGCACAGAATAATAATTTTGTAGAGGCAATGCCATATTTTGAAAAAGCATGTGATAAAAAACATGCTCCATCATGTTTTATGAATGCCAATTTTTATGAGCATGGCAAAGGTGTAAGACAAGACTATGAAAAAGCTGCTACACTCTATAAAAAATCATGTAAATTAAAGTATCCTAATGCCTGTTTCACACTTGGTAACTTGCATGAAGCAGGAAAAGCCTTAGCACATAATCTGTCACTTGCAAAAGAGTTTTATGGCAAGGCATGTGATATGGGTATGCAAAAAGGTTGTGATTCCTACAAAGAGCTTAATCAATCTGGTATCCCCTCACTTTATCAAGATAAAAATGTGTTTGATTAAAACATGCTGGATAAAACACTTCGTGACACGGCACAAAATGTAACGATGGTAAGAATCTTTAGAATCTAAACACAAAATCCAGTGATAAGCTGAAATTCTCTATAAAAAGCTATTTTTCTAGCGTTTTATTGTAATATTACACTTTTACTTTATTGCGATATGAAGGATAAACATGCGACATTTTCTAACTATCAATGATTTTACAAAGCATGAGATTCTAGAAATGCTTGCACTTGCGATAAAAATTAAAACTGAATATACAAATGGCATTGCGACACCATATCTTAAGGGCAAAACCCTTGCAATGATTTTTGAGAAAAGCTCTACTCGCACTCGTGTGAGCTTTCAAGTGGGGATCTATCAGCTAGGTGGCTTTGGAATCTCTTTGTCAAATAATGAATTACAGCTTGGCAGAGGGGAAATCGTCCGCGATAGCTCAGCTGTGATTAGCTCTATGGTGGATATGATTATGGTGAGAACACACATGCACGAGAGGCTAGAAGAGTTTGCTAGGTTTTCAAGTGTGCCTGTGATTAATGGGCTTAGCGATGTATTTCACCCTATGCAGCTTTTAGCAGATTATCTCACTATGATTGAATGCGGTATATTTGTGCCAGATTCTATACTGCATGATGTGGGAGCAAAAAATAGCATTGCAAAGCCCATTGTAGCCTATATTGGCGATGGGAATAATATGGCAAACTCATGGCTTATGCTTGCTTCAAAGCTTGGCTTTGAGATACGACTTGCCTGTCCTAAGAAGTATATGCCTAGCAAGGATATTGTAGAAATCGCAGAGAAAAACGCACAAGAGAGTGGTGCAAAAATAGTCATCACTGATGATATTTTTAGTGTTGCAAAAGACGCACATGTTATCACAACAGATACTTGGGTATCAATGGGGCAAGAGAACGAAAAAGAGACGCGTATGTGGGACTTTAAGGATTATAAGGTAGATTCTAAAATCATGTCTTTAGCACATGAAAATGCGATTTTCTTGCATTGTCTGCCTGCATATCGTGGATTAGAGGTAAGTGAAGAAGTAATTGATGGGAAACAAAGCAAGATTATTGAAGAAGCACACAACAGACTTCACGCACAAAAAGGAGTAATGGTATGGCTAAACGAACAAAATACGACAAGAAAAAGCTAGTAGAAAGCCTGCAAACTCTGAGCAATGTAGCCTATATGGCAAAGCTAGATGATGCTAGATGGCTGCTTGAGTTTGTAGAGGGGGATTTTAATGAAAATGAAGCGTGGTTTCTAAAGACCACAGAAGGAAAGGAATTTGTCGCCCTGCCACAATTTGCCCTACAGAATCTTTTAGGACATATTCAACAACATAATGAAGAGAAGTTTTTAATGCTTTTACGATATGAGATAAGAGAGCTTATGCCAATTGATTTAGAAGATACAATGGCAGTAGCCCTGCATGAGTTTCATTCCTACAAGCAATCAAATGGAAATATTCAAGATATTGATGCAAAGGCATTTGCAAAGAATATTAAGTTGGCACACCCAAATCTTTTCTTACGACTGGATAGTATATTTAAGCTTTAATTCATATTTGTCTATATATTTTACAAGCATGTATAAACTAAGCGATGTGTATATGAGTTTCTTAGCGTTAAGGTTTTATGATAACAATCTTAACTTAGAGTTACTAAAAATTAAGAAAATTATACTTTATGTCGTTAAAAAGAGAGCTGCGTAGCCTATTTGAGTAGCACAGAAAAAGGATCAAGGGGCATGAAAGTTTGAGTTTGTGTAGAATCTGTGCTTGTTTGAGTATTGTGATTTCTATACGCCCATTCAAATAATGTAGCCATAACTACAAGCCCATTATATGCTAAAAGGGGTGCTAAAAGAGTTTTTTCATGCGTATTAAATGGCGATAAAACATAGTTTGCCACTTCTTTATCGCCACTTTTTTGATGTGAAGAAAAGAGATTCATAATAGCTTCGTAGTCTTCTTGTTTTATAGAATCTATTTTTTGTGTTAAGTCTGTGTTTGGGGTGGAAGTTTTAGAATCTTTATTCTGTGTTGTTGCAACGCTATTTATAGAATCTGTGCTTTGAGTAGATTCTAAATTCTCATTATCTTGCACCCCTACGCCCTGCACCCGTCCAAATGGTTGAGATTCTAAAATCTTATTATATTGAGTTGTATTTGAAATATCTTTTTCAAAATTTTTGTTAGATGTTTTGTTGCACTCAACACGACAAGGATTAGAATCCATGCTAGACATTTGCTGACACCCAATATTAAAATCATTAGAATCTAAATTTTTATCCATAAAAATTTTAGATTCCATAACTTTAAAAAGGCTTTTTGTTTTAAAGATTTTTGCCATACATAGCTTTTCTAAATAGGTTTCATAAAAAAGTGTCCTAAAAGATTCTATACTTACTCGTGTGTTATGCGCTACAAGAGAATCTAGCATGTCATGCAATATGATATTATTGCCAATCCCAAGCTTTACACGCAAATAATCTCTCTTCACATATTCATGGATTGATTTTAAGCCATTATGCCCACCACTTCCGCCTTTATAACGAAAGCTAAGATTCCCAAAACGAGTATCTAAATCATCATAGATAACAATCATTTGGGCGATATTACACTTCTTTTCAATGCTTTGAAGTGCGATACCACTTCTATTCATAAAGGTGGTTGGAGCGATACATAGAATCTCATATTCATTTGATAAACTTCCTAATTTCTCTCTAAAAATTTTTTGTAGTTCTAGGCTATCTAAGGGCTTTTTATGTGGATTTAGACATTTGAGTTGAGTTAAGAAAAATGGAAAATACTCTAAAGGCGATACAAAGTCTTTAAGGCTAATTTTTGCTTGAAAGCTTTGCATACTTTTTTGATTTTGCCATTGCATTATGCCCTTTTTTTTATCTACAAGACTTTCAAGATCGCCAAGTAAAGTTTTAGTATTTTGATAGTCCAAAGAGTTGTGTAGTATATAGGGATTATTTAGCATTTGCGTGATGGCATACAAGCTTAAAAAGCCCATATTATGCCTTGTCATCGCATATTTTGTGCCGATATTGCCTAGACCTACGATAGCTATTGTTTGCATATTTATCCTTTTGTTATTTTCCGAAGTAATTATAACAGACATTCAAAGTAGCTTTTATAAATAGATTCTAACACTTTCTTAAGTCATATCTATGAAAATATGTAATTTTAGAATATAATAGCAAGATTTTGAAATAAAGGGCAAAAATGTTTAGCGGTATGGAATCTGATTTACACGCATTGTTTGTTGGGGCTATCGCTGTAACTGCAGTCTTAAATCCTTTTGGTAATCTCCCGCAGTTTATCTCAATGACAGAGGGCGTAAAAAAGCCCATGCGGAAAAAGCTTTTTAGAAATATCGTTTTTACTGCTTTTTGCATTGTGCTTGTGTTTTTATTTACCGGGTCTTTTATTATGAAATATTTATTTCGTGTAAGCCTTGATGATGTGCGTATTGCAGGGGGTTTGATCCTTATTGTTATGAGTTTAAAAAACCTGCTTTTTTCTTCGACAATACAAGATTTTTCAAGCTATCAGAATTTAAAGTTTGATGAATTATTCCGCAAAAGCATTATCCCCATGGCATTCCCCATGCTTGTGGGTCCGGGCACACTTGCGACTATTATTGTTATCGCAGAAGATAAAAGCATGTTAGTTGCCATTGGGGCGATTATGTGTGCGTTTTTATTTATGTTTTCATTATTTCATTATGCAGCGACTATTGAAAAAATATTTGGCAAACTTATTTTATACATTTTTTCACGCATAGCCCTTGTGTTTATCATTGCTATGGGAGTGAAAATGATTATTTCTGGGCTTCGTGGAATAGGCGTTATTACGACTTGATTTTATGAAAGTTATGCTACAATAAAGCCCTAAAATTCATACAAGGTTAGACAAGAATGCTAGATAAAAAAGTAACGCTAAATACACTTCGTGCAAAAAAAGGTAAAGAAAAAATTGTAGCAATCACGGCTTATGATGCACTTATGGCGAGAATCTTTGATGGTGAAGTCGATATGATTTTAGTCGGTGATAGTCTTAAAATGAGTTTTGGTGGTGAGAGTGAGACTTTGCGTGCAAGCCTTGATGAGATGATTTATCACACAAAGGCGGTGTGTGCTGGAGCAAAGCATTCTTTCATTCTTGGAGATATGCCCTTTGGGACTTATGCGACAAAGAAAATGGCATTAAAAAATGCGCTTAAATATTACAAGGAATGCAGTGTTGATGCGCTGAAAATAGAAGTAGATTTTGCTAAACTTGATATTGTAAAAGCACTTTGTAGTGAGGGGATCGCAGTTATGGCTCACATTGGCTTAAAGCCGCAATTCATGCGTTTTGAAGGTGGATTTAAAGTAAAAGGTAAAAATGAATTAGAGGAAAATGAATTGATAGAGAGCGCTATTGCTATGCAAGAAGCAGGTGTGTTTGGCATACTTTGTGAGGGGGTAAAAGCAAATGTCGCACAAAAGATTACACAAGCAGTGAAAGTGCCTACTATTGGCATTGGTGCGGGGGTGCATTGTGATGGGCAGATTCTTGTATGGAGTGATGCTTTTGGCTTTTTTGATGCGTTTAAGCCTAAATTTGTAAGGCAGTATTGCGATGGTAAAAGTATGCTAAAAGAAGCTGTGCGTAACTATGCTAATGATGTAAAAAATGCAGCTTTTCCTAGTGAGAGTGAGAGTTATTAGTGTTTATTTTAATTTAGCAATATTATATACTTTTTGTTTAGAAACTAGCTTTATATAGGTTTGCATTGCTGTTGTATTTTAATATTTTTGTGAAATTTTTTATATAAAATATGACGAGCTAAATTTTTTAGTTTTTTTAGATCTATCAAAGATTTTGTAAGGGAAAATTGTGAGTTTCATACAGCTAGATTCTATAACAAAGACTTATGGCAAGGGTAAAAATACTTTTCAAGCCCTACATGGTGTGAATTTAGAGATTAAAAAAGGTGAGTTTGTAGCCCTCATGGGTCCTTCTGGGTCAGGTAAATCCACAATGGCGAATATACTTGGCTGCCTTGATATTGCTACAACGGGCAAGTATTATTTCAATGGTGTTGATGTTTTTACGCTGACACGGACACAAAGGGCATTATTGCGGCGGCATTATATGGGATTTATCTTTCAAGGTTTTAATCTTTTATCAAGGACTTCTGCGCTTGAGAATGTGGAGTTACCGCTCATATATCGCGGTATGCACAAAAGAGAGCGGCAAAAAATCGCACTTGAAGCACTTGATATGGTGGGACTTGCGGACTGGTCGCATCATAGTAGCGGAGAGCTTAGCGGTGGGCAGTGTCAGCGTGTAGCCATAGCGCGTGCAATCGTTATGAAGCCTTTATTTTTACTCGCTGATGAGCCAACAGGTAATCTTGATACAAAAAGAAGTAATGAAGTTATGGAGATTCTAACACGACTAAATCGCGATATGAATATTACGATCCTTATGGTAACGCACGAGCCAGACATGGCACAATACGCACACAGAGCAATTCACTTTTTAGATGGAAATATCCATGATGAAGTGATTTTTCAATAAACATGCCTTATGCAATTTAATCATTAGAATCTAAAATAACCTATCATTTAAGCACAGCAAAGCTTTAAACTAATCTTGTGATTGGCTAGACTTTGTGTTATCGTTCTGTGATAAGTCCTTACTTTTAGATTCTATATCTTTTTTAAGGGTTGCTTCATCTTGCATTCCTTTTATTTACATTATTGCTTGATTAGGCTTAAAAGTGCTTGTTTATAGAGTGATAACTTCTCTTCTGTATAGGCTTCAAAACGCGTAACAAGTGTGGGTGTCGTATTACTCGCACGCACAAGCCCCCAGCCATCTTTAAACACAACTCTCACACCATCAATGCTAATAATCTCTACAATCTCCGGAAAATCTGCTGAAAAGTCTGTATTTTTGCCCTCTTTTTGCGCTTTTAGAATCTCTTGCAATCTAGTCTGCAAACTCGTTATAATGTGAAACTTCTGTGCTTCATCTGTTTTTATCTTTTCTTCTTGTGTGCTATAAGTTTTTGGCAGGGATTTTATGCTATTTTCCAATGTCTCAATGGGCGTTTTTAGATTCTTATGAGTTTGCTTCTCTTTATAGATTAGCTCCAGAATCCTTAAAGCCGCATATATCGCATCATCATAGCCAAAATACCTATCATTAAAGAATATATGCCCACTCATCTCACATGCAAGCTGTGCGTTTAGCTCTTTTAGCTTGACTTTAAGATTGCTATGTCCTGTTTTATACATTACACTTTTGCCTATCGCATTAATGCTATCATACATGACTTGAGAGCATTTGACCTCGCCTATTATCGTTGGATTTGTAATAGTCTTTGCAATGTCTCGTGCGAAAAGTATAGCCAACTCATCGCCTTTAAAGTTGTGATTCTGTGAGATTAGGGCTACTCTATCAGCATCACCATCAAATGCGATACCAATATGGGCGTTGTGTGCTTTTAGGGCATTTTGTATATCCACTAGATTATGCTCTTCGCTTGGGTCTGGGTGATGATTTGGGAAAGTGCCATCTGGCTCAAAGTATAAGGGGATAGCCATCAATCCTAGATTCTCTATAATCTTTGTCAAAGCAATGCCCGCCACGCCATTACCGCAGTCAAATATAATAGTCTCTTTTAAGTCCTCTAATATCGCAAACTCTTTTGTCATGTAGTCTATATAAGATTCTAAAACATTAAGCTTTACTGAATCTTTTTGTGTGATATGTGGCACATTGATACTTGCCATTTTTCTGCCAAGTGCTTGAATCTGTTCTCCATAAAATGGGGCTTTGTTGATTGTGATTTTAAAGCCATTGTATTGCGGTGGATTATGCGAGCCTGTAATCATAATCGAGCTTTTAATTTCTGTGCTAAAAGTGCAGTAATACGCAACAGGTGTGGGAATCATGCCAAGATTAAAGACCTCTAATCCACTTGCTTGTAGTCCATAGCTAAGCCATTCAAAGAGAGTAGGACTATGCGTCCTTGCATCATATCCAATGGCAACTTTATTATCATGCTTTTTAATCTCTTCTCCAAGTAAATAGCCAATTTTTACTACCACTTCTTTTGTTAAATCAACTTCAAAAATACCTCGAATATCATATTCACGAAAAATCGACATACATTCCCCTTAAAACTTAAATAAAACATATTGTAGCATAAAGCTTTATAGCTACGAAAAATGGGGATAAATTTTGTGTTAATGTGCATGTAAGCTTTGTTTTGATGAGATAATTTATTGCTGCAAGGCTTTCTATATGAACTCATAAAGCAAAAAAAAACTATAATATATGTTATAATCTCGACTTATTTTTGTTTTTGTCAAATTTTAATTATCAAATACTAATGCTAGCTTAAAATAATACTCAAGGATTTACATGAAACCCATTCTCTCATTTTTTATTCTGCTATGCCTATCACCTAGCATAGCATTTGCCTATCTTGATCCGGGCACTGGCTCTTTATTGCTTTCATCTGCCATTGCTCTTTTTGCTTCAGCTCTCTTTTTCTTCAAAAGTATTTTTTATAAAGTTATTTCTTTGACATCTGGCGGGGGAGTAAAGCTTAAGAAAGGTAAGCAAGAAAATCATAAACTTGTCTTTTATAGTGAGGGCAAGCAATATCACAATGTTTTTAAGCCTATATTAACTTATCTAGATTCCATCTCTTATCCTTACACCTATCTTACTTCATCAAAAGAGGATTTTGAACTATATACAAAAGATTTAGATTCTAAAAAAGATTCTATACAGAAGTTAGAATCTACAACCACTTGTCATACTGAGCCTTTGGGCGAAGTATCTAACATAGAAACCAAAAAAGATATTTCGCACTTACGCACCCAATATGATAAAAACCTAGAATCTAATAACACAAACAAACACACAACGCAAAACCACAACCCCAACGCACAATTTGAATACATCGGTAGTAGCGATAGTCCTAAGGCTATCTCTCGTCTTAATAGCCTTAAAGCTGATATTGTGATGATGAGCACACCACAGCT
>NZ_FZPK01000055.1 GCF_900198625.1 Helicobacter rappini | reverse complement strand
GGAAATATGCTTATTTTGACAGCAGCGCTTTACAAAAAAACGATGTTATAATTTCTGGTTCTTTTTAAGGAAAATATTAAAATTTGGAGGAATGTATGTTAAGACATAAAAGAGTAGTGGGCGTTATTTGTGGGTTGGCTTTGAGTATAGAATCTATGCAGGCTTCTGGCTTTCGCTTGACAGAGCAAAGCTTGAATGGCACAGCACTTAATTCAGCGTTTATCGCTGGGGCTTATGGAGCAGATTCTACCTACTATAATCCTGCAAATATGAGTTTAGGTAGGGATAGTGATAAGTGGGAATTTGAGATAGATGGGCAGCTGCTTGTCATACCCGGATTTGGCTTTGATACGGAAAATAGAGATAAGGGTGGTTCAGCACTTGGTGGTGCTGTGCTAATTGGCTGTGCTAATCCCAAGAATAATTGTCCGGCAAGGGTAAATGGTAGAGCAAATTGGGCTTTTCAACCTGTCCCAAAATTCTTTTTAAAGTCTCGTGCATATGAGTTGCCATTGGGCATGAAAACAAATTTTGGTTTTTCATTCACTACGCCGTCTGGTTTATCTATGGATTGGGATGGTGCGGGTGGTGGATTCCTAGATGATGTGGGTATTGCTATGGTGGAGTTTAATCCCGTTGTATCTCTTGTATGGAAAGATATTGTGTCTATTGGACTTGGGGTTAGAGGCATATACTCATTTGGTGAATTTAACAACTCTTTATATGTGCCTTATGATGTGCCAAACCTTAGTTCCGGCACAAGCTATGTTCAGCAAACCTCAAATGCTTCTGGTTTTGGTGTCGGTTATAATGCCGCATTAACAATAAAGCCTTTTGCAACATTCTCAAATGAGAATCTAAAAAGCTTTAGCATAGCAGCTACTTATCGCTCAAAAGTATCCATAGATGCAAAAGGCAAACTTCAAGCAGTCGCTGGTGTAGATACGGGTATTTTAGGTAAAGGCGCGGTGGATATGAATGCGGACTTGGTGCTTATGACTGATTTACCGCATATTATAAATGTTGCCGTATCGCAAGATTTTGGAAGAAATAGAATTGAGTTTGTTTGGGAATATACTTTTTGGAATAGTGCTAGAATCTTTGAGTTTGGCTATACCAATCAAGTGTTTTCAAACATGCAGGGTGATAAAAATTTTATTGGTTTGGGATTAGACTACATTTCAAATATGCTAGGATATGCCGACTACTCCGCCGTTGCCTATGGAAATGGCTGGAAAGATTCTAGCGCGTATCGCTTGGGATATACATAT
Source organism: Helicobacter rappini (assembly GCF_900198625.1). Classification (GTDB taxonomy): domain Bacteria; phylum Campylobacterota; class Campylobacteria; order Campylobacterales; family Helicobacteraceae; genus Helicobacter_A; species Helicobacter_A rappini. The sequence goes on along the minus strand of NZ_FZPK01000055.1, from coordinate 14,555 downwards.
TTTGGGGAATCTTATAAGATTATGGGAAGTATCGCCTATGATGAGACACCCGCCCCACAAGGTAAGTTTGGCATACCTGATGCAAATGCGTATATGTTTGGCTTAGGCTTTAGGAAAAGATTCTTAGATGATAGGCTAGATTTAGGTTTGGCTTATTCACTTGCACTAAAAGATAATAGAAAAAGCTTTATAGTCTCTCATGATGGTTTTGGGCAGTTGCATTTGTTTACCATCGGTGCTAAGTATTTGTGGTAGTCTATACACTAGGTAATACCCCATTGAATATAAAGATATATTAAGATAGCATAGCGGCTTATTTTACCAAGTGTGATAAAAAGCCAAGTTGCTATTTGATTATATTTATACAACCCAAGAAGTAGCACTAAAATATCCCCAATAAATGGCAGGAATGCAAAAAATGCGTAAAGATAGCCATATTTTTGCACATAGGGTCGATAAGATTCTATTCTTTTATAAGATTTTGGGAAAAACTTTCGCACAGCAGAATCGCCACCAAAATATGCAATATAATAGGTGCTTAAACTCCCAAGTATATTGCCTATACTAGCGACAATTAGCACAATATAGGGATTAAAATCAAATGCAATAAAACCGATAACAAACGCTTCAGACCCAAGTGGCCAAAGAGAGCTTGATATAAAGCAAACAAGCAATAACCCAAATAAACCATAATCATAAAAATTCATACACACTCCCGCTTTAATCTTAGTAATCGTTATTTCTTGTTTTTTGTTGCGTGATAAATAAATCTGTAAAATACATGCCATGTTTATTTTAATATTTTTTTAGAATCTTTTAAACTTTTAAAAAGCACCTTATGTGATAATAACTAATATTAAAATATGCTATGTGTTACATGTAGTTTTAAGTTGTTATTATCAATCAGCTAAAAAGTAAAGCCTTTAGATTTCATAAATTGACACTTGCACCACATACACCAATTTAAGTTTAATTACTCAAATTCAAATAAAACATTAACCTACTCAAAAAGCTAAATGCAGTTAGATTCCAAATGATTAAAAACTATTTGTCCCAGAAATACACCTAAAATTTAGGCAATACTCCATCATTAAGATTAATAGTTTGCACATCACCTATGAGAGCTGTGTTAGATTGTGCTGCCATTTTGATTTCTCTCTCTTCGTTTTTATCAACAAAGAGTGTAAATTTGCTATTGTATTCAATCTTTATTGTGCGTGTTTCGCCATTGCGATTTTTTGCTAGAATGAGTTCTGCTTCATGCACTTCTGGGGCTTTGTATTGCTCCTCTATTTCAACACTAGAATCTTCGCTTTTACTCTTTTTCTGCTTTGCGATTCGATTTCTTGACTCCCTTTCTTTATACACCTCATCGCGATATAAAAATAAAATCACATCAGCATCTTGCTCGATAGATCCACTCTCGCGTAAATCCGACATAATCGGTCGTTTATCATCTCTTAGCTCTAAGGCACGATTAAGTTGTGATAATGCAACAATAGGGATTTTTAACTCACGGGCAAGATTCTTTAATCCGCGACTAATCTCAGCGATAATCTCATGTCTAGCCGCTGCATTCGCATTTGACATGCCAGACATAAGCTGGAGATAATCAATCATAACAATGCTTACGCTAGGATCTTTAATCTTTAACTTCCTTAGCTTTGTGCGGAGTCCTGCAAGGCTTAAATGTGGGTTATCATCGATATAGATATGTGTTTCACAGAGTTCTTGAGCGGATTTTGAAAGCTTTGTAAATTCATTATCATCCATACTACCTGAACGCACATTTTGCAGTGGCACCATGCTTTTTGCCGAAAGCATTCTTGTCATAAGCTGCTCTGCTGGCATTTCAAGGCTAAAGATTGCTACACCTTTTTGACTACTTAGAATCTTTAAGGTCATGCTAAGGATTAGGGCAGTTTTACCCATCGCAGGTCTTGCACCAATGACTATTAACTCACCTGCATTAAAGCCTGTAGTAGCGTTATTTAGCTTACTAAAGCCCGTATCTATACCTTTTAAAGCACCATGCTTTGCTTGATTCTCTTTAATAAGACGCATGGTAGATTCCACAACTTCATAAGCATTTTTAAACGCATTATTTGTATCTTGTATGCTTAGGGCATAGACTTTCTGCTCTATATCTGCAAGGATATTTTGTGCGATAGAATCTGGCTTCATACTCTCATCTCGCATAAGGCTTGCTAGAGAAAAAAGATTTCTTTTAATAGAGCTATTTTTAATCATTTTGACATAGGTATCTATGTCTGCAATGGGCGATTCAGCAGCAATCAATGCAATATCATCAAGGCTTACTTTCATGCTTTTTTGCATTTCTATACAAAGGAATTCGGGGGTAATGGGCGTCTCATTTCTATGCAGATTCTCACATGCCTTAAACATTTCAACATGCAAGGGCAGTGAAAAATCTTGTGCAACTAGACTATCACATATCTCATCAAACTTATCTGGACTAAAAAGAATCGCAGATAGCACAACCCTTTCAATCTTGCTGTCTAGCTCTTGCATGTGTTTCCTTTGCTTTGTGTTAGTAATGATAGCTGTTACAATACAATTTCATTGTGGCGATATGATAAATAGAGATTATGTTACATATATTTCACACGCAATATTTAAAGCCTTGTCGTGCGTATAGAATCTGTTATATCTCTTTGTGTAACTATCTTTAGATAGTCTTTATAGATTTGCTTATAGTTTGGCAAAATCTTTTCATTTAGCTTTGTAAAAGGATAAATGCTAAAATTCTTTCTATTTTTATCATAATAAGTATAGATAAGGTGCGTATGCGGGTCATGCAGGGTTATTTTCTTACTTTTAGAATCTTTTTTGATTTTTACTCCAGCAAACATTCCAATGCGTTTTTCTAAGCCTTTTTGTGCAGAAATCATATTGCCAAGCGAGTAGATTACAAGCGTGTTATTAATCCACTCAATAGGCTGCACGACATGGGGATGATGACCGATTATTATATCCACACCAAGTGTTGAGAGATAGTGTGCAAACTCTTCTTGCTCTTTATTTGGCTTAAAATCATACTCATTGCCCCAGTGCATTGAGACCATGAGTAAATCCACCTTATTACGCACATTTTCTATGTCTTTTTTTAGCATTTCCTTATTATACACATTGACTAAATATTCTTTATTCTTTGGGATAGGTATGCCATTTGTGCCATAAGTGTAGGCAAGTAGCGTGTAGGTTATGCCATTTTTTTCATAGATTTTTGCTGTGTTTCTTTCATTTTCACTTATATAGCTTCCAGCGGCAATCACAGGCTTTTTACTCCAATACTCTCGTGAGTTTATAATCGCTTTTTCGCCACGATCTAGTGTGTGGTTATTCGCAAGTGAGATGAGATTAAATCCTAGATTAATCATGCAATCGCCAAATTCCTGCGGTGAGTTAAACGCGGGATAGCTACTTAGCCCTAGCTCTTTTCCACCTAGAATTGTCTCTTGATTATAAAAAGCTAGGTCATATTGTGAGATAAGCGGGGCTGTGTGTATAAACATTTTACTAAAATCATAGCTAATTATGGGCTTTGTTTTAGAATCTTTTTCTTGTGGCAATGTGTATTTTGCGTCATTATATACTGCGGTATGCAAAAGTGCATCACCACCCATTATAAGTGTGAGTTCATTATTTATCTTAGATTCTATAACCTTAGAATCTTTTTTTATCTCTTGCTGCTTTTTCTCTTTATCACTGCAAGCTATGAAGCTAAATATATAAAGGCATAGAAAGCATAAAAGCATGAGATTATAGAATCTAGTTTTATTCGTTATGATAGGCATGATATTCCTTAAAAATTATGGGGTTATTATTTTAAAAATGTGTGAATTTTAGTAGTGTTTTATTAACAAAATATTATGGTTTTATCTTTTAATCACAAAGATTCTAATACTAGTTTTCATGCCTTGCAAATATTAGAATCTATATAAAAGTAATGCTATATCCCTAGATTCTGTTCGAGTCCAAAGGCAACATCAAGTATTGTTTGCTCACTAAAGGCACTGCCTATAAATTGCATGCCTATGGGTAAAGGCGATTTTACGACTGGAAGGCTTATAGCTGGAAGTCCTGCAAGATTCACACCGATAGTGTAAATATCGCTTAGATACATTTCAAGGGAGCTTTTTGTAGCATTAAATGTTGGGGCGACATTGGGGGCTACTGGAAGCAAGATTGTATCACATTCGCTAAAGATACTTGCATATTGCTGTCTAATGAGTTCTCGCACTTTTTGAGCTTTAAGATAGTAAGCATCATAATAGCCACTACTTAGCACAAAAGAGCCTAGCAAAATGCGTTTTTGCACTTCATCGCCAAATTGTGCGCGTGTTTTGAAATATAAATCCTGCAAATTCTGCCCTTCTATACGACTGCCATATCTCACACCATCAAAACGCGCAAGATTGGCACTTGCCTCTGCCATAGCGATAATATAATACGCACTTATATGATGTGCTGTATCAAGCATTTGTGCTTTTATGATGCTATGTCCCATATCTTCTAGAATCTTAATCGTGTCATAATAGGCTTTCTGCACCGCTTCATCTGCCTCTTTCACAAAGTCTTCTAGTATGGCAATCTTTAGAATCCTTTTGGGATTAAGCTTATCAAAAGTCTTTGTAGGTGCAAGGTTTGCACTTGTAGAATCTCTCTTGCAAACTCCGCTAATAATATCAAGCAAAATGCTTGCATCTTCTACATTTTGCGTAATCGGTCCAATCTGCTCTAAACTTGAGCTATATGCCACAAGTCCATAGCGAGACACTCTACCATAAGTTGGCTTTAAGCCCACCACACCGCAATAGCTAGCAGGCTGCCTAATGCTTCCACCTGTATCACTGCCTAGACTAGCTATGGCAATCTTAGCGGCGACTGCTGCGGCACTCCCACCGCTAGACCCGCCCGGCACACGACTTGTATCACACGGATTTTTCGTGCGACCATAGCAGCTTTTCTCAGTCGTGCTACCCATGCCAAACTCGTCCATATTTGCCCTGCCAAACGCACACATATTAGAATCTTGTAGTTTAGTAACAGCAGTCGCACTATATGGGGATACATAACCATGCAAAATCTTACTCGCACAAGTGAGTTTAGAATCTTTTACGCAAATATTATCTTTTATTAGAATGGGGATCTTGCCTTTATCATTTTCGTTTAATTCAGGCGTCTCTATATAGGCGTTTAGTTCTTGTTTAGCTTTAATATCTTGTATCATTTGTTCTTTAAGAGATTCTATCTCATTAGCATGTAATGCCATAGCTTGTTTAAGTGTTAGCATGATATTCCTTTATAAAAAGATGAAATTATAACAAAAATTTGATAATTATATTTGTCGTTATATGCTTTTTATAAAACGCGGGGTTTTAGAGTTGTTGGGATAATATTATGATTTGATACATAAATCCATGTTAAAAATTTTCAAGTTTATCCTTTTCTTAGCATTGTCCCTATATAGCATTTATACTTCTCACTATTTTATCTAGCCTTATTTTTCCCACTCTATTGGCACGCGATATACAGGTGAGAGACTATTGTTTTTATATGATTCTAAACATCGACACCAAATATCTTCACTTCTTTCTTTTATACTCATGTTTTTACATGATCTTTTTACAATTTGAAGCAAGTCTGGACTTAACAATTCTTCAAAGCGTCCCATTTTACACGAGCATGCCATGCTAAAATCGAGTGGACTCCGCCGGATATCCCTACATATCTCATCAAGTGTTCTCCAACGCTGAAAAATACCAGGGCCACTTCTAATGACTTTAAACTTTTGTATATAATTGTTATAATCATACACTTGGGCTAAGATATTTTGTGTGTTTTTATTCTTAAATGTAAAAGTTTGCTTTGTAATCATAGTTTTTTTATCGACTCTCATTTCTGTATATTCTACAACTATTTGTTTCAAAAATGCCTGATAGCTAGAATCCCTAATAGGCTTTGCCACTTCATCACCATGAATAACCTTGTGATACACATTTGACTGCCGTGTATCTTTGCTAAAAATGTAATCTCTTATTTCAATCGCATTGAGATTATTTGTAAAATAATATGTATCAAAATAGTGTTTTGGCGCAGAAGTATCATAGATTTTTGTCTCACAATCACTCTGCATACGCAGTTTATTGTATTTGCCTTCATCTTTTTGCATTAGCTCGGGATAAGAACACGCATTGAAACATAGAATTAACATTATAAAAAGCATTACCTTCATTTTGCACACCCATATAATATATCAATAACGAATACAACTTTTAATGTTGGCATTACATATCTTTCTTTTCTTTTCTCTGCATGGCTTCTTTTTCTCTTTTTTCTAAGATTCTATCCTGCATGTATTTATACTTTTCTTCATGTTTGAGTGAATCTAAGTCTTTATAAAGCCTTTTATACGCTTTTACTACATTAAGAATAGCTGCTGCCACACCATAGCCAAGCCCCACCCATATAAGCCAATAATACCCAAGCCATTTATATAATAGATAGCCTATCCCAAGCCCTAAAAGCACTGCTACAATCATTGAGATTCCAAGTGATAGGTCATTAGCACCGCGAGTTAGAGTCTTTATCTTACCATCTTTAGAATCTGCGTTGTGTTGTGTTGTCTCTTTGGTGATTTTTGCAGATTTTGCAGTATCCGTTTGTTCGGTAAGCACAGATTCTAATCTCTCATTATCTTTCATTTCGTCCCCTTACTTTAATGCTTGAGATTATAGAATCTAGCTTTTTTGAATTTATGTTATCTAAAAACTCTTTAGCTAAATGCGATTCTACAACACAATAGCCTTTATGCTGTATAAATACAATTCGTTTTTGTTTTAAAAGCATTGTGAGTTCTTTTTTTACGCCTTTCTTACTCATGGATAGCATTTTTGCAGACTTATCATCAACTATGAAATACTCATTCTTGCTATTTAGCTTTGCGATGAGATTATATACTTCATTTATATCTCGTGCTATAATTAAATCTAGTTTGCCATCATTTCGCACTTTTACTACTTTTGCTTCGTATTCTTCATAAAGATTTAGTGGATAGCTAAGTGTATTGCTGTAAATCATTCCATGATAATAATGCGGTAAAACTACGCATAAGATTCCAATAGGTGAGCTAGAAATAGTCCATATTTTCACATTTTTATGTAAAAGATTCTGCGTTTTGCAGGGTTTAAGCAGGGGATTTATATCCTTTTTTGCGATTAGCCTTTTCATTTTATCCTGCGTGATACGCACTACTATATGCGTATGATTTGCGTATTGATGAAGAGATTTTGTCGGCATGAAGATATCTTTTGCAAGCCCAATATCAAGAAAAAGCCCATCTTTATTACTATCTCTAATCTCAAGCCTTGCAATCTCGTTTAGCATGGCTAAGGGCTTTTTAGTCGTGGCTAAGATTCTATCGCTAGAATCTGTGTGGATAAAAACTTCTATATAGTCGCCGATTTCTTCATTGCCATTTGTGTAGGCGTTGGGTAGTAATACAATTTTATTCAAGTCTAGATTCTGTAAAAATTCGCCCTTGTCTATGCAATTTGAACGATTGAGCGAATTGGAGGGATAGTCATTATCGCTTAGATAACTCCTATCCTCCAATTCGCTCAAAGCCTCCAAAGCCATAGAGCAATCGCTAGAATTTGTGGTTTTGTTTGCGTGGTTTGCTGGTGCGGATTCTAGAATATCTACCACTTGGGTGGGTGCAGGGTTCAAGGGTGCAAAATTATTAGAATTTAAATTCTGTTTAGATTCTGCATTCTTGTCATTTTGAGCCTTTGAAAAAGGTGAAAAATCTTTTCTAGATTCTATATTAGATGTTTCGCTTCGCTCAACATGACAATTTGTTATAGAATCTAATCTCTTGTTATTTTGTGCTTTAATCTCCGCGGTCTGCCTAAGTGGCGTAGAATCTAGACTATCTTTTCTGCATGGTTTTGCCAAATAGATTCCATGTTGTGTTTTTTTTACAACACAGAGTTTTTGCATAGTGCCGATACAATCTGCTAAATCATGCTCGGCTAATATACTTTCTTTTTCCATGTTGTATCTTGTGCTTTTTTGCTTATACACTACTGCTCTCCGCGTAACTGATAGGTAATATCCCCCGCTCCAAGCCCAATGATTATACCCTCACTCAATGTTTCTATGACACAATTTTTAGAATCTAAAAGCAATATTTTCTCTTTATCTCGCTTGATTTTACTTGCAAAAATGGGCTTATATTCGCTAAAAAGTGTGGCAAAATCAAAGTTAATAGGCTCTTCTCCAGCCGCCCAAACAGGCAGTATGACTAATCTATCACAATCTCTAAAGCATTTACAAAAAGCTTCTAAATTATCACGCAAACGCGAGTATTTATGCGGTTGAAAAATCGCTGTGATTTTATAGCTATTTTTAGAATCTTTTTTTAATACCTTTTGTGCTTCTAAAAGTTTTGCGTATTTTCTCGTGGCTTCAAGTGTGGCGACAATCTCTGTTGGGTGATGTGCGTAGTCATCGATAATACATGGAGTGTTATCGCTTAGATTCTGTAATATATCAAAACGCTTTTTAATCCCCTTGAATGCTAAAAGATTTCTTTTAATCTCTTCTAGCGGTAATAAATCCATTGCACTTAAAACCGCTATACTTGCATTCAACGCATTATGATAGCCAATCCCATAAATGCTAAAACGCCCTAAATCTTTGAGTGTGAAAGTCGTATAGGGGAGTAAATCTTTCAATTCATAAGTGATATTTTGTATATCAATGTCTGGGTAAAGGCAGATAATCGCACTTGATTTAAAGCCAGAATCTTTTAGTCTTACATAAAGATTCTGTAAAATCTCACATTGCATATTTAGCACGACATGTTTTCCTTGCTGCATAAAAGAGAGATAGGCATCTTGTAGTTTTTTAAAGTCATTATCATAGCTTTCTAGGTGTTCGGCTTCTGCGTTAATCACTATGCTTTTATATGGATTTGAGTTAAGAAAGCTTTTATCACTCTCATCTGCTTCAAAGACTAATAAATCATCTTTAGACACTCTCACATTTGAGTTAAACTCTTTGCTAATCGCCCCAATAATCGCCCCGCTATGCGGCAAGATAGCGGCTAATATTGCACTTGTGCTAGACTTGCCATGAGCCGCACAAATGCTTAAAACTCTCTTTTTGCTTAATAGAATCTTTAAGGCTTCCTTGCGAGATAGAATCTCTTTATTTAGCCTTTTAGATTCTATAATCTCGATATTAGAATCTTTAATAATTGCTGAATGGATAATCAAATCTTTATTGGCTATCACTTCCTTATTATGCGGTATGTTGATGGCTATACCCTCATCTCTTAGCGTCTGTGTGATTGAGGTGTCTTTAATGTCCGAACCACTTACAATAGCCCCTTGAGCCTTTAAAAATCTAGCCAATCCACTCACACCAATCCCGCCAATACCGATAAAATGCACTCTAAGTTGATAAAAATCCATAGCAAACCTTAAATTTATTTAAATCTTATGCAATAGCTTTTAAGCCCATAACAGAAAGCAAAATTATAATATTTTTTTGTGTTTTTGTGGGATTGTTGCATTAGAATCTACTTCCCACAAAACCCATAATGGCTAAACATTTTTTCTAGTAAAGATTCTATTAAATTATAAACTTCTCTAAAGCCATCATCACTATTGCAATAATATGGATCTGGGACATCAACTCCATTGTCAAAATCGCCTAATTTTACCACCTTTTCCTTTGGGAAACCTAACGCTAAAATATCCCTTTTATTATTAGAATCCATTGCTACAATAAGGTCAAACTCCATATCACCATAAACGCTAATAGGGCGGGATTTCTGCATAGATATATCAATACCATTTTCCTTTGCTATGCGTATGGATTGCCTGTGTGGTGGCTCTCCACGATGAAAGGCACTCGTCCCACAAGAATCTATTTTTAGATTCCATTTAAATCTGTCATTCATGCTTTTTGCTATGCCTTCTGCTAAAGGTGATCTGCATATATTTCCTAAGCATACAAATAAAACACTTTGTAATTTCATGCGTTTTCCTTGCAAAAAAATGCTAGAATTATAGCAAAAATTTTTCTTTCATTAAGGGTTATTCGTGGCGATTAGTATCCGCATTTTATTCTTTATTGCACTTGTGCTGCTGCACATCTTTATTTATTATATGCTGTTTAAAAATATTTCTACAAGTCCTGCTATAAGGCATGTCGGCAAACTCATTGTAATTTGTAATTTCCTTTGTATTGTTGTATTCTTAAAGCTATATCACACACATATTGATTCCATGCTTTATACGATTTTATCAAGCACACTTGGGGTGTTTTGGATAAGTTGTAATATCGCTTTGCTTGTGTTTATTGCGACTTTGTTTATACGATTTTCTTTTGGTGCGTTTGTGCTTGAAAGGGTGCAGATTCCAATCCTTTTAATAGCTTGGTGTGCCATCATTGCTTTGACACTTTTAAGCTTTTATTTAAACGCAAAAGAGCCAAAGATAACCACCACGCAAGTCTCACTGCAAGGTATCACAAAGCCACTAAATATTGCCGTTTTGACTGATATGCACATCGATGTCTTAATGGATAAAAAGGCAGTCGTAAAGATTGTAGAGCAGACTAATAGCACCATGCCAGATATTATCCTGCTTGGCGGCGATATTGTGGATAATTACTATCATATCGTAGAAGATTCTGTAAAAGAGTTAGCAAATCTCAAAGCAAAATATGGAATCTATTATGTGCTAGGCAATCATGAATATTACTATGATACTTATACGATTATAAAAGCACTCAATGATTTGGGTATCACAACGCTTACAAATCAAGCGATGGTTTTGCGGAATCTTGGCTTAAATATCGCAGGAATTGCGGACTTAATGGGAGGACATGAGAAGTTTAAAGATAGTGTATTAGTCCCTGATTTAGAAAAAACACTAGCCTATACAGATAAGCAATACCCAACGATACTACTCGCCCATCAGCCAAAGGTTTTGAAATTACTGCAAGGTGAAGACATAGGACTTGTAGTAAGCGGACATACACATGGTGGGCAAATATTCCCATTTCATTTATTGGTCTTACTCGATCAGCCATTTTTATCAGGGCTTCATTCATGGGAGCATAAAGGTAAAAATACGCAAATCTATGTTAGCAATGGTGTGGGCTGGTGGGGTATGCCTATGCGATTATTTGAGAGACGAGAGATTAGCTTATTACAAATCATTCCGGGGTGAGATGTGAAAATGCAGATTGCAATTTTAGATCTTATTTGCACCACTATAATAGAGTTATTGTTCGTGTTATTCTGTTATGCTGATTGGCTATGATTTTTTATAAGCTAATCTTCAATGTGAAATAATTTTTTACATCGCCTTTTTAAAGATTGTTGTAATCGTTTTAATCTGTTTCGTAGCTTAAAAGATTTTATATGTTTTTGTAAAGATAGGATAGATTCATAGAGCATATCTTCTTGCTTTTTCATATATGAAGCATAAATATCCTTATAGAAAACAGGTGTATCATGGGCTATTTCCCACCATTTATTTTTATAAATACAAGTCTTTATCATATCATTTTCTATGTAAGGCTGTTGCCATGGCTTTAATGTCCACCCTGTATAATGCAAGATTTTCATGTTATTTTTTACTTGCATATATTCTTCATATGTAATTTTCATCACAATATTGTTATCTTTGCCTTTAAAATCCTGTCGCTTATACTTTAAAAGCTCAACAAAAAAATTCCACTCCAATGGCAAAGCACAAATATGATCACCCAATACCGCATTCAACGCATCTTGGTCGAGCAAAACCGGGACATATTGCTCAAACCATTCAAGACACTTTTGTTCTACATTATACTTCCTATATTGTTCCACATCTATAAGCATTAGCCCAGAGTTAAAGTATGTGGAAGCATTAAACACAAACTCATCACCAATTGCACTATTTCTTTTTAGCACACAATATTGTTGATGATCTGGAACCAACACAACGCCACATATTTTCCCTTGCAAATCTGTATAAAAAATCTCTCTAATATCTGCCACACATATCATATCAACATCGAGATACAAACAAGTTTTAATATCTTGCGGTAAGCAACTCGCTATTTTTAATCGAAAGTATGCAAGATAGTTATTATTTAATTTTGGCAAACCTTGAAATATAGAATCCGATAGCGTATAAACACGAAATTCGCATGGATAAATTTTATTCAATTCTATTTGAAAAGCTTGTAGTTTTTGCCGTGTTTCATGTTTTAAACCATCAGTTAATATATGAAAGCAGAATGGCTTTTGCCAGTCTTGTGTTGCGGGTTTATTATTACTTTGGGGTGTGTTGTTTATCTTATCTGTTATGTTAGTAACAATGATTTCACTATCAGGTAGGGGTTTGCCCCCCCCCCCCATAGTAATATTTTCGGCAACATTTATACTCTCACCCTTATCATATTGAGTATTATTTGCTGCATTTTTTACAATGCTATAACATAAAGGGGCAAGATATTTAATATAATTGTCATTAGCACAAAAAACTACATGATACATATAAAATCTCCGTTTCTTAAAATAATGCAGTATGATAACAAGTTATGCGTTGAGGATTGCATAAAGATGTATCAAAAAAATATATCAAACCCACAAGTAAGAATTTCAAAAAACTTGCAAGTAGATTCTATGACACTCAACCAGCCAGTATAAAACCATACCAACGGATATAAAGATATAAGAAGAAGTTATATAAAACTACTCCAACAATTCTTGCACTGTTTCAGAAAGCTTTCTTGCTTGGTCTGCATCAACATTTAAAACTTGTCCAACACCTTTTAGCGTTTGCTCAAACATCTTTTCATCCATTTTTACAAGGACATATAGCATAGGTGGTGTTGCTTGTTTATCAGTCCATTTTTCAGCTATTTCTGTTTTCTTCAGATCGGCTTCTACCTTTTGTCTTGCTACTTGCTGACTATTGGCTGATATTTTCATACCATCATTTTGCTCCAAACTTTCAATTGCTTGTTGAATCTTTGCACTAACTTGTTGTGCAATTTCAGCACGCGCTTGCATTGCTGCTTGATTGACCGCATAGTTTAGATTCCCATCTAAAATTTTTGCAGATCCAATTCCCACTACTACTGATCCAGCCTTTTCCTTTGCAGCCGACATACTATTCACCCATGCAGGTTCATTGCTATTTGAAGTAACTTGCCCTTGTTTATCGCCACCACAAGCCACCAAAAAAGCAGCCAAAGCCAAAGCACATAAACCTTTACTAGTAACTGATACTATTTTCATATATCTCTCCTTAAAAAAAATAGGCTTTATTTTACAACAAAAATGATAAAATAGCGACTTTATTTTACACAAATTTAATTTTAAGGATTCTAAAGAGTTATGAAACAGCACACATTGCTTATAAAATGCCAAGATACTAAAGGTTTAGTATTTAAAATCAGTTCGATTCTTTTACTACATCAGCTAAACATAGAACAAAACAATGAATTTGTAGATAAGATACATAATACTTTTTTTATGCGGACAGAGATTAGCGGTGAGCTAGATTCTAAAATGCTTCTTGCTGAAGTGTGTGCGGCATTACCTAGTGATGCAGAAGTGAGACTTTCCACACAGGATAAGAAGTCGATAGTGATTTTTGCGACAAAAGAGAATCATTGCTTAGGTGATTTACTCATACGGCATAATAGCGGTGATTTAGACGCAAATATTTTAGCGGTTATTAGCAATCATGCGAGTTTAGAAAATTTGGTAGAAAAGTTTGAGATTCCATACTATCATATAGAATCAGAGGGTATCTCAAGGCAAGAGCACGAGACAAAAATCATTGATCTTTGCAAGACTTTAAATCCAGATTTTTTAATACTAGCAAAATATATGCGTATTTTATCGCCTAGTTTTGTAGAGAGCTTTCCAAACCAAATTATTAACATTCATCATTCATTTTTGCCCGCATTTATCGGTGCAAATCCTTATAAACAAGCCTATGAACGCGGCGTAAAAATCATAGGTGCAACCGCTCATTTTGTAAATAATCAACTTGATGAAGGACCTATAATCTCGCAAGATACTATACAAATTGACCACAGCTACACATGGCAAGATATGCAAAAAGTAGGACGAGATGTAGAAAAGGTGGTTTTAGCCCGTGCGTTAAAATTAGCTCTTGAAGATAGAATTTTTTTGCATAACAACCGCACGATTATTTTTTAATGTAAAAGATTGAGTATGTCTTCTAAATATGTTAAAATCTCTTGTTACATAAACCATTTATCCATGTAACTAGCATGACACATTTAGTATTATGTTGAAAACTTACAAAATCCCAAAACACAATTAACGCAAAACTTTATGCTATAATACCCCACACTTCACAAAAAACCACAAATTAACACAAAAGGATACACATGGGATTACGAAAACTTATAAGAAAAACTTCTTGGTATAAAAACTATCAAGCAAAGAAAGAATCAAAAATGAGTGATGAAGAATACTTCATATA
>NZ_FZPK01000053.1 GCF_900198625.1 Helicobacter rappini | reverse complement strand
CTAGAGATATATGCTACTAAAAGTGTTATTGCCATTGATGAAGTGATAGGATTTCATATTGTTACTTCCATAGAGTTAGTAGAAGTTGAATGGGATTTTGGTGATGGCGAAGTGAGTAGTCAAAAGGATAATATATTAAAGTCTTTTAATAAAGAAGGCTCGTATAATGTAAGATTGAAAGCCTTAGTAGAAGTTGAGAATAAAGATTATGCCAATGATAAAAGCCAAGATAAATTTGTAATGAAAGAATACTTTAGGGATTTAGAGATTTTGGTGTGCTAAGTGTTTTTTTGCTAGTGTTTGAATGTGTTGTGGGATCTTGTTTTATATATTTTTGTGTGCTAGATTCTGCTGTGTTTAGAATCTTAATCTTGTTTTTTTGTTGTTTTTGTCTAGATTCTGTATTGTTTAGTTTAGATTCTATGCAAGCCAGTGCGACCTTTTCTAAGCTCACACGCTACATTTAAAGGTTTGAATTATTTATAGTAGTCATTGCGACCCTTGCAAAGCAAGTCATGGCGATCCATTTATCGTTTATGTTGCCATATTTGCCATGCCACATTTAAAGCCAAAAATCTAAATTTATGCGTTTTTGTTTGTTTCTCAATGTTTCTGTGTCTTTGTGTTTGAGTGTTTTTTCACGCCACACTTTGAAAGCCAAAATTGCATTTTTTGCATTCTCAAAGCCTTACAATTCACACGCCACATTTTGCCCGAGATTTTTATATTTTACATGTTTGTTGATAGTAATATATATAAGAGAGAACATATAAAAAAGATTGTTTGCATGTTTATTTGACAAAAACACTATGAAATAAGGCAAACAGCTCGAGAATTTAACAAAATTGCAAGAAAATGCAAGTCTAGTGAGTATTTTTAGCAAATTTTAGCCCAATGTAGCCTATTTAGCCGAGTTTAGCCTTATTTCAGTGGAATATCAGCCAAAATTACACAAATAGCACAAAAAAACCCTAAATCATGCAAACATAAATCACACTAGCCTTTACATTTACACAAAAGCCAATCAAAGCAAGACAACTTTACAAGAGCCAATCATACAAGCCATAAAGCTTTAAATATTTCAATCTCTCTGCAACTTATCTCATTCTTTAAGATTTTCTATCATACATAAATGACACAAAAAATACACTGATGACACAAATTTTGACACACATATACATTTTATGCCCTATTTTGTGGACTTTGGATAGAATTGCGATTCCAACAATGAAATTTTAAGCTATTCTTAAGTTTTAAATAAGGCTTTATTTAAGCTAGATTATAAAGGCTATTGACACGCTATAATCATAAGCAACACAACACACAAGGGGAATTTTTACTCTTACATTAAAAAGCAATTACCCACTTATGCTAACTCATCATTATATAAGTTACAATATTACACACAAGCATATAATTTTTAAAAATTTTTTCTAGCTAACTCTTATAAACTTATACAACTAGAGAAAATATCGGTTTTTTGGGAATTTGGAGGGGGGATATTTGCCAAGCCCACCTTTTTTATTTCAACTTAGAGTAAATAAAGCGACTTGACAATGAAAAAAATGTCGGTTAGAATTTTGGGGTGGAGTCTAGAGTTTAAAAATTACGCCCTAAACCCCGCAGCCCACCCAAATTTAGCGCAGAATCTAGAATCCAGGTCCTTACCATTTTGCACTCCTTGCACTCTACACCTAGCTTATTTGAATAAAAATCGCATTCTGCATCAAAGCTGAGTGGATGTGGATTTTAAGGCGTAATCCTTATAATCGAAATTGCCAAAAAACAAAGAAGCAAAAATTTAAAAGATATTATGTTAGAAGTTTGTATGAGATACGACAATGAAACATTCTTGATAGTCTATACACCAAAGACAAAATTAAAGCTCAATTATAGTTGATACACACTTATGCAACACT
Source organism: Helicobacter rappini (assembly GCF_900198625.1). GTDB lineage: Bacteria > Campylobacterota > Campylobacteria > Campylobacterales > Helicobacteraceae > Helicobacter_A > Helicobacter_A rappini. Next base: position 13,645 of record NZ_FZPK01000053.1, on the reverse strand, counting down.
AAATGCATATCACACTAAACAATGTATATTTTGCTACAAAAACAGATATATCTAGTTCTTATCCTTATCCACAAGTTTATTTGCGCCAATCCAAGGCATCATAGCCCTTAGCCTACCGCCGACTTTTTCAATTTTGTGAGCGTTTAGATTCTTTCTCTCTGCATTCATTCTCGCATACCCAGCCTTTCGCTCCAAAATAAAGTCTTTAGCAAAGCGTCCCTCTTGTATATCTGCTAGAATCTCTTTCATCGCCTTTTTAGATTCTGCATTTATCACTCTTGGTCCGCTTACCATATCGCCGTATTCTGCGGTATTTGAGATAGAGTATCGCATATTTGCTAAGCCCCCTTCATAGATTAAATCCACAATCAACTTTAGCTCGTGCAAACACTCAAAATATGCCATCTCTTCAGGGTATCCCGCTTCTACGAGCGTTTCAAACCCCGCTTTTACAAGGCTACTCACCCCACCGCAAAGCACAGCTTGTTCGCCAAAGAGATCTGTCTCTGTCTCGTCTTTAAAAGTGGTTTCTATAATGCCACTTCTGCCCCCACCAATCGCACTTGCATAGCTTAGGGCAATCGCCTTTGCATCGCCCCTGCTTGTATCTTGCTCTACTGCGATTAGATCTGGGATTCCACCACCTTTTACAAACTCGCTTCGAACCGTATGACCCGGGGCTTTGGGTGCTACCATTATCACGCCCACACCCTTTGGGGCTTGAATCTGCCCGAAATGAATATTAAAGCCGTGTCCAAAGGCGATGATTTTATCTTCACTCAAATTTGGCTTAATATCCTGTGTGAATACATCAGCTTGCAGCTCATCTGGGATTAGGATCATAATCACATCGGCTTCTTTTGTCGCCGCAGCTACTTCTAGCACCTTAAAGCCCTTTGCTTCAGCCTTAGCCCAGCTAGAGCCGCCTTTATACAGCCCGATGATGACTTCTACGCCTGAATCTCGCAAATTTTCAGCGTGTGCGTGCCCCTGACTCCCAAAGCCAATGACGGCTACCTTTTTCTTTTGAATTAGCCCTAAATCGCAATCTTTATCGTAATATACTTGTAATGCCATGTTACATTCCTTTAAAATTTCATCTTAAAAAATAAAAATTGAGTATATAATATCATAAATTCACGAGAAAAGGGAACAGAATGCAACAAGAATTATGCAAATATGAATTTTTAAAAACAATTCTGCTTGAAGTCATTGAAGAAAATAGCCCAGAAGTCAAAGAAACATTTCTCATGCTTTTTAATTCTCTAAGAGATAAAAATACAGATTCCACAAAGATTAAAGATCTTTTCCATGAAATAAGTGAGAGTCAGTATTTAATGGGCGTTATCAAAGCATGTTCTCTGCATAATATCATCTTAAATATCTATGAAGAGCAAGAACAAGCAAAAATCGCAAGTGTATCTCGAAGCATTGCTACTGCGTATAAGAATCTTGAAGAAGAAGGCTTTGATAGAATTGATTGCGATAGAGTATTAGAATCTATTAGATTCTATCCTGTATTTACCGCACACCCAACAGAATCTCGCCGCCGCACATTCCTTGAAGCCCATCAAGAGATTACAAGAGAGCTGGAAAAAATAGAGCAGTTCTCATATATGCCAAGTGAGCAAATCCCCTACAAAGATAGGGAGATAGCCCAAAGTAGAGAAAGTATTAAGTATAGGTTACACCTTTTGTGGAAAAGCCATTTGGTGCGTAGTGAAAAGCTTGAAGTAATTTTTGAGCTTGATAATCTTTTATTTATCATTGAAAATAGCATTTTACCTAGTGCCTTAAGGGTGCTAAATCAAGTCTCAAATAGGCTAAATAAGCCGCTAAAAATATCCCCCATAAAGCTTGGTAGCTGGATAGGTGGCGATAGAGATGGCAATCCTTTTGTAAGTAATGAGATGATGACACGCGTTATGAAAATGCAACATGAATTAATCATACAAACCTATATAAAAGAGATTAATAAACTCATAAGAGAGCTATCATTATCGGTTGATTTTTGCACTCCAAGTAAAGAATTGCAAAAATCGTTACAAAAAGAAAAGTCTTATCTCAATCAAACATCATTAAAGCTTCATGAAAGAGAGCCATTCCGCGCAAAGCTTAATCTCATTAAATTGAAGTTACAGAATCATTTATTAAAAGTCAATGCAGTAGGCGAAGTAGATTTTACCTATCAAAATCCAAAAGAACTTTTAGAAGATATTGATATGCTTATTGCTTCACTGGATTCTATTGCTGCAAAGCGACTAAAGAGTTTAAGAAATCTTGTATTACTTGGTGGATTCCATCTCATGCAGCTTGACTTTAGAGAGCATAGGGATATGTATATGAATGCAGTTTCTGAAGTCTTGTGTCTTCTTGGCTATACTGATAGTGATTTTATACACAGACATGAGTCAAAAAAGATTGAGATTCTAAATAAAGTCTTAAGTGAGCCACCACTAAATCTAAATAGCATTTTATGGGAAGTAAGCTCTCAAACTCGCCATACACTCAATGCGTTTTTACGAATCTTATGGGCGAAAAAGGCAATCAGCAAGGATATTTTAAAAAGTGTGATTGTATCCATGACAACAAGGGCTAGTGATTTACTTGCTGTGCTATATCTTGCATACTGCAGTGGATTATGGCAAAAAGGCAAGGTAAAAACAACTGATAATGGTGAATGTATCATAAAAGATGGCAAGTCTGGAATCTTTATTACACCACTATTTGAGACCATAGAAGACTTAGAAAACGCACAAGAGATTCTAGAAGTGCTAAGTAAAAACGAGCATTACAGACAATATCTAAAAGATTCTGGCAACGCACAACAAATTATGATAGGCTACTCTGATTCTAGTAAAGATGGTGGAATCTTTACTTCTAATTATTCTCTTTATAAAGCGATTTCAAACCTTGTGAAGTTAGAACAAAGACTAGGCATTCACTTCATGCTTTTCCATGGCAAAGGTGGTAGCATTAGTCGTGGTGGCGGGCAGCTTGAAAGCGCACTTTTAGCATTTCCACGCGGTAGTATCGGCACAACCTTGAAGACAACAGAACAAGGTGAGATCATCTCATCTCGCTATCTTAATCCACGCGTAGCTATTAGAAGCTTTGCCCTTACTCTAGCAAGTCTTTTGAAAAAAGCGGTGCATGATAACTTTTGTGCGAATCTTAATCCTAACTCAAATGGTGGGGTGCAAAATACAAAGAATCTAGATTCTGTTCTCGTTGATAAAAATATACAGATTAAATGCGATGTAGATCCCTATCTACCAAAGCTAGAAGAGCTTTCTAGAATCTCATATCGCACTTATAGGGATTTAGTGTATGAAACGCCAAATTTTGTAAGCTATTTCAAACAAGCTACACCGATAGAATTTATACAGAATCTAAACTTAGGCTCTCGCCCTAGCAAGAGAAAAGACACACAGAGAGTAGAAGACTTGCGTGCTATCCCTTGGGTATTTGCATGGACGCAAAATAGATCTATTATCCCCGCGTGGTATGGCTTAGGTAGTGCATTGAAGGGCATAGGTGATAAGCAGCTACTGCAAGATTGCTATAAAGATTCTGTATTTTTCAAAACTACGATTGATAATATCGTGCAAGGCTTCATTAAAGTCGATATGGAGATAGCAGAAATGTATAATGACTTTGTGCAAGATTTTGGACTAAAGCAAAGTATTTGGAGTAAAATCCATAATGAATATAATGAAACACTTGAGTGGCTACTCATCACTCGCAATGAAAATGAACTTTTAGATAGCAATAAAGAAGTAAGAGAGACTATCCTTACGCGTATGCCAAATATTAAGGCTCTAAGCCTTCTGCAAATCGAGCTTGTAAGAAAATATAAACAAGCACAATATGAAGATTTACGCCACCGCCTTATGGAACAAATCCATGGCACAATCATTGGTATCGCACAAGGTATTAGAAACACGGGGTGAGATTTAAGTATGTGATTTCACTTAATTTTTTGTTTCGTTTGGGAAAGGGCTTAAATAAAGTTTTGAAAACATATATCCATTGCGTTTGGGTTTAATACCATGTCTCAAATATTGTGTTTAAGTGTGGCGTATAGAATCTACTTCCGTTTGCCATGCTAAACCTTTCGGTGAAATATCTAGCATAGAATCTCAACAAGATATTTCATGCTTATGCACTCAATATGACAGGAATTTGAAATCTAGTATAAATACAAAGGAAAAACATGCTGGATAACACACAAGATACAAAGCATATCTTAATAACAGGGGCAAGCTCTGGCTTTGGCTACTATCTAGCCCTAACTTATGCAAGAGAATGGGATAATATCGCACTCTATCTTATCGCAAGAAGAAAAGAAAAGCTAGAAAAACTCAAGCAAGAGATACTCTCAATGCAAAAAAATATTTGTGTTGAAATCCTTGCTGGAGATATTTGTGATAAAGAATTTATCACAAAAAGCACAAAAGATTTAGATATTGATATCTTAGTCAATAATGCTGGTCTTGCAAGAGGCATTGAAAGTGCGGAAAATACGAGTTATAGCGATTGGGAAGAAATGATTGCCACTAATATAAAAGCTCTAAGCCATATCACACATTGCATTTTGCCCAACATGGTAACAAAGGGAAGTGGGCATATTATTAATGTGGGGTCTATTGCTGGTAGTTATGCCTATCGTGGTGGAAATGTATATGGGGCTACAAAGGCATTTGTAAAGCAATTTAGTCGTAACCTGCGTGCTGATTTGTATGATAAAAATATCCGCGTGAGTAATATTGAACCCGGATTATGTGAGGGAAGCGATTTTTCCATTGTGCGATTTCATGGCGATAAAGAGAGGGCAAATAATGTCTATAAACACACAAAGCCACTCCATGCAAAAGACATCGCAGAAATAATCTTTTGGGTAAGCACTCAACCACCACATGTAAATATTAACTCTATTGAGATTATGCCTACAACACAGGCAAGTGCTGGATTGAGTGTGCATTGTAGCAATTAGATTCTAAAGACTTAATATATAAGCGTATTTGTCTATGATTTTTACTGCATATTGCAGGGATCATTTGAATCTAGTGTCTAAAAACAAGTTAAACAATACAATAACAATTTTTTGCTTACCACACAATTACAAATACCCTTTCTTAGTAAGCTTTTTATGTAAGAATTTATAGCATGATAAAAAGAATTTATATTTTAAACTTTTTGGCTTTTTAGTCTCTTTTAGCTGGGCTAATAATGGCTTATAGATTCCATGTAATTCATAGAGTTCATTCATTAAGGACATAAAGTTTTTATGCTCCATTGTAAAAGTAGTAATCAAATTTTCTTTTTGCAAAAGTCGCTCATAAAGCCTATATGAGAAAAACAATAACTCTATATACTTTTTATCAAAATAAAAATACATATCTTTATGAAACATGCAGCCTATAATCATTTGCTTATTTGTATCTAGAGACTGCCAAATGCCCTCGCTATGGATTCTATATACGCTATCTATTCCAGGTTTATACATAGCTTTGCCTTTATGCATGTGAATGAGATTGCGAAATGAATCGCCTCGAAATGACACTTCATTACTTACATATTGCAAATGTTGCAGTTGCTTTGGAAGTCCGTCTTTAAAGATCACATTTCTAAAAATACAGCTTGAAGTATGTCCAAAAATCGCCCTATCATTTAAATAATCATCAAAGGTTGAGACTTTGTCTTCTTTCGCCCCGATATATTCTTTTGTCGTGCCATCACTATATAACATGCGTGTATTTTGAGAATACGCTGTGAAGTCCTTATTCTCTTCTAAAAAATCAAGTGCTTTTTGTATTTTTTCTTCATCTATCCAGTAGTCATCTGGGTCAAGCACGCAAAAATACTCAGTCTTTGTTATTTCATAAGCCCTCACTATATTTTTAAAAAGCTTTTGATTTTGACTAGATTCTAAAATCTGTATTGCATTTGGATACTTAAGACTATATTCTCTCACAATATCAAGTGTGCCATCGCTCGAGGCATCATCAGCAATAATGACTTGATAGCTATATATAGTCTTTTGCATGAATATAGATTCTAGGGTTTGGGCGATATAATCTTTCTTATTAAAAGTTGGTAGAATGATGGTAAGCATTGCTTGGTCTTGCATGGCATATTTCCTAAGTAGTAATGTATGAAAAGATGATTCTACATTTTTTTAGCAAATTTTTCTATATTCACATAGAATCTAGTCTAGAAACTCACATAACAAAATATTCTTAATATGCTATACTTTTACGCAGAGATTACAAGGCAAATAAAAGGAAAAATATGCACGATAGCATTGCATTAAAGGAATACTTGCGGACACATGGTGTTGATAATGTAGTGGATTTAGGGCTTGAAGAGTTGCAAACAGAGTATGAACGCATTGTGCGTGAGGGCATCTCATATTATCATAATCTGTTGCAGGAAGAAAACTCTGAAATAGAATTTTTAGAGGCGAAGAAAAGAGATGTTATCGATGTCTTAAAGCAGGCTCAAACAACAGATGATATATATGATATTTTATATGAATTTTTGCATACCTATATGCCAACGGATTTAATCGCTTTTATGGCGGAGATTAAAATGCCTGTGCCTTATACTCGTTTGCAAAAGATTATAGCAATCGTGCATGCAAGAGTGCAAGATGAGGTGCTAGATAAGATTAAAAGCGATTTAGAATCCTTGCCACCACAAGAGAGAGAAACACTCATAGCACATTATGAAAGTATGCGTAATGATGTGCTATGGTTAGAGAAACTGCACAATCGCTATAAAAGCTCTGGGACGCTAGAGTATTTACGCTCAACAGCTGAAACAAAGCTTAATATCATGCAAACTTTTCTAAGCAGAGATTTAGAATCTGAATATAAACCTTTCTATGACAATAGCAAAGAGAAACGCACTCTTATTGCTAAGATTCTAGAAATTAGTGGTATTTACACAAAAAATGAATTATTTGATATGAAAATCGCAGATTTACAAGCCACTTATGATGAGATTATGCAGCAAGTCTTACAGAAAGAAAGAGAGCAAAAACTCATGCGAAGATACATTGAGCTATTTGAAGATTCAGCAGGTATTACTGAAGATGAGTTTAAGGGGCATTGTAAAGATATGCAAGATAGCTTACCTGATGATATTATAGGTGAAATCATTAGCCATTTTACAACGCGTAATCACTTCATTGCTAATAAAATCAATAATGTGTTGTCTGGGAAAAGTATGAATAAAGCCCCATCGGCAATGGAAAACGAATAACCACTAAAAAGGAAAATTATGGATATTGTAACATTAGCACATGGTAGCGGCGGCATAAATGCAGCCGAGTTTGTGCAAAAGGTTTTTATGCCCTATTTCAAAGACCTTATGCCCTATGCAAATGAAGATTGTGGAATCTTTTCTAGTATAAAAGATATGAAATATGTAACAAGCACAGATTCCTATACTATAAATCCCATATTTTTTGCAGGTGGAAATATCGGTAAGCTTTGTGTATGTGGTAGCAGTAACGATGTAGCTATGATGGGTGGAAAACCATTATATTTAAACATAGGCTTTATTATTGAAGAGGGTTTTAACATAGATTTATTAAAACAAATTGCAGAATCTATTGCCCTTGAATGCAAGAGTCTTAACATAAAGATTCTATCCGCAGATACTAAAGTATTGCCAAAGGTTACAGATAGCACAGAAGCAAAAGATAAACTCATATTTATTAATACAACTTGCATTGGCAGTGTTGAAAAAGATTGCATAAGTGCTAAGAATCTAAGCGAGAACGACTCAATTATCCTAAGCGGTAAGATAGGAAGTCATGGTGCAAGAATCTTTTTAGAGCAGAACAATATCGCAATTACAAGCAATATACAAAGCGATTGTGCTAGTCTTTATCCCATGTTAGAATCACTCTTGCAAAGCAATATCCCTATACATGCTATGCGTGATGCTACGCGTGGTGGGCTATCAAGCGTTTTAAATGAATGGGCTATAAGCTCACATGCTTGTATTGATATTTATGAAGAGAAAATACAGATAGATTCTGAAGTGCATGGTGTATGTGAAATGCTAGGGCTAGAGCCTTATGATCTAGCAAATGAAGGTGTATGTGTGATCGCCATGCCTAAGCAATATGCAGAAGAAGTGTTATCTCTATTAAGAGGGCATACACTAGGCGTGAATGCCACAATCATTGGTGAAGTAAGCAAGGTATTTAACCCGATATTTAACTTGCAAGATTCTAAAGATAATAAAGCACAAATAAGCAAAACTACCTATCACCAAAAAGTTGTGTTACATACAAAATATGGCAGTAAAAGATTTTTAGAATATCCACAAGGTGAGCTACTTCCAAGAATTTGCTAGAGAGATTGTTAGAAATCTATTAGCAAAACTTTGAAGTCATTGTGATATATGATTCTATTGTTGCATGGCAAAGATTACATACAAACCAAAAAATCTAAAGAATCACGCCCTAACCCTTTTATAACAATCAAGCATAAATGCTATAAAACCAATGATTGCTAAAAGTCCTAAAGGCAATACCGGTGACATATATCGAGAATCATCAAGAGGGGTAAAAAGCACGATAAATAATGCACTAAAAAATCCTGCAAAGCCCACACCAAAGCTAAACATAAGCAAACTATTGCGTAAATCTCTCTTAACTAGCCATAAAATAAGAGAGAGCATCATCACTCCAAAGCTTAAAGCCACACTCCAAAAGTGATTTAAAAGCAAACGATGCTCATATAAAAAGTCATAAATCTTTTCTTGTGTGGGTGTGAATACAATGCTTCGTTCAGATTCTCTAAATTTACTTACTGCTGCTACATGTGATGGGTGCGTAGGTTTTTCTTGCAATTCTCTGCTGTTAAATATCCAACCCGGATTCTGAATCCACATAGCTTGTAAAAATCTCCACTCATGTTGTGCAAAATTCGCAGGATACTTAAAAATTGCCTTAATCCACTGACTATGAAGCCCATCAAGCTGTCCCACAGCAAATGTGCGTTCTGTTCCGTGAGCAACATTAAATGGATCTGCAAATCGTGGATATTTTGCATATAACTCCTTTACATTATTCCAAGTTTTTTCTGGATAATACCACTCATCTTTAAAACAGCTGCTATCATCGGCAGGCACACAAGCCCCTGCAATTTGATGTAAAAACACATGATTGGCAGGTAATGCAGGGCGAGGAAAGATAAGATTTCGTGGCACAATGATGACCGCGCAAAGACAGAGTATCGCACAGGCTATGACACCATTTATATATTTTTTTACAAATTCTTTCGTATTTATACCACGATTGCAAAGCCACATATACACAAGCACAAAACTCACAGGAAACACGCTAAAAATCGCATTATGCCGCCATAAAATCGCGAAGAAGAATACTATGCCAATAAGCCACCACATTATCTTAGCTTTTCTTGGAGACAAAGGCACAAGTAGCATAAAAAGCACCATAGCATAACCACAAAATAAAAGCATAGGCAAAGAAAAGCTAGTTAGCTGAATAAAGTTTTGAAAATAGATATTGCCTATAAACACAGGAAATAGCAACAAAATCGCAAAAATACTTCTAAAGCGAATATAAAAGCCCCACACTAAAAACAAAAGTCCAGTGTAAAATGGTGCGAGATTAAGTAAAAACATATAATATAAATGTTTTCCAAAAAGAAAATATGAGATTCCCAATACATAAGAGGGTAACACTGGGGCAAAATTTGTCGTATTGAGCTGAATATTTCTATATATATCGCCTATGACATGATAACCCGGAAATCCAAGCCAAAACTGAAATATAAACAAGGCAATGATAATACATGCACTTAATGCTAAAAAGAGTTTATCCCTCAAAGATAACACAGAATTCAAGGCATATTGTTCTATATGCTGTTTTGGATGTGTTGTATTAAATCTAGCTAAATATAGTCTAAGAGGCACATATAAAAACCATATCATCACACAAAGCCCAAACAAGAAAATAAGCCTACCCGCATAATCTTGCAAGAGCAATGTTGAAAACTCTGTGCTATAACTCGCGATACCTATGTTCTGCCCAACTTGTAATTGATAGGGGGCTACTATCTCAAGATTGCCATTATCTTTTGATAACTGATAGATTGAAACCACACCACCCAACCGCTCTATATCTTTACTCCATTCTACCTCGTTTAAAATTATTGCCCCATATGTAAGATGTGCTCTAAAAATCTTACTTTTAAAATCTAGCTTGATTTCATAAGTGTGGGTTTCGTTACGATTTTCTTCACATTGCTTTTGACATGTATTCACAAATTCTGCATTTTTAACATTTATAAATGCCATTTCGCTACATACAGCCTTACATTTCTCGATCGTGCGAGTAATCTCACTCTCCACAATCATATCCGCATAATCTATCCTATCCTTACTCATAAAACGCAAAGCTAGAAAGATAATCACCACAAGCATAAGCAGAATAAACCACACGCTAAGGGCGATTTTACTCCCCTTGCTTAATCGCACAGATTTTAGAATTTCAATCATTGACACTCCTTTTTGATAAATTTAGAATCTACACCTTTATGGGCGGGTGCAGGGCTTTTTGTGTAAAAATAGAATTTAGGTTCTTTTCTATAAATGACAAGCTTTCTCGCATAAAAGCCATAAAATGCCACAAGCAAAGAAGCTAGAATCTTTGCTACAATCGCTTCAAATCCCAAAAACTCCACACATAGCCATAGAATTAGCGTATTTAGTCCTATGCCTATAGTGTTGATAAGATAGGTTAGTCCTACTTCAAGGCTTGAATGTAGATGTGTCTCCCCAAACACAAATCTCCGATATAGCCACACACCAATCCCACTAGCTAGCACAAACATAATAAGCGAAGCAAGAATATAATGCACCCCAAAAATTTTATATAGGATATAGAATCCTAAAAGCTCTAAAAGGGTAATGCCCCCACCGATACAGAAAAATAGTATGAGTTGTTTTAAGCTTTTATGTGTTTTGGAATCTAGATTCTGTAAAAATTCGCCCTTGTCTATACAATTTGAACGATTGAGCGAATTAGAGGGATAGTCATTATCGCTTAGATAACTCCTACCCTCTAATTCGCTCAAAGCCTCCAAAGCCATAGGGCAACTGCTAGAATTTGTGGTTTTGTTTGTGTGGTTTGTTGGTGTAGATTCTAGAATCTTGTCATTTTGAGCCATAGGCGAAAAATCTTGTTTAGATTCTACATTAGATACTTCGCCCTCAAAGGCTTCAGTATGACAATATATTTCACTTCGCTTAACACAACAATCTCTTTTAGAATCCACACTAGATTCCATATCATTAGAATCTTTTCTATAAGATACAATATCACTCACCATATATGCCCTTATAGCTTTCCCTTTTGCTTTGCAAATAGGCTAAATAGCGAGATTCTTTAATGCTTTTTGTAACAAGATGGGCTAAAAGCCCTGCGATAAAAAGCACCACAGCAATCACCATAAGCCCAACACACACAAAAAGTGTAGGAAATCTCGCCACTTTAGAAGTCTCTAAAAACTCCACAAAGACAGGCACACCAAAGAATAGAGACAGCAAAAAACATATAGCACTTAGCACACCAAAAACAAGCAAAGGACGCTCACTAAACAAGAGATTTAGAATCATAAGCGATATTTTAAAGCCATCTTTAAAGGTTGAAAGTTTAGAGAAGCTGCCTTCTGGGCGGGATTTATAAGGGGCTTTTATCTCATCGGTGCGAAGCCTTTGCTCTAGGGCATAAATGGTGAGTTCAGTCTCTATCTCAAAGCCATTGCTATGGGCTGGGAAGCTCTTCACAAAAGGGCGAGAAAAGATTCTATAACCACTCAGCATATCGTTAATTTTTGTGCCAAAAAGCATTTGTGTGCTTTTTGAAAACAGCTTATTGCCAAAGCTATGCCCCTTGCGATATGTGCTAGAGTCTGCCTCTCTTGCGATATTTAGCATATCAAGTTTGTGAGTGCTAAAATACGCTAGTGCTTGTGGTAAGATAGAAGCATCGTGTTCAGTATCTGCATCAATCATTATGTAGAAATCTGCCTCAATCAAGGCAAATGCCTCTCGCATAACCGCCCCCTTGCCTTGCGTGCTAACACTATGGAGTGTGAGGGATTTTGTGGGGATTTTGGAATCTAGATTCTCTACCGATTCGGTGTGGGTGCAGGGTTTGGGGTGCATTTTTATAGAATCTAGATTCTGCGTTAAATTTGGGTGGGCTGCGGGGTTTAGGGCGTAATTTTTAGAATCTAGATTCTTATCCAAATGGGTGGATGCGGGGCGTAGGGGTGCAAAATTGTAAGATTCTGCGGTCTTGTCATTTTTGCAAGTGTGGGCAAGAGCTCCGCTCGTGCGAGTGTGTAAGCACGAAAAATCTTTTTTAGATTCCATATTGGATATTTCGCTTCGCTCAATATGACAATCTAAAGATTTAATCTCATCAATTTTTGCTTTAACAATATTTCTTGAATTATCACTTGAATTATTATCAAACACATAAATATGTGCGTTTGGCAGGACAGCAAAGACTTCATCAATAACTTGAGCGATAGTCTTTTCCTCATTGTAGCAGGGGATAATTACAGCGATTTTTTTAGGTGGTTGTAAAGATAGTGTGGTATCAGATTCCATACCTTGAAGTTTAAGCTGTGTGTTTGTGCGAATAGTGCCAGATTCTACAAAATTATCGTGCTTAAGGACAAAACCTGTTTGCTGATTATAGATCTCACTAGATTCACCCCCCCCCCCCCCGTTTATTATTTATTCGCATGGTGTTTGCAGCTTCTGCATTTAGATTGTGTTGTGAGTTTTTATTTGTATGACTAGAGCAAGTAGAAATATTGTTTTGCATATTATGAACACCTTAAAATTTTAGATTATGTTAAAAGCAAGATGTATGCCAGAAAAACTTTGTAATTATAGCATTTAAAGTTGCAAATATAATGCTTGATTCCAGAATTCTATTAACTCTCTTAAAACATAGCAATTTAGGTGTTTATAGTATCGTAAAAAAGTGAAAATTGACACATAAACTGCTAATTTTAGGAGTTTAAAATATGAAGTCTAACTACTTTATAGACACAAGTTTATTAAAATCATTAAGCATAGGTATAAAAGAGGCAATAGTTTTAGATTTTTTCTACTACTACAATAATCGTAATTGTAAAAGTTATCGTATAAGTATTACAAAGATAGCAGAACACTTAAACATAGCTCGGGGACATCTCTACAAAATCTTAGGGAAGTTAGTAAAAAGAGAATTAATTGTTAAGTCTTGCAGAGAGTATATAGTAACCCAAAACTATATAAGTGTAAGAAGAAAAAGTTTTAAAGAAGCACATAGCAACTCTCAAACTTCAAGTGATATTGTACCAAATTATGTTAATAAATATAGCAAAACAAAGCAAAAAAATATTGCAAATTTCACAGATACAGAAATGTATTCAAATGAATCAAAAGTGTATCCAAAAGAGTCAGTTTCTATACTATATAGAGATACAAATATACAAAACTCTAGCATATTAAATGCTAGAGTAGATATAAAAACAAATGCAAAATCAAAAATTAAAAATATTTTTGATTTGATTTGTTTGTTTAGGGGGGAGGGAGA
>NZ_FZPK01000047.1 GCF_900198625.1 Helicobacter rappini | reverse complement strand
GGGGGGGGGGGGGGGGGGGGGGGGGGGGGGGGGGGGGGGGGGGGGGGGGGGGGGGGGGGGGGGGGGGGGGGGGGGGGGGGGGGGGGGGGGGGGGGGGGGGGGGGGGGGGGGGGGGGGGGGGGGGGGGGGGGGGGGGGGGGGGGGGGGGGGGGGGGGGGGGGGGGGGGGGGGGGGGGGGGGGGGGGGGGGGGGGGGGGGGGGGGGGGGGGGGGGGGGGGGGGGGGGGGGGGGGGGGGGGGGGGGGGGGGGGGGGGGGGGGGGGGGGGGGGGGGGGGGGGGGGGGGGGGGGGGGGGGGGGGGGGGGGGGGGGTGAGTGTAAGTAATTTTCTTAGGCGAGACTGCCTTGCATTTGTGCTAATGCCAAGTGAATGCAATGCTTTTTTAATACCAAGCGCATTAATATTATGGCTATATGGAATCTCCAAAAGATTTGGATGCGAATCCATACCTGTATGCTGTTGCGGATAAAGCGTGTGCAACACTTCTATAACCTCATTTCGATAGTGTCGCAGATAGCCACTCTGCCAATCATCGCCGTGAATCACAAGAATGGGCTTAATGGTGTTAAGGTTGTATATATAACTAAAAGTTTCTTGTGGGATAATCTCATCAATAAGTTTGAGATTTTCTAACACCTCTTTTCGTTGATTATAGTCTAAAAAAGCCGTCTCATCAACTTCTGCAATTGCACTATCTGTTAATAGCCCAACTACAACTCTTGCTTGTAGCTCATCTGCTTTTTGTCTAGCAATCTTTAAGACATTAATATGCCCAGCGTGCAGTAAATCTGCCGCCATAGCGACATAGACACTTTTTTCATAAGTTTTCATACGAACTCCTTGATGTGATTATAGCAAGATTCTGTCAGCATGGAAATAATGTTTGTAAAATTATTTTTTGTAATGAAATTTATTAAGATTGTTACAGCAAAAAATATTTTTAATTTCATATTTCTTGCAGTTAAATCTTGAATGCAAATTTTATAACATTTTTCAATTCTCGCCCTATTTACTTTTATCCCCCAACAATCCTTACAATATCATTGTAAAGTCCAAGCAACATGAGAGTTATAATGAAGCTAAGTCCTAATGCGACAAGGATATTTGCTATTTTTTCATGCAGAGCCTTTCCGGTTAGCCATTCATAGAGAGTAAAAAGGATTTGCCCGCCATCGACTATGGGTATGGGTAAAAGATTTATTACGCCAAGATTCACAGAAATGATAGCTAACACCAAAATAAAATTAACAAATCCCGCATTATATGCCTTCGCACTCACATCAGTAATGCCTACCACACTGCTTAGATTCTCAAGCCCAATTAGCCCTAGCAGCATATCCCGCAATCCCTTATATATCAGCATAATATCATCATAGACTTTCATTATGGCGTTTTGTAATATCTCAATGGGACTAAAATACATGATTGTAATAGCAGGTGTGATGCCTAATATTATGCGATCCTTTTCCTTGCTTAAAGGCACAAGTAGTTCTAAAATCTCTTTGTTTTTATTGGATTTTTCATAAGAAATAGGGCGAGATATAAGCAGCTTTGCCTCCATATTTTGTGTTTTATTCTCATTTAAAATATGGCTAATATCGCTAAATTTTTCCACCTTGATTCCATTAATGCTTATTATCTCATCATCTTTTTTTAAGATATTATAAGCTAAAAATTCCTTGCCAATATCTCCAATAATAGGGGTATTAGAATAGCTTGGCACACCTTTTGCAAAAATGATTATATATATGAAAAATGCTAAAATAAAATTAAATAAAGGACCTGCAAGAAGGATTAAAATCCGCTGAAATGGGTGCTTAGAAAGCAGGGAATCTTTATCGTATTGACTAGAAATACTAGATTCTATCTCATTAGAATCTTTAGATATAGAATCTTTTGTAATCTCACCTTTGAGCTTTACATATCCACCAAGCGGTATGAGAGATAGGGTGTATTCTGTGCCTTTGTATTGCTTTGTGATAAGCTTTTTACCAAAGCCAATGCTAAAGACTAAAACCCTAACACCAAACAAACGCGCAAATAAAAAATGCCCTAGTTCATGAAAAAATATGAGAAACGAGAGTCCCAAAATGGCAAATAATACTCCCATTTAAGCCATAGCCTTGTAATATTTAAAGGTATAATCAAGCCCAGAATATAGTGTAACAATCACTGCAATCCATAAAAAAAGTGTGCCACCGGGGAAAAAATCAGCAAGTAAAAACGCAATCGCTAGAATCTGAAAGCCAGTCTTGTATTTGCCAAGTGGGCTTGCTGCGACATTTTGCTTTGAGTTTGCCGCTACAACACGCAAGCCTGTGATATAAAACTCACGCGATAAGATGATAAAAACCGCCCACGCATTCGCCCTATCAAGCAACAATAAGCCGATGAATGCCCCAAGTATCAGCATTTTATCCGCTAAAGGATCAAAGACTTCGCCAAATGTGCTACCCAAATCAAACTGCCGTGCAATATAGCCATCAAAAAAATCTGTGATAGAAGCGATACAAAAAATAAGACAAGCACAATAATTCCGCCAAGAAATATCTACCCATGAAGGTACGATATGCTCCCAATGAAGCATCACAACAAGCAGCAAAACAGCGAGTAAAATACGCGAACATGTAAGAATATTTGGTATGTGTTTCATGTAAAATCCAGTTTTATATATGTTAAGTAAAGTTAAAATTATAACAAAAAAAGCAAAATCTTTTATTGCTTTGTTGTGTTAGAGTTTTGTAATTTATGCTGCAAAATTTGCAACATTATAGAAAATATTTTGCAATAAGAATCTGTTGAGCGTGTTGCAATGTGATAATTTTAATTGTTTAGAATCAAGTGGGATTTGGTTTTTGTTATTAACTTTATTTGGATAGAGTAACGCATTATTTTTATTTTTTAAGGAGATCTCTATGAATCATGTGCGTATAAGCGGGGGGGGGGGGGCAATACCTCTGCAATAACGAAAATTATATTTTATGCCAAAAGAAACTACCCACGAGGCGTGGCGTTATGTGGCTAGGGCAGACCTGCAATCTCAATTGCTATTTTTGCTACTTTGCTGAGCGGATCGCTGACAAGAAGCACCCTGAGCATCCATTTTTCTCTCTTGATAAAGCAAAAGAAATCTGTAAAATCTATGTTGATGAGTTCAATTGTAATAGCATAGATATTCAAGGCGGTGAGCCGACCATCTATCCTCATATTTTTGAGCTTTTAAAATACTGCAATGAAATCGGATTAAAACCAAGTCTTATAACAAACCTTATTGCTTTAGCAAAGTTTGAACACGCACAAAAATTTAAAGAGGCAGGGGTTTATGATTTTCTCTGCTCTTTGCATGGTATTGGTGCTACCTATGATAAGATTGTAGGTAAAAAAGGTGGCTTTGAGAGACAAATTAAAGCCCTTACAAATCTACAAATACTAAAGATTCCAATACGGGCAAATTGCGTTTTAACAAATGAGGTTATAGATGAATTGCCGCAAATTACTGATCTTGCAATTAAATATAATGCACGAGTGGTAAATTTTTTAGGTTACAATAATGCAGGTGATCAAAAGAGGGTAAGAGATACGCACAATATTCCATATTATGATGTGATAGGGCAAAAACTTACGCCTTGTATTGATAGATTAGAATCTCATGGCATTGAAGTGAATTTGAGATTCCTGCCATTTTGCGTTGTTGAAGAGCGACATAGAAAAAACATTGCAAATAGTTTGCAAATGATATATGATCTACATGAATGGGAGAGAAGCTCTAGATTGTGGATTGAGAGACAACCTCAAAGGGCAGCAAAACTAACGACAGAAAAACCAGATGTCATACGCTTTTTCACACAACACAAAAGACGCATGGCAAAACGACACAAAAGCTTTACATGGCTAAAACGCACAATATTGCCCTATATTCGTTTTGATGACAAATATGCACCAATCCAACCCTATGAAAAGCCAATTTTAGATAAGATTAAGTTCTATACTCCAAATGTAAAAAACATAGAATCCTTTAGTAAATTAGAGCATTTTTATTTAGAGCAAGACCTTGTGTTTGATGACATTCTTAAGGAAAAGATTAAGCCAAAACGATGTGAAGAATGTTCGATTAAATTTATTTGTGATGGATTTCATTGTGATTTTATTGAGGAATTTGGACAAGGTGCAATTAAGCCGATACGCTTGGATAAAGAAATACTAGATCCCAAACATTATTCAAACCTGCAATATAAAGTCATAGAAAAACAAGAGTGGGATTGGTTCTTTAATGATTTTGAGCGAAAAGAAGTGGAAAAATGCGTGCAAGATTTTAAAGAAAATCTTAAAAAAGAGGGACAACATGAAACTTCCGCAAGTTGAGATTATCATTTCTCTTTACAACTATGCAGAATATATTAGCGAATGTATCCTTTCTGTTATAAAGCAGGATTATCCGCATATTCTCATTCATGTCGTAGATGATGGAAGCAGCGATGATTCTGTAAGGATAGTGCAGGATTATTGCAAACAATATGCAAATATTAGATTGACAACAAAAGTAAATGGCGGTCAGCTAAGTGCGTTTAATGCCGGATTTATTCACCTTGATGGGAAGAGTGAAATTGTGTTTTTTCTTGATGCTGATGACTATATGCGTGAGGGCTACATCAAAAAAGCTGTGGAAACTTTTTTAGAGTCCCAGTGCGATATGTTATTTTGCGATTTATTTATCATGCAAGATGGTAAAATAAGCGATGGTGATAATGAGGTTTTGCCCTATGGTGATTTAGGTTTTAGTATATTTGATACCTACTTTAATGGCTCTTATTATGGACACTCTACTTCTACAATAGCAATTACAAAACAGATGCTTAGCAGAATCTTGCCACTTTCATTGGAAAATGAATGGAGAATACGGGCTGATGATTGTATAATCTATGGTGCCGCATTGGTTGGGGCAAAAATATTTCACTTAGATTTCAAAGGCATTTACTATCGTGTGCATAGCAATAATAATCATTGTGGAAAGACTTTTTCTTCAAAATATGAATTTCATCGTGCTTTATCTGTGCAAAAACTATTTTCCACATTATTGGAGAGGCATAAAATTTCACTTCATTATAGTTTGTTTTGTGCAGAAATTGATTCAAAACCTAGTGATTTGTTGTATCGATATAAAAAGATGATACGCGCAACTGATTTTAAATATTTTCAAAAATGGCGTGCCTACAAAATACTTCGCAAAAAATTAAAAAGGATATGAGAGATGATAAAACAATATCTTTATAAAATACTATATTTTCTAAAGCTTAAAAAGAAAAAGAGAAAATCGCCTTATAGTTTTATTGATATTGGCTACAATTGGGCTGATAGCTTTAAAGATCTGATATTTTGTGAAGATATTAATGTGCGGATTCAAAAGCTAAAACATGGTTTAGATATGGAAAGTTGTAGCATTATTGATGAAGTGCTAGAGAAGCTAATATGTCTTATCCCGCGTTCCACACAAAAAGCATTGTTTGATAAAAATACGCTGTTTTCACAAAGAGATTTAGCTTTGCAAAAAGAGATTCTAGATAACAAGATGTGGTCAGAGTATCCACTATCTAACTACTTTATGAGTGAAGTATATTATTATCATAATGGCATTAAACTGCTTCCAACACACTATATTGCAAGTCGTATTCACAATAAAACCATAATAGATGTGGGAGCGGCAAATGGCGATAGTGCGTTCTGTTTTGCTAAATATAACCCATATAGAATCGTGAGTTTTGAGATGGAAGCTTTGTGTTTTAATGAGCTAAGCGAAAATATTAAAAAATACAATATAAACGCTTTTGCCTTCAATCTTGCTGTGTCCAATTGCAATACAGAACAATCTGTAAGACTAGATTCTGTGCTAATTGCAAACAATGGGGGGGGGGGGGTAATATTCCAAAAATAACCACCGAATCTAGTTTGCATGATTCTCATTTAGAGATTGGATTAATTAAAATGGATATTGAGGGGGCAGAAATTAAGGCTTTGCTTGGGGCAAAGGAAACCATATATTTACACAGACCTATATTAATCATTGCAATATATCATAATGCGGAGCAATTTTTTGATACAAAAGAACTCATAGATTCTTGGGATCTTGGGTATAGCTTTTTTATTGCAAAACTTTCTGTTTTCCATCCAACAGATGAAGTTATGTTATTTTGCCTGCCCAAGATAGATTAAATAGGTTTGGGATTTATAAAACCCACCTCAATATTTTCAATTATATTAAGAAAATAAGGGCTATAAAAGACCCTCCTCCCCCAAAGACTGAGTTACTTAATCATCTTTAACCACAAAGCTTTTCACGCCAAAATGCTTTGCATAACTTGGATTTGGAAATTCATCGGCTTTATCGGTTGGATTCTGCCAATCTCCATAGCGTTTATAAAAGCTGTGAAAATATTTAGAGCTTACCACTATATCTTCTATCCCCCGTGCCTTTTGTGTCTCTATATAAGTTGCCATATTTTCCCATTTTATACGCATATCAACAAATGCACTCAAGACAAAACCTCCATAAAGAAAGCTAAACAATAAGATTGCATATCGAATCTTTTTCTCGTGATTGTAAAACAAATTTTCTATGACTTTATAAACAATTAAAAACCCAACAATCCCTATGAGAACCACAAAGAGACGGGCCCTAGGCGGGATATTCACCTGCAGTGTCAATAAAAGACATATATGACAAAAAATAAAAAGTAAAAAAGCATAAAAATACAACCTAGATAATTCCATATTGTCATCCTTTTTATAGACAACCGAAGCGTAATAGCATATCACAATAAACAAACATGCGCCAACAAGATGTTTAATAAAATGCAAGGTAGGTATAGAAAAGACTGCAATAAAAATCACGGCAAATAGGAGTATTACACCAATGTGCTGCCATTGTTTTTGTTTAATTTGAGTGTATAAAAAACATAATAATAAACATGCAAATGTAACAAGGGTTGTGCTTGTGGATTTCATAACATGACTGATTCTTGCAAGTTTTTCATATAAACTCATATGTAAAAAGTCACCAATGGAATAATATTCAATCTCTAATTCTACAAATAACGCCGCTCTCTTCGCATGACCGGGTGATAGATACAATGCTAAAAAACCCAATACAAATAAAATCACTCCAGCATAATACCAAAATGGTAATCTAACCTTTGCGATAAAGACTGCATAAAAGAGTAAGCAAATATGAATAATGACAACAATAATGCCTGTAATTTCATTTGACATTCCAGCAAAAAAGCTTACTATAAAAAATGGAATCAATATTAGAATTCGTGGGGGGGGGGGGGGAAGTTTAA
>NZ_FZPK01000084.1 GCF_900198625.1 Helicobacter rappini | reverse complement strand
ACACAGAATCAATCACAAGATTCTATAGATTCTATGCACGATTCTCACAACACTCAAGGACAGCCTATCATCTATCTACTTAATTGTGAAAATAGAAAAACCTATCCAATAGCCTTGCAGGCAAATACAGATACTAATGGTAATATCATACAAGATAAGGCAGACAATACTAGCTATAATGCTATCCTAAGCACAGAGCTTAACCTTGATATGAAAGCTACTACTAAACTCATACTCTCTTGTAATGACTTAGTAGCACAACATTACTCCACCTATGATATACACAAGATAACAGGTGTAGGTATAGTATCAGTAAATTATGACCTTAAGCAAAAAGCCAAAAAAGGCGAAAGCATTATTTATAAGAATGTCTTACAACTCAAGCAAACCACCACACTAGATGAAATGATAACTAACACAGATTCTATCCTCGAAGTAAAGATACACAACACACAAAAGCCTTTAAAAATAGATACTACCTTAGAGTGTGAAGCACTCTATTATGGATACAAACTCATTCAATGGGCATATATGATACTCCCTACTAAAGAATATAATCCAAACAAGACAAAACTACAAAAAGATATAGATTATTATGAACTCCCAAGTGATACCTACAAAGGAAATATCATTTCATTTAATCCTAAAGAATATTTACAATCAAAAGAGAATACAAGAGATACACAAACACATCAATCATCAACTACACACATAAGCCAAGCAAACAATACACAAGAAAGCATTACTACACCAAACTCTCAAAACGCAAATAACAACATAAGCAATACTACACAAACTAACACGAATACACAAATCACACAACAAACACATCAATCCACGCAATTAGCTAAACTGCTAAGTGGAGAATATACTCTTATACTCTTTGCCTACCAAAAGACACCAGC
>NZ_FZPK01000005.1 GCF_900198625.1 Helicobacter rappini | reverse complement strand
TTGCAAAATACCCATATCTAGTTCCTTTTACTCTCAAAAAATGTTGAAGTGAAGTCAGGTTGTCCTATGTCATTACGCTTAAATTTTTCAATTTTTTCAGGTTTAATTGTGTCTGCTTTCGCAGGATTTGTTTCTTGTATTGTATCTAATGCCATACTTGCATATAGAGTATTCATATTTTGGCATTCATATTTTGCATAACTTCATATTGTGATGCTAAAACTTGTAATATCATGCTTTGTGTTCTTAGCAAGGCTTCTTGTCTTTCTTTCTCATTCATTGTTCTAATTTTTGTATCGCTTAGTTGTTTTTGAATCTTACTCATCATTTCTTGTGTGTCTTTTCTGTAAAGCATGTTATATTTACTGCCATTGCTTGCACTGCCCTCTGTGTAGAGATTGTATGAGTTTAACACTTTATTGACACTTTCATTTTGTGTTTTTGCAATATTTTGTCTCCTTTTATCCTCTACTTCTTTTGCTTTTACAATCTCTTTGCGATAATTATCCATATCTCCATTTTTTAAATATTCTTTTGCTTGGTTTTGATATTTGTTTGATACCTCTTTTGTAAATTCCTCATTTGCAAGGGCATTCATACAAGCTTGTTTCAATGCTAATGAAGAATCCATACCTTTTAGTTTTTTCTTTTGTTCGTTTATAAAATCTTTAAATGTATCACTTGCTTCTTGCAATATATCACAATCGCTTTTTATGCTGTCTAAAAGTGATTCTATCCCACTTAGAATTATTAAACATTGCACAATAGAATATCTCTGACACAAATTATGACAATATGCACACTAAGGGTTTAAAGATTTTATTAAAAAGAGTGTAAAGGATTATGTAAGGTTTTAGAAAATTAGTTTAAATTTTTGGTTATCAATTTTTAATTTGCTAAGAAATTAGATTTTTAGAATCTGTTTCTTGCACATTAAATCATAGGCAAACTATCTTTTTGGGCATTGTGTTAGATATTAAGCACACGCAAAACAACAACGAACGACAATCTCCAAAAGACAATCACTTCTTTTTTGTTCTCACATGCTACTTATTTTACGATAGCACTTTATTGCAACGACTGCATACTTCCATGTTAGAATCTTTTTTAAACTGCCAGCATCTGGGGCATTTCTCTTTTGTAGCTTTATAGACATGATAGGTTTTATTATCTAAGTTAATGCTAAAGAGTATGTCGCTATTAGTTTTTTCACATACGCATTCACTCACCATTAGAAAATCTGCGATTAAATCCTTGCTATTTTCGCATTCTTTTGGTAGGGATAGGCTTAACTCTAGGCTTGATTTTAGCACTTTTTCTTTTTTGAGTTTATCAACCTGTTCGTTAAACAGGCTTCTTAGGGCTAAACATAGCTTGATTTTTTCTTGTTTTTCTTCACTAAAACTAAAGTTTGGTATAGCAAATTTCTCTAATTCAAACACATTTTTTGCCTCACCTTTAATCACAAAAGGTGCATAATCAAGTGCTTCATCAATAGTGTAAGTTAAAAATGGTGCAAGTAAATGTAATATATTATTTGCTAACATTGCAAACACACTTTGGATTGCAAGGCGTTTGTTAGAATCTATCGTATCACAATACAAGCTATCCTTACAAATATCTAAATAGATTCCGCTTAAAGTTGCCGTGATAAAGCCATTTAAAACTTGGAATCCTTTTGAAAACTCATATTCACTGAATAAAGAATCTACTTCATTTAATACCTGCTTTGCTTCATGCAATACCCATTCATCAATGATGCTAAAATTCTCACTAGAGCTAAGCTTTGTTAGCCCTTGTGTATTGGCAAGTAAAAAGCGGATAGTATTTCGCAATTTAAGATAGTTTTCACTCACTTGTTTTAGGATATTTTGCGATATTTTCACATCATTTTGATAATCTGACAGGGCTACCCAAAGTCGCAAAATCTCACTTCCACTTTCGCTAATAATCTTACTTGGGGCAAGGACATTGCCCTTTGACTTACTCATTTTCTCACTTTTTTCATCAATGGTAAAACCATGTGTAATGATAGTTTTAAAAGGGGCTTTATGATTTATCGCACAACCTAGTAAGAGAGAGCTTTGAAACCAGCCTCTATGCTGATCGCTCCCCTCCAAATATACATCAGCAGGGGCATATCCGCTATTATAATCCTTACTATCTAGCACGGCAAACCAAGTGCTACCGCTATCAAACCATACATCTAAAATGTGCATGTTTTTTTCATATAAATTTGCCTTATCTTTATAAGAATCAGGCAATAAATCAATGATTTCTCTCTCCCACCATACATCGCAGCCATGAGTTTCAAATAAAGATTCTATATGACTTGTTAGAATCTCATCAAATATAGGCTCACCACTTTCTTTATCAATGAAAAATGCGATAGGCACACCCCAATCTCGCTGCCTTGAGATACACCAATCGGGGCGATTTTCCACCATGCTTTTTATGCGATTTATCCCATTTTTTGGATAGAATCTTGTGTTTTCAATCTCTTGCAAGGCGACTTGTCTCAGTGTCTTTCCATTATAGTAAGGCTTATCCATGAGAATAAACCACTGCTTTGTAGCACGGAAAATAATGGGCTTATTTGTCCGCCAGCAATGCGGGTATGAATGCACTATCTCTTCATGATGAAGCAGTGCATTTTTATCTTTTAGAATCTCTAGTATTCTTTTTTGTGCTTTAAAAATATGAGAGCCTACAAACTCATCTATCACTTCTTTTTCAAAAAGTCCTAGCGTGATAATACTCTCATCAAAACAGCCAGAATCATCAACAGGCATAATAACAGGCAGGTCATATTTCAGGCATGTAAAGTAGTCATCTTCGCCATGTCCGGGGGCATTATGCACCGCTCCACTGCCATCTTCCATGCTTACATACTCTGCTAGAATCAGCATAGAATCTCTATTATTTAAAGGGTTTGTAGCATAGTGTTTTTCAAAATTTTTAGATTCTATTGTTGCTAGAATCTCACCTTCTATAACCCCTCTTTCTTTCAATTTTTCATAAAGTTTTTTAGCTACTATTGCACCATTACTTACTAGCACATAAGATTCATTAGGATTTAGCGCAATGGCTACATTGCTAGGAAGAGTCCAAGGCGTAGTCGTCCATATAAGCATATATGGGGTTACTTTTGTGCTAAAAGATTCTAGATTTAGGGCTTTTAGAGTGCTTGTTTGCAGAGGAAATGCTACAAATATAGAATCTGATCTCTTGTCTTTATACTCAACTTCTGCTTCTGCTAAGGCACTTTTTGCCGCCCAGCTCCAAAATATAGGCTTACTTCTTTGTGTTAATAATCCAGCTTTTGCCACTTTCACAAGAGCGCGGTAAATATCAGCTTCAAACTTATATTTCATAGTCTTATAAGGATTATCAAAATCGCCTACAATACCAAATGATAAAAACTCATTTTTCTGTATTTCCACAAATTTTTCTGCGTGTTTTCTACATGCTTCTCTAATCTCAAGTTTGGTTGGAATCTTTTTTTCTGCTTCATAAGCATTGCTTACTTGCTGCTCTATTGGCAAACCATGACAATCCCAACCGGGCGTATAAAACACTTGCTTTCCCTGAAAATAATGATATTTAATAATGAAGTCTTTTAGAATCTTATTTAGGGCATGTCCTACATGCAAATGCCCATTTGCATAGGGCGGTCCATCATGGAGTGTAAATGTGTTATTTGTGCTTGATTTATTCTTATTTGTGGTGTTTGTTTCGTTTTGATTTGCTTTGTTTGGATTGACTCCGCTTGGATTAATTTCATTTGGATTGATTTCGCCCTGATTTGTTTGACTTTGCTTCACTTTATTCAAGCTTGTTCTTGCTTTACTCATTGTGCTGTATGCGTATTCCTGCCATTTCTTATATCTCTCTGGCTCTTTTTGCGGAAGATTACCTTTCATTGGAAAATCTGTCTTTGGCAATATCAGTGTATCTTTGTAGTCTTTTTGTGCTTGGTCCATAACATTCCTTTTGCGTTTATAAAATTTTGAATTTTAACAAATTTTCACAAAGGATTCTTTAATATTTGCTTTTGTTTGTGAGATTTTACCAAAAGTAGCTTGTTTGTTTTGGAACACACAAGTTATTTCCAGTAATTTTTTACCCTTAGAAGTAAAACTTGCTGCAGAATCCATGAGACACATATCAAAATTCTGTAATGTTGGGGTTGTTTTATGTTTTCTTTCTCTTGTGCTTCATTTGCTTTTATGGCTTGTCCTATAAATGATTCTGCTTTTATTAAATCTTTTAATTCGTCTTTATATCGATTTCTCATAAGTCTGTATATCTCTAGTTTTATTGCTACCCATATTAAAATGCTTATGTTAAAGGGTGTTGTGCCAAGTAAGATAATAGCTACAAGTTGCAAGGTTTGATATTCTTGCAGGGCATCACTTTTAAACATAGCAGAAACGCTTAAAATAACAACTAAGCTAACGAAAAACTGCATTAAAGCGCAAAAGCTTAAAAATCTCCATTTAACTCCATTTTCATTAACAAAGAATTCTACACCCCTACTCATATATTCCATAGCATAGAATATACTTATGCTTAAGAATGGGAGTATAAAGAATTGGTAATAATCATAAATAATATTTCCAATTGTTTTTAGCATTTTGCTTTTTATCCTTGATTTGTTTTTATAGCAGTTTGTTTTAATTGTGTTGTTGAAACCATTTTGTTATTGTAGATTTTTGTTTGTTTGAAATATAGGGGCTTGTTTTGTTTGGGAATTTGTGGTATGATAGCCATATGCCTTCATCTGTGGTAGCATTAGTAAAGATATATACCGGCTATAAGTTTGGTGCTATTTCACAAACCTAACCGTGTTGTGTCGGATTGCATGGGATGGGATTTTGGTGTAGGCTATCCCTTTAAATACAAAATCTTTACATTTTCACTCTTTAATATATTGTTTATTCTGGTTTCTTTTTCATCAAAATAATATGTTTTAAATTTGATTTTATGTCCTTGTATGCCTATTCCAAACAGATTCATAAGATTTTTATCCTTATCAAAAAATGGTTTATAAAAATATACGCTAGGCTCTTTTTGCCCTTGCTGTGTTTGTTCTACAATAAATAAAGGGTCTCTAAAAGTCTCAAAAAATCCGCCTTTTATATTTTCTCGGTTTGTGTTATATGTGTTGTTTGTAAAATGTTCCCACGCATAAGGAATATATACTTTTATATCTTTATAGGGCGTTTTGATAACACCCTTATTGCCTTTTATACTATCAAACATTTTTGCAAACTCTTCTCTATTTCTAAACTCTGCCTGTGGCATTGTCTCTACTTTGCCATTTTTTAAAGCAGATTCTATTTCTTGTGCTAATTCTTTATTAAAAATATCCTTACTTACTTCTTGCACTTGCTTTTTACCTTTTAAGAAATCTCTAGGATTAAACTTTTGCATTATTTTAGCAAACATAGCTGGATTATTCTCACTCAAAGATTTATAGTCTTGTTGTATAACCGCATTTAAAATCAAAGTCATTTTACATTTAAAATCAAAGTGTGCTTGAATCCTGCATTTTTTGACTTTGATTTTAAATGTAAATTTTGTCTTATTATTTCATAAACACAAACATCTTTAATTTAACTCTCAAACGCTATAGCAGAAGTTGTTTGTCTGTCTTTCATTATGTGTGTTGATACTAGAGCTCATACTGACACTAAGCTATAATTAATATCTATCCCATGCACCCTATAAGGCATTTATCACACCTTTAACCCTACCTATCACATTGACTTCTTCTAATGGATATTGTATTGGCAGATAAATATCATTCATGCTTGAAAGTATTATGTGAGTAGGCGTGTGATAGCATTGCTTTACGAACACACCATCTTTTGTATTTATCGCATATATTTTGCCATTTTTAATATCCTTGTATCTCACATCTATAAAGCATAAGCTCCCATGATGTATTGCTCCCTCCATACTATCACCACAAACCCTTACAACCTCACATTCATAAAACCCCATTTCTTTTAACATGGTTGTATCAAATATAATATCCTTGCATTCTACCTCTGTATTCTCACAAAGAGCCCCTGCTGATACATTTGCTGTATATAGCTTTAAAATCTTATATTTCAAAGAATGTTTGGCTACTTCTATAGGATCACTACCATAGAAAAATTGATTAATTGAAATATTTTTATTATGCAAGAAATCTAAAACATGTTGATATGGGATTGTGTTTTGGAATTTTCTTTGTGCGAGTGCATTTGGGCTTATTTTTAAAGCATGAGCCACATCAATATCTTTTGGAGACAGAAGCCCATCTATAGCTAGGATATCTTTTATGCGTTCTATAACCTCCCTACATGTAATAGGGCTTTTTCTTAATCTTTTCATTCCTATTCCCTTATTTTTTATAATGGATTGTAGCAATCAATAGAGGCTTTGCAATAAAACATTATGTTTTATAATTATTTATTGCAAAGTCTTTCCTCACAACAGCCAAAGCACAGCTTACCCAAGTTATAATGTTATAAATTATAGAAAAAGGATAAAACATGAATACACAAGATTTACAAAGAGAGATTCAGTATGATGTAAAAAAGGGAGATATGAGGCGTTTTCATAGACATATTATAAATTTTTCAAATGAAGCTATTCTAGCCTATTTAAAAGCAGGGATAAATGCAGAAAAGACTTATAGAGATGATACACCAATGCAAACTGCTATTGCATGCGGTAATATTGAAGCAGTCTTAATGCTTATTCAACATGGCATATCTATTCAAAAGCATGATCTAGAATATGCACAAAAAGACACTACAAGAAACATTTTGTCTTTTATGTTTAAGTCTATGGGTATTAGGGCTTAAAATTCATAATAAGCAATTCTTGCACTCTTTTTGTAGATTTTACATTTAAAGAGTATCGTATCTTTTTTGTCTCCATAATATAAAAGTCTTTATAAAGTGATCTTATAAACTCACAATCATTATAGCTTAAGATAAATTTACCTTGTATTCCTTGTAGTATTATAGCTAAGTCCCTATGCTCACTCTCACCAAATCCACCTTTTATTTCATAATAATGCTCTGTTGCAAAATAAGGCGGATCAAGATAAAAGAGTGTGTCTTTACTATCATAAGTTGCTATAAGCTTTCTAAAATCCATGTGTTCGATATACACCCTCTTTAATCTTTGAGAAAACTTCATAAAGTCTTTGTAGATATTTTTTGGTGGTCTGCTCTTGCCTAAAATAAATGACTTTCGTTTGCCTCCAAAACTTTGTGTGATTAAGAAATAATAAAACGCTGCTCTTTCTATATCATTCTTTGGTTTTATTATACCTTGTTTAATTCCATCAAAAAGCGTTCTGCTTACTAGCATACTTGATAATGTGGCATGTAGGCTTTTTGGGCGTGTTTTAATGATTCTGTGAAGATTGATTAAATCATCATTGATATCATTGACTATTTCAGTGAGTTTATCTACTCTTGTTTGACCCTTGCATGTTCTCTCTATAAAGGCACTCACTTCATTTTGCATGTCTTCTTCATTCTTCTTAAGACTTAGACGCTTCTTTGCTCTCTGTGCTAATATATCTTCCACACTAGGCTTTGCGTATAAAACAGATAAAGCCCCTCCAAACACTTCTACATAGCATCTATGTGGTGGCATAAGTGATACTATATCTTTTGCAAGCCTACTTTTTCCTCCAACCCAAGCAAATGGTGCTTTTAGCTTTGTGCTTTTATACACACTTGACTTCATTTTGCATTCTCCTTATAAAACATAAAATTTCATGCCTCTTTTTACAAAAAGAGCTAAAATATTTTTGTTTTTAAGGATTACGCTAAACTTAAAAGCCCTATTTAAACGCCATTTAAAGCATATTTTCACATTGTTTAAATAGGTTTTATCTTACTATTCCCCTACATAATATCCTTCTAATAGATGAATGCGCTTTACTTCATTTGTTCTTCCACCAACATAGCTTGTGTCTCTATCTGAGTGAGAGAGATGCCCAGAATAATTTCTGTGATTATCGCTTCCACCTTTAATCCTATCACCCGTGTTTGCTAGATTAGTTATACTATAATTATGTGTATGTTCCAACAGCTGTTGTTCTCCAAAGCTACCAACAAGCCCTTTTTCACTCACACCTTTTGTATAGAGATTTCCTTGCGGTAATCTAAAATGTGTGAGTCCTATTCCCCTTTGCACTGATTTAGCTGTATTTTTACAATAAAACCATGCAAGTGGATACTCACTTATCCTTAAAATTGAATTGGGCTTTATATAACCTTGTGGCAAACTCTCTCTAAAGAATAGCTTATATTCTAGCAGGTATTCTCTACATAAGGTTTTAACCACCCACTATAAGCCCTTACATTCTTATACTCTATATCTAAGTTTTCCATAACTGCCTTAGTGTATTTAGAGAGGAATGCCTTGCCATTATCTCCTTTAATCATTTTAGGTTTGCCATACTTAAGGATATACTTTGCGACTGCACGAGCTACACCTAAGCTATTTTCAGTATCACTGATATGAAAGCTAGCCACGCGGCTATAAGTATCTACTAAAGAGATAAGCACATATCTTTTCTGCCATGACTTTACATGACTTATATCAACACCCAAGCTCTCTGCCAAGCTTTGAGCATTAAAGACTTTGTCTAATGGCGTAGAATCTATCTCTACTACTTGATTAATGCTTGTAACTTTATAGTTACTCTTTCCTAAACTAGCTTTCATATTGCCAATTAGCGCATCTTCACCTCTGTGTGTAAGGGTGTTTTTAAGTCGATTTTTCTTTTTCCATGCGTTTATATATCTATGCAGCACTGCATAGCTTATATACTCACTTTTCTTAGATTTAAAGTCTATAATATCATGCACTCCTTGTGTATGTAAGTGCATATGCAAGAGCTCATGCACACTATTAATGTTTATACGAGCACTTTGTGCATTTAGGATAGAATCTAGCAAATCTTTTAGCCCCAAACTCTCAATAAGGCTAACTCCCTCTCTCACATAACCCCTAATATCAAGTAATCCATCTAATCCTTGCTCTTTATATGCCCTCTGCCAAGCATAGAGTTTATTCTCACTAAGTTTCAAGTTGTAGTCATTATTTGCATTGAGATTGACTACTGCTACAAAGTCCTTTGCACTCACACCTTTATTTTTTAAGCTTTCCCAATCTTTTATAATCCGCTTTTTCTCTAACGCTATTCTTCTTGCCTTAGTTGTAGCAAAGTCAAATGAAGTGAGATTGTCTTGTTTTATATCTTGTGTGTGCTTACTTGTTAAGTCGCTTTTACTTGTCATACTGCCTTTACTTGCATTACCCTTGCTTGTCATGTTGCCACTTGTCATGTTGAGCGTATGCGAAACATCTACACTGCCCCCACTTGTCATGTTGTCTTTTTTATTTGTCATGTTGAGCGACAGCGAAACATCTAGCCCACTATTGCAAGTATGCAAAATATCTTTAATAACACCTACTTCATCATCACAAATATGTAAATCACTACACAAACCATTATCAGAATCCACTACACCGCCCATTGTTGTATCTAGTTCTTTCTTAATGGAAGCTATATTAGATTCTATAACACCGCCTTTACTTACATTACCCTTTGTCAAGTCGCCCTTACTTGTCATCTTATCTTTTGTCATGTTGAGCGACAGCGAAACATCTCTAACACCATCATCACAAACACGAGAAACGCCACCACAAGACTGCAAAGCACCTAACACACTAGCAACTTGAGAATCTTCTAGCCTACTTGCCCTTACAGCATTTTCTAATCTATTGATTCTATAGTTTGTTATAAACTCATTTGCTTCAGCTTCACTAGCAAAAGGCTCACTCCATATTTGAAGGACTTTGCCAGAATTGCCGCCTTTTTGGTTATTTATATATAAAAAGCATAATATATTATGCTTTAACTTGCAAAATTTTTTCCCAACTTTATAAGCACGAACACACGCCTTTTTTAAAGCTTCATAATTATAATTATGCAATTTTGCAAATTCTTTACTACTTATCCATTGTCCCATTACAATACCCCTATAGTATCTAACCCTTGATATGTGTCAATAAATAGCCATATATAATATACTACAAAGCACATAAGAAGGGCTATATACACAAACTTCATCACGCACTCACTTTAGGGATATAAAATCCCTCTAACTCTAGCATTTCTCTAAGCTCTTTGCATCTACCCTTAGTGCCTTTAGACCTACCACATGACAGAGAGTTAAGCAAGTCAATATCCTTTTGACCCATGCCTTTAGATAAAGCCCACGCCCTTATTCTCATGCCTTTTTTTGCCATTTGTTTGGCAATATTATCTTTTTTATCCATGCCTATCCTTTATATTAATATAACCTGCCTATCCAGCCGATTAATGTATTTTTATTTTTTTAGGTTAGAATACACTAATTACTGAAATTATAGCATAATATATTATGCTTGTCAAGGAAAAGCTCATGAAATTAGGCTTAAAAATAAAAACAGCAAGGGAAGAAAAGGGATTAACCCAAAATGATTTAGTAAAAATAAGCGGGGTATCTCGTGCAAGCCTCCAATTATACGAAGCTGATAAAGGTAATATTACGCTTGATAATCTCGAAAAAATTGCAAATGCCCTAGATTATGAAGTCGTGCATTTTTTGTCTTCCAATGTTGTCCCTCAATCGAAAAAAACATGTCCCCCAATATGTCCCTCAATCGAAAAAAACATGTCCCCCAATATGTCCCTCAATAATATTTGTGAGTTTATAGAGAATGATTCACCATTACCCCCCACTCAATCAAATAATTCTGTAAGAATCCCAGTATATGATGAAGTCTATGCAAGTGCAGGACAAGGTTTTATTAATGATGAGCATATCACACAACACATAGAGCTAGACAAAGGCTTTTTACGCTCATATTTTGGGCTTACTTCATTCCTAGACTTATCCATTATCACAGCTAGAGGGGATTCTATGCTACCAGCCGTGCCTGAAAACTGCCAGATTATCGTGCAGAAAGGCACGCCACGAGAGGGACAAATATGCGTTACTCGCATAGATGATGAACTCTATGTAAAAAGATTGCAAAAACGCCCAAAATACAAGCTTATAAGCGATAATAAAAGCTATGATGATATAGAGCTAGAAGGTGAAAACTACGAAATACTAGGCATTGTTGTAGGCTTATTCCAAAAGATTCCATAAATTTACACACAAAAGCCTTTAAACTCGCATTTAAAACATCTTAAACGCATATTTAAACACCATTTAAATTCTAAATATCTTGTTTAATTCCTAAATATATAGATTTAAACACTATTTAAAAGTTTAAACACTAGCCTTTAAATCCCAGCCACACGCACATTTTACATATTTTTAGATAAATCTATATGTTTATATCTATAAATTCACACACAAAAGCCTTTAAATCTTTAAACACCCCTTTAAATCCCCTAATTTAGCCTACCCTATACACAATGTATAAAAAAATGTATAGGAATGTATAGTATTTTTTAGACAATGTATAGGATTCTTTTGATTCTGTATAAAATTTTTCTCTCACTTTGATTTCATAAAATCTCTCTCAAACTCCCACCCACACGATACTTTCTAGCAATATCCCCCACTTTGATTTTATACAAAACTATACACTTGTTGTATGCTTTTAATAGCTAAAGTAGCATATCTTTGTGTGCTTTCATTGCTATAGAGTTTGCTTACCGCCTTACTTCCTACCGCCCCACCTAAGAATCCAGCGGCAAACTTAGCAGGATTAAATCCTACAATATTCCCATTCTCATCTGTTTCAATTCCTGCTACACTACCGCTTATCAATCCACTTCCTAAATGTTTTGGATTAGCATACATGATATTAGGGCTATTTTCATTAAAGTAGGTATGTGTAGATTCTTTATTTTTTGGTTTAGTCTTTGTGATATTGCCTTTTGTATCTGTATAACTTCCTTTATTGTCAATATGCTTTATTTGATTGGAATCAAATGCTACTATTTCTCTATCATTAAACAATATGCCATCATATCCTGCTTTTTTATAAAATTGTTGCAATGGATAGATTCTAGCTGTTTGATACATTCTTCCATAACCGCCATATACACCATAGTGTCCGCCCACTACTTCCTGTAATTTCTCATTCTCTCTTGCAGCGGCTAGGATATAAAGCTCGGTTTCATTTTTAAAAAATTCTTTTTCAAACCCAGCTTCATATAATGTGGGTGAATCTTTTTTTAAGAGAGAATCAAGCTCTTTTAACTCTTGCAAACTCTCATCTAAATTAGGATTATGTTTTAAATCTGCCTCGTAAGCTCTTATGCTCTCATGCAAATTTTCCTTTTTTAGATTATAAAGCGGTGTGCTAAACTCTTTGCCACTTTCTATATGCCTTATCTTAACGCTTTCTCTGTCATATTGCAAAAACTCAAAGCCGCTTTCTTTTAACTCTGCTTTTGCTTGTTTTAGATTTTCTACTGCCCTTAATCCCCTTTCTTTATCTTTTTTAGTGAATTTAAAAATTTTATCAATCTCTTTTATTTTTTCTTGTGTAAGCTCTTTTTCCATAATAAAGGGCTTTTTGATATTTAAAAATACTTCATATATAAAGTTTCCTTCATCATCATCTGCATAGTTTTTAGCAAGGTTTTTATCATTGGAAAACCAATTGCCTATGCTAAAATTAGAAACTGAATTATCTTTAGTATTAAAGACTTCAAAAGGTTTTTTAAGTTCTTTATGCAATCTTTTCATATTGCTTAGTGTTGTGCCATGATAAAAGACTTTAGGCAGTCCGTTTTCATCTTTTGTCAAAGGACTAGAATCTTTATGCCACTCTAGTAAATCTTTTGCCTTTCTCTCATCGTAATTAAACTTTTGCATGGTAGATTCTAGGGTTTGTTGTGGTATAATGTTGGTGTCAAGCTTGATATTAGACTTAGCTATATCATCGTAAGGGTTATGAGCGTTAATCTGATTAACCGCTTGGCTGTTATAAATCTCTTTTCCCCCTGCTGATATTTTATTGTTTAGTCCATTTTCTGCTTTTGGTGCATTACTTCTAATAATCCATTCACCATTATCATTTCTAGCTACACTTGTAAAATATTTTTCCTCTCCAAAATTTCTGGCAAAAATCAATGCCCCATCGTTTTGTAGAATAATTCTTTGCGGCTGTTCTAGTGTGGGTTTAATCCTATCTAAATATTTTAATCTATTCTCTTTTATAAGCTTTACTAAGCTTCCAGCATATAGCTTAATATCTTCGCCTTGCAAGATAGAATCTAAGGCTTGTTTTACTTCAGGGGTAAAGCTTGGGATATAGGCTTCATCAAGGCTTTTTAGATTAAAGGTGTTTTTCCAATTGTCTGCTATATCTTTTGGTATCTCATGTGTTTTACCATAGCTATCTGTGAATGTTTCTTTTGTTTTGTCATATTGATTTATTCCCTTGTCGTGTTGAGGCAAAGCCAAAACATCTTTATTTCCGTTTAAGTGAGATGTTTCGCTACCGCTCAACATGACAGAATCTTTATTTATTTGTGTGCTAGATTCTGTTCCTTTTAACGCAGATATTTCTTTTTTCAAACGATATAAAAACTTTGCTTCATAAGTGTTATTTGTATCCTTTATCATTTGTTGTATAAGCTTCAAGGCTGTATCTGTGCCTTTCGCTTTTTTTGCATAATCGACTTGAAATCTTGCATTATCTATAAAATCTTTTAGGGCTTCTACTTTGCTTGGTTTATTTTCTTGTGGTGCTTTATTTGGTAATTTATTTTTTAAATCCCTTATTCTTTGTTCTACTAAATCCAACTTATCTAAAAATTCACTATTATGTGCGGGGCTAAAACTATAAGGGCTGTAATCATTGCGATTACTTTGCATAATCTTTTCTAAATGTGCTTTTTCTTTATATGCTGTTTCTAAATCATAGTTTGCAATTCTCTCACTCTCTGCGGCTTTCTCTGCTTCTTGTTGTGTTTTTAATTGTGCCTCTTTTTCTGCATGCAGTCTGTCTCTTTCTTTATTTAATGCTTCTACTATCTCATCTGTTTCCTTTCGTATTTTATCCATTTGCTTATAAAATGGCTTTTCTGCTTCCCTTGCTAGAAACTCTGAAGCATTGCTTTTATATACCTCTTCTATATCATGTTTCATATTTGCCAGTATATTTTCTGCATAGTGGTTTCTATCTCTTGGGTTTTCTAGTGAATTTGCCATGTTTAAAAATCTATCTGCTAAGCCCTCTTGCTGTTGATTAAAGGTAAATTCATGTCCTTTCATAATCTTTCTTTCATTTGTCATAAATTCTGCATAGCTGTCTATATCTTTGGAATCTGCATTGATTTTTTTTAATAGCTCTTGTTGTCTTGGCTCAAGTAATAAGGCTTGTTTGATAGGCTTTTCAAAATCTGCTAGTTCATCATCTGGGATTTCTATGTATTT
Organism: Helicobacter rappini; assembly: GCF_900198625.1. Taxonomy (GTDB): domain Bacteria; phylum Campylobacterota; class Campylobacteria; order Campylobacterales; family Helicobacteraceae; genus Helicobacter_A; species Helicobacter_A rappini. The sequence goes on along the minus strand of NZ_FZPK01000005.1, from coordinate 94,429 downwards.
TCTGCCATTCTCATTTACTTCGTATGGTTTTGTTTGTGGGGTTTGTTGTGGTATAATGTTGGCAACAGATTTAGCAATATTGGTTGGGTTTGCGTCTCCTCCAACAGACTGAGTTAAATCCGCCACACCCGCTTTAGTTTGGGGCGTGCTAGGGCTTAAGGGTGTGGGCTTTTCCAAACTTTCTAATTCTAAGCTATAAGTCTTATTTCCTGCTTGATTATTTTCAAATAGCGTAATTTTTGCTTCGGCTTGACTTCCATTTATTTGTAAAGATTTTGTAAATCTGTGCACCGCCTGTATTTCGTCTCGTGCCTTTGTATCCGCGTGTGATTCTTTTAATTTACTATTTTCAAATAAACTTTTTAAATCTTGTGCTACTTTAAAGTGTTCATCTCGTGTAAAGCCATTTGCTATGCTTTTATCCACTGCTTTTTTGCTTGATATTTTGCTTAACCCTGTTGTAGAGATTTGTGCGATTATGCCCGTTTCCTTATTAACTATCTCTTTATTAAGATAAGGGTTTAATGCTTCTTTTAAATCATTTCTTAAAACTTTTATGTCTTTTGTTTCTTGTGTGGTGTATGTGAAATTAGAATCTATTTCATCATTTAAAGTATTTGTAAATTTCTTATCATAGTAGTTTGCCATCTCTTGCATGGCTTCATCATATCTAGTAGTGTAAAATTCCCTTCTTGCTATGCCTTGTTTTAAGCCTTCATCATAAAATCTATTTTCAGCATTTTCTCTGGCTTTAAGTTGAATTTCTCTTATATTTTTATGCAATTCTTTTTCATCTTTTGCATTGTCTATTTCTGTTTTAATGGCTTTTTTGAGAAACTCTATTTGATTGAGGGATTGCTCTTTAAAATCTTGTAATGAAGTTGTAGGCGGTATGTAAAACTCGTGTTTAGTTACATTGTTTAAGAAAAATGTATCGCCTTTCATGCCGAATTCATCATCAATATAATTGCCTATGTTGGCAGAATACATTGTCATATTATCTTTATCATAATATTTTACACTCGCTTTATTAAAATTATCTTGCTTTATTATATTGCTTATTTCAGCATTATTTGCTATTTTCTCTGCTAAATCTTTGCTGATATTTTCATGTTGTATTGCATAGGAAATATCAGGGTTTGTTATGCTATCACCTTTTAGGGTTTTTTGTGGTATAATGTTACTATGATTCTCAAATAGCCGAGTCGTTTGAGTAGCTCCGACATCATCGTGATGAGAGTCTTCCACCCCTTTAGATTTAGGGCTACGATTTAAGTTCGTGGGGTGGGTTAATCCCTCCAATTCTAAACTATAAATTCTATTTCCATTTTGAAAGCTCTCTTTAAGCGTAATTAATGCTTGTGCTTCTTTATCTTTTAAGGCATTGTCTGCTATAAATCTATGCACTGCTTTTATATCTTTACTTTGATTTTTTGGTGTTTCACTTTTGAAAAATTTACTTTGTATAAAAAGGTTTTCAATGTTGCTTACTGCCTCAAAATGTTCTTCAACCTTAAAACCATTATCTAAACTTTTTTGTATGGCTTTATCGCTACTCATTTTTGCGATACCAACACTGCTAAGCCTTGCTTGAATGCCGTCCTTATTGACAATATCTTTGCCTTTTATAGCATTGAGTTTGTCTTTCACAAACTTTCGCATTTCTTGTTTATTTCCATATAGATTTTTTAGCAAGTCTGTGTCTTTTGCGTTGGCATATTGAGTTGTTGAAAAAGGCAAAAAATCTTTATTATGGATTGCTTCGGCTTTGCCTCGCAATGACAGGGGAGAGTCTTGCAAGTGGGGTTCTGGCTTATACTCTAACAATAATTGCTTCTGTGCTTCTGCTTCTTTTATCTCTGCTATATCTGCATATTGGTCTCTGTATGATTCTAGTGTTGCGTTTTGGTTTTTGTCTCTTTGCATGAGCTCATCATAAGTTTTTGGCTGTGCTAGCTGCAATTCTTGTTTTTCTATGGCTGTAATGTTGTTTTTGTCTGTTGTTATAAAATAGGTTTCATTATTTGCCTCTGCTTTTATTATGCTTTTATTTGGCGTGTGGATTGGGTTATTGTGTGTGAGTTGTTGGGCTAGTTGTTTTAATAACTCTGTGTTTTGCTTTATCTCTTGTGTGGCAACAACTAGATTATTTAATATATCTTGTTGTATGTTTTCTTTATTTGCTTCAAATTGGCTTATTTTTTGTGTGAGCTCTTCATTATACTTTGCTTGTCTCTCCATGTTTTGAATGAGTGGATTACTTGCAAGGGCTTCTATCTCGCTTGTATCTTTTGGGGTTAATATCTGTGTGTTGCCTCTTATTTGGCTCTGTAATTCTTTATCACTTAAAGGTGTGTTTGCCTTGTATTCAAATCTTGGTTTATTCTCTTTATCTTTTATGGGTTTAAAGCCTTTGTCTAAATCTGCTTTATTTAATACTTTAAGCGTTTCTAGTGTGATTTCACTTGGATATTTTAAATCTTTTATTGCACTTTGCAAGGCTTTTGTTATGGCTGCATTATCGCCTATGTAAGGGATAAAGGCAAAAAGCTTTTTAAATAATCTATTGGTTAAAAAGACTTTTATTCTGCCCTCTAGTGTTGTGGCTAATGCACCGCCGCCTACTTGGTTTTCTAATGCTTTTGCTTTGCTTATCTCTTGGGCGAATTGATAGCTTTTTGCATAGCTTTTAAAAGTATCTAGTATAGGATAGATTTCAGGGTGCAAAGTAAGCTTTTCTAGATTCTCAATATCGCTTAAAATCTTAGTAAAGTCAATTGGGAATGTATCATCATTTAGCTTTACATTTCTATCTAATGCCCTAAGTATTGTTAGCATTTGTGTATGTTTTTGCATTCTTGGGTTAAAGTTTTTAAATATTGTGTTCTCTAGCCCTTTTATGCTATCTCCCCATTGTGTGTCTAGCACTCTTTGTTTCCATTGTTCTATGGTAAGTCTTGAATCTAAGTCTTTTTTATTCATACCTTTGGTTAGGGCTTTGGCAAATTTGTCATTTAAAGACTCTTTTATTTGTGCGTAGTTTTTATTTGCTTGTTGAAAGTTTGAGAAAAGTTCGTCTGCTTCTTGACGCGTTAATGGACTTATTTCTATTTCATTGCGCCCTAAACCTTGCACCCCACCCATTTGGTTCGCTTCATTCTGTGCGACTTTAGAATCTAAGGCATTTTTAATAGCATTATCGATATTATCTTTTATGTTATCTAGGTGTTTATTTGCCCTAAATTTCTTTAAATCACTGCTGCTTTTTTCATAATTTCGCATGATTTCATTTATATTTTTGCGTAATTCTATGGCTTCGCTTAAACTTATATTTGGTTTAGATTCTAGCTTTTGTGTTTCTCGTATTAAAGTATTTGTGAGTTGATTATCAAGTCCTAAGCTTTCAATTGCATCATCTGTTACTTGTTTGTAGCCTTGCAGTAATGTAGCTTTAAAGTCTGTATCGCTTAATGCGTTTTGTAAGTTATCAATGCTTGTTTTATAATCTTGTTTTGCTTGTTTGTCTATTTCATCTAACATGTGCTTATAGACTTCTGGCAGGTTTTGTGGTATAATGTGGTTATTTGTTAAAGGAGTTTGCATGGATTCTAAAGATTTGTTTCCACTTCCGCCAGAGAGATTATCTTTTACACTTAATGTTGAGTCTAATCGGTTGTATGCGTTAGATATATCCGACTCTGATTCTAAAACTTCTGGTTGCTTTGAATTTAAAAAAGATTCTTGGTTTGAGTTTCCTAGTTTTTCTGACTTTAATCGCAACACTGATGTCTCTGAGTTGGAAGACACCATTCGACTTAACTCAAAAGAAGCAAAAGAGTTTATATTAAAATCTAAGTCTTTGGAGAGTTGATAACTTTCATCTTGTAATTTTGTATATAATACTTTATCCTCGTTTCTATCCAATTCTCTCAAAACCTTATAAATCTCATCTTGCTTCTTTTTAATTTCCCAGCCTTGTTTTGTGTGGAGTTGTATCTCGCTTTTAATGCCATTAAACTCAAATTGTAAATGCAAACCTTTATAACCGCTTGTTCTGTGCTTTAGCTCGATATTTGGGCGTATGCCTTGCTTTTCTAGCGCATTGACTAGATTTAATAATTGTGTATCTAAGTCCTTGTTTGTATCCACTAAAATACTAGCCCTTAAGAAGTCGGCAATGTCATCTGTGTTGCCACTTTTGCGTCTTATTTTGCTTTCTATTGATTCTATTGATTTTGTTATATGTGTGTCTATTATGGCGTTATTTTCGGTTTTTAAACCTTGTAAAAAGCCTTTGAAATTACTCTCTTGTTCTTTTACTTGTGTATGTAAGTGATTTGAAAAATCTTTTACACTATGTGTATTTCCTTGCTTATCTGTGAAAGTGTCTTTTATTTTGTCATATTCATTTAATCCCTTGTCATGTTGAGACTTTGAAAAAGTAAAAACATCTCTTTTTTATACATATTGTTTTAATATGTAGTTTAAATGCCTCTTTTTATACACATATTTGAAAAGGCTTCTACCTTGTCATGTTGAGTGAAGCAAAACATCTTTACTTGTAAATAAAAAGGATTTTTCGACTTCGTCTCGTGCAATCCGCAAGGATTTTACCCACCTTGCAAAACTTGCGAGATGTTTCGCTTCACTCAACGAGACAAAGCCTTACATAATGTTAGAATCTTTATCATTTTATTTGCTTTCATATAAAGTCGCATATATTTTTTGTAATTTCGCTTCACTTATTGCTTCATTATTAAAGCTAGGCATATATTAAGCCACCCTCTCTTACTATTGAGTAAAAAGTTTCATAGCTTATTTTTTTATTATCAATAGGTAATAATAAGTTTTCATTTAATACATGGCATTTTTTACATTCTGTATTCTCTAGGGCTTTCATGTTGTTTTTTAATAATGCTATTTTATCTTTTGCCTCATCTAGCTTTTGTCTATCCCTAAGTGTTACTTAATATTGCTGCGTTTGAATCTCTTCCTAAGTTTATAGAATCTAGCTTAGAGTTTAGCTGCATATATAAAAACATAGTGATTGCAAATAATGCGATTGTTATTTTTGTATCCATATTTAATCCTGTTTTTAAATTTATGTTTAATCTGGCTTTTTTTATTTATGTGTTGTGTTTGGTTTTGTTGCTTAGTTTTTGCGCTTCTTATGTTTGTTTTGATTTCATTGTAATGTGGAATTTAGATTTTATCCCATTGGAGTAGGTGCAGGATTTAGGGTGCAAAAAAATAAATCTTAGGTTTTATGAAATTTTATTTATCGCCTTTTTCATTATCGTGTTTTAGCCTTTGTGATGCGAATTTTGTAAGAGTTTGTCCATTCATACACTTTCCTGTAAAATAGTGTTTTATAAGTCTATGCGGTTTGCCTTCCATAATCATGCACTTCAGCGAGTACATTTCCATATTGGTTGTGCCAAATTTGTATCCCTTGTGTCTATATTAGCAGAATTTTTGCTTATAGTTTCACTACCATGACACATTTCGCTAATACCTGCTTTACATGCGTAGTAGTCGCCATTGCTTGAATTGTGTATATTATAATAAAGTTTAGATAGAGTGTTGCATGCTTCTTTATTTCCACTATTACAAAGCTTTGTTAAAAGTGTGTCATATCTTTTTAAACAACTCTCACCATAATCACACATTATCGCATCACTTGCTACATCAGCATAGCTAAATATAGCTAGACTTAAAAATATTACTACTCTTTTCATATCAGTCCCTTTAAAATTAGAATCTTTCAAATCTTGTTGTAATAATCTTACTAAATAAGACTAAGGCAACAAGATTCTATTGCAATCGACAGGAATTGTACTATAAATTTTAGATTCTATTATGCCATATCTGCTTTACAACCCACACAAGATTACTAGCTTTACCCAATCCCCTGTAATGCAAAGTAAAGCAAAGTTTTTAAAGATTCTAAATTACAATGCGTAGCACTTGATATAGGCAGAATGAAAAGTGGGGGTTTTAGTGATGAGTTGTCTTTGCCTTTTTCATTATTGATACAATTTTCTTCTTTGCTTGTATCATCTTTTATAGAATCCATAGAGATTCCATTCTCTATAAAGTCAAGCAGTGGTTGTGAAATATAGGCTTTTGTTTGCAATTGTAAGTTTTCGTGTTGTTTAAAAGAAAAGTCGCAAAAACTCTCATATAACTCCACATCGCTTTTTGTAAAAGCTATCGCATAATATCTATTTGCAAGTTTTGGAGCGTAACATAAAAGCTCGTTGTAAAGCACACTAAATTGATTTAGCAAAGCCTTATGTGCTAAGTCCTGTGTGGCAAATAAAGATTCTATATCAGAATTTTGTGGCATTGTTGTATCAATATGTTGTGTTATATTCATAGTAAAATATGAAGAATCAAGCATAAATAGTAATAGCTTTGTGCGTTCTATATGTTGTAAAAATTGTAAGCCAAGCCCTTTGCCTGTGCTAGCCCCCTGTATTAATCCCGGAATATCAGCGATAACAAATGAATGCAAATCATCAATATCCACTACACCTAGATTTGGGATAAGCGTAGTAAAGGCATAATCAGCGATTTTTGGTCGTGCGTTTGTGATTGTGGAAATAAGGCTTGATTTGCCAACATTTGGGAATCCAACAAGGGCTATATCAGCGATTAATTTTAGTTCTAAACGCACTTGTAAGGATATGCCCGGTAGTCCTTTTTGTGCATAAGTTGGGCGTTGATTACTCGCATTTTTAAAGTGCGTATTGCCAAGCCCACCTTTACCGCCACTAAGTAATTTTACTTTCTCTCCATCTATGAGTAAATCAAGCAGTATTTCATTATTTTCTTCATTAATTATTTGTGTGCCGGGTGGGACTTTAATGACTATGTCTTTACCCTTTTTTCCATTGCAATTTTTACCCATACCGGGCATTCCATTCCCAGCTAAAAACTTTTTGTGTCCGCGAAATTTTGCAAGTGTAGTTGTGTTTTTATCCACTAAAAAATACACATCACCACCACGACCACCATCGCCACCATCAGGACCGCCTTGAATGACAAATTTTTCTCTTCTAAAGCTAACCGCACCAGCCCCACCATGTCCAGATCCAATAAAAATTGATACACTATCAACAAACATGAGTATTCCTTTTTCTATATTGTTACAATATGTTACTATAAAATTTTACCTTTTATCACATAAAATTATATCCATTTTATATGTATCATTTGCAATGACAAATAAGGTTGTAGCGGTAATTTATCGCAATTTTCTTACAATATCTCTCATGGATAATTTTTAGCAAATAAAAAAATTTATACAAAATAAAAAGCAATTATTGACAAAAATGTTAAAAATTAGATAAATTAGAATAAAGGCATAAAAAAGCAATAAAGTTATGAAAGTAGGAATATAAAGGACGGATATGTGTTGCATTTGTGTTTTAGATAGTATTTTTTGTAGAAAAATATTCAATACTTTAAGTAGAGCTTCTAATTTTAACCCACTTTATATTATAAAAATTTGTACCATAACTTTTTTATTACAAAATTCTTTCTCGCAAAATAAATTTTCTGTTAATCACCATTTTTCTTTACATAAAAGATTTTTATTTGATAAGAATCAGTTTGTAGCCATGCTATCAAATCTGCGTAAAAACCTTTCATCTTACTTAAAGGAGATATAGATGTCGGTATATGAAGAAGCGTATAAACAATCCATTGAGAATCCCGAAGCCTTCTGGGCAGAAGCTGCTAAAAAAGTGCATTGGTATCACGAATGGGATAAGGTGCTTGATGTAGTAAATGATCATTATCGGTGGTTTGTCGGTGGGTGTATGAATACCTGCTACAACGCACTTGATTTACATATAGAAAATGGCAGAGGCGATCAAGTGGCATTGCACTATGACTCACCTGTAACGGACACAAAAAAGTCCTACACCTATAAAGAACTCCGCAAAAGAGTGGCAAAAACGGCTGGAATCTTAGTCAATAAAGGCGTGGTGAAAGGCGATAGAGTGCTTATCTATATGCCTATGATTCCAGAAGCAGTGATTGCAATGCTTGCTTGTGCTAGGATAGGGGCGATTCATAGCGTGGTCTTTGGCGGATTTGCCGCACACGAGCTAGCCGCTAGGATTGAAGATGCCAAGCCGCGCGTAATTATGAGTGCTTCTTGTGGGATAGAGATTTCACGCGTAGTGAAGTATAAGCCTATCTTAGATGAAGCCATAAAAAGCTCTAGCCATAAGCCCACCACCTGTCTCATCTGGCAACGCCCACAAGAGAGGGCAAATATGCTGCCTTGGCGTGATGTGGATTGGGCAAGTGAAGAGGAAAAAACTGAAGCCGTGGAGTGTGTGCCTGTGGATGCGACTGATCCGCTTTATGTGCTTTATACTTCTGGCACGACTGGAAAGCCAAAGGGCGTTATCCGCAGTAATGGCGGGCATTCTGTGGCGATGAAGTGGTCTATGGATAATATCTATAACGCCAAGCCCGGCGATGTCTTTTGGGCGGCAAGTGATGTAGGCTGGGTTGTAGGGCATAGCTATATTGTGTATGGCACTTTGATGAATGGCTGCACGACAATCGTTTATGAAGGAAAGCCGGTCAAAACACCAAATCCGGGAGCTTTTTGGCGTGTAGTGCAAGAGTATAAAGTCAATATTTTGTTTTCTGCACCTACTGCATTTAGGGCGATTAAAAAAGAGGATTCTAAGGGTGAATGGCTGAAAAAGTATGATATTAGCTCACTTAGAGCGGTATTTGTCGCTGGGGAGCGGTGCGATAGCGATACACTCAAATGGATCGAAAAGCTTGTTAAAAAACCAGTAATTGATCACTGGTGGCAGACAGAAACCGGCTGGGCGATAGCGGCAAATCCGCTAGGACTAGAGCAAATGCCTGTAAAACCCGGCTCACCTACAAAGCCTATGCCCGGATTTAATCTCAAAGTGCTAGATGAAGAGGGCAAGGAATGCAAAGCCGGAAAGCTAGGTAATCTTGTGATTAAGCTGCCTCTGCCCCCTGCGTGCCTAATGGGAATCTGGGGCGATGATACAAGATATAAAAACTCTTATCTTAATCACTATCCGGGCTATTATCTCACCGGTGATAGCGGCTATATCGATAAAGATGGCTATGTGTTTGTGATGGGGCGAATGGATGGGGTCATCAATGTCGCAGGACATAGGCTCTCAACTGGTGGTATGGAGGAGGCTATTTCTAAACACCCAGATACTGCAGAATGTGCGGTTATTGGCGTAAATGATGAGTTAAAAGGTGAGATTCCACTAGCCTTTGTCGTGCTAAAAGATGGGCTGGAGCGAGATACGCAAAGCTTATGCGAAGGCATTGTGCAGCTTGTGAGAGAAGAGATTGGTGCGGTGGCTTCACTGCATATTGTAGCAGTGGTGGCACGACTGCCAAAGACTAGAAGTGGTAAAATCCTGCGCGGCACAATGCGTGATATTGCCGATGGCAATGAATGGAAAATGCCTAGCACGATTGAAGATTTTAGTGTGTTGCCAGAGATTGAGAAAGCATTAGCAAATCTTGGCTACCCAAAAAATAAAAATTTAAAGGAGGCAAAATGAAAACAGCAGGACAAAAATTTAGAGAAGCATTAAAGGAAAATACTCCTTTGCAAGTCATAGGCGTGATTAACGCCTACTCTGCTATACAAGCACAAAAAAGCGGCGCAAAAGCACTGTATCTAAGCGGTGGAGCATTAGCGGCGATGAGCTTAGGTGTGCCTGATCTTGGCATTAGCTCATTAGAAGATGTTTGCATTGATGTGCGCCGCATTACAGCAGTGAGTGATTTACCCTTGCTTGTAGATGCGGACACGGGCTGGGGTGGGGCATTTAACATTGCTAGGACGATTAAGGACTTAACGCGAAGTGGAGCAGCAGGCTGCCACATAGAAGACCAAGTCGCGCAAAAACGCTGCGGACACCGCCCAAACAAAGAGCTTGTAAGCAAAGAAGAGATGTGTGATAGGATAAAAGCGGCGATGGATGCGAAGCTGGATTCTAGCTTTGTGGTGATGGCAAGGACTGATGCCCACGCAAGTGAAGGGCAACAAGCAGCGATTGAAAGAGCATTAGCATATATGGAAGCGGGGGCGGATATGATCTTTGCTGAAGCAATCCACACGCTAGAGGAGTATAAGCAATTTACCGATGTGATTAAAGTGCCAGTTCTAGCAAATATCACAGAATTTGGTAAAACGCCTTATTTCACAAAAGATGAGCTAGCAAATGTAGGAATCTCTATGGTGCTGTATCCACTCTCCGCGGCAAGGGCGATGAATAAAGCGGCTTTAGCGGTGTTTAAAGATATTATCAACAATGGCTCACAGAAAAACAGCATAGATTCTATGCAAACACGAGATGAGCTGTATGAAATGCTTGGCTACCACGAGTATGAGCAAAAGCTCGATACACTCTTTAAAAGCAAAAAATAATCTACAAAAGATACTTTAATAGAAAGGAGAAACAATGGCAGCACCAACAGAAAAAGTGGCAAAAAAAGTAGGTGGCTTAGCAGGGATAAGCGCGGGAGAATCCGCGATTTGCACTTGTGGCACAGGACACGGGCTAAATTATAGAGGATATGATATTTATGATTTAGCCGAGCATTGTGAGTTTGAGGAAGTGGCATATTTGCTATTAAAAGAAAAGCTTCCTAATAAGGCAGAGCTAGAATCGTTCAAAAAGGAATTGATTGCGGCAAGAGGCTTACCAAAAGAGCTAAAAGAAGTGCTAAAACTTTTGCCAAAAGACGCACACCCTATGGATATTATGCGGACAGCGTGTTCTACGCTTGGTTGTTTGGAGAGAGAAGAATATGATGTATTTAAAGCACAATTCCCTAATCAGCAGAGAATTGGCACAAGGCTTTTAGGGATTTTCCCTTCAGCCCTATGCTTTTGGCATCATTATCACACAAGCGGCAAGGAGATAAGCACAGAATCTAGCCAAGATTCTATCGCCGGGTATTTCCTAGAATCCTTGCACCAAAAAGAGCCAAAAGAGCTATGGGTAAAGGCTATGCACGCTAGTCTAATCCTGTATGCAGAGCACGAGTTTAATGCCTCTACATTTACCGCAAGGGTGATTACTGCGACAATGTCTGATGTGTATGCAGGAATCACGGGGGCGATTGGGGCGTTAAGGGGACCGCTGCACGGCGGAGCAAATGAAGCGGCAATGGATTTGATAGAGGAGTTTAGAACGCCAGAGCAGGCAACGCAGGGGATCTTAGACAAACTTGCTAGAAAAGATAAGATTATGGGCTTTGGACATCGCGTATATGTGGAGAAAGACCCGCGAAATGTGGTGATTAAGGCGTGGAGTAAAAGATTGAGTGATGATGTGAAAGACACAAAGGGGCTATACCCCATAAGTGAAGCGATAGAAAAGGTGATGTGGGAGCAAAAGAAGCTTTTCCCTAATCTTGATTTTTATAGTGCGAGTGCGTATCACTTTATGGGGATTCCCACGCCGTATTTCACGCCGATTTTTATCTTTTCACGCACGGCAGGGTGGCTGGCACATATCTTTGAGCAAAGGGGGAATAATAAGTTAATTAGACCTAGTTCGCAATATATAGGACCAGAAAACAAAGCGTTTGTCCCTATGGATAAGCGTTAGCTTTTTGGCTAAAAACGGCGATTGCTTCGGCTTTGGCGGCGTCATTACCGCTTAGGTAACTCCTTGCCAAAGCCTTGCAAAGCCCCATTTTTAGCTCAAAAATCTTTCCGCTTGAGCGTTTGGTTTTGTGTGCCTTTCTAATTAAAACTTAAAAAATCATCACAAAATCTTTAACGCTTAGGAGTGCGGTTTTGCTACTTAGATGGTTTGTATTTTGCCGAGTGGGAATCTAACTATTTGGCTTGGCAATCAGCGGCGGTGAATCTAGAATCTAGTTTCTAGAATTTTATAAAAACACAAATTCTAGCCATTGCTCTGTTGCTTTGTGAGTTTTTAGGGGTTTTTACAATGGGAGTTACCTTAAGGGTAATGACTATTGTAAAAATCCCTAAATCTTGCAAATGGACAGACAAGGGCGGATTTTACTACACCTAAATTACAAGGAGAACACAATGAGTGCCGATATGGGAACACTAAACACAAAACGACCAGAATTTGATGAGCTGCTAACAAAAATTGCGCGTTATGCGTTGGAGTATAAGATTAACTCCCCTTTAGCGTATGAGACGGCTAGATACTGCCTTATGGATACCATAGGTTGCGGACTTTTGGCATTAAACTTTCCAGCTTGCACCAAACTTTTAGGACCTGTTGTTGAGGGCGCGGAGTTTCGCCCTTTGGGAGCGAAAATCCCGGGGACTAGCTATCAGCTAGAGCCAGAGAGAGCGGCGTTTAATGTGGGAGCTATGGTTAGGTGGCTTGATTTTAATGACACTTGGTTAGCCGCAGAGTGGGGACACCCAAGCGATAATCTAGGGGCGATTTGGGCGGTAGCTGACTATCTAAGCCGCAAAAATATTGCTGAAGGTAAAGAGCCTTTAAAAGTCAAAGATGTGCTAAGTGCAATGATTAAAGCCCACGAGATTCAAGGAGTGCTAGCGTTAGAAAACTGCTTTAACAAAGTAGGGCTAGACCATGTGCTGCTTGTTAGAATCGCTTCTACTGCGGTGGCGTGTGCTATGCTAGGCGGGAGCTTTGAAGAAGTGCGAAACGCAGTAAGCCACGCTTTCATTGATGGCGGGGCGTTGCGGACATATCGCCACGCGCCAAACACAGGCTCACGCAAAAGCTGGGCGGCAGGAGATGCAAGCTCAAGGGGCGTAAATCTAGCTTTGAAAGCATTAAGTGGAGAAATGGGCTATCCAAGTGCGTTAAGTGCGGAGTTTTGGGGATTTGAAGATGTGAAAATGCGGGGCAAAAAGCTCACTATCCCGCAAGAATTTGGCAGCTATGTAATGGAAAATGTGCTGTTTAAAATCAGCTTCCCAGCGGAATTCCACGCGCAAACGGCGGTAGAATGCGCCTTGAAACTGCATAATGAAGTCAAAGACAAGCTAGATTCTATTGAAAAGATTGTGATTACCACGCAAGAATCTGGACACAGAATCATCAACAAAGTCGGTGAGCTAGCAAACCCTGCTGATAGGGATCACTGCATTCAGTATATGGTGGCTGTGCCGCTTGTGTTTGGGCGACTAACCGCTGAAGATTATGAAGACTCTGTGGCGAGTGATAAACGCATTGACGCCCTGCGTGATAAAATGGTAGTAGAAGTAGATGATCGCTATACGCGTGAGTATTTGGAGGCAGATAAACGATCAATCGCTAATGCAGTGCAGATTTTCTACAAAGATGGCAGTAAGAGCCAAAAGGTGGAAGTGGAGTATCCTATCGGGCATAAACGCCGAAGAAGTGAGGGTATCCCTGTGTTAGTGAGCAAATTTGAACGCAATATCGCCCTAAAACTTAGCCCCAAAAAATGCGAGCAGATTAAGGCAGTGTGTGAAAATCAAGCCAAGCTAGAATCTATGGCATTTAATGAATTTAGTGATTTATTTGCGTTGTAGTTTTTAGCTGTTTTGGCTGAAGTTAATAGCTAGATTCTAAATCCACTTTAATGAAATAGAATCTAAGTGGCAGGACAATAGAATCTCATATATTTTAAGAAGATTTTATTGCTTGTAAAAACTTTCCGTATCTAGTTTTTATAGTTTAGAATCTTAAAAGCTTTAATTGGTCTATTTTTGCCATGAAGGCAAAACATAAGAAAATACTAAAAACATAGAATCAAATCCAATCCAAAAACACATTTTTTGCGGATTTTTCTTCTATGCTTTGTTTAAGTTTTGCTAGTTTTTCTTCCCCATCACTAAAGAATCTTTCGTGCGTCTCACAAGCAATATAGCCTATATATTTATGTAAGTCTTGTCCTAGTAAAGATTCCATAATGTCAAATTCACTTCCCTCCACATCAAGCTTTAAAAAACTTATCTTGTTGTGCTTTGGCAGGATATGCTCTTTAATATATTGACTTAAGTCAATGACTTCTACTTCATAGGATTTTTGCGTATGATTCACGCTTTCTACAATGCGATTTCCCTGCGACAATTCACCACATTCATCAATCAAAAATTGTGTTTGGTAATTTCTATTTGAAACCGCTTGATTATGTAATATCACATTTGGATTATCCCTATATTTGTTCTGTAAAAAAGCAAAAAGATATTTGTTTGGCTCAAAGACATACACAATCGCACCGCAATGCAGGGCAACATCTGTAAATACACCAATATGCCCACCACAATCAATGCAAATTTCCCTTTGTGCTATTCCATCGTTGCTGTAAGCATTGCCATACACATACATTTGATGAAAAATCTCCCAGTAATGCCTTGGCATATAGGCATTATGCATCATAGCATCAAGCTTTCCTAAACCATTTGGATCAGCTAAGGCACGCAAGATAAGCTCACTATAATCTTTGTTAAAGTCTATTAACTTCAAAATATCTTTTTTGCGTGCAGGCTTGTTGCGTTTGAGTGTATCTAAAAAACCCATAATAAAAACTCCTAAATTCAAAATTGCGTGATAATACAAAAAAAAAAAAACGATTTATTAACAAAAATGAATATTGTAAAAATTCGTTAATTGCGAGGATATTATTATAGTTGTGAGAAGTAAAATGAGTAAAAATACATAAATTAAGACAAATAATGACAACATATAAAATTTAAATAAATATTCAAAGGATTGTTTATAAAAGATTTAAAATAGCTGCAGTATGGAGTATAACAAGACCTTACATGCTCCATAATCATATAGGGGCATGTATTTCGTGGAATAGTCGTTCAATAAACTAAACTCACCCATAAATCTTTTTAAGATTCTCTAGCTTTGCACTCATATTAAGTAGCAACATATCAGCTAAGACAAGGGCAACAATACTCTCACACACTACACTACCCCTTACACCAACGCATGGGTCATGTCTGCCTTGCAACTTTATATCTACTTCATTATTATATATATCTATTGTTTTTTGCGCACAAAATATGCTAGGCGTGGGCTTGAAATGCACTTTAATGATAATGTCATTCCCATTTGAGATACCACCTAAAATCCCACCAGAATTATTACTCATAAAACCATTTTTATCCATATAGTCATTATTTTGAGAGCCATACATCTTTGTAGATTCTATACCGCTGCCTATCTCTACTGCTTTTACCGCATTAAGCCCCATAAGATCCCTTGCAAGTATAGAATCAAGTTTATAGGAAAGCGGCTCTCCTAAGCCAATAGGCACATTAAAAACAGAGATTAAAGCACTTGCACCCACACTATCACCCTTTGCCTTTGCACTCAAAATCTCTTCTTGCATGGCTTCTTCTTTACTTTTATCAAGGGCGAATATAGCACTCTCTCTAGCACTCATAAAATCATCTCGACTAAAATTCTTCTTAGCTGTGCCTATGTTACCTACATGCGTAATACCACTTAGAATCTCAATATTAAACTCCCTTAAAAGCAGCTTTGCTAACCCACCAGCAAGCACTCGTGCCACACTCTCTCTAGCACTGCTTCTACCACCACCACGATAATCTCTATGTCCGTATTTATGATAATAAGTAAAATCAGCATGAGATGGGCGAAACACATCTTTAATCTTTGTATAATCTTTGCTACGCACATTCATATTAGGGATAAAAAAGCCAATGGGAGTCCCTGTGCTTCTGCCATCAAATACACCACTTAGAATCTGAAAAGCATCATCTTCTTTTCTTGGTGTTGCAAATTTAGAGCCACCTTTTCTTCTTGCAAGTTCGGATTCTAAAAACGCATAATCAATAGTTATGCCAGATGGCATACCACTCACAATGCCACCAATGCCCTCGCCATGACTCTCCCCAAAAGAGCTAAATTGAAATAAAATACCATTAGAATCCATAACTTTCCTTATATATTAATTACGCATTGCGAAAATATGGAATCTTTTGCAATACAACAAGAACGCTATAAGTTATAACTAAGCTAAAAATCCCACCAGCAATAACCTGTATAGTCGTATGCCATAGTGTTAGCACCCTTGATGGTGGCACTAAGATAGCAAGCAGGGCTAAAAATATAATCCATCTTTTGCTATAAAATCGCAAGGCAAACCCCACCGCAATAAATGCAGCAGCAGTATGTCCGCTTGGGAAGCCATTATAATCATATATGCTAGGTGTCCCATTAAATGCGTATGGGCGAAGTGATATTGAAGCATAATCTGTATTATGAGATGCCAACTGCATAAACCCAAATTTTATCGCATAAACAACGCCAACAACAAAGGCAGCTGCAATAGATAGCATAATCACGCGTTTTATATTTTTTTCATACACTAAAATAATAATGCCCAAATAAAGTGCTAAAAATTGAAACACATCGCCATATAACTCCACATCATACACAAATAGCACACATGCTACAACTAGCACAATAAACATAAATTTGAGTTCATTGTTTTTCTTTTCTGTCATTTCATATCCATTTTGTAGAAATTTGCATATTGTATGCTATTTGCGTAAATTGTATAGTAACTGCTGATTTAGCAACTTCAAATTCAAATAATTCATTTTTATTCTTCATCGTGCGGTGAAGATGCACTGCATAAAGAGATGGAACTACTCACACGCTAAAAGCTTTTGCGTGGAATCTTGTAAAATCTCCAAAAGATTCTCGCTATCTTGATTCTTATTAATAATATCAACAAAATAACTCCCCGCAACAACACCATAAACTTTATGTTGCAATAAGGTAAGCTGACTTGCATGATTAATACCAAAACCAACCATAATTGATTTTTCTTCTAATGCACAGATTTCAGCCACATCTTCTATATACTCAAGAACTTCCCTATTGATGAGTGTTTGACCCCCTGTTAATCCATTGCGTGCAATGACATAAAGAAATGGTGCGAGTGTTTGACTTGCGATTTCTCTCACACGCTTTTGTGATGTAAGCGGAGCGATTAACTCAATAAAATATATGTTGTGTTCCCTGCATAACTCCCTCATGCCAAAATCTTCTTCACCAAAACCAAAATCTGGGATAATAACACCATAAGCACCACATTTTGCAAGATCACTCACAAACTCTTTTACTCCATACTGCAATACAATATTTGCATAAGTCATTGCAAGTATGTGCTTTGAAGTATTCTTCACAAGTGTATCAATAATGGTAAATCCATGCTGAGGGAGAAATCCATGACGCAAACTATAATCACTCGCACTTTGTATTAATACGCCATCTGCATTACCATCAGAAAATGGAAACTGCACTTCCAAATATGTTGCACCTCCCCGCAAAATCCCCGTTGCCGCACGAATACATGAATGTGTGTCAGGGTATCCAGCGATAACATGCCCCATAAGTTCTAATTTTTGATTCACCTTGTTTCTCCAAGATTTTGTAAAATATCCGCGTATTATAGCAAATATTTTTGTATTTGTTACGATGTATTATCTATAGTGTGCTTGCATTGAGATTTTTATCAATACTAGCAAATAGGTAAAGAATCCGATCGCTACCTAAGAGATATTTTATGAAGATTCTGATTAGTTGCTTGAAAAACAATGCCTATTATATTAACCGCCCACACATATTCACACACTACAATATCCTAAATGCTATACTAAGGATTCTAAATGATTTTTATTGACGCATGTTTGAGAAAAAAAACGCCCTATACACCTATATGGATGATGAGACAAGCAGGACGCTATTTAGATGAATACAAAGCGACAAGAAAGAGGGCTAAAAATTTTATTGATTTATGTCAAAGAGTGGATTTAGCCACAGAGGTTACACTACAGCCTATCGATATTTTAGATGTGGATGCGGCGATTTTATTCAGCGATATTTTAGTTATTCCTTATGAAATGGGGCTTCCTTTAGAGTTTAAAGAGGGGTTTGGACCACAATTTTTACAAACAATTACTGATGAAGAGAGTTTAGGCATGCTAAAACCAAACGCACATGCTAGACTTTCCTATGTGTATGAATGTGTAGATTCTGTGCGAAAAAGATTAGCAAAAGATAAAGCATTGATTGGCTTTAGTGGAGCGCCATGGACCCTTGCTACATACATGATAGAGGGACATGGCAGTAAAAGCTATGAAAAAAGTAAAAAAATGTTGTATCAAAATCCAAAACTCTTACACGCTTTATTGCAAAAACTCACAGATGAAATCAAGCAATATCTAAGTATGCAGATAAAAGCAGGGGCAAATGCAGTTATGCTTTTTGACTCATGGGCGAATGCGTTAGAAAAAAGCAAATATTTAGAGTTTGGCTGGTTTTATTTGCAGGATATTGCAAATTATCTTAAGGCTACATTTCCACAGATTCCACTTATCGCATTTCCTCGCGGTGTCGGTGCATTTTTAGAATCTCTTCACGGCAAGTTTGATGTATTAGGCATTGACTGGCAGATTGATATGAAAGAGGCAAAAGAAAAGGTGGGCGATCGCTTTGTATTGCAAGGCAATCTTGAACCCGCAAGGCTTTATGACTATTCTTCTATGAAAGAGGGGGTTGTCTCTATCCTTGAAGTTATGCGTAATTCTGGGCATATCTTTAACCTTGGACATGGCATGATTAAAGACTTACCGCGTGAAAATGCCATAGCTTTAGTGAAACTTGTAAGAGAACTATCGAGTAAATATGCCTGATGAAGATCCTATGATAGAGAGTTTTTGAGAAAAAAGCTTTATATGTGAAAGTTTTACAAAAATATTCAAGATTTTTCACATTCGTAGATGAACGGGTGTGGGGCGTTTTGTGCAAATTTTATAGTTTCTAGATTCTGTAAATTTCGCTCTAAAAGCTCATTGTCGCACTCAAACGCATGATCTTCCACAATCTCTGTCGCATCAATACCCAGCAAAATGCTATCATCAACGCAGTTTAGAATCTCACGATTATAGTCAAGTATATATAATGATTCTGCAATATCCACGATTCTATCAAGGGCTAGATTATGCAGTGTGGTAGCAATCATCTCACCTTTATTATTCGCTGAAGTATAAATCATTGCAAAATCAGGTGATAGATAGGAAAAGAGCAGCGTAAGCATAGCAGTATATGGAATCACAACGCCGATAGTCTGCAAACTACTCACCTCATTGCTAAGATTATATTGTGGGTGTTTTGGGACAATCACTATCGGGGCTTCTTTTGATGTGAGTAAAGATTCAAGCTGTGGGGTAAGCAGGGATATTGTGCGTAAAGTAGGTATATTTGCCATAACGACAAAGGGCTTATGCAATCTGTTTTTAATGCTTCTTATCTTTTGCAATGCTTCTTTACTTCTTGCATTTGCGATATAGGCAAAGCCACCAAGCCCTTTAAATAATACAATATTATTTTGCATAAGCGCTTTAGCAAGGGTTTTTATAGCGTCTAAATCATAGTGTTTTTCATGGTGATTATAGCGATAAAATTCCACTTTAATAGCGCAGTTATTGCAGCTTAATGGTTCTGTGTGAAAGCGTCTATTAACTAGATTCTTATAGTCTTTATCACAATCTATGCAAAGTGCCATATCACTCATGCTTGTGTTTTTTCTATCATAAGGAAGCTGGTGCAAAATGCTATATCTCGCACCGCAATTCACACATGCAACAAATGGATAGTTATAGAATCTGGAGTTTTCATCACGCATATCTTTTAGGCAAGATTCACACACTTTTGTATCAAGGGGGATATGGGCTTGTATTGCATGTTGCGTTACATTTGATTCTAAAATGTGAAAGCCTTGTGTGTGGGCTGTATCTGTATGTATTGTGATATGCAATGAAGTGATATAAGCTTGTTTTGGTGTATGTGTATGCTCTAAAATACTACTTGCTTTTTGTATAATGGATAGATCTTGTGTGCCGGGGTTTATAGTGTATTTGCAAGCAAGTAACAATGCGGTGTAGAAAAGCAGGATAGATTCTCTTTTGCATTCTTTTTGTGTGGATATATGCAGGGCTATAAGTGTGCTACCACTTTGATTATACACAAAGCCATGTAAATGCAGAACATGAGCTAGAGTTGCTACAAATGGGCGAAATCCAACGCCTTGTATCATGCCAAATACTTCAGCATGAATGCTATATTGTGTTATATTTTTTTCCTGCATATTTTGCATATTAGATTCTATAATATGCAAAAGCGTTGCGATGGAATCTTTTTTGTTATGTATTGTGTAAATGTTTTGCTGCATACTTCCTTCTGTATTGTGTGGTTTGTGATATGTGAAACAAAATGAGTTCCATAATGTTAATTATGGAAACAAATCGCTTTAATAAAGTCTGAAAGCTTGTTTTTATTTTGCAAGGAATGTAGGGGTATATACACATTAATCAAATTATAAAAGATGTTTAGGCCTTTGTTGGTGCTAATGTGTGGTTAAGTTGTGTTTAGGGCTGGTAGTTCAAGCAAAAATCCTAAACAATCTCAAATCCTAAAATCTTCGCCCATTCTATATCTTTCCCACATTCTACAACAATGCCATTACCCACTAAACTTAGCAAAGGAATATCACATTGATAGATCAAGTGTTTGTGATAACTTATAAAGCTTTCTGTGCTCCATCGTATGAATACCTGCCATATTGCCACTTAAAACCCCCTCACTACTCTCCAGTGAAACCGCCACAACATATGGAATCCCAAAATACTTTGCAAAAATGCAAATATATATCTCAAAGCCACCTGACACAATCGCTATGGTGTGTCCCAACTTTTGATGATAATGCAAGCGTTCTATAATGCATTCATTAACACGCAAAAGCAATTCTTTTTCAAAGAAATATGGATAAAGTTTAAACTCTCGCATAGAATCTAACGCATTTATAAAAAACTCTCTTGCTAATACAACCTCTTTTACATAAGATTCCATATATTCTTTATCTTTTAGTGCTGCAATAGCTGCCACTTGTGAGAGATGAGTAATATTTTTTGCATTACGAAGTAAATTTAATGCAGCAATGTTTTGTGCAGAACTTAAGCAATAGCCTATACGAAATGATGCTAAGCCAAATGCCTTTGAAAATGTCCTTGTGATGATAAGATTCTGCATTGTTGGTAATAAATACGCCACACTTTTACCACAAAACTCATAATACGCCTCATCTATAATAAACAGCATATCGCCATATTTTGTGATAAGTGATTCTAGATTCAATATATCGTGCTTTGCTATTAGTAAAAGCATCACTTAAAGCTGTGCTAAAACCTTGTGTGATTGAATTTTGTGCTTCACTCATAATGTTAGAAAATGCATCACCTATACTACTTTTACCACTTAAGAGTTCATTAAATCCAGAGCTAAGTGAGTAATTAAGACTTGTTGTGATTTGTTCTACATATAAGTTATATTCTTGTATCTCTTTTATTCTTTTTTCATGTAGTTTATTTTCTGCTTCATACAAGGCATTGACTTGAGCTAACTCTAATTCCCCACTCTTTAGCTTTTCATTCACTTCAAAGTTTAGATTTGTAATCGTTCTTTCATAGCGTAGTTTTTCTAAGGCGATTTCTTTTTTCTTACCATCTTGCATAAGAGAGATATTTCTCTCCCTTATTCTATACTCATAATCCCAGAATGCTTTTAGTCTTTCAGTCTCGCTTAAGCCTTTTTCTTGTGCTTTAGTTTGCTTTGTTTGTGTAATAGCTCTTTTCTTAGCTACAAGCTTTGTAGTATTTGTTTCAACATCTTTATTTACCTTTTCTTGCTCATCATTCCATAGAGCAAGTATCTCTTTATAGCTATCTACAAGCACATCTCCCATATTAGAGACATTACCCTTCATTTTCTCCCATATTGCATCATTTTCTGCCATTCTTTTATTAAAACTTGCAAGGGCAACTTTGTCTTTCCCAAATGAAAAAGCATATTTTAATGCATCACCTGCTGCCATTGCATTATTTATCATGCCTTTAATTGTATTTATAACAAGCTTTACACCCTCAACTATGACATTAATAACAGCTACAACGCCTACCATAGTAGTTTGCATACCTTTTAATAAGATAGTAAAGGTATCAAGCTCTTTATTACTCTCTTTAAAGCAGCTTGCAATCCACTTTAAAGCATTACCAAACTCTTCCCATAAGAATAATGCTAACTCTTTTAGACTATCCCATATTCTCTGTATATGATCTATCCATGCAGCAAATACAGCTAGAAATCTATCTTTATTGCTTGTAATAAATTCAGTCATTGAAGCAATGGAGTTTTTTATCTTTTCAAAATATACACTTATAGCACTTCGTTTTAAATCATCAAATGCAGAGTTAAGCTTACCTACTGCTACAGAATAACTCATGCTTTGTGCTTTTACGCTCTCTTGCAGGGGTGAGAGTTTTTCTAGCATTAATTCATATAACTTGCCCTCATTTTTTGCTTGTGTCATAGCTTCTGTGCTTAAGCCTAGAGACTTTATAAAACGACCAAAATCTGTTGCCAATCTTGCTACACCACTGCCTAGATTATCAAGTGTTACTTTTAAAGACTCTACATCTACGCCAGATACATTTGCAGCTACTGCTATTTTCTCCATGACTTCTTTTGCTTGTTCTAGGCTCATAGTAGCACCAGCAGTTGAGTAAAAGCCTTTAAACATATCACTCATATCATTCATGCTATAACCAAGCTCAATGCCTACATTTTTGAGATCATTAATGGTTTCTTTAGCACATCTATCCCCTATGGATTTAGCTCTTTTATCTTGCAGTGGGAATCTCTTAATTCTAAGATTTATCCAAAGCTAGATTTTATCAGTATGCGATACTTTGAGAGTGATGAAGCTTTTATGCCCTATATAGAACAAGGCGGTAATAGAATCTACTTGCATGAAGCAAATGAAGATATTTATACAATCTATCATCCAAGTGATGCAGGAAATCTCATAGAATCTAGCCTTATGAATAAGATTATAAGCCTAGCAAGTCTAAAGCATATTACCTTGCAAAGATACATGAGCTATTTAGATAGCTTTTCTGTCCCACCTTTAATTATAAAGAGTGAAGCTACAAGCACGCAAGAGACAAGTAATGCTATATTACAATCAGCCCTAAATCTAAGAAGCAATGGTGTAGGCTTATTCGCAAAAGATGATATACTAGAAGTCTTAAATGGGAATGTAGATAAAGGCACATTCCTAGACTTTGTAAGATATTGTGATGAATGTATCTCTAAAGTGATCACAAGTCAAGTATTAGCAGGGAATAATGTGCAAAATGGCACACAAGCACTAGGTAATGTGCATGAGGGTATAACAAAGAATGTATTAGAGTTTGATGCAGGACTTCTAGCAGAAAATATCACACCACTCTTAGCCAAAATGCTAGAATATAACTTTGCTCATGTAGCCCCCTTTTACTTTGAGATAGATACAAATACAGAAAAAGATGAGAAGCTCCAAGCAGAAGTCTATAACCTTTTATCTAACATGGGTATTAAAGTCCCTTTAAAGCACCTTGAAAACACATTTAAAATAGAGGGATTAGAGTATAGAGACAATATAGATTTGCCTTTTAGGAATATGCAGAAGAATAGAGAGATTAAAGATAGCAACATAAACACACTAGATAGCATAGATAAACTAGAGCATACACTAAGTCCAAAAGACACATTTAACCTAAACGCATTATTGCAAGATTGTAAAACCTATGATGAAGCATTTCTAAAGTTAGAATCTATGCTAAAAGGAAATGATTTAGAACTTGCAAAAGATGAGTTATCAAACTATATCGCAAATGCTATGATTTATGGCAAGGGGAGTGTGCATAATGACCTTTGATTTTAAATCACCCCCAACAGATAATATTGCCTACTTTATGGCAAAGACAAAAGAATTGCATTTTGACTATGATGAGATTATGCACGAAGCACATCATAAGACATTCACCATTGCAAAAATCACACAAATAGACCTACTCTATGATATAAAAGAGAGTTTGCAAAAAGCCCTAGCAAAAGGACAAAGTTTTAATGCTTGGAAAAAAGATATTACACCCACTTTGCAAAAAGCAGGTTGGCTAGGTAAAACACAAGTCATAAATCCAACAACAAAAGAGACAAAAGAAATCTATGTAGGCAGCAAAAGATTAAAAACAATCTATTATACAAACATACGCACAAGCTATAATCAAGCAAGAGCAAGAGAACAATACAATCTCCCACATAGCACATACTTAAGGTATGTTGCCATTGATGATAATAGAGTAAGACAAAGTCATAAAAGTCTGCATGGCTTAATACTACACAGAGATCATGCCTTTTGGAAAACATGCTATCCACCTAATGCTTGGAATTGCAGATGCAGAGTCCAAAGCTATTCTAAAGCACAGATTGAAAAAAGGGGTTGGAAAATAGCGAGTAATCCGCCACCTTTTACCCCACATAAAGATTGGAACTATGATACAAGGAATCTAGATTCTAGCACCAACACCTTGCAAAAAGCACTTGACTATAAAATGAAATATTATAAAAATAAGGACATAAAGAGTTATGAGGCATTAAAACATATTGAAAAAGAAACAAAAAAAGAAGTATGGAAACAAGGCTTTAATGAGATATGGGAAGCCTATATCAACAATGATTTATCAAGCACAAAAAGGAATATAGCACAAGTAGGTGAGCTAAACACAAAGGCTATAAAAGCATTAAGAGAGTATTTCAACATAGAAGCACAAAAAATAGGCATAGTCATAGATAAAGGCAGACTAACACACACAGGCGATAGAAAAGAAAGCTATAATCAACATGTAAGCAAGGAAGAGAGAGAAAGGATTATAGACATACTAGATTCTAAAGATATAAGACTTTTTATAGATACAGAAGAAAAGCATAAGAATATATTCTTTGTAATAGATGATATAAATGATAAAAATAAAATTATAAAGATACCAATAATGATAAACCATAAGATAAAAAAGTTTGGTATGATTAATTTTTTAGTTACGATGAGTAGAATGGATAAAATACATTTGCAGCAAAAAAAGTTTAAAGAAATTAAATAAAACCGAGATGGCAGGATTCGAACCTGCGATATGCGAATGACAAGCATCCAACCCCGCTCCCGTGCGACCATCATCTCGTTCTTGTTAAAGTCAAACTAACTCTAACGACACCATTGTAGCATAAAAATTAAACTTTGCAACTATAAAGGACTAAAATGAAGCAAAATATTTCACTCCAACAACTCATAGATGAGATAGACTTTACAATAAAACAATGTAAAAACATATCTCCCATACTACATGAAGTAGGGAATCTTGCTAAAAATGAAGCAGAACTAAGCTTTGAAAAAGAGACTAGCCCATTTGGTGATAAATGGACTCCCCTTTCAAAGCAAACTCTAAAACACAAAAAAGGAAGTAAGATTCTAACAGAATCTAGTATGCTTCAAAGCTCTATTAACTCACGCACAAAAATGCAAAAGAGTAAAGGTGGGGCAAAAGGGAGTGCAAGTGGTATTGTTAGCATAGGCACAAATCTAGAATACGCCCCCATTCATCAGTTTGGTGGAAAGGCAGGAAAGAATCTAAAAGCAAATATCCCAGCAAGACCATTTCTACCCTTTAAAGATGGAGACATTCCAAATGATTTAAAAGAAGATATTAAAGAAACAATATTAAATCATTTTAAGTTGGGGAGATGATTATAGTTTAATTGCAGTCTATAAGAGAGGCAATTTTCATTATCATATATAACCCATTTTTACCAATTCCAAATTCCCCTTGCTTTGACAACTCATTTCGTAATAAACTCAATAATTTAGTAAAAAAATCATCACATCTTTTTACATTTTTGTTGTCATTCTCCAATTGTTTTATCAATCGCCACACCGCAACATTTATCATCTTATATTGCATATCTTTGGAGTGCAATTCTTCAGCCATGAAATAACCAAGCCATGCATAAGTTTTATAAAAATCAAGGCTCGTAACCTTGCAATCAAATTCTTTAAGATATTGTCTATAATACCGCATGGTTTTTATAATTGCATTTTTTACATATTTCCCTTTAATAAGCTCAACTTGGTATTTTTTCTTATAAAAAAGACAAATCTCACGCATTTGAGCTTCTAGCAAATCTCTATTGTTTAAGTCTAAAAATGCTTCCTTCCTACTTTTAGAATCGGCTGTCATTCAAAAATTCTCCTAGCATTTTTTCCTGTTTTGCCTTTGCCTCTTCGTCATCTTTGGCTAATTTAATATAATATTCTTTGATATTTGCATCACAATGATTTTCAATGCTTCCAACATTTTGTGCATTATCATCCATAAATGCTTCTTCGATAGATTGTTTTACCAATTCTTTTGTGTCCAATGCAAATATATCTTGCTCTAAATCTAACTTTTTCATATAACAACCTAACAATTAAAAATTACAAATGGTCTATGTTAACTGAAATTCTACTCAAAAACGATTAAAACTGCTTAATATTACGCTACAATTACTGATTTTTCATTAATTAATGACTAAAAAGACAAACGCATTTATTTTGACTAGGATTAAGAAAGCCACCATTATTTTTTATTATCTCTCTTTTTGTAAAATTATATTATTACATCACTACAATCAGAGGAATCTCCATGCACTACCTAGAAGAAATCTGCATTGATTATAAAAATGGCATGAGCTTTGAAAAGATATGTAAAAAATATGGCGGCATAAGTCTTTATGTACCAAAGGTAATCCCAAACGCAAAAGAAAAGATAATACAAGAGTTTAATGGAGCAAACTTTGCAACACTAGCTTATAAATACAACTTAAGTGAAATAACTATAAGAGATATTATAAAGAAAAGCAGGGAAGGTAAAAGAGAGGCTACATTGTTTTAGTGTTTCTATACATAAAGCTTAATTGCACATAAACGCCAAGAATACAAAAAATATGAACAAATCTACTTTTATTGTATTCTTTAAAAACATTTTTTATAATAGACTTTGGCAAACTTGCTTACTCTTTGCCATAACCCCTTATTTCTACGCTTATCTGTGTCTTTTGCATGGATTTATAATTGACAATTCTAAAGGAAAGAGTAGGCTAAATATGCAATAACATGTCACCATGTATAATCGTCTTTTACCATATTTTCCCATTCCCCATAATAATTCATGGTGTGATACATTGTGCCATTAGATACTTGAAAATATTGGCAAAGATTACTTTGTTTGTATCTATGATTTTTTGGTAAAATATTTTTTAATTCATCAATCTTTATCTTTGGGATAAGCAATTCACCAGCAAAAATATTTGCTTCTCTCTCTAAAACACTTGTGCTTTTTTCCTCTCTAGCTGCTTTAAATATTACAGGTTGCAACTCTTTTTGTATTCCACCGACACCATTTTCATTATTATAACCATGCCTAATAGCTTTATCTTGAAAATCAAACTTTTTACCTTCTAAGAAGTGTAAAAAGATATGACCTAATTCATGGGCAAGAGTAAATCTATCTCTATTATTGTTTGTTGGTTTATATCTTATCTCAAGTGTATAGCCATCAAATTGTGTCAATCCCTCAAATTGCATAGTTTCATCTTCCGTGAGCTTAATGTTAAAATGCTCTATTATTTTCACGGGATTAACAGGGATTTCAATGTCGCTACCATATACAATTTTTAAGACTTCATTGGCACTTAAAGCATGATTAAACCCTATTTTTTGCCATATTTTTTCAAGTAATTGTGACTGAGATTCTATTTCTTGCAATTCCTTTTGTGATAAATTATCATAAAGTTGCTTCATGTCTATGTGTTTCATACAATCCTCCTAAAATACTTAGCTATGCTTTTGTCTAAAAGATACAAATTGCTTTGATATTCGATTATTTTTATATTAAACTTATTGCAAAATAACTTCAGTTTTGCGGTGCTAAATTCTGTCCCACAAAGATTATTTGCACTGCCTATATCACAATCTTCAATCTTAAAAGATATATTTGTATTAGATTGCTTATTTTTAAAAAATTTTGCTGCATATATTTTTGCTTGATTAATGGGATAATCTTTAAAAAGACAACAAATACAGTCCCTATTGCTTTTACAAAAACAAGTCATCAAAGCCCCTATATAAAATAGTAATATTCTAGCAAAAAATCGTCATTTTTTGCTAGAAATTGTAGAAAAATATCATTAATCTTATAAAGATATTTTTGGTTCTTTAAAAGGGATTATCTCTCCAAGTTACTCGTTAGTGTTGTGAACCTTTCCTAAAATAAAGCTGATACGCTAAAAAAGCACATAAGCTAATTGTTGCTATTGTGAGTATTATTTGACCCATTTTTACTCCTTTCATCTAACTTGATAGACATATACATAATACATATACTCCCCAATGAAATAACTATCGGCATAATGCCAAAATCACCATTGAGTAAAGCGAATGTCCCATTTACAAATAAGCCTAGACCAATATTTTTTGTTAAATCATACATAATATTATAGCAAAACTAACGAAATAAATTTTGAGGTTTAACAATCCACTTTCAAAGAACTATCAAACACTTTATTTATGTTTGATAATGTAATTATAACACATTAAAGGTTTAAAAACAAGTATTATTACATTTTATTTGTGTTTTTTGCATTAAATTAACACTTTAAAAGTGTTATTTAGTAAGGATTGCTTTAAGTGTATAGAAGTCTTGAAGTTGCTCTTTAAGTTTTTGATTTTCTAAATAAAGTTCAATCGCCTTTGTGAGAGGCTCACTCAAGCTCTCTTGTCTTGAAGCATTATTTATCGCACTCTCACTATACCCAATCTTCTCCCCTAGCTCTCTATAAGTAAGCCCTAACTCTTTACAAGTCTTTTTAATAAGATTCTCTGTTTTTTCTCTCAATCTCTATCCTTTCTCTTACAAACTTTTTTCACTCTAGGCGTTAAAATCCGCATTATTTGCATACTGCAATCGCTTACTATCCCATTGTATTATCTTTTTTAATCCTATGATAATCTTTGTAGCTTCCTCTTTACTTAATGCTGCAATGGAATCTATCTCTTTATTTATTTGCCTTTTAAAAAAAGCCTTTTTCTGTTTATCATTATATCGAAGAATATTGAGTAAATGCTCTATGCATAGGGCTTGTTTCTTGCTAAGAGTTTGTGGCTTTTGTGCTAAAGGCAGTAGCATAGCTCTACCCCAAATATCTCTAAGCACATAATCTCTATCTTGCACCCTATCATTAAATACATCTAGCACTTCTTTTAATTCACTAATACTTAAAAACCTAGCACTATTACAGCCATAGCGAAGCTCTAGCCACTCTTCCCAACAACCATTCTCCTTAATCTCTTTATAGCGATTATGTATATGTATCTTTGTAAGCAAAGTTTTTCTAAAGCCCTCTTGTTTTTTGCTCATTGTATTTCTCCTTTTTAGCTAATAAAATCATGCGTATTTCTTCAAAAGTTCTCCATAAAGCTGGATTCTTATCTCTATCTACTTGATTGATAAAGTTTTCTGTGCCTTCCATATAGTCTATTAATTCTTCTTTTTTCTCTTCACTCTCTTGTGCTACTACCCTTAACACCTTTGCTTCTATTTTATGGAATACAAGCCTATCTTTTAACTCTCTTTCTTTATATAAAGACCGCATAACTTCCATAATCTCTTTTTCTTTCATTCTGTATTCTTTAAGATGACCTGCTGTTGCAAAGTTGATTACAACACTTTTAACTTCTGCTCTATCATGTAAATCAATACGCACAATGCCACTAGCAAGACTAGGCATAGAATCTTTTACAAGAGAGAATAAAACATTTCTTTTGGATACTTCTTCCCATATATTAAACTCACCATAATTCTTACTGACTAAGTCTTGTAATCTTTTATCATAATCACTTTGCTTCATGTTGTGCCTTTGTGTTGAATACATCTGTTAAACACCTTTTAAAAGGTATTTAAAACATGTATTTGCCCTAAGGCTAGGACCTTAGGGGATAATCATCTAGCCTTTACTTGTTTCTTGCTTTTGTTTTTGTGAGAGTTGTGTAAGCTTATCTGCACTGCTATAAAGAAGCAGGGCTACCTTAAAGCTAAGCTCCCAATCTTTACTCTCTTGTAAATGCTTAATGATTGCCTCTATCTCTTGTTTAATCTCTTCCATATCTACTCCCTTTGCAATGATTCTAATTTTGGCTCAATCCTAAAATTATCTTTTACCACTCTTTTCAATCCAAGCTTCACAAGACTTGTATCATCTAGCTCACACAAAGCATCTTTATTAGGCTTTTCTTCATAGCTTATGCAATCTTTAAAGCCAAACTTCTTAATACTCTCACAAAGCCCAGCTACCTTATCCTTATTTCGTGGCAGTGATACACTCTTACTCACACGATAGCCAATAGTCCCAAAGACTAATTCTTTAGACCTTTTATCTGCAAACTCTGCCTTATTAGCTTCACAAAAGTTCTCAATCTCTTGTTTGATAAACTCTGCTTCATTGTTTAGATTCTGTATCACTTCTGCATACTCTTCTTTTATCTTATTGACTGCAAGGCTTACTTGTCCTTCAATCTCTGCAATATTTACAAGTATTTCACAAAGCCTTTTTAACTCATTATCAACATCAACAAAATTACTACATTTCATATTTACTCCTTATATTCACATTCATAGATACTTAAACCTAATTGTTTTGCTAACTCTATTTCTTTTTTCATGCCATGAGAGTATTTATTGTAAGGTGTATTTACAATCATAATGCCTTGTGATACTCTTAATAGATAAGAACTCCCAAGCAATGCCCTATCTCTTTCAATACTCTCATTAAACACATCTCTAAAGCAAAGCACAGGTGATAAAGGTGTATAACCCATATCTTTAACTGCCTTGCTTCCAGCCCTAGCATAAGCATATACCTGCTTTAATGCTTCCTTTTGCTTTCTTCTACCTTGCAATACTGCAAGATATGGACTACAAACAAATACAATCATTTCTGCTCCCTTTGCTTTTTCTCCCATTCTCTTATCTTTTTCTTGTTTGTCTCAAACACAGAATAGCAGAAATACAAATCAGAGAAATATTGCTTTATTCTCTTAAAAATACTCATATAAATCCTTTTAACTAAACTATACAAAGGCTAGATTCCATGCAAACAGCCAAACTACCCATGCGGAAGTATCTTTGATTGATTTTAAGTGTTGTTGAGTAAAAATAAAAAGAGTTAAATCCCCATCTTGTTAGTATGTTAAGATTTCAAGGTGTTTAGGGAGTTAGATTCCTAGCTTTAATGGGGTACGGACAATTAGACTTTAAGTTCTTTACATTTGTTGCAAATCTTATTGATCGTTGAGTAAAAAACCTATTTACAGAATCTAAACTTTGTTTGCAATCTACGCTAGAGATTTTTTGGTTCATGAATATAATAAATTGTTTTAGAAACTATAGTTCCACTATTTTGGTAGATTGACAGACTTAATGCATGGAATCTCAACTTCACTAAAATAGAAAAATAACCACAAACTCCCCAAAGATTCCAAATCCCCCAACAAAACACAAGTTTTTACCAAGCCTACAAAACATAATTATGCAAAATAAAAAGCCCTAAGTTTTGCGCTACGAGAGCGTTTGTTTTGTGCGATTTCTTTGCTATCTGCTATGAGTGGTTTTTTATAAAGTGAGAATCCTTTGGCATGATTATTCCCGCAAACACATTTAAAGCTTGTTGTATCGCATATACAGCTTTTTGCAAATTGCTTAAAAGATTCCTTAATCATTCTGTCTTCAAGTGAGTGAAAAGAGATTACGCAAAACAAAACTTCATGTAGATTTTGACATGAATGAAGCAGACTTTTTAGCTGTCCTAATTCATCATTCACAGCAATTCTTAAGGCTTGATAGATAAGCGTTGCTGGGTGGATTTTGGCTTTTGAATGCAGTTTTAATGCGATATTTTGCAGGCTATCAGCAGTTATTCTACCTCTCTGACGCTCTTGCACGATGAGATTTACTAGCTTTTTATACTCCCTTATCTCGCCATAATTTTTAAAAATCTCTTCTAACTCATACTTGTTATAAGTATTTACAATCATATCCGCATCTAAACTCTGCGTCCTATCCATACGCATATCAAGCTTGTTTGAATGGAAGCTAAAACCACGATCGATAGAATCAAGCTGATATGAACTCACGCCAATATCCGCTAAGATTCCACAAAGATGATCCCCATTTGCTTCTATTTCTTTGATGATTTGTGGCAGTAAAGTCGCAAAATCCCCATGTCTAGTTTGGAATCTATCCTTAAATTTTGCCATAGATTCCCTATTATACTCTAACGCATAGCTATCCCTATCAATGCCTATAATATGCAGGTTTGAATACCGCTCTAATAATGCCCTACTCATGCCACCAAAGCCTAGCGTGCAGTCTATAAGCACTTCTTTATTCTTTATGAGCGACTTTTTTGCTATATAGTGTGAATGGGTAGAAAGAAAGATTCTATCAAAGGTATCAAGCATATGCTCTAGCAATACTGGGATATGTGGTGATTTTTCTTTTTGCTTATCATATATTTGTTTAGAATCTATGCTAGGTTCTGCACGATTAGTAGAGTTAGAATCTAGCGTTCCCCCTACCCTATTAGCATTTTTAGTTTGTAATGGATTTGTAAGGCAATTTTCATTTTTAGATTCTGTATGCTTAGATTCCATATCTTTAGATTCAAGCACACTAGTTTCAAATACTCTAGATACCGATAAGCTAGATTCTACTTTACAACTTTCTATTACGCGATTTTCTGGCATACTAGATTCCATATCACTAGATTCTATAAGAATAGACTCACACCCTGCCCTATTCTGCTTATCTTCTTTTTTATGGGATAAAGAATTAATCCTTTCTAAATATCGCTCTAGAATCACACATGCACTAATGCTATCTAGCACGCCATTTTTTCGTGCATTTTTCCGCTTATTATATCCCCTATCAAGTAGCCGCTCGTTTGCTTCCTTACTGCTATATGATTCATCGATATAGATTACCTGTCCGCTAAAATCAATAAGGTTAAGAAAGTGAGAGATTCTTTTTTGCATGACTTCATGTCGCCCTGCCCTATTAGATTCTATATCCAAGCCAGATTCTATATTTAAATTAGATTCTGTATCCACATCATCTATATCCATATCACGGGGCATACCAACTACAAGCGTGATTTTACTCATATCGCTTTCATGTGCTAATAGCAAGTTAGCTAAATCCTTGCTTGCTTGATTGCGATTTTTCCGCATGATAGGGGCTAAAGGCACGATGATATTTTGCACCACTTTTGCCACACCAAGTCGCTTTAATCCAAAGTCAATACCAAAAATCATGCACTAACCCTGCATCACACTATAGCTAAGCCCAACATTATACCGCTCCGCAATCTCGTATTTATCGACACTCACCCACTTGCCTTTTAAATCTAAGTCATCTTTAATAGGCAATATCATCTTGTTAAAATACTCATCTAAGCCCACAAAATAGCTAGAATCTCTCTCTTTTATCGCCTTTTTACCCTCTATCAATACGCTTAAAGGTTTTTTAAGATTCTGTCTAAAGACTAGATTTTTTCTCTGCGTTATCGTTGTGATTTTACGCAAACGCTCCTTTGCCACATCGCCTTTTACTTGTGTAAGTTTTAGTTCATTTTTCGCTGATTTTGTGCCAAATCTAGGGCTATAAATAAAGGGGTGGATATGCGTTAGGGGCAGCTTTTCTAAATTGCATATCGCTTCATCAAAAATCTCTTTTGTCTCTCCATAATGCCCTATAATATAATCTGTCCCTAAGCTAAAACCTTTACTTGCAATCGCATTAAAAAGCTCCAAATCACGCTCAAAAGTATTCTTTCTATTCATAATCTTTAGCATTGATTCACTTGTATGCTGCAAGGCTATATGCAAGTGTCTCTCTAGCTTATTTAACTCTAGAATCTCTAAAAAAGCAGAGTCAATTTGACTTGGCTCAAGGCTGCCTAATCGTATGCGTAAAATACCGGAAATATCATGTATTTTTTGTATAAGTGTCGCAATATGTGTCTTTGTATCAAGCCCATAACTACCGATATTTGTGCCTGTTAGTATCACTTCTGTAACGCCACTTTGCTCCAAAATCTTGATTTGGTCTAGTATATGGGCTTCACTAAAGCTTCTAGCACTCCCACGCACACTCGGTATAATGCAATAGCTACACGCAAAGTTACACCCCTCTTGAATCTTAATAAACGCTCTAACCTTCCCCACAACTCTAGGCAAAAGCGTGGTATCAACATGCTTATTTACCCGCTCTTTTGGCAAAAATACCCGATTTTCACTTGATAAAAAGTCATTAATACTCTCTTTATGACTATGTGCAAACACCCCATTTACAAGCCCATTATTAAACAGATTCTCACCAGAGTGCTTTACTCCGCAACCTGTAAAAAGCACCTTTTTTCCCTCACTGCTATACTTTCTTGCATACCCACGCACTTCCCTATCAGCCTTATTTGTTACCGTGCAGGAATTAATGATAATGGTATCTGCTTCTATTTCACTTGCTACGATTTCATGGTTTTTAAGGTTGCTAATCATTACTTGTGTATCATAGAGATTACTTCTACAACCAAAGGTCTTAAAATATACTTTTGCCAAAATGTTCCTTAAAGTTTAACTTATTTTATGTGTTTAACTTGATTTTATTATATTGCTAAAATTCATGCTTCTTTACTATCGCCCTGCGTTCAAGCAAGATTCTATAACCTTAGAATCTTATCACCCTGTCCCAATTAATGCAAAATCAAGTTTAGCTATTTTGCTACTAAAACCGGTATAGGTGATGAGTTGATAAAACCATTTTGGTGAGAATTAAAGATTCTATGAAGGATTGAAGACTCACTAGCCCCAATCACAAGCAAATCATATTGATCTGCAATTTCCAGCACAACATCAATAGGATTCCCATTTTTTAGAATCTTTTTACACGCAATGCCTTCGTTATTAAAGACCTTTGCAAACTCTTGTAAAATCGCATGAGACTCTTCTTCTTGCACATGCTCTAGTGAGGCATAATCCACAATGCCACTTTCTGCTAAAACAATCGTTTCAGGTGTAACATGCAGCAGTGTCAGCTCAATCTCACTGCGTCTTGCAAAAAGCTTTATAATCGTTGGGATAGCCTTGCGACATTCATCTGTATCACTCACGCCAAATAGAATCCTTATTGCATCTGCCATAGAAACTCCTTTTTAATAACTCAAAATAATCGCAATTATACACTTTTATAAAGAAGTTTTATACCTAAACTTTGTTGATAAGATACAGCTATCTGTCATTTTATAGGATAATCTATATCACTCTTGTATCACAATATGCTATCATTTACACTAAAAAATTAAAGGAATTTTATGTATGTGAGACTCGTTTTTTTATGTTGCGTGAGTTTGTGTTTTATGGCGTGTTCTTCACTTGTGGTTAAGCCAGATAAGATAGCAAGCTATAATAATGGCGTAGCCATCATGCAAGATAAGCAGGAAAAAAGCAAGATTCAAATAGAAATCGCACAAGAGACAATCGGCGGATTTGATAATGTGCCTTTAATATTGTATGTCGCTTTAGAAAATCTTAGTGATGAGATTTTACAATTTAGCACTGAAAATATCTCCATTGTGCTGAATGAGAAGACCATAAAACCATATAGCTTTCAAGCCCTATCACGCTCTAATTTCAGTCTCTCTCAAGCCCTATATGACTATGGTATAGAGACTACACCCCCAAATCTAAGAGTGAGTGATCCCTTTTTTAGCATGAATGCCTATCATATTTATCCCATGCCTTTTATGTTTGATAATGGCTTTTTTATGGCATATAGATTCTATGATTATTCATTTGCAAGGGCGAATTTTTACAATATGCAACTTGAATCTTTTAATGCAAGGAAATTTTTAATCTCACATTATTTGCGTAAAAATACACTACGAAAAAATGATGTTAAAGGTGGTTTTATACTTATCCCATATAAGAATCTAAAAGCTGGGGATATGTATATACAAGTAAGTGCTGGAAGTGAGATATATCGTTTCCTTGTGAAGTTATCAAAAAAATAGCAAGGAAATTAAGTTACAACCCCTGCAATACAACCTCATAGATTCTATCGCAGTTTATATCATCGATATTGATAAGACTCTTTGTCTCATAGAAATCAAGCATAAGCTGTTTTTGCATAATAATGGGACTTGTAACACAGCTAGGACATGCAAAGAGAAATCCACGCGTAAGAGCTACAAACTCATGCAGCAAAGCCCCACACGCAAAGCAACTATCCTCTCTGTAAAGTCTGCCCTCAAACTCAAGCAAACTCGCATACATACTGCAAATAAGTCGCCTTGCATTTTGTCTGTGTAATAAAGTAACGCTATGCTCCATTAACTCAAAATAAAAAGATTCTATCTGCTTTGCTTCATGTAAATGCTTATCAAGCAAGGCACAAAACTGCTGCCATACATACACCTTATCCAACTCAACTTCATAGGGCTTTGGCAAATGCGTTAAGTTTCGTAACTTTGGTATATGCACCCCTTGATACTCTATCTCAAAATCGATTTTTCGCCCTGTATAAAGGATATTATGCCTTGCTCCATAGAATCTATAAAGTGTGTGATAATGCCCTTGTGTTAGCACTTTTACAATCACATCTTCTCTAATGCTTTTTGTGATTTTAAGGATAAAGCCTTGCATTTACTCTTGCTTTTGTGCTATGAGTAGAGATGAGACATTAGCACTATAGCTTTTTGAAAAAAGTATTTGCATACCGCATGCTAAAAGCTCAGATTCTAAGCCCTCACGAGTAACAAAGCTATCAATAGAATCTGGCAAATAACGATACGCCTTAAAATTACGAGAGATAAGCCCACCTACAATTGGCAAAATATTTTTTGTATAAAATTGCATGAGTTTTGAGAATATATTATGTTTATTTGGCGTGGTAAATTCTAAAATCACAAGCACACCATTTGGACGCAACACTCTGTAAAATTCCTTTAATGCTGCTTCTCTCTCCACGACATTACGCAAACCATAGGCAATGGATATAATATCTTTGCTACAAGATTCTAAGGGCAGATTATTTGCTTGTGCGACTTTAAACACTCCATGCGGGATCTTTTCTCTAGCTTGGTCTAGCATACCACTTGATGGATCAATGCCCTCAATACTTGCTATCTCTATGCCTAAATCCTTGCTAGATTGCTCCCAATGCAGCATCATATCGCCCGTGCCACAAGCTATATCTGCAATGTCTAGCTTTTGTTTATTAAGGATTTGAAAAGCTTCTTTACACGCCTCTTTACGCCAACTTATATCAATCCCCATACTCATAACGCGATTTGTTGTATCATAGGTTTTTGCAATGTCATTAAACATGTTTATTATTTCATCTTGCTTTGAATCCTGTTTTATATTGAGTTCTTGTTTATTATTCATAATCACTTTTGCCTTTTTAGAATCTTTTTGTAATTCTAGCATGTTTTTATATGAAGTTTATTGGATAGCTATAATTTGGTTTTATGTAAAATTTTGTTATAATTCTAGCTTTGTATATAAATTATGTGCTATAAAAAGGATAAATATGTTTGAGACTTTGAGCAATGGCTTTCGTGGGGCGATTAATAAGATTAGATTCAGTGATGATGAAAAAGCACTCGATAAAGCCCTAGATGAATTAAAAAAAGCTCTATTAAAAAATGATGTATATCATAAAACAACTAAAGAGATTCTGCAAAAAACAAAGGATAAAACAAAGGCAAATGGCATAGGTAGGGATAGCTTTTTAAACGCACTTAGTCAGTCTCTTTTAGAGATTTTGGAAGTGAGTGGAGTTTATGGCTTTACTTACGCACAAAAGCCGCCGACAAATATCCTTATGAGTGGTTTGCAAGGTAGTGGTAAGACAACGACTTGTGCAAAACTTGCAAACTATCTAAAAGCACGAAATAAGAAGGTTTTGCTTGTGCCTTGTGATTTGCAGAGATTAGCCGCCGTTACGCAGTTAAAGACATTGGGAGAACAGATTGAGACAGAGGTGTTTCACTCAGAATCTAATAGTCCTGTTAGTGTGGCAAAAGAGGCGATGAAATACGCACAAGATGGGCTATTTGATGTTGTGATTTATGATACGGCGGGGCGATTAGCAATTGATGAGTCTTTAATGAGTGAATTAGCCGAGATTAAAAAAGCGATAAATCCGCATGATACTTTCTATGTTGCAGATTCTCTAAGTGGGCAAGATGGTGTGAGAACAGCACAAACTTTCCATGAAAAGATAGGTATTAGCGGTGTGATTTTAAGTAAGTTTGATAGTGATTCAAAAGGTGGTATAGCTCTCTCTATTGCGTATCAAATCGGCATTCCCTTGCGTTTTATGGGTATGGGAGAAAAGATTGCCGATCTTGATTTATTTATGCCAGATAGGATTGTATCAAGGCTTATGGGTGCAGGGGATTTAACGAGTCTTGCGGAAAAAACAGCAAGTGTTATCAATCCAAAAGAAGCAAAAGATATTCATAAAAAGATTAAAAAAGGGACTTTTACATTTACAGATTTTCTCAATCAAATTGAAAATGTCAAAAAGATGGGTTCAGTAAGCTCTCTCATGTCGATGATTCCGGGCATGGGTAATATGGCAAAATCACTCAAAGATGTGGATTTAGATAACTCTGAAGAGATTAAGATAATCCGCGCAATGGTAAATTCCATGACGCAAAAAGAAAGAGAAAATCCAGACCTTTTAAATGGCTCAAGACGAAAGCGTATAGCACTTGGCAGTGGATTACAAGTAAGCGATATTAATCGTGTATTAAAGCAATTTGACCAAGCAAGTAAATTTGCAAAGAAACTTAGCCAAAAAGGCGGAATACAAAGCCTTTTAGGTATGCTTTCACAAAATCAAATACCGCGTTAGTTTCTATCTTTTAATAGAATCTTAGCAAGAGAATTTGTGGGGTTAGGATTTCGTTAGTTAGCCTTAGTAACTTGTGGCAGAAATACCACTCTTGCATGTTGAAAAAATAGGGTATAAAGCATATTGTATAATTTTGCATTATTTTGAAAGCAAAGATTTCGCATGTGCTTTTGGTGTGAAATAAGATGGAAAATCAATGGATTCTATACGCAGTAATTGCATATACTACTCAAAATCAATAATGTGAATTTTGCATTTATAAATAATCGTTATATTAGGTAGATAAACTCACATATACACAAGAAAATAATATTGCCAATAAAGAATGTTCTAGAATCTACAAGTATTTAATTTATTTACTAAAGATTCTCATATATTCTAGTTTAATGCAGCTATCTTCTTCATAAAGCATTCCATGTTGCTTTGCAATTTTAGCTGCTTCTGCATTTTGTAATCCAAGTTGCACCCATATACAAGGGTTATTTGTATTAAAGGATTCTAGAATCTTGTCATTTTGAGCCATAGGTGAAAAATCTTTTTTAGATTCTGTATTAGATATTTCACTATGCTTAATATGATGACTATTAGAGTCTAGATTCTCTACCATTTGGGTGGGTGCAGGGCTTTGGGGTGCAAAATTTATAGAATCTAGTTTCCCTAGTTTAACGACTGAATGCTGATCGTTATAATTAGAATCTAAATCTCTAGCTATTTCACTTTCTCTAGCACAAGAATCTTTTATACTAGATTCTAATCCCCATATTTCACAAATCTCACTTACAACCAAAGGTAATGCCTCGCTTTTTCTAAAAATGTCGATAATATCGCATTTCACACCTTTTTTAGATATATCTATGAATGCTTCTTTAAGCGAAGTGAAAGCCTTTTTGCCTAAAATCTCGCCACCTTTTGGGTAAATTGGAATTATATCATAGCCCTTTTCTAAGAGAAATGAGGCGACATGATAGCTTGGCTTACTTGTATCTGGGCTTAAGCCTACTATCATTATGGTTTTAGCATTTTGCAGAATCTCTCTTTTTATCTCATCGCTTAAATGCGTAGTTTTATTGTCCATACTATCCCCTTTTATGAGTTTTCATATAATTTTAAGCAAATAATCTCGGGCAAAATGTTATATGAAAACTCATGCTAGATAGCCACAAAGGAAGTGGTTATAATCCTTTGTGCTTTATTGCATGTTAAGATTCTATGTGAATTTATTGCGGATGAAGCTCTAAGTTGATAGAAATATCTACACTCTCACCCATTGTAGCACCTGAAGTATCTTTGCCGATATTAAAATCCTTGCGATTAATTGTAGCCTGCAGGGTAAGCCCAAAAATCTCTTTTTTAAGCATAGGATGCTGTGCTGGTCCTTTTAGCTCACCTGTGAAAATTACCTTTTTTGTTACACCCCGAAGTGTCAAATCTGCCTCAACGCGAATGCCATTTTTAGCCTTTGTGATTTTTGTCGCTTTAAGCATGCCTTTTGGATATGTCCCTGCATCAAAGTAAGCATCACCTAGCAAATGCCCATCTCTTTCTTCATCTCTTGTGTTGATAGAAGTAATGTCGATTTCACCATCAAGTTTTGTTAGCGTTTTTGCTTTTGGATCAATATCCACATTGCCGCTAAATTTCGCAAAATTCCCATTCACATTTGCCACAACCATGTGTCCAATCTTAAAGTTAATCGCTGAATGACTTACATCAATCTTATATGGTGCAGCCTGCATACCAACAATAGCCAATGAACTTGCCACAATAGCACTAAGCACAATTTTTCTCATACATAATCCTTTTAATCTTATTCAGTCTTTGAGACTTAGGCTGATTATATTCCTATAAAGTAAATAAGATAAAGAAACAATATTACTTCATTTCTAGATTCTAAATATCGTTACAAATACGCCAAAATGTTATTAAAAAGTAGCACCAGCCTGTATAAAGAATGCAGCACCGGGGGCTCTATAATAGCTAAAATATTTTTGATTAAAAATATTTGTCGCATTAAAGGCTACTTCATAATGCTTTAAGAATCTATAGCCAACTCTCACATCACCCAGCACATAGCCATCAGTCGCACTATATACACCACCGATTGTATCCTTATTATCCGCTCTGCTAAAAGGCTTACTCATCATTTCAATACCAAAACTTCCAAAAAATACAGAATCATCATAGGCAATCTGTGCGTAACCCAAATGCTCTGGTATGCCTGTGAGTTTTTTACCTTCTATGCTTTTATCCGCTGGATTTCTTAGCATGTCTGAATTTGTAAAGGTGTAGGTGAAAAGTAGTGAGAGATTATAAGGGAGATTCTGTTTGTAGGATAGCTCTAAGCCATTGATAAGGGCTAATCCACCATTTTTTAAGTAATTAGTATTACCTTCTAAATGATTATAGATAACATCACTCATAAAAGTATTAAAATAATATGCTTTTACTAAGCCCTGATATTGAGAAAAACTAAGCTTTTGTTCAAAGCCTATATCAAAGCTTGTGGCACTCTCTGGTTTTAGGTTTGGATTCCCAATGGTTGTGATACCATTATTTGTTTTGTATGTGCTAAACATTTGACTAAGCGTTGGTGCGCGAAATCCCTGTCCAATTGATGCTTTTAGTGTGCTTGTATCATTTATGTAGTAATTAAGTGTTGCTTTTGGAGAAATCTTATGCTTTGAGTTGTTTGTTACTTGCGAGTTAGTTTTTGTATAGTAGTCATACCCTAGCCAGTAGTCATATCGTAAGCCCAAAGTCGTGCTTAAATATTTATTCCACTCGCTTCTAAGTTCTATAAAAACACCACTCATAAGGCTTTTGCCACCTTTGTTCTCTTTGGTATTGACATAGTTGCTGCCATTGCTAGAATAATTTGTCCAATCATTAAGGTTAAAGACAGACTCGTCCATACTTAGCTGCCTTGCTTGGAATCCTATCAGCAAATTCTGTCCTACATCAAAGATAGGGATATTTGTAAAAATATCTAAATTATTCGTTTGGAATCTATCTTTAGTTTGTGAACCGGGTCCGCCTGTAAGTGTAGTATTTGCATTTGTTTCACCACTTGCCCCACCATCTGGATTATTAAAATCTCTCCAGCCATCAATGCGTGAGTATCTAGCACTAAGCAATATATCATCAAAGTATTGCTTATATCCTACATAAAAGATATTTTGAGCAAATCTCTCTTGCCCTATGCCGCGTCCAGCATACATAGGCATGGGACGATTTCCACCGCAATTATTACAAGTATTGCTATTATCTCCCCAATATTCTTCTCCATTCTTACGCAAGAAAGTCGTATGGTCTTCATGTGTATAGCCATAGTAGTTAAACATAAGTCCAGAATCTAGCGTAATAGATTCTGTCAAATCATATTGTGCTTTAAATTTCAAGTCATGTGTTTGATACTTTTGTTTTCCCATATCCCCTATTATTACAATGTCTGTGCCTTGTGGATTCTTACTTGGTATGCCACCTGTTACGCCATTATTAAGAATGGTATCGCCTTTATACACCCACGCACTATCTGCTGCGTAGCCATCTGTGGTGGTGAAGCCATAGCTTGCTTTAAGCTTTAGCTTATTATCAAAAAAGGTATCACCGATTGAGAGATACCCACGCACGAGATTTTCTTGTGCGGTATTTGGCACGAAAGGATTCCCATAGCCTATGTTTGCCCTCAATTCAAACTTATTAGGCATAGCGGTAACAAAGTTTATAGCCCCACTCAACGCCCCGCTACCATAG
Organism: Helicobacter rappini; assembly: GCF_900198625.1. GTDB lineage: Bacteria > Campylobacterota > Campylobacteria > Campylobacterales > Helicobacteraceae > Helicobacter_A > Helicobacter_A rappini. The sequence goes on along the minus strand of NZ_FZPK01000005.1, from coordinate 51,720 downwards.
AGATTTGAGAATGGACCGCGTATCACTTCCACTTGCTCTAAATCATCGGCATTCATCGCGGTTATCATTTTTGTATTATTATCCATATCATTTAGAATCACACCATCAAGCATAATCATAGCCCCACTACTAACGCCCCGAATAGTAACCCCATCAAATGTATCCATGCCGCGACTTTTGCTTTGACGCAAGCCCTCTATACCACGCAAAGTGTCGCTAATCTTATTATTTGGTCGCACTTTTATAGATTCCTTATCTATTATGCTGACATTGCCGGGGGCTTCAGTGATTGTCGTTGGGATTCTTGTTGCAGTAACGGTTGCTGCTTTTGCTTGATAATGCTTTGTGTTAGAATCTTTTGAAGTCGTATTATCCGTAATATCTAGACTATCTGCAAATAAAGATTCCATAAAAAGTAGGGTATAGGCACAAAATATACTTATATAAAGAGACTTTTTACTGAATCTGTTTTTAATGAAATATTCTTTAATAGAACCTGTTTGAGTAAAATCTAGCCTTGAAAAATATGAAGAAAATGGTGTGTCATCAATATTTTTTGCTGCGATAGCTTTAGGGTTAAACTGCGTAAAAAAAGCATTTTCTTTGTTATCTTTTTTATATACATAGGTGTAAGAAAACATAGAACCTTACCTTTATTAATAAAATTAAAAAGGTATTATTATAGTATTATTTTATTAATATTAGTATTATTTATTCGTTAGCGGATTTATTATTCGATGTGTAAAATATTGTCATTATAACTAGAATCTAACCCAAAACAAGTTATGAAATAATATATCTTGACATAATAAAATATTGACCTAAACTTAATTCTTTATAAATATTCTTTAAAATTTTAAACTATTAAGCTATTTTTTATATTTTTTTCTATATAATCACAAGCTAATTGTGCTCGTAGCTCAGCTGAATAGAGCAACAGGTTGCGGTCCTGTAGGTCGGGGGTTTGAATCCCTCCGAGCACGCCACTCCTTTAAGTTAAAATTTTATCAAGATGCTTTATGTTTTCTGTTTGTAGTATTATACATCATTAAAGATATGGCGACATGATATTAAATCCCCTGATATTGTATTAATGTGGTTAGAAATGACTATTTAATACAATGTTTTTTTTGACTACGATTTCAGAATCTTGTTGTGATCTAGTAGAGTGGGAACTTAATGTTTATGATGAAATTAACGCTTACACATATCGCCTTAAATTTATTGGGTGGTAGCGTAGCTCAGTTGGTAGAGCACTACCTTGACATGGTAGGGGTCGCTGGTTCGAGTCCAGTCGCAACCACCATTTTCTAAATCTGATTACATCTACACCTATCTTAACAACACTTATTCTTAATTGATGAGACAATCTCTTTGGATAAAGAAATGTTTGTAATGCAATAACATATAACTTTTTAGAATCTACACCCCACATACCAAAGCTTTAAAGCGTTCGCCCATGGCATTTGGAGCGATTAAGCCTTGCAAACTTGCTTTTTGTTTGCTTAGCTGGATTGTGCTAAAATGTGCAGAAAAACTTTCAAAAATATCTAATATCTCACAAGATTCAATCAAAAATTTTGACTGCGTAACATTACATAAAACTTTAGCGTTATTATTTTCCAATATCTTTTTTAACAGGCTAAAATCTATGTCATAAGTAATATCACTTTTGCCTATAAACTGGGCTAATCTATCATTTTGCAATTCTTCATAGAGATTATAAACCTTGTGCTGCATATACATTCGTATATTCATTTCTCGTGCTAAAAAATCGCCATAATCAAATGTGAGAAATATCCATTTACATGGCAAATTGCAGAGATTTTGTATAAAAGATTCCCAAATGAGCGGGATTTCAGCACTTTTTATATCATACTTTTCTATAAATTCACTTATCTCACTGCTTGGTTTATCCCATGTAAAATTATTATTATGAAAATATAGCATGTTATTATTATGAAAAATATCGCAAGGCATGCTATCAAACAATTCATTAGATATGAAAAATACATTATTTGGTTGCGTATCTTTTAGCATTTGCAAGTTACTATAAATATGTAGTTGCTTAGCAAATCTTGCAGTAATCCTTGCTTGAAAAGTCGCCTTCTGTTGTGTATGTAAGCAAACTAGTGGCTCTATCACGCAAAAGCTAGTTTGTATGAAAACTATATTACTAAATGCCTTTAAAAACTCTGCAATATCAGCGATTAAATCGCCATTATTACTCCCTATTTCCACAATGTGAAGTGGTAGAGTAAGCCTTTTTTCATCAAGCATTCTCAAAATATAGCGGCTAATCGCCCCACCAAAAAACTTTGACACACTCACAGAAGTGTAAAAATCCCCCGCTTTTCCCACATGATTTTGCGTGTAATAGCCTGTATTTGGATTATAGAGCCACTCTTGCATAATCTCACTAAATGCTAACTTATTAGAAGTCATCATAAGCCCTTAATGAAACACACGAAAAAATGCGAGATTTGGACTTGCTAGGGCTAACATTTCCCTATCTCCCCTAGTATCGCCATAGACATAGATTCTTTCATATTGTGTAAGATCATAGTTTTCTTTAATGCGTCTCTCTTTCTCTGGTCCATAGCAGTTTGGCTGGGCAAAATTGCCTGTAATCTTACCATCTTTTACCTCCATTGTAGTGGCAAGCAGATGAATATCAAAAGCTTTACATAAAGGACTAAGATACTCTTCAAAGCTAGCAGATACAAGCACTACAACATGATTATTTCCCTTATGCCATTGCATTTTTTGCAGGGCAGAATCTTTACAAAAAGATTCTAAATCGCTCATAAAATCACTGCAATATTTATCTAATTTATCTTTTTCCATGCCCTTAAAACAAGATTTAAGCACTCTCTCTTTTGCCTTGCTATTATCTATCAAGCCAAGCTTGTAGCCTATCAAAGTAGGCAAATTTTCTAACATTTTTATATAGAATCTTTTTCCTAATACAAAACGCAAAAATAGCTGAAAAGAATCCCCACGCGTTATAGTCCCATCAAAATCAAAAAATGCTATATCCAAAAGTAATCCCTTTATTTGTGAAATTAAATATAAAGATAAGAAATATTACAAAACAAAACAGGTAGTATAGCAAAATTGTTTTTAGAATTATGGGTGAAAGGCATTTTAGATTCTTTGCTAGATTCTGTATTGTCTTGTGCTAGATTTCTTAAGTGTAATGATTTATTATAAGATTCTATACTTGCTTTAAGGAAGTGCATGGCTTCTTTTGCTTCTTGTGAGAATTTTATCTTTTTTGCTTTTTGTGTGATGTCTTGTAATTCTTGTGTGGTGATGGGATTTGTAACTTCTATTTCTACAATATCTTCATCTAGCAGGGCTTCAAAGCTAGACTTTTGCTCTATAGGCAATACGCTTAAGCGGATAACAAGCCTATCATATAAGGCTTCTAGCCCTTGATTTTGCATAGGGAATTCATTACTCGCACATACTAGCCCTTTTAATGGGACTTTTATATCCATATTGCCATCGCGATAGATCTTTTCATTAATGATTGTTAAAAGCGTGTTTAGAATGGCTGGAGAACTTTTCCATATCTCATCTAAAAATGCAAAATGTGCTGTGGATAGATAGCCTTGTGTGCTTCGTGTAAGGCGATTTTTCTTTAACTCTGCTATGTCGATTGGACCAAAGATTTCTTCTGGTGTGCTGAAGCAATTCATTAAATAAGCAAAGAATGTGTTAGAATCTGCTTTTTGCGTTTGTTTTTCTTCATCACGGATTCTAGGATTTTGCAAGTATGGACTAGTGCTACGCACGAGTGTAGTGGTGCTTTCGTAGTTTTTAGCACATTTTGAGGCAACCGCAGACTCCAAGTCTAGCTCTGCCCCAAAATGTGCTAAATCTGCGGAATGACTACCCAAAGCTGAATCCTTTTTAGAATCTGCTTTTTCGCCCATATCAAATGCTAATGCCACTCGCCTTGCAATAAGACTCTTTGCTGTGCCGGGCGGTCCATACAAAAAGGCTGATTTACCACTTAGAAATGAAAGCAATACAAGCTTTATAGCTTGGTCTTTTTCATACACACCTTGATTTAACTCTTTTATAATGGATTCTATACGATTTTTGTAGCTCATTTTTGTTCCCTTAAGTTTATAATGGTGATTATACCAAATAGCAATTACGCTTTAATGCTAGCTTTGGGAAATATTGCAAGAGATTACCAAACAACAAACATTCAAATAACCATAAATTCCAACTAATATTTCCCCACCCAAATAACACATTAACTAAAATATTTTAGAATCCACGCATTAAATATAAAGGAAGCATGTGTCAAGTCAAAATGAGATAACAAAACTAAATCAAACCACTACACAAACACAACACCCAAGCATTTTAGAAAAAAGTGCCTTGAGTTGCGTCAAATGTGCTAAATGTGTCCCAACATGCACGATTTATGGTGTAAATAGAGATGAGATAACTTCTCCGCGTGGTTATCTTGACTTAGCAAATGCCTATGCAAAAGGGCGATTACTACTTGATAAGCAGCTAAAAGATTCTATAGAATCATGCTTTCTTTGCACAAGCTGTGTGGAGCAATGTCCTATGCACCTGCCTGTTGATGTGGTGATACAAAGAACTCGCGTAGATATTGCTAAAAAGTATGGAATCCCGCTGTATAAAAAAATCATGTTTTATCTGCTTGGCAAAAGAAGTGTGCTAAATATAGTCTTTTCAATGGGATATTATTTTAATCCATGCCTTTTTAAAACGCAAAATGGCTTTAAAAAAATGCGTTTCAAACTCCCAAAAATAGGCGATAGGACTATCATGCCATTTCATGCAAAAAGCTTTTTGCAAACACATCATGGACTTATAGAATCAAAGCAAAATTCAAGCGATAAAAAACGCAAGGTGGGCATTTATATCGGTTGCTTGAGTAATTATAACTATAAAAATGTTGGTGTAAGTCTGCTAAAGATTCTAGATAGACTAGGCATTGATACCCTTGTGCCAAAGGGGCAGGAATGCTGTGGTGCGCCTGCATTTTTTAGTGGTGATATTTGCAATACCACAAAGCTTATTAAAAAAAATCTAAACTATCTTCTGCCCTTGCTTGATGACTTAGAAGCCCTGCTAGTGCCAGAGGCGACTTGTGCGGCTATGCTTTTGCATGATTGGGGCAATGCCTTAGAGATTGAGAGTGAAGCACATGGTATCGATAATAGTGAGTACATCGAAAAGCTAAAGATTCTAGAGAAAAAGACCTATATGGCAAGCAAATGGCTGCATGATAGAACGCAACTAAATGAGCTACTAAAAGATTCTAAAAAAGAAGAGAGAAACATAACCTATCATGACCCATGCCATGCTAGAAAGGTGCTAAAAATCTATCAAGAGCCACGAAAACTTTTGCAAAATTTTAAGCTAAAAGAGATGAAAGACTGCAATGTATGCTGTGGCTTTGGCGGGGTTACAATCCAGAGTGAGAGATATGATCTTGCAAAATCAGTAGGCGATAAAAAGGCGTTAAATATTAAGCAAAGTGGAGCAGAAATCGTAAGTGCGGAATGCAGTGCGTGTCGTATGCAAATAGATGATTCTATGGCTAGAAATAATGTTGATGTGAGTTTTAAACACCCATTAGAGTTGATTGCAGAGAATTTGGGGTTGTGATTGCAGAAGTGTTAAGGCGTTGCACCATTTGTTGTGATTTAATGAAAACTAGATTCCAAACAGCATTTTCGCATTACTTGTAGTTTGTCTTATAATCTCATTGGTGGTGGTATTTAGGACTTCACTAAGCTTTTCTGCGATATGTATGAGAAAGCTTGACTCATTTCTTTTTCCTCTGTGTGGCGTGGGGGCAAGATATGGGGCATCAGTTTCTAACACTATTTTTGATAGTGGAATCTTTGGCGTTACAGAAAGCAGGTCATGTGCATTTTTAAAAGTGATAATGCCCCCTATCCCATAGTAAAAAGATTCTCTAAAATTAAGCAACTCTTCACATGCGTTGTAACAATGAAACACACCGCGAATCTTATCGCCCCTTTGTATATAATGCGTTAGAATCTTAGCGACCTCCTTGCTTGCTTCATAACTATCTTTAGAATCTCTTACATGCAAGATTAAGGGCAAATTATATTTTATCGCCCATTCTATTTGTGTATGAAAAACTTGTATTTGCATATCGATTGCGTTTGTATCATCTTTTTCAATGTGATAAAAGTCAAGTCCGCATTCCCCAATGGCTTTGCATTTTGGCGAATTTATGGAATCTTGCAAGGATTCTAGCACATGATTATTTAAGGTTTTACTTGTGGTGTCTAGATACATTTCATCAGCGTGGCAGGGGTGGATTCCCACTGCATAATAGATATTTTCATGCGTATTTGCAATGCTTTGTGCGTCCTTTAGCGTATGAAAGGAGGCAGCGGGTATTATAAAAGATTCTATATTATTTATTTTTGCTCTCTCTAGCACTTGGGCTAAATCATTGCTAAAATCTTTAGAATCAAGATGGATATGCGTATCAATCATAATTACTCCGGTTGTAAAAATAAAGCGATATTATAGCTACCAAAAGTTACATATTGAATCTATTTTTACATTTACTTGTAAGCTATTTTTGGATAAAATGTTGTTTTTAGTTTGCATTTGGAGTATTTTTATGGTTTTAGAAGTCATTCATTATCCAAATAAAATATTACGCACGATTTCAAAAGAAGTTCAAGTTTTTGATAACGCATTGCATGAATTTTTAGATTCTATGTATGAGACTATGATGGAGCATAATGGCGTGGGATTAGCCGCGATACAAGTAGCAAAGCCCCTGCGGGTGCTAATTATTAATATACCAAGAGAAGAGGATAATACGCAGTATAAAGAGGATTTGCTTGAGATTATTAATCCTGTTATTTTACATGCTGAAGGTGAAATTCTATGGAATGAGGGCTGTTTATCTGTGCCCGGATTCTATGAAGAAGTCAGTCGTTTTAGTCAAATAAAAGTCAAATATCAAGATAGATTTGGTGTTACGCATGAAAATATATTTAATGACTTTATGGCAGTTGCCTTGCAGCATGAAATGGATCATTTAAATGGAATCTTATTTGTAGATAAACTACCTTTACTAAAACGAAAGAAATTTGAAAAAGAGTTAAAAAAGAGTAAGAAAAGCGCATAATTTAAGCCGTATATAAGTCTTTATAAGATACAATCAAAGCTTTATTTTTAATAACAAGGATATTTTATGGCACGAAGATGTGATATTACTGGAAAAGGCGTTATGGTTGGTTGCAATGTGAGCCATGCGAATAATAAGACTAAAAAAAGAAGTCTCCCAAACCTTAGAAGTATGCGTTTGAAGCTTGAAGATGGCACTTCTATCCGCATTAAAGTTGCAGCTTCAACATTGCGAACTTTAAAGAAAAAGAGTAAATAATTTCTATTGTTAGGTTTTTACATTGTAAGCAATTTTTAGACATGCAACAAGAGTTTATGAGTATGTTTAAGAATCTCTTTATATTACTTTAGATTCTAGGCAGTTAGCTTTTACTTTGACTTCTGTTTGGCAATAAATGGAGTTTGTAGAGAAAGTTTATTTAGATTCTAAGATAAAGATAGACAACATATTGTCTTTAGTATATATTGGACCTTTTTAGCTATGGCGATGATTCTAAATAGCATGCTTAGAATGTAAGAATATGCTAGGATTTTTTACATGATAGCAAGTAATGTAAAAATATTTTCATTATGTTTTTTGCCGTCGGAATGGTATTTTAGAATCTAAAAATATTTGGGATTAGGGATAATGGCAGCAGCACAGCTTGATGACATATATGAAACGCCGAAAAAAACTAAGGGTGTTTTTAGAGTTTTTAGCATATTTTTTTATGTTTTTCTCGCATTATCTGCGGTTATAATGTGTGTAGTGGGCTATTATGGATACCAGCTTTACAAAGAGTTATCGCCACAAGTACATGCGATGATTGACTATCATCCAAATGAAGTTACGCAAGTATTTGATTCTAAAGGTCGTTTAGTCGCTAATCTCTTTGATGAAGAGTATAGATTCTATGTGAAATATGATGAGATACCCGGTCGCATTATAGAAGCATTACTAGCGGTTGAAGATACTATGTTTTTTGAGCATGATGGTGTGAATTTTGATGCGATTATGCGTGCTGTTTTTAAAAATGTGGTAAATATGCGCTACATGGAGGGGGGCAGCACACTCACTCAGCAGCTTGTTAAAAATATGCTTTTAACAAGCGATAGAACGCTAGATAGAAAGCTAAAAGAGTTTTTGCTATCTATTCGTGCCGAGCAGGTATTAACTAAGGAAGAGATACTAGAAAGATATCTTAATTATATCTTTTTAGGGCATGGATACTATGGTATAAAGACTGCGGCACTTGGCTATTTTAAAAAGAGTCTTAATGAGCTAACGCTAAAAGAGATTGCGATGCTTGTTGGCTTACCAAAATCTCCAGTAAAATATGATCCGACAAAGCATTTAAAAAACTCACTTAATCGTGCAAATGCCATACTCAAGCGTATGTATGAGCTTGGTTGGATCTCACAAGCTGAATTTCATCAAGCAGTAAAAGAAGTCCCAAAAGTATATAATCAAACACTAACGCAGAATAAAGCCCCCTATGTAGTTGATGAAGCGTTGCGTGAGTTGGCTGATATTAAGGATTTAAAATCGGGTGGATACAAGATCTATCTAACCATCGATCTTGACTATCAAGAGGCTGCACGAGAAGCCCTGCTCAAAGGATATGAAAATATTCAATACAGAATCATAGAGCGAGAGCAGAATGTAAGAAGCTGGCAAAAAAAACCAAAACTAACAGATTCTGACATAGATGAGCTAAGGGAACAAAGTGCCACAACGCTAAATGGAGCAATTGTTGTTACAAACCCACACACAGGTGAAGTTTTAGCGATGGTTGGTGGCATAAATCATAATAAAAGTTCATTCAATCGTGCCACCCAAACAAATAGGCAGTTTGGTAGCACCATGAAGCCTTTTGTATATCAACTTGCGTTTGATAAAGGTTATTCACCTGCTGAGATTGTCATCGATTCTCCAAAAAGGTTTGGCGGCGGCTCTAAGCTATGGCAACCAAATAATGACACGCGTAAATTTTTAGGACCTGTTACCATGCAGACTGCACTTGAAAAGTCATTAAATATCCCTGCCATTGATACCGCGTTAAAGATTACCGAAAATGCGTTATATGCAGGATTAGAATCTTTTGGTTTTGAAAACTTTCCAAAGGATTTAACCGTTGTGCTTGGAAGCCTTTCGTTATCGCCCATGAAAGCTGCTATGCAATATAGTCTTTTTTCAAATGGAGGCACGATTGTAAAGCCTTATGTAGTCGCAAAGATTATAGATCCGCAAGGAAAAGAGATTTTGTTTCAAACCACGCAGCAGAGTGTTACTACACCACAGCAAGCATTTTTAATTACATCGATTTTGCGAAACACCGTGCAAAAAGGCACGGGTTATCGTGCTAAAGTGAATGGCTTACAAATTGCAGGAAAAACTGGAACTTCAAATCAATCTAGAGATGTATGGTTTTGCGGCTATACGCCCGATTTGCAAGCAATAGTGTGGTATGGTAGAGATGATAATATGCCAATTGGCGGTGGTGCGTATGGAGGAAATATTTCTGCACCAGTTTTTGCTGACTTTATGCAAAAAGCCTTAGAGATTAATCCGGGTATGCAAAGAAATTTTAGAACACCAAGTGGCGTGTATCAACAAAGAATTGGCGATGAAATCATCTACTATACAGATACTTCACGCATTAATTATGAGCAAATAGAACAACAAGAGCGTCTAAAAGAAGCGGATAATATTATATTTTAGGTTTTTATTTGTATTAAAAAAGTATTCTTGTATGGTAAACATAGCTCACAGGTATATTTGGGCTAATGCTTAGAAAAATATGGAAAAGTATGATAAACAATTATTTTTTAGGCTTATTAGGATTCAAGATAACTGTTGTAAGGTGCAGTTTGCTTCTTGTCGCTCCTATATAACTGCAAACACCAATAAGCTAGTCTTTTTTAAACTCAAAAAAAGTCGCTTAATATGTGCCTATATATACAATTCCTTATATGTAACATATCCAATACACATTGACAATGTTTATGTATATATGCCGATTCACACATAAATAATATATACAATCAAACAAAAGATCGAAAAATGGCTAAGTGTAATATTTGAAAAATAATTAACAGATATTGAAAAGGATTGATTATGTTTGAGTATTCATATAGTATTATATGACATTTTTATCAAAATACAATACTATTTACAAAACCCAGCTTGGATTAAATCATGCATATGAATAACACCCTCCAGCACACCCTCTTGTGTTAAAATAGGTAATATCTGAATCTTAGAATCTTCAATAATTTTTAAAGCATCAAATGCAAGCATACCGCTATCATAAAGTGCTTTTGGATTTTTTGTAGCATAAGAAAAAGCACTAGATTCTAAGCTAAAATCCTTGTCAAACATAGCTCGTCTTAAATCGCCATCACTCAGCACACCAAGCAATTTATGATTAGAATCTACAAAAAACGCATTTCCTAAACGCCCGTTTGTCATAACACTAATCGCATCACGCAAACTCATCGCAGTATCAAGTAAGGGGAGATTCTGCGTCTGCATAATATCGCTCACTTTGATAAAAAGCATACGACCCAAACTTCCACCGGGATGAAAACTTGCAAAATCACTCTTACTAAAGCCCCTAGCCCTCATAAGACACACAGCAAGAGAGTCGCCCAAGGCAAGTGTAAGCGTGGTGGAAGTCGTGGGGGCAGTTTGCAAAGGGCATGCCTCCCTTTCTATAATTAAGGGCAGAAAATAATCGCCAAGCATAGACATACGCGACTTTTTTGACTTTGACATAGTAATGATAGGCAGTCCCATGCGTCTAATATGTGGTAAAATTGCTACAATCTCCTCGCTCTCACCACTATAACTAATCGCTAACACGCAATCATCTTTTTGCAATACGCCTAAATCACCATGCATAGCTTCTGTGGGATGCAAAAAAATGCTTGGTGTGCCTGTGCTTGAGAGTGTTGCTGAAATTTTTTGTGCGACTAGCCCGCTTTTGCCTACTCCTATAAGCACGAGCTTACCTTTCATATTTATTATAAGCCTAATAATAGAATCTAAATCGCCCAAATCCCCACTATACGCTAAAAGTGCATTACCTTCGTCATGCAAAGTCTGCATAAAAATTGCTTTAAAATCATAAGTTTTCATATTTAATCCTTTTGTTTGTGTTTTATCTTGTAAGCTAATTATCGCGTGGCTAATTTTAGCATACTTTGCTTTAATTGATAGCATTTCTTCCTTTGCCTTTTTGGCTACATGATTATTTTTAAAAGCTTTATTTTATAAGCGTAAACTATGCATGTCCCTTTATATACCAATAACGCGTAGAAAATCATTTTTTATGTGAACTCTTGCCTTACAATATTATATTCCAATGCGACATTATACGATATGAAAAAATAATGCACAAACAAATATATACAAGCAATAAATCCTTGTATGAAATGGCAATAATAATCTGTGCAGATACAAGCGATAGTAAGCATGGCAATCCAGATATGTAGCAGAAAGCTTAACATTTTTTCTAGCAACAAAGGCAAATACATAAAGAAAGACTTATTGCTTCACAAACTTGTTGATAGATACAGAAAGCAGCAAGAGTAAGATGGCAAAGCTTATGCGATTTCTAGCAATTAGTTTGGCGGTAGTGCTGATATGACCCTAATTTTGAAAGACAAGTTAGGTAAAAGGCAAATCTTTACACAAACTCCCTTAGCAAACTCGGTTTATTCGCACTCATAAAGTGGAATTTATTATGCAATGTTTGTAAATCCTTAAAAAGCTCCCTTGAAAGCTCTAAGCCCACTTTTCGCTCAACTTCTTTGCCTTTAATACTCGCCTTTTCTAGCTTTTGCACCCATTCATCTGGGATATACACGCCGGGCAGTTTATCCCGCAAGAATAAGGCTACTTTATAGCTTAATACAGGGAAAAATCCTAGAATCATCACGCAGTTTTGCCCTAACTCTTTATTTATAGATTCCAAACTCTCAAGCAAAAACCTTGCGCCTTCAAGTGAGAATACAGGTTGAGTAAAAAGCCCTTGCACCGCTGAATTACTAAGCTTTTTTAGCATTTTCTTTTTTAAAGATTCTGTGTTGTTGGCATAGGAATTAATGACTGAAAAATTATAGATTGTCTCCACGCTATTCTTTAGCACCTTGCCATTTGCTGCTATGCCTTGATTTAGCCCATCTATAATCCTGCCTAGTTTTAGAGAACTTTCTTCAAATACGCCCTTAGCCCCCGCACAATCGCCATTTTTCACCCCATCGCCACTAAGACTTAAAAAGGAGCGAAGTCCAAACTCATTTGCCCCCAAAATATCGCCACACAAGGCAATGGAGTTTCTATCTCGCATTGAAAGCGTGCAGATTAAGGGCTTTTTTAGGGCATTTTGTAGCTTGATAGAGCTTAGGATTGAAGAGGGTTTGAGCCGTGCAAGTGGGGAATCTGTGCAAACAAAACAATCTGCTTGGCTTAAAGATTCTAACTCATCTATTACGCTTTGCCCGATTGTAGAGCTAAGGCTTGGCGAGACTTCTACGCTTAAAAATGGCTCGTTACTTTGGAGTTTAGTGATGAGTTGCTCTAACATTTTCTATCCTTTTTATTTTAGTTTTTTACGAATCTCCTGCCACTTGCTAAATTTTCTAATTTCTCTTTATTTTTCTATGCTTTCTTTTTTTCGCAAAAAGGGGTTTATCCCCTCCCCGCTCCCCTTAGCCCCGAAAAAGTCGCCACTTTTTACCCTTACGGGATTTGCAAAGCTACATCGGCAATCAAGGGGAGAGCCTCGCTATTCCCTATCACACTTCGCTTTGGCGGTGGCACTGCTGCCACCTTATTCCCAAAGCTACACACCACGAGAGGGGCGAGAGTGGGACTTACACGCTTTGCGTGTAACATTGATTTTTATGGTGGCAAAGTCGTGCTTTGCCACTTTGGCGATTGTGGAATCTGATTGAGATTCTAAGCCTTTTAGATTTTTCGTCTTTTTCAAAGGCTCAAAATGACAAAAAACATAGAATTTGCGTAAGATTCTGCAATGCTAGAATCCACATTGTTTGAATCTTGGCATTCTAAGGATTGAGATGAGAAAACCAGCGAAGCGGTGCAAGGCGAAGCCACAGCAGGTTTCTTTAGTAAATCGGCGTTTCAAGTGAGCCAACAAGAAGCTTACTTCAGCGTAAGTGCCGCAGTTGGCGAACGCAGAATCGCCGATTTATCGCTCAATACTGAATGCCCTAGCCACGCACTTTTTTCACTGCCTCTACTATATTTTGCAGACTTGGCTTCACCTCTTCCCACTTCCTAGTTTTTAGCCCACAATCTGGATTTATCCATAGCTGCTCTTTTGGCAACACTTCAAGTAGAGCGTTAATCTGTGTTACTAGCTCTTCAACACTTGGGATTCTAGGGCTATGTATGTCATATACGCCCGGTCCCACTTCATTTGTATAGCCTACTTGCTTAAAGACTTTTAGTAGCTCATTGCCACTTCGTGCAGTCTCAATGCTAATCACATCGGCATCAAGGGCTTCAATGGTTTTAATAATGTCATTAAACTCGCTATAACACATATGCGTGTGAATCTGCGTCTTTGGCGTAGCAATCGCCACAGAAGTTTTAAAGCACGACAACGCCCAAGATTCATAATCCTTGATATTTTCAGCTCTCAAAGGATAGCCCTCTTTGAATGCCGCTTCATCAACTTGTATAACTTTAATCCCCGCCTTTTGCAAGTCATCAATCTCATCGGCAATACACAAAGCCAACTGCTCGCAGACTTCCTTTCTACTCAAGTCATCACGCACAAAGCTCCAGTTTAAAATCGTTACAGGACCGGTTAGCATTCCTTTCATCACTTTTTGCGTAAGACTTTGCGCGTAAGTTATCCACTCAATCGTCATCGCCTTAGGACGCTCCACATCGCCATAAATGATAGGGGGCTTCACACAGCGGCTACCATAGCTTTGCACCCACGCATTTGCGCTAAACACAAAGCCGCTTAACTGCTCTCCAAAATACTCCACCATATCATTTCGCTCCGGCTCCCCGTGCACCAACACATCAAGCCCAATAGAATCTTGAAATTCCACGCAATCCTTGATATACGCCTTTATGCCTTTTTCATACTCTGCCTTGTTTATCTCGCCCTTTTTATAGCCTAGACGCAATGCCCTTATTTCGCTAGTTTGCGGGAATGAGCCAATCGTTGTGGTTGGCAAAAGTGGGAAGTGAAAAGCTTCTTTTTGAATCTTAATGCGTTCTTTAAAAGGCAGACTTCGCTCTTTTATACTATAAGATTCTACTCTTTGGCGTATAGTTGTATTATGCGTTTTACTAGAGTTTTTGCGAGATTGATTTATCGCTTTATTCTGCTCTAAAAAGCTTTGTGTAGCAGAATCTAAGCTCCCTCTATACGCCTTTTCTATCGCACAAAGCTCAGTAATCTTCTCTCTAGCAAAGCTTAGCCACGATAAAATCTCTTTTTCAATCTTATTTTCTCCCTCTTTACTAAAAGGCAGGTGCAAAAGTGAGCAAGAAGCACTCACTACAACCCTATCTTTTGGCACAATCGCACTAATAGATTCTAAAAGTTTAAGCTTAGATTCAATATCTGCTACCCAAATATTTCGCCCATCAACAACCCCCGCGTAGAGAATCTTATCACTCTGTGCGATTAAATCTAAACTCTCTTTATTTTTCTCCCCATAGATAAAGTCAAGCCCAAGCCCTGCAACTTTTGACTTTACAAGGATTTTTGTAAGCTCATTGCTATGCTCAAAAAATGTGCTTACAATCGCCTGTATGCCGCTATCTGCAATGGCGTTATAAACATTTAATACTTCAGATTCTATATCAATGCCACTAAAAATCTCTTTGTTTAGCCCACGCACAAAAAGCGGCTCACTAAACTCAATAACGACTTTAGAATCTAGCTTTGCAATTTCTTTTATTAACTCCAAATACGCCGCTTTTAGCTTATTAAAAATCGCAGTAGGATTCCCATTTGCAATCTTACTTAGCCCAAAAAATGTAAAAAGCCCAATGAGTGAGATTTTAGGATTGAAACCTAGTGCTTTTGCTTCATTATAATAGGCTTTAATATTGCTTATATCTGCCTTGTAGTTATCATCTTCACTTAGCTCTGGCACGACATAGTGATAGTTTGTATTAAACCACTTTGTCATCTCACAAGCCACGCCATTCTTATGCCCTCTTGCCATTGCAAAATAGCCCTCTAACCCGCTTAAATCCTTAAATCGTTTAGGTTTTGCGTTTAACGAGTATGCTAAATCTAGCACATTATCATACAAGCTAAAGTCATTCACACATACAAAATCCAAATCCTTTTGCTCCGCCCAGTGCTTTTCTCGCAATGCCTTTGCCACAGATTCTAAATCACTTTGTGTGCTTTTGCCACTCCAAAAGCTCTCCAACGCCTTTTTTAACTCTCTATTTTGTCCAACTCGTGGAAATCCTAAAATATTGCCCATTGTGTTTCCTTTTTGTAATGTTATGGTGCAATTATGGCATAAAAATTTAAAAACACAATATGTAATTTAAATTTTTTGCATAAAAATTGTATTTTTTATATAAAAAATCATTCAATAACGCATGACAAGGCACTTAGAAATAGATACAAAAAGTAACAAATACAATATGTAATCTAAAATTTATGCTTTGATTCTATAGTTTAAGTGAGAGATATTATTGCAATAAATCCTATGATATAGATTTCATAACCAACAAAAGCTACTTGCCTTAATCCCCAAAGATTACCCCTTAAAATCACTCTCAAACACTAAATATTGAATCTAGAATACTATTTATATAATTTTTCATATTTATTATACATTTACCCTTGATTTGTTTTTTTTTTTTTGTAAAGTAGCAATGTCATTTTGATATATTACACTAAGGAGCAAAGCTATGACAAAAGCAGTAGCAATTGAGGAATTACAAAGATTTGATAATTCGCGTTTTAATGAAGCAAATGCACGCAATTTGATTAGTAAGGTGTCAAGCGGTTTAAAACTACCAGAACCTGTAAAAGTAGAATTTGATCGTAAAATGGCAACACTTTTTCAACAAACAAAGATAATAGCAGGTAAACTGATTAATATCGGTAGAATCATATTTGCAAAGCTATATCAGTTCATAACAGAAAATCCAAACATGGCATTAGGCACTATCATTGGCGCGGTGCTTGGATCATTTCTTGGTATGGTGCCACTTATTGGTGGTATATTATCGATTGTAGCTACATTTCTTGGTGCAGCTATCGGTGGGTATCTTGACCTTCTTAACAAAGGCGGCAGAGAAGCAGATACTACACTTGAGAAAGTTATCGCAGGAGCAGCCCATACGACAAAAGAGTTTTTTAAGCTTTTGAAAGAGATTTTTATCGCATTAAAAAATGATTTTTAATCCACATATTTGATATTGAAAGGAATACTATGGCAGATATAAAAGCAGGTGATTTAGGTTTAGAATCTCTAGATTCACAACAGCAATGGGATCAAAACTACGCGACACTTATAAAAACGACGGATCCACATGTGATTATGAATATTATGCAAAACGCTTCTAGTGAAGAGATGGACTATTATATGGATACAGGATTTGATATACTCTTTTCTGGTAAGGCACCCACTGGCGTTTTAGAGCATGTAGGCACCGCCGCTTCAGCAGTTACTGCTGGGGTTGCTGGTGGAGCAACAGCTGCGGCACTCGGAGCTACTACGGTAACGACATCAGCGGGTGGTATATTAGGCTTTCTTGGTGTTACGACTACAGCCGTAGCTGCCGCACCTTTGGCACTCGTAGCTGGGGCAGCAGCAGGTGCAGCTGCAATTGGCTATGGTGCCTATAAACTTGCAAGTGGTTCTGCAAAAGATAGGGGCAAAGACGAGCAGTTTCAAAAAGTAAAACAAGAGGGCAGATATCATATTGGTAATTCTGCAAGGAAATTTAACCCTTTTGTGTTTCTTCAAACAGAATATAACTATATAAATGAGATATATCAAATCTTAACTACACTTCCTTCAACAAACGAGCAGGATATGGAAAAATTCCTACAAGTCTTTGATGGCGAGAAGATATTAAACGCTGACCAGCTACTAATGGGAAGAGAGGATAAATGGTATAAACAGGGCTATGTTAAAGATGAGAATGGTTTGGATATATTTTTATTTATGGCAGAAGATATGCGTAATGAATTATGTGATTATCTACACAAATATTGTGAAAAAATGAAACGCCGATATGAATTTGAAAGCAAAGAACTCATTAATAGTTATGTAGCATTTTTAGAGATTAATAATGAGTATATTACACCGCGTGTAGCCCAAACAGACAATAAAGAGTTTATTGAAGCAGTGCAAAAAGGTGAAGTATATATTCATAGTGGTCATATAGCGTATCAAGAATTTCGTGCAGTTTTTAGCGTATATAAAATGCTATTAAACCATTCGCAAAATACTTCAAAACAGATTGAGTTGCAAAAAGAAAAAATGTATGAAAGAGCTGAAAAACTTGGGGCAACAGAGCTTTTTGAAAATATATTAGCAGAACATCGCCTTGTAAAGCTTGATGAGACAAACTACATTCGATATTTGCAAGAAGTTGTAAGTGTGCTTGATAGTAAAGATGCACGAGCTTTTATCAATGAATTGACAAATGATATTGCAGAATGTATGCTTGTAGATTCTGTAATGGAACCTTATGAAAAAGAGATAATGCAAAATATCGCAAATACCTTTTCAAATTTGCTTGATACCAATAGGCAAAAACTCACTGCTTTCTAAAGCCCTTGCAAAAGCTTAAAGATAGCACAATCATCTTATAATAACAATATAGGCTTCATATAGAAAAAATATAAAGCCTATATGCAAATCTATATAGCAAACAATGCTATATTGCAGCAATATGTTTAATGTAAAACATAAGCACAATATTAGCTACATTCTCTAAAGTCAATTCATAAAAACCTATCACTAAAAACAAAGCACAAAAAAGGCTAAAGAATGATTTCTATGATAGATTCGAAAAATAAAAGATTATAAAAAGACTTTTTAGGATTAACAACAGAATCTTTATAATAAGAAATTAAATATGTTTAAAGTTGTAGTATTGCTAAGCAAATACACACAAAAAATATTTAAGATACAAAACATAAAAAATCAATTATTGACACATTGTCATGCATAAACCACTATAAATAAATCATAGATATAAATCTATTTATAGATTCTGTGTTGCAGATTCCCTAAATACAATCATTTACAAGTAAAAAACCCGGCAACATCTTGCAGTGAATCTGTAATTTTGCATGGCTTTTTTGTGTGAATGTCAATGTGTGCGAGTTTTACTTTTAGGCTAAAAACAAGCTCTGGTGTATCTAGTGCAGTATTACATGTAGCAATTCTAAATATTTCTTGTTTTAAAATCAGTGAAGCACTTTTTATCTCTAAAGGTGTAGTTTGCACTTTATATTTATCGCCTAAATACAGCGTTTTTATAAAGCTAGATTCTATCTCTTTGACTACAAAGCCATGTTTTGTATTATGCGGAAGCATGCCTTTTTCAAAAAAGAGTAAAGAGCGCGCTCTCTCACAAAAGACAAGGTAGTTTGCATGATACACAATGCCGCCACAATCTGTATCATCATAAAACACATACGAGACCATGTTGCCCCCTTAAGTTAGGATTGTAAAAGTAAAAACTTACTTGCATCTTCTTTTGCATAGGGCATAAGCGTTAAAACCTCATCGCCAATACGCACATTATACGACTTATCAAGCTCTGTTTTCGCATAGCCAAGCACAATTCTTGCGGCTAAGATTCTATCATCTTTATGTGCGTTTTTCTCCACTAAAGCCATAGGTCCTTGTATATCTTGTAATTCTATTTTATCCATAAATTCATGCTCTATATCAAGCTTTCTGCCCTCTTCTTCATTGCGTGAGATAACACACCTTGTGCCATTTTCTAACACCATGTAGCGACCGATTTTAAATAATGCAACATCTTCAAATACCACTTTTCTATGTGCTTGCATATCCTTAATCTTTAGGGCGACTGAAGTATCTGTTAAGAGACAGCCACCGCCGGGCTTTTCATGGTATTTCCAACCATATTTTTTGAGTAAGTCAAGCTGTCTTTGTCTGCCTCTCCCACTTACATCAAGCAATCTCTCTCTATCTACCCAGCCCATTTTTTCAGGAAAGGTTTCTGGCATGAGTTTGGCACTCATAGGGCGAAGTATTAGCTCATCAAGTGTTTTTGGCTTACTAGGATTACTTCCATCTCTACTCAAAATAGAATCATACAAGGGATTTTCCCCGATTTTTCTTACAAGCTTTTTTACTTGATCCATTGCCTCTTTTCTTTGACTTTTTGGTCTCTGTCCTAATACTTCACCACTGATGGCAAAATCTGCTTTAAGCTCTACCATTTTCGCAAATGCGTGTGAAAACATATTTGCATGGCAATCAATACATGGATTAAAATACTTCCCATAGCCATATTGCGGTTTAAATAGAATATTATCAAAAAACTGCTTTGCGATATTTATCTGTATGAGTTCTGCCCCAACTTGCTTAGCTGCGTTGTAAAAATACTCACTTTTATCCTTATTGCTACCAAAGCCTATGTTAAAATTTAGCGCATATACCTTAATGCCTTGCTCGTGCAACAACTGCATAGAAATCATAGAATCTAATCCACCACTAAATAATGCTACCGCACTTATTTGCTTTTTTGTCATAGTTATAAACTCCAAAATATTAATATTTTTTTAATATGTGAGATTATAACTTAAAATTACAAAGCTTTTATTTGTTATAAGATTCTAATTCTTAAGATATTGCCTTATGTGATTAATGATACATTCAGCACCATTTTGCTGTGCCATTGTGATAAGCGACTTTGAGATAGTAGAGAGATTTATTTGTGTGATTTTTTGCGCTAAATCATTTATATCAATGCGTGAAATTTCATCTTGTGTGTAAAGCAGTGCTAAATCTTTATCAATAAGGCTTTTTGCATTAAAATATTGATGGTTTTTAGCTGCGTATGGATAGGGTATAAAAAGTGTAGGCAAGCCATTACTTACAAGTTCCCAAAGGCTTGAAGCCCCAGCACGACTAATGCAAAAATCAGCCATATTCATAAGTTCTGCCATATCCCTCCTAAAATCAAATACAAATATATCTTTCTCACCACTTTTAAAATCCTGCATGGAATCTGCTAAATTGAAGCCTTTTTCAACATAGGCTTTATAAGTGTTTTCATAATCTATTTTTCCTGCTTGATGCAGGATTTTTATATTTTTCTCTTTAAGTAAGGGGGCAAGATTTAATGCTAGTTCATTAATCGCCTTTGCACCTTGAGAGCCACCAAAAAAGGCGATAGTTTTAAGCGTATCTCTCTCTCTTTGCTTAATGAAAAAATCACTATTAATAGGATAAGGCGTAAAGGTAACATTAGGATACTCAAAGCTTGAGAAAAAGCTTTTTGCAAATGGCTTTAAAAGCTTATTTAGCGATCCCATACAGGCATTTTGCTCATGTATAAAAAATGGAATCCTGCTAAAAATCGCCCCAAAACTCCCTGTCGCTGCACTAAATCCACCGACACTAATACACGCATTAATATTATGTTCTTTTAAAAGCTTTTTTGCGCTCAAAGATTCTGTAATATTTTTTGCTAACGCACTCCATTTACCAAAAAAGCTTTGATTAACCACGGGCATAGAATCTAAAAATGCAGTATGTGTAAAAGGTGTGCTTTCATTATCAAACCATTGCTTGTCTTGCCCCCTTGTCCCACCTATATAGAGTGTAGTGATACCTTGTTTCTTGCACTCTTCGCCCAATGCCCTTGCGATTGCTAAATGTCCGCCTGTGCCACCTCCAGTGATTGCTATATTCATGTAAATCTCCGTTTTTATGTGTGAATCTTTAATTTTTGTAGTATTATAGCAGATTCCATTCATGTAGAAAGTCTAGGGGTTATGTATGAAAAAATTTTTAATTGTTATTATCACAATGTGTAGCGTGTGTCATCTTTTATACGCAAAGAAATTACAAGTAAGTGTGAGTATCCCACCACTCTCTTTTTTCGTGCAAGGGATTGCAAAATCTAGGGCAGATATTCACATCATCGTGCCACAAAATAAAAATGCAGAGACTTATGAGCCAAGCTTTAAAGACATGCAAACTCTAGCAAATAGCGATATATTTATCGGTATTGGCATGCCTTTTGAAAATATATGGCTACCAAAGATTCTAAAGGCAAATAAACAGCAAAATACACTAGAGATTGTAATGCTGCATGAAGACCTAGACAAAAAGGATCAAATGCACCTATGGCTTAGTATCGAGAATGCTAGAGAGATTACAAACATTATTACCATTGCATTAGCTTCAAAAGATCCGCAAAATGCAAGTTTCTACACTGAAAATGCAAAGGAAATATACCATGCAATAGAGATTTTAGAGCGGAAAATAAAATCGCATTTAGAGAAAATGCCACATAAAGACTTCATAGTCTTTCACCCCCTATTTGACAAGGCAGCCACTGAATATGGATTAATAGAGCATGCCCTAGAGCAACATGGAAAAACCTATGGCATGAAAGAGATTCTAAGTCTTGCTGACTTTGGTAAAAAAGCAGGGATTAAAAAAGTCTTTGCTGAAAGTAATAATAAAGATATAGCAACACTTGCAAAGACTATGGGGGCTAAAGTCATTCTTATTAACCCTATGAGTAGTGATTATATTAAGAATGTAGAATCTATTTTTGCAGAAATATCGAAGAGTTATGAATAGGGGACTAAGAAGATTCTATATATTATAATGCGTTAATGCATTTGCCAATATGTTGCATTTTATGACATATTACTATCATAATAAAGATTCTTATACTCTTTTGAAAAATTTTCTAAATTTGTAGCACTCCCTTGTAGTTGCAGTGTAATGCTAGTTTGTAGAAACTCTCTATCAATCACTTCAAGTTTATGCTGTGTAGCTAAATGCAGGATTTTATTATACGCACTGCTTTTTACATGTATGCTTATAATATCTTTAGCTTGATAGGGCAGGATTTGTCCTAAATTTTCAGCCAAAGTGATAGTTTGCAATGTCGCCTGTGTATATGCCCTTACTAGTCCCCCCACGCCAAGCTTTGTGCCACCAAAATAGCGTATGCAAACACAAAAGATATTGATTAAGCCTTTACCACGCAAGACTTCAAGCATAGGCACTCCAGCACTCCCTTTAGGTTCGCCATCATCGCTACTGCCCTCTATTATTTGCTGATATTCATTTAAGATTCTAAACGCCCATACAAAATGCACTGCTTTTTTATGTGCGGCTTGAAGCTTTGCTAATATTTCATTTCGCAATGTTTGATTAGAATCTAGAGTTGTATTTGTAGCTATATCAAGTGGGAAAAGCAAGGCTATAAACTTTGAGCCTTTACATTCAAAAATTATCTCTTCCTTAGATCGCGCTGTGTTTTCTTGATAGATAAAATACTGCATTATTATCCTTTTAGAATCTACGCCCTATCAAAATCTATACGCGGATCAACAACCATATAAAGCAAGTCGCCAATAATATTTGCAAATAAGCCAATAAGCGTAAAAATAAAAAGTGTGCCAAACACAACAGGATAATCTCTAGTAATCACGCTGTCATAGCCAAGCAGCCCAAGCCCATCGAGATTAAAAATAATCTCTATCAACAGATTAGAGCTAAAAAACATACCAATAAAAGTAGCAGGGAAAAGCGTAATAAGTAGTAGCATGGCATTGCGAAATATATGCAGATACAGCACACGCATATTACTTGCTCCCTTACTTCTTGCAAGCAGCACATAACCCTTATTTATCTCATCAAGAAATGAGTTTTTAACAAGCAGAGTAAGACTTGCAAACCCGCCAACACAAATGCAAATAAGCGGCAGAGTAATATGCCATAAAAGATCTTTTATCTTATCCCACAAACCCATCTCATGAAAATTTTGACTAACTAAATCTTTCAGTGGAAATATATCCCAAAAACTCCCCCCAGCAAATAGGACAATCAGCAAAATAGCAAATAAAAATGGCGGGATAGAATACAAAAGCGTAATGCAAACGCTAGTAAATGTATCAAATGGGCTATTGTTATACAACGCTTTAATAATGCCAAGCGGAATGCTTATAAGATAGATAATGAGTGTGCTAAAGATTCCAAGTGTGATTGATACAGGCAGCTTTTCTTTAATAATATCAAGCACACGAGCTTCCCTATAAAAACTCTCTCCAAAATCAAATCGCATATAATTTTGTAGCATGATAAAAAATCTCTCTAAAATCGGCTTATCAAAGCCATACATTTCCTTTAATTGCGTAATGAGAGTAGAATCAAGCCCTTTTGCACCTTGATAGCTTGATAGCCTTATACTCCCAGCATTACTCTCACCTTGCAGAGTATTTGTAAGTTTTGCGCTCATTTGTTCCACAGGACCACCGGGTGCTAACTGAATGATGAAAAAATTAAGTGTGATAATACCAAGCAAGGTAGGTATAACTAAAAAGATTCTCTTAAAAATGTAGGATAACATAAAATGCCTATATGTAAATTTTTACAAATTTTTTATAATATGATACTATAAAATGTGTTTGTGATAAAATTATACGCATAAGAAGTATAAGATTGCAAACAAATTGGGATTCCCATTAGGTTTAATCAGCCTTACTTCATGTGGTAAGATTTGTAAAATTAATGTGATATATAGAACACCTAAATTTATCATTCCAAAAACAAAAACATAGTAATATGAGAGAATATGATATACCCATATTCTCATGCAAATGCAATAAAAGAAGAAATTCTTCTTGCTATACAAAAAGCAAAAGACTTTAAACATCAACACAAACCCCATAAAACAAGAACAAAAAGCAATGAATTATTCTTTGATTTATTACAAAAAGGCGTATTTTTTGATATACCAAAGCAAAAGAAGTTTTTAGATATAAATAGCATGGAATAGACTTTTATAAAAATCTCTCAATCATATCTCTTCCAATATGTCCTATCAAAAAAGTCGGCTTCATTTAGCAAGGCTTCAAAAGGTTTATATCTCTCTTTATAGCCCATGGATTTATGATTTTTTATCCAATACCCCGGATAGAAATATTTGAGATTTAACTTTTTTGCAAGATTTAATAGCAATATAATATTTAGTGTGCCTAGACTTAGCTTTTCATAATCATGATCGTAAAAAAAGTAATTTGCACTCATAGAACTCAGCACAATGTCAAAATAACTCACGCCAATAAGCCTACCATCACGATACAGACACATTTCATAGCCAAAGTATTCACTCCCGGCGACAAATGAGTTTGTATAGCGAGACATATCGATATTATTCATACTCCAGTTTTTTTTACGCATCATTTTTGTGTGATATTTCACATATAAGCACACTCTTGCATCATTTGTTAAAGGTCGTCTTATCTGTATAATAGTATCACTATTTTTTTTTAGAATCCGCTTCATGTTGGGGCTTATTTGAAACTCATCTACAAGTTGTCGTATTGTAATACATTCCTTGCAATTAGGGCATTGTGGCACGAAGAAATACTCACCAAAGCGGCGATACCCACGCTCAAGTAAGCCTTGATAAAAGTATGGCGTGCAATCCTTGATACCTAAATATCGAAATTGACTTTCTTTATTTTCAAAGTAAGAGCAAGGATGAATCTCTGAAAAAAAATCAAAATATTCCATATACTACTACTTCCCAATATAACGCACTTTTTTATAAGTTTTAATCGCAATAAGATAAAAGATAGGAATATCAAGTAGATTCACAAGCGATTTAATCCCATAATCAAATAAAAATAGCATAAACACATCATAATAAGGCAGAATCCCCAAAAATGCGATATGAAAAAACACAAAGGTATCAATACATTGTGCCATACACGCACTCACACCATTGCGAAACCACCAAAGGCTAGGGAATCTCTGCTTTAATCTATAAAATATCACAACATCTAAAAATTGTGCTACAAAAAAAGCACTCACACTCGCTATTGCAATGCGTAATGCAAGGTGTGGCTCATTTGAAATAAAGGCAATCGCACAAGATGGTAAAAATGCGATTAAAAGTCCATAGCGAAGCGCTTTTAATACATCTTTTCTGCCATGCTTTTCACTCAATATATCCATAATTAGAAATGAAAGCGGATAGGTTAATGCCCCATAGGTAACATGACTTAGATTAAGCGTAATATCAATGAAAGGGATATGCACGCTACCGATTGTAAAGCTTACAAAATAGTTAGAGGCAACTATTACGCATGTAAAAAGACTAATAGCGATTATAAATGTGTTTTTATTCATCGCTCTTTCTTTTGGTGGCATATAACTCATGCTATCTCTCCCTTATGTAGCTCTGATAGTTTTAGCACAAATTCTACTTCACTTTTTGTAATACGCAATTCCTTAGAAATTGCATCGATTGTATAGCCATTTTTAAAAAGCTCTAGAATCTGCTTTTCATTTCTTTGTTGTGATGGGGCGTTAAAATGCCCTAAACTTCGCAATCTCTCTTCTAGCACTAGAATCTTATCTTCAAAATATTCCCTATCACTTTGTAAGCCATGCTGCAATGATAAAATATCTGCTTTTAAATCTGCCATTGCTTTAAAAGCTTCTGTGTTTGGTTTTGTCTCAAGTGTGCGTTTTTCATTTTCCATAATCCATTTTTGAATCTTATAAATCTCTTTATACACATCTTCGATAGAAGCCTCTAGTCGCACAAACTTTTTTGCACTCTCTTTTTCTTTCAGTGAGATATAAAGTAGCACAATAATAATCATAAGAATAAATAATCCCGCCATAATGACACTCATCATTTCATAGCTAAGATTCATTGCATTTGTAATATTCATATAGCCCCTTTCATATATTATAGATTCTGTGTTTTTCGTGCCTTAAGCATTTCTCGTTCAATACTTACAATATAGCTATCATAATCTTTCAAGTCTCTATCTGCCATCTTTTTTATCTGTAAAATCTGCGTATCTTTTGCGATAGCAAATAAAGGCACACAACGCACAGGAAACACAGGCAAAAAAAGTCGCACATAATACTGCTTATCTATCTCAAGTGATGCAGAATCTAGCATTGTAGAATCTAGAATAATAGCCCCATGTCCCAACTGCTTGGTATGAATGCTATGCTTTAATGGAATGTATTTTTCGTGAGAATCTGTTATAAGATTCTCAAGATGCTCCAACTTCTTATAAATATGCACTAGCATTTCACCAAGTATAGCCGTGCCACCACCGCATTTACAATCACCACTTTTTGCTTTAAGTGAAGATAGCCATTTATCAATAGAGTTTGCATGTAATTGCGTAATGACTTCATATTCCTTGATAGCCTCCAACTCTATAGAATCATCAAGGACTTGTAACTCTATCTGCAAACTCGCATCAACTAAGCGTGTTTCTAAATCCATACTAAAACCTCACTATGCTATCTAAAATAATGAAAAATAAAAAGACAAAGCCCAAATATCCATTCGTTGTAAAAAATGCACGAGGAATATTACAAAAATCCTTTCTCACAATCAAATGCTCATAAAAAAGCATACAAGCCGATAAAATAAGCCCCACAATAGCAAGATGATAAGTCGTGCTAAAACGCAAGAATAAAGCCCAGAAAAACACAGAAAAGATATGAAAAATCCGTGCTATTTGCAACGCATTCTCCGCACCAAATCGTGCGGGTATGGAATAGAGATTGTGCCTTTTATCATGCTCTATATCTTGCAAGGAATACAAAATATCAAATCCAGCCACCCAAAATAGCACTCCAAGACTAAGAAAAATAGTCCATACATGCACCGCACCACTCACCGCAATATCCCCAGCAATAGGGGCTAGTCCA
Organism: Helicobacter rappini; assembly: GCF_900198625.1. Lineage (GTDB taxonomy): Bacteria > Campylobacterota > Campylobacteria > Campylobacterales > Helicobacteraceae > Helicobacter_A > Helicobacter_A rappini. The sequence goes on along the minus strand of NZ_FZPK01000005.1, from coordinate 24,609 downwards.
AGCGATAAGCCAAGCACTAAATGTGCAAGACATGAGAATCTTTTCATCACACTATAAACGCCAAGTATAAATAAAAATGGAAAAGATAGCTTAAAAGCTAAATCATTAATAAGATAGCTTACAAAGACAAATAGCACCGCATTTATCACACAAAAAAGAAGTAAAGCAGGAAGACTCAAGCGACCATCAACACTTGGGCGATTTTTTGTCCGCTCATTTGTAGAATCTATATCTCTATCACAAAGTCGATTAAAAGCCATAGCAAAATTACGCGCAGTGATTAGGGCAAAAGCACATAAAAAAAGCGTTTTAAACCCAAAAAATCCGCTATCATAAAATGCGTTTGATGATACAATCATAGCAATCACAATAAAACTTGCACTAAAAATGGTATGCTCAAACATTACCAGTTCGCCTAAGGTCTGTAATTGCTTTTTTAATCTTTCCATGAGAAACTGCACTTTCAATATAATCTAATAAGCTTTATTCTTGTATTTATTAAGTTATTTTAAATCTTTAACTATAACTTAAAATTGCTGAAAAATCAATAATACGATATGCTTTTATTTGCTATATATCTTGTAAGAAATACTTAGCGAGATTCTAGAGACTAGTATATTATATGTTGGACTATATAGAATCTAGTTTAAGATTCACAAAAGTTTTATTTTGCTTGACATACATGTAGTAAATTAGGTCGTATTCTAGAAAATTTGCCTTACCTACATAACGCATGAATATGAGTTTGTTGATATTTTTTGCTAGAATTCTAGCTTAATATTTATTTTAAGGGGTTATTTTGGAAACGACACTCTCACCACATATCCATATATTGGAGCAGAAGCTAAACTACACATTTAAGAATAAAAAAAAATTAGCAGAGGCATTAGCGCATAAATCTTTCAAAAAGCCTTATAATAACGAGCGTTTGGAGTTTTTAGGTGATGCTGTGCTTGATTTAGTTGTAGGGGAGTATCTTTTTGAGACATTTACGCAAAAAAATGAAGGTTCATTATCAAAAATGCGTGCATCTTTGGTGAATGAAGCTTCATTTTGTAAGCTCGCTCAATCCATTAATTTAGGTGAATATCTTAATCTATCTACTTCAGAAATTAATAATGGAGGGCGATTAAAAGCAAGTATTTTGAGTAATGCTTTTGAGGCAATTATGGCGGTAATCTATCTTGAATCTGGGCTGGATTCTGTAAAACGCGTGTTTTATCCTATTCTGCACAATGAGTTTCGCATTAATGAGGAGTTACTAACAAGTGATTATAAGTCAAGCTTGCAGGAATACACACAAGAGCGATTTGGCTGTATCCCAAGCTATGAAATGCTCTCACAAGAAGGACCAGATCATAAAAAGATTTTTACCATGCAAGTAAAGATTCAAAATAAAATATATGCGAGTGCAAATGGTGTAAGCAAGAAAGCAGCCCAACAAGCCGCCGCAAAACTCACATTACAGATACTGCAACAAATGTGATGGGCTACATAATGCTTTTGTGTGTTTGCTTACCTTTGAGAATATAAAATTTAAAAACGGATATTGTTTTGCTATAATGTTTTCTCAACATAAATTCATTATTGACAAGAGATCTTATTGTAATTAAGATTGCTAGTAATGAGTATTTGGGATTTACAATATTTGAAAAAGGAAAAACATGGCAAAAGATTCAAATGGAACAATGCTAAATGCTGGTGATAGTGTCAGTGTTATTAAAGACTTAAAAGTAAAAGGCGCACAAAATACAATCAAGCGAGGAACGACAATAAAAAATATACGCTTAACAGATAAAGATGATGAAATCGAAGCGAAAGTGGATAAATGTGGTGTTGTGGTCTTAAAAACTTGCTTTTTGAAGAAAGTATAGAATCTATATGGCATATTCTCTTGTATCTTGACTAGCAAAGGTTTGCCTTAATAGCTTATGAATGAAAATGCAGACAATAAACTAGAAAAGTTACATATTTAGCTATTCAAAGTATGTACAAACTATTTCAACAGCTTCTATGGCTCACTTTTTATCAACGCCAAATATTTCTCGCGACAAAAACGCAATAATAACAAGTAGGTATGAGATAAAAACTATCATTTTGAGTGTAGCAAAAAAATCCCCTTAATCCTTAAAATATTTCGCCTTTTTTCAAAGGCTTAACACGACAAGAATCTAAAGGATAAGACAATAGAGAATAAAAACGCCTTTAACAAAGTATAAACTGCAATTACTACTTCTCATGTAGCGAGTTTAACTTTAGCGAAGCGATATTAGAATATACTATAATTAATAGATAAGCTCTAAATAAATGTGCTGAATCTAAATTACAATTTAAAAGGATTCTCAACAACTTTTTTTCTATCTACAACATAAGGTATAAGTGCCATGTGTCTTGCTCTTTTGATAGCTACCTCAACTCTTTCTTGCCATTTCTTAGAGTTTCCTGTAAGACGACGAGGCATGATTTTATAACGCTCTGAAAGTGAATGCTTTAAAAGCTCAACATCTTTATAATCAATAAAATCAATCTTTGCCTCTGTATATTTACAATACCTTTTTGAATATTTTTTTCTTTCCATGTGTTTCCTTTCGTATAAAATTTCTCAACATTTAAAATGGAATCTCTTCATCATCAACATTAATGACTGGCGGTTCTACATTGCCACCTTGCATTCCCATATTGTTATTTTGCTGTGTGTTTTGTGAATACGGATTGCCAACATTTCTGTCGTAGGACTGCGGCTGATAGTTTTGCTGTTGATTATAGTTAGAATCATAGTTGCTACCATAACCATTTGCATAGCCATTTGTTTGCCCATAAGCATTCTGCCCATACTCGCTTTGTTGCTTTGTGTCAAGCATTTGCATACTTTCCGCAATGATTGTATGCTTGCTTCTTTTTCCACCTTGCTGATCAGTCCATGTTTCAAAGTTAAGGCGACCTTCTATAAGCACCTTAGAACCTTTTCTTAGATACTGATTAGCCACTTCCGCCGTGCGTCCAAAAAGTGTTACATCAACAAAGCAAGTATCATCAACCTGCATACCATCGGCTTTCTTGTATCTGCGATTAGAAGCTAATCCAAATGTTGCAAGTGCAGATCCTGTGTTAAGATAACGCAGCTCAACATCTCTTGTGAGATTGCCTACCATAATCACCTTATTAAACATAACAACAAGCCTTACCTATACCTTAAAGTCCTGCCTGAGAAGATTGCTCTTCGTTTTGGACATTCTCTTTTTTAGGTGTTCTCTCTGCCCTATCTTCATCTTTTTTGAGAGTTCTAGGCTTTTCTGGCTTCTTTGCTCTCTCAACAAGTGTTTTCCATGCTTCTTGCTCTTTCTTGCTCTCATATTTAATGACAATAAATCGCAATACCTCTTCATTAATGCCATACAACCGCTCAAGCTCTGCAATCAAAGTTGGGTCTGCTTTAAAGTAAATGCAAAAGTAGTAACCCCTGCTATTCTTCTTTATTTGATATGCTAGATTACGCATACCCATATCCAAACAAGTCTCAATATGACCACCATTTTTTAAGATAACTTCTTTAAAAAAGTCTATCTTTGCCTTAATTTCCTCTTCGACAAGTGTCGGTTTTAAAACAAACGCCGTTTCATAATGACGCATACATTCTCCTTATGGTTTCCGCCCCAAACACGATATGCTTGGAGCAAGGTTTTTTTGGAAATGGGATTATATCATAAAATTTGCTGAATTGCTATTAAATGTTGCATAACTACATCTTTTCCTTGTAGTTGTTGCACACGCCATGTATTTATAATGTCAAAAAGCATGAGATATTTTTCTGTTGTGATTTTGAGACTTCGCCTTTGCCACACATTAAAAAGCTGTGGCGGGGCTTTATAGCCTAGCACTTCTTTAGAATCCATATTGCCATGCGTTTTTGAATGTCCATAAAGCTTAAAGAGAATATAAAAATATCGTGTAATCTCACGCAAAAGCTCCATATTATCCATACCCTCATCATGCAATGTTTGAAGTATTAAGCCCAAATGCCCTTGTTTATCAAATAAGCAGTTCAGTAAAGATTCTAACTTTACATCACCGAGACTATAACTTAACTCTTCTATTAACTGCGGTGTGATTGTCTCATAATAGATAAATTTAGTAAGCTCATTATGCGCGATAGCTAAATCATCATGCTGCACATCAAGCAAGAAATTAAGCAAGGAAGAATCTACCTTTAATCCAAGCTCACACGCCCGATTGTATAGAATCTTTACCATATCATCGCGAAATGGCGGATAAAGCCTTACTTCAAATATATCTTTTAGCTTTGCAGTCGGCTTAAAAAGTGCCGCCATAGCTTTGAATCTTTTTGCATATTCTGCGTCTGTGATTGTTGGTGATTTCAAAAATTCCACAATTAAAAAGCTATTAGCATTATGCTCTAGCATATAGAGTATATCTTGTATTTGCTTTTTATTTAAGGTTGCATAAAGCTTTAAGGCGAGAATATTTACCCCGCCAAAAAGGCTATTTACACCTAAGCAATTTAACACTTCTTGATGATCGTATTCCTCAAAATACATACGCCGACATTCACTATTTAGCTTTTTTAGAATCATATTAGAATAATATGAAATCAAAAAATCACTATCGCCATATAGCAAAATTGCCCGTGGCACTCCACTAAGCAAAAACTTATCAAGCATTGCTCTTGTCATATTATCTACTTAGTTTGAGATTCCGTAACTCTAAGCCCTTGTTAAAGGCACTTGCAATCCTTCATATAAGCCTTTATACACATCTTCACCCATTAAGGCTTTTGTAATAGCAAGACCAAATAAGATAGCAGTCGCAGGACCAGCAGAAGTGATGACATTATCTCTTATTACCACTGCTTCATTCAGCCTTTTTGCATTTATGCCCTCTTCACAACCTGGGTAACAAGTAAATTCACTTGATAATACACCCGCTTTATTAAGCACAATCGGTGAAGCACAGATGGCTGCTACAATCTTTTTATCTTTATGTAGCCTTTGTATGATTTCTAGAATCTTAGCATTATTGGATAGATTCTGCATACCTTCGAAACCACCTGCAAGAGCTATGCCATCAAGTGAGTTTATATCTATGCTAGATAGTGCTAACTCCGCTTTAATCTCAATGCCATTTGCACCCTTAATATTACCACTAGATTCTAATCCAGCGACTAAAACTTCCACTCCAGCCCTTCGCAATACATCAACAATGCCTATAAATTCAGCCTCTTCAAAACCTTGTGCTAATGGGACCAATACGCGTTTCATGTCTTATCCTCTCTTAATCAAAATGCTACACTCTATCTAAAAATATTTAAGGCTTAGTAATTAAAAATTAAATTGCCTTTTATCTGTAAAAAATGTAAAATACATTTCACATATTTCAACATTACATAAAATCAATATTTTAGGATAGTTATGCAATCTTTATTTCACATCGTGCTTGTAGAACCACAGATTCCACAAAATACAGGCAATATAGGCAGACTTTGTGTCGCAGCAAATGCAATGCTGCATTTAATCCACCCTTTAGGATTTAGCACAAAAGAAAAAGACTTAAAACGGGCTGGACTTGATTACTGGCAACACTTAAAAGTGTATGAATGGGCGAATTTAGAATCTTTTTGGCAAACATATACACCAGATGCTACACATTTTTTCTTTAGCACAAAGGCAAAAAAGCTATATTTTGAAGCGGATTTAAAACACGGAGCATTTTTATATTTTGGTAGAGAAGATGCAGGACTTCCCTTACACATTTTAGAATCTTTTAAAAATCAAATCTATAAGATTCCCATGCAAAAGGGTGTGCGTAGTATTAATCTTGCTACAAGTGCTGGGGCAGTGCTATATGAAGCCGTGCGACAATCGCGTATATATGAAAGTTGGGATAATATATAAAAGATTCTAAAACTTTGATAATTTGCAGAGTTTCTTTATAGAAATTTTAGAAAAATAGATTCTAAAACTTGCGCTAATGCTAACAAAACGCTACAATATTTACATTCTATTGTAGGAGTAAGCCATGTTTGATGAAATACAATTTGGGAAAATTAATCGTTTGCCAAAATATCTTTTCAGTGCGATAAATGAAATAAAAATGCAAATGCGGCATAACAATGAAGATGTCATTGACTTTTCTATGGGGAATCCTGATGGTATGCCACCAAAAGTAGTTATAGATAAGCTTTGTGAGAGTGCGAAAAAGCCGAAGAATCAAGGCTATTCTGTCAGCAAGGGTATCTATAAATTACGATTAGCACTTTGTGAATGGTATAAAAGGCGGTTTAATGTAGATCTTGATCCAAACCTTGAAGCATGCGTTGGCATGGGAAGTAAGGAAGGATTTGTGCATTTAGTCCAAGCGATTACTAATGTTGGCGATTGTGCGATTGTGCCAGAGCCTGCGTATCCTATACATTATCATGCCTTTATTATCAATGGTGCAAATGTCAGCACTTTTGGAATCACTTATAATGATTATTATGAGCTTGATGAAAGGGCATTTTTTGAATCTTTACAAAAAGCACTTTATGAGAGTTTTCCAAAGCCAAAGTTTGTAGTTGTAAATTTTCCACATAATCCCACAACAACGATTGTAAAAAAAGGATTCTATGAAAAGCTTGTGAAACTAGCAAAAAAAGAGAGATTCTATATTATTAGTGATATTGCGTATGCAGAGCTTTATTTTGGCGACTTTAAAACACCTAGCATTTTTGAAGTCAAAGGTGCAAAAGATGTTGCAGTGGAGACTTACACTCTAAGTAAAAGCTATAATATGGCGGGTTGGCGTATAGGCTTTGTAGCAGGGAATAAAAAGATTATTGAAGCGTTGCAAAAGATTAAAGGCTGGATTGATTATGGAATCTATACGCCCATTCAAGTTGCTGCTACAATTGCTTTAAATAAATGCGATGATGATGTCATAAAGATTAGAAAAACTTATGAAAAGCGAATGGAAGTCATGATTGAAAGCTTTAAAAAAGCAGGGTGGGAATTGCAAAAACCACAGGCTAGTATGTTTATCTGGGCGAAGATTCCAGAGCAATGCAGTCATTTAGGCAGTTTAGAGTTTGCAAAAAGACTTTTAGTTGAAGCAAAGATTGCAGTAAGTCCGGGGGCTGGGTTTGGCAAAGCGGGGGAAGGTTATGTGCGTATCGCATTAATTGAGAATGAAAAGCGTATCAGACAAGCCGCAAAGAATCTAAAAAAATTCTTAAAGCAATTTAGTGAGTAAAATGCTAGAATTTTATATGCTTGTTAAACTCTGTCCGTTACAATGATTTTTTTATTACTTGAAAGGACATAGAGATGAAAAAAGTTTTAATGCTTGGTGCTGGTTATGGCAACATTGCTTTACTTACAACTATAAACAGAGATGTATTCTCTCAAGCGGAATTTAGCCTTATTAATAACACCTCTTATCATTATAAGACAATCGCCCTGCATGATGTCGCAAGTGGTAAGCATGATAAAAGCGTGCTATTTCCTTTGCAAGAGATTCTTGACGAGAGAGTAAATCTTATACAAGATAGCGTTGTATCAATAGATTCTAAAAGTGTAAAATGCGTGAATGCTACATATGAGTATGATTATCTAGTCGTTGGGCTTGGATTTAGCTCTGATAGCTTTGGGATACCCGGAGTTGGCGTATATACACAAAGCATAGTCAGCTATGATAGTGCAAAAAATATTTATAAAAATATTGAAGAGAAATTACAAGCCTACATAAATGATAAAGATTCTAAGAATCTAGCATTTGTTGTGTGCGGTGGTGGCTTCACTGGCATTGAGTTTGCCGGCTCTCTCGCACAAGAAATAAAAAAGCAATGCGAAACGCGGGGCATTGATTTTAGTCTTGTTAAAATCTATTGTATTGAAGCAATGCCAAAGATTCTGCCTATGTTTAGTGAAAATCTCATGCAGCTTGGCTTAACAAAGCTTAAAGAATTAGGCATTATAGTCCTTACAAGCTCAAAGATTCTTGAATGCAAAATGGGGGCTGTTGTGATTGAGAGAGATGGTAAGAATGAAGAGATTCTAGCAAATACAATTATTTGGACAGCAGGGGTAAAGGGCAATGAAGTTATAGCAAACTCTAGCTTTTTTAAAAGTGGGAGAAGCAAAGTTGAGGTAGATTCTCACTTGCAGCCCATAAATCAAGAAAATGAAATGAATAATATTTTTGTGCTTGGAGATTGTGCGGCATTAAAAGATGAAAAGACGGGTAGATTCTATCCGCCAACAGCACAATTAGCACAGCAGCAAGGCGAGTATCTAGCACAAACACTAGAAACACTTTTGTATGCAGAACAAAAAGGGGAAGTGTTACAAAAAGAGCTTATTCCACAATTTGAATTTATCCTGCGTGGAAGTATTTGCTCTATTGGTGCTGGATATGCAATAGGTGTCATTGGCACAAAAGAAGTAAGCGGATATATTGCGAATATGACAAAGTGGTTTATAGAATCTAAATGGAATTACAAAATTGGCGGTTTTTCAGCAGTGTTTAAAGATGACTAGGGTTAAAGTGTTTAAATTTTAGTCGCTAAAACACCATATAAATGCTTGTATTGCATGAAGTTATTCATCAAATTTTAAGCATAGATTCAGTTATCATTTGTATAATTACTAGATTTTTTGTGTATTGTAAAGCACAATACATTAACTGATATTAAGGAATACAGACATTGCAACAAATTATTGGCTATATACATAATAATAGCATTATCGACACACAGACAGCAGCAGAAAACAATCTCAATACGCAATCACTTGAACCTATCTATTTTACTGACACACCAAACGCACATGAAATTATCCGTCATACTTGTGCGCATTTACTTGCTGAAGCGATTAAAGCCCTTTATCCAGAGGCAAAGTTTTTTGTCGGTCCTGTTGTAGATGAGGGGTTTTACTATGATTTTAAGGTGGATTCTAAAATCGGGGTTGATGACTTAGCTACAATAGAAAGCAAGATGAAAGAAATCGCAAAAAAGGGACATAAACTCACAAAAATTCATTTAAGTCGCAAGGAAGCAATAGAGCGTTTCAGTGGAGATGAATTAAAACAAGCGGTGATGAGTAAGATAGAAGGCGATGATTTTAGCATATATCAGCAAGGGGATTTTGAGGATTTATGTCGTGGTCCGCATTTACCGCATTTAAAGTTGTTACAGGCTTTTAAGCTTACAAAGATTTCTGGGGCGTATTTAGGTGGCGATGAAGATTCTGAAGTTTTAACAAGGATTTATGGCATTGCTTTTGCGGAGAAAGAGAATCTAAAGCAATATCTTTTTCAGTTAGAAGAAGCAAAGAAAAGAGATCACAGAAAGCTTGGTGTAGAAATGGAGCTTTTCACATTTGAAGAAGATGTGGGGGCTGGTCTGCCGATATGGTTACCAAAAGGTGCAAGGCTTAGAAGACGCATAGAAGAGCTTTTAACAAGGGCTTTAATACTCAATGAATATGAACCTGTAAGATGTCCTGAGATTCTAAAAAGTGATGTATGGAAGATTAGCGGACATTATACGCATTACAAAGAAAATATGTATTTTACTACCATTGATGAAGTGGAATATGGCATTAAACCTATGAATTGCGTAGGACATATAAAGGTGTATCAAAATAGCATTAGAAGTTATAGAGAATTGCCATTAAGATTCTATGAATATGGCGTGGTGCATAGGCATGAAAAGAGTGGCGTTTTGCACGGATTGCTTCGTGTGAGAGAATTTACACAAGATGATGCACATATCTTTTGTCGTCCAGAGCAAATAGAAAATGAGGTGAATAATATCTTGCGTTTTACGCATAAGATTATGAATGCCTTTGGATTTAGCTATGAAATGGAGCTATCCACTAGACCAGAGCAGTCAATCGGCGAAGATTCTGTGTGGGAGAGTGCTACTTTAGCCTTGCAAAATGCCCTTGCAGGTAATAATATTAGCTATCAAGTAGATGAAGGCGGTGGTGCATTTTATGGACCAAAGATTGATATAAAAATCACTGATGCAATAGGTAGAAAATGGCAGTGTGGCACAATCCAAATTGATATGAATTTACCAGAGAGATTCAATCTAAGCTATATTGATGAGAACAACGAACATGCTATGCCTGTTATGATTCATAGGGCGATTTTAGGTAGCTTTGAGCGGTTTGTAGCGATTTTAACAGAGCATTTTGGCGGGGAATTTCCATTTTTCATTGCCCCAACGCAGGTGATTATTATCCCTATTAATGAGTCTCATGTGAGTATGGCACAGAATTTGCAGAATGAGTTACGATTGCGGGGTATTTATGCAGAGTTAAGCTTGAAAAATGAGTCACTCAATAAAAAAATACGCACAGCAGAGAAACAAAAAGTGCCTATGATTGCACTTATTGGTGATAAAGAGCTTAATAACAATAGTGTATCTATACGCGATAGACGCATGAAGATGGATTCTGGAGAAAATATGCAGTATGAAATGAGTATGCAAGAATTCTTAGAAAAAACTTCAAATCTACATAGAGAGGTTAGCTTTTGAGTAAAGAAGAAACATTAGTAAATGGAAAAATTCGCTTTGATGAAGTAAGGTGCATTAGCGAAGATGGTGAGCAGCTAGGTATTATGAGTGCAAAAGAAGCACAGAATCTTGCTTATAATGAGGGGCTTGACCTAGTGTGTATATCGCCAAATGCAAAGCCACCTGTTTGCAAAATAGTAGAATATGGCAAGTATCGCTATCAATTAGAAAAGAAGCAAAAAGAAGCAAAAAAGAAGCAAAAGCAAGTTGAAGTTAAAGAAATCAAGCTATCAACTCAAATTGCCCAAAATGATATAAATTACAAAGTGAAACATGCTAGAGAGTTTTTTGAAGAGGGTAAGCATGTAAAATTCCGCGTTTATCTGCGTGGCAGAGAGATGCAAAATCCAGCAGGTGGCTTTGAAATGCTAAAGCGAGTCATTGCTATGGTAGATGATATAGCCCATGCTGACAAAGAGGCAAAAATCGAGGGAAAATACGCAAGTATCCTGATGATGCCAAACAATAAGCCAAAAAGCTAGATTTTTATGCTACAATTCTAGCTTTATTTTACGAAAGGAGAAATAATGCCAAAGATGAAGACTAATCGTGGTGCTGCAAAGCGTTTCAAGGTGAAAAAAAATGCAGTCAAAAGAGGCAGTGCTTTTAAAAGCCATATTTTGACAAAAAAGTCGCCAAAACGCAAAGCAAGACTCAATTCGCCACATTATGTGCATGACACAAACTTAGATTCTGTCAAAAGTTTATTGTGTATGAGTTAGGTTGGCTACTTATTTAAGTATGCTATGTGTATCCATTTATGGATAAAGGATTGTCCCCTTAGATTCTATTTAGTCCTTAAAGATTGAAGAGAGATAAGGGAAAGTTTAAACAATATGTTTGCACCTTAAAATTTAAGGTAAAGTTACAGGAGAAACCATGAGAGTTAAAACAGGTATTGTAAGAAGACGAAGACATAAAAAGATTCTAAAACTTGCGCGTGGCTTTTATAGCGGCAGACGCAAGCATTTTAGAAAAGCAAAAGAGCAGCTTGAAAGAAGTATGTGCTATGCTTTTAGAGATAGAAAGCAGAAGAAAAGAGACTTTAGAAAGTTGTGGATTGTGCGTATTAATGCGGCGTGTCGTTTGCATGGCATGAGTTATTCAAAGTTTATGTTTGCATTGAAAAAGGCAAACATTGAGCTTGATAGAAAGATACTTGCGGATATGGCATATAGCAATCCAAGTGCATTTGCTAGTCTTGTTGAGAAAATAAAATAGTTTGATTTAGTTTTGGAGCAAATACATCTTTTTACTTGTTAGATTCTAAACTAGATTCTAGAGTTTTAGAATCTCTTAAGCTTTCTTATAGGTTTTAGAATCTAAATAGGTAAAAATCCCCGAATATTTTTATACTACATTTATTTTATAGATTGCTTTTTTATAATATGTTGATTACAAAAGAACAATCTATAAACTATGGAATCACTTTTAAACATTTAAAGGAACATTATGATTTTGTATTTTACGCTTAATAGCATTCTATTTAACAATATTTTGGAGGCATGTAATGTCAAATGAACATTATCAAAAAGATGAGGCATTAAAAACAAAAAAGCCATCATATAAAGGCACAAAGACAACGCGTTATGAAAACACGCGTCAAGATAGATATGATAGAGAGCAAAAAAATGATTATGATGAAAAAAATAAAGGCAAAGATATAGGAAAAAGGACTCACACGCCAGTTGAGGGCTTTAAGATGGAGGATTTGCGGATTACACCTTTGCAAAAATTACTAGAGATTGCAAAAACGCTTGGAGTCCAAAATCCACAAGACCTTTTAAGGCAGGATTTGATTTTTGAGATTCTAAAAAATCAAGTCAGTCAAGGTGGCTTCATACTTATCTCTGGTATTTTAGAGATTACAAGTGAGGGCTATGGCTTTTTACGCTCGATTGATGAGAAGTTTTCTGATACACAGCATGATACCTATGTTTCACAAAGTCAGATTCAGCGATTTGCTTTGCGTAATGGGGATATTATTACAGGGCAGGTGCGTCCGCCAAAAGACCAAGAGAGATATTATGCGCTTTTAAAGATTGAAGCGGTGAATTACTTAGGATTAGAAGAGATTAAAAATCGTCCTTTATTTGAGAATCTCACCCCGCTTTTCCCCGCAGAGCAACTAAAGCTAGAATATAATAGACAAAAAATTACAGGCAGAATGCTAGATCTTTTTAGCCCCATTGGTAAAGGACAAAGGGCATTAATCGTAGCCCCACCAAGAACGGGTAAAACAGAACTCATGAAAGAATTAGCACATGGTATAAGTGAGAATCACCCCGAAGTAGAACTCATGGTGCTACTCATTGATGAGCGACCAGAAGAAGTAACAGATATGGAGCGAAGTGTAAAAGGACAAGTATTCTCAAGCACCTTTGACTTACCATCGACAAATCATATACGCGTAGCAGAACTCGTGCTAGAGAGAGCGAAAAGACGCATTGAAGTCGGCAAAGATGTTGTTATCTTACTAGATTCTATCACTCGTTTAGCACGCGCTTATAATGCTACAACGCCTTCAAGCGGCAAGGTTTTAAGCGGTGGTGTTGATGCAAATGCTTTGCATAAGCCTAAAAGATTCTTTGGTGCGGCAAGAAATATTGAGCATGGTGGCAGTTTAACCATTATCGCTACCGCATTGATTGAGACAGGCTCTAGAATGGATGAAGTCATTTTTGAAGAGTTTAAAGGCACAGGTAATGCTGAAATCGTATTAGCACGAAGTATTGCCGATCGTAGAATCTATCCCGCATTTGACATTCTAAAATCTGGCACAAGAAAAGATGACTTATTGCTTGGTGATGAAAAGCTGCGTAAGGTGTGGATGCTACGAAATGTTATCAGTCAAATGGATGATATTGAAGCACTCAATTTCCTTTACTCAAAGCTTGCTGGCACAAAAAATAATGATGAATTTTTGAATGGCATGAATGAAGCTTAAAGCATATAAAGGCATTATATGTTTAGCTTAGGGCGGACAAAAAAGATTCAGATAAAGCGGATTCTAAATATCGCCATTCCTAGCGGTTTGCAGTCTGGTCTTGATATGCTTAGCGTATCTTTAGCCCTTTTTTATTTAGGCGGTATCTCTTCACTGCATTTTACTGCTTTAAACACGGGAGCGAAATATATTATTGTTTTTTATCCTATCAGTGCGATTTTTGGTATTGGCACAAATGTGTTAATGTCAAGGCGTTTTGGTGCAAAAAATTATGTAGAGATGAATAGAGTGTATGCTACAATCATACTTAGTGCTTGCTTTATATCTCTTCCCATGCTTTATTTAATCTATCTTGGAATCCCTTATTATTTAAATCTTTTTAATCTAAGTAATGAGTTATACACTCTTACATATAGCTATGTTTCTTTAACTATTTTTGCCCTGCCTTCCATTATTATTAAAAATGTGCTTATCTCTGGTTTTGCAGCGACCGGTGATACAAAGCGACCATTTTTTATTAAGATTTTTTTAACACTTCTTAGTATACTTGGCTATTACTTATTCATTGAAGGGCGATTTGGCTTCCCATCTTTAGGGCTTATTGGTGCTGCTTATGTGAGCCTTTTTATCTCATATCTTGAAATGTTTATTTTATTATTATTGCCAAAATTTGTCCAAACAAAGCTTTCTTTCTCACTCTATTTTAATAAGACTTTTTTACTCAATGCTTTTAAAGTTGGCATTCCAACAGGATTAGAGCGTATATTTACCATTGCTTCACTCAATGTTGTGCTAATTTTTGTTGGCTCTTATGCAGCAATTTATAAAGATAGTGCTATGTCTGGATTCCAAGCTGGGACTACCATTGAGGGCTTTTCATTTGTGCCGGGCTTTGGCTTTATGGTAGCGATTATGAGTCTTATGGGACAAAGCATTGGGGCAAAAAACTATATAAGGGCTAGTGAATACACAAAGCTTTGTGTGATTTTATCAAGCATTATGCTAGGAATTTGCGGACTTCTTTTAGTAATCTTTGCAAAGCCTTTGTCAGCGATTTTCATACGCGATGATATACTTGGGATAGAAATCTCTGTATATTATCTTATCGCCGTTGGTTTATCGCAGATTCCATTAATCTTATCTTTTGTGTATGATGGGGCATTACGCGGGGCTGGATTCACACAGATACCTTTATTCATTAATATTGTTAGCATATCCATATTTCGCCTTTTGCCTATGTGGCTTTGCACACATTTTGGCTTTTCAATCTATATGCTTTTTGTTATCATTTTTATTGAGACTTATATTCGAGCACTTATTTTTTACCTTGTATTCCGCAGTGGCGTATGGAAAAAACCTAAAAAATTATAGATTATTCCAAAAAGTGCCTCTCTAAAGTGTTACTAAGCAGTCATAAAAAGCACATTTTGCTTGAAAATATGCTAGAATTACGGAATTTCATTTTTAAGGAGCGATTCATGAAAAAGCATATCGTTTTTTTTGAAGCAGTAGGTGGCAGTGATAAAGGCAGAGATGGACACAGAAAAGATACCGTGCCGATGATGGACTATCTCAAAAAGCTTGGTTGGAGTGCGGAAGTTGTGTTTTTCACAGATGAGATTCTAAAAGATTCTGCGAAAACAAATGAGATTTTTGAATATGTCAAAGGTGCGGCTGATGCGTATGTATCGCGTGTGAATCCGGGCAATTTGAAAGAAGAGAAGCTTTACTTTGATGTGTTGCGTAAGCTTTGTGATAGTGGTGTGATTGGTATGCCTCACCCTGATGCGATGATTGGCTATGAGGCAAAAGATGCGCTTACAAAACTTCGCAATACAGAGCTTGTGCCAACAGATACTCTAGCCTATTATGATCCCGCTGAAGCAAAACGCATTGGTGTGAATTGGGTAGCTGGAGAAGAGCACGACTTTAAAGCAAACTTCCCAAAAACTCTAGCAAAAGGTGAAAGAGTGCTAAAGCAAAATCGCGGCAGCACAGGGGAAGGAATCTGGCGTGTGCAGCTAAAAGATCAAAGTCAATATGGCAAGTTTGATTCTATCCCACTTGATACTATCGTGCGATGCACAGAAGCGGTGGATAACCACGTGGAAGAGCATAAACTAGGCGATTTTATGAATTTCTGTGAAAAGTATTTGACAGGCGATAATGGTATGCTTGTGGATATGACTTTCTTACCGCGTATTAAAGAGGGCGAGATTAGAATCTTAATGCTGTATAAAGACCCTATTTATGTCGTGCATAAAAAACCAGCTGAAGGTGCAGATGCGTTTTCTGCAACACTCTTTAGCGGGGCAAAATACCGCTATGATAAGCCAGAGCAATGGAATGAGTTGGTAAGCTACTTCTTATCTAACTTGCCAGAGATTAAAACAAAGCTTGGTAATTATGATTTGCCTTTGATTTGGACGGCGGATTTTATCCTTGATACTGATGAAAATGGTAAGGATAAGTATGTGCTAGGCGAGATTAACTGCTCTTGTGTGGGCTTTACTTCCCCTGTTGAGTTTTTGGATAAAACCGCTAGACGCGTAGCAAATACGATTATTAACATTGTGGAAGATGCACAGAAATAGTTTCTGGTTTCTGTGTCAAATATCCGGGTGGGGCATAATTTTTGGCATCTGTAATCGTGCGATTTTGCATCCCCCTCCCCTAGAAATGTAGAATTTGGATTTTGGCTACAATTTCATTTTAAGTATTAAATGAAAAAACTTTGGATTTATACCCAATATTTCATTGTGTTTATTCTAGAATCTAATAGCTGTTGTGTTGAGTATAGCAAAGTATCTGACATGGTGTCACGATGTCCTTGATTTTTTCTTACGCAAGCAAAAACTTGTATGCTTTCAAGTTTGATAAAGTGTGTTTCTACACTATACATTAGTCCCATTTAACAAACTTGTTTCTAAACACACAAACACCATCTTAAAAACATTCTAAGCTATAATACAAAAATTAGATTCCAATAAGGCATAACATGATTGAAATATTAAATGCGTATAGAAACCCGATATTTGGCATACTTGCGTTGCTATTTATGGTAGCATTTGTATTTTTTTTAGATTCTTTAAAGCGGACTAGAGCACATAAGCGAAAGCAAGATTTAATCGATAATTTAGGTAAGCAGTTTGATAGTATTGGTTTGCAGCAAAATATCGATGAGTTTATCGCTCACGCTAAAAATGCTACGCAAACACTCATATTAATCGCACAGACCTATGCAAAAGCAGGGGATTATGAACAAGCCATTGCCATTTATAAAACCTTGAGTGAAAAGCCACTTGAGATGCACGAAAAGCTAGAGATTCTAGAGTTACTCGGTGATAGTTATTATAGGGCTGGTTTTTTAGAGAGAAGTAAAAATATCTTTTTGGAAATTTTGCGTTATTATCCGCATAATATCCGCATTCTTGAATACTATATGCGAACCTGTGAGAATCTAAAACATTATGATGAAGCCATAGAAGCATTAAATAGCTTAGAAGAGATTGTGAGTGCAAATGCTGATTCTAAATCCTCCATGAAAAAAATATGGCATACTAAAAATTATCTAAAAGTTATGCAGCTATGCAGTAGTCATCATATTTCTCTAGCAGACCAGCAAGAAAAGCTACTCATGTTTTATGAAAAAGACCCTACGCTAAGAAATATTATCCTGCGGCATTTTCGGCTTTATAATGTCGGGCTATTTTGGCAAAAGATTCTATTACTGCAAGATATTATGCCCTATATTGATATTTTATGGCATTTTCAAAAACATGAAGTGCCTTTTGATTTTATTGCGAATAGAAGTGATTTAATGGCAATTTATCATGCCAAGGGCTTTGTGAGTGGATATCAAAAGAGTGAAGATTTTACGCTTGAAGTATTGCAGCTTTTATTATTATACTCACATATAAAGGCAGATATTAGCTTTACTTATAGTTGCAATTCATGCAATACGCAAACGCCTTTCTACACCTATCGCTGCAGTGCTTGTGCAGAAATCGCTACGATAAATCCCATCGCTATTCCCACGCAAACACCCCCCCCCCCCATTTAGCCACTAGAATGGATCTCTTTCGTGTGTGATTCTATTACGCAAATCCCTTCTTGTAAGCTCGATAATCCATATCCAAAGTAAAGATTCTATAAAGCTGCATACATAATAGCTAAACATAGAATCTACTCTTACAAATCCGCACAAAGGCAGAAATAAAACATACACACATAGCCACAACATAATGCCATAAAAGATTCCATGTGCAAATTTTAGCTTTTGCCAAAATTCCGCAAATAAAATATAAAACAAACTAAAAAAAATCGAAAATAAAAACTGCCATACAAGATAGACTACACTCCACTCGTAGCCATCACTAAACACATATTTCAAACTAAGTAGATTCAAATCAATACATAATAACTGCAATATATACTCTGCGTTAGAATCTAAGGGCATTTGTAAAGACAGGGGGAATAGCACCTCCCAGCCAATCCTTACAACACTCCCAATACTCCCTACAATCACGCCGATAAAAAGGCTTATCCATACGCGATATATCTTACTAAGATTTGTATAAACCTGCATACTATTCCTTGTATATCTACTTTTTGCAATTATACACAAATACTTCAAGCAGCACCCAACAAAGCCATTATTGAAAATAGAGTATAATACTAGCCCTATATTTACGCAAAGGATTATTATGCAAATATTTCATGTGTTATGGAAGGGCATTAAGGGTATTTTTGATTTTATTAATACTTATTTTAAGGTTGTGGTATTACTTCTTATTGTGCTTTTTTTAGCCACTCTTGCAAGTGATGAAGAGATAGAATCTAAACCAAATCTAGCAAAACTTTATCTAAACTTCCCTATTTATGAGAGTGAAAGCTTTGCCGCACAAATAGAAGCTATTAAGAAAAATGATGATATTAAAGGGGTTTTACTGCTTATAGATTCACCGGGCGGGGCTGTGGGAGCGAGTATTGAAATAGCAGATATGATAAAAGAACTCAATGAAAAAATCCCCGTTGTAGCCTATACACAATCGCTTATGGCAAGTGGTAGCTATTATGCAGGAATGTATGCACATAGCATTTATGCAAATCGTGGTGCATTAATAGGGTCTATCGGTGTAATCTTTAGTGCGCCAAACTTTGAAGAAGCAATGGATAAAATAGGCATAAAAATGCAAGGGGTTAGTGCTGGTGAATATAAAGAGATAGGCTCAATCACGCGTAAATGGAAAAACACAGAAAAAGAGTTTATAAACAATCTCACACAAGAACAATACAAAATGTTTTATACTGATGTGATCGCCGCAAGGGGTGAAAGACTAAAGACTAAAAATCATCTAGATTTTGCTGAAGGCAAGATTTTTAGTGCAAGTAATGCCCTAAAACTTGGCTTAATAGATGGTGTAAATAGCATGAGTAAAGTAGAGAAAATATTACAGAATCTAAGTGGTGTAGAAGAGATTGTATGGCTAAAAAAAGATAAAATGGAAGTATTGCTTGATAAACTTACAGATAGCATAGCGACAAAAGCACAAATGTTTGCCATGCCAAAATTTATGTGGGGTGTGTAGGACAGCAATCTTGTAATAATCTATCAATGTCCAAAACCTAGGTCGTATGTTGCCATGTGTTCTTTATGCGGCTATATAGATTAACTCATATATTATCAACAATATAAATGACTAAGATTTTAGATGCGCTCTCACATGCAAAAAGCGTAATTTTATAAAAGGTGACACTATATTGCATAAAAACGCATATATTCCTATCACACCATACCAACCGACACAAGCTCTCCCCTTTTTAGCTTTGCGATATTTTCATGCAGGGCTTTTATTTGCTGGAATTTTAGACTAGATTCAATGGGTGAAATAGCAATTTTTGGTAGCATATCTTGTGCGTATTGGAGTAAGAATATACGCAATTGTTCTTTAAACTCTTCATCATTTAGAATCTTTGCTTTAGTTTTAAATCGCAAAGCATAGATTCTGTCGTTATCATAATCCTGATTGCAAATGAGTTGAAATTCATGGCGATATGTTTGGAAATGCTCTTTTGTTAAAAAGTTGATTGCAAGATAGAAATGCTCTTTATGTTCTAGCATATTATATAAAATGCTTTCTTCAGCAAAATTATTTGTGCTATCTTTTGGCATTTCTATATGATTTGTCTTTTGATTTTTTGTATCTAAATAAATGGGACTAATCTGTAATAATGACGCACATTTTTGCTTATACTCATCTTGCAAAAAGGGTGTAAGGGTATGCAAATATTCCTTGCAAGCTTTTAGTGCATTTTGCTTTTGCATGGGATTATTTATATCAAAATCTTTAATGATATGTCTAAGCACAAATTCCACAAAAGGCATTGCATTGTTGAGAGCATCTTTAAAAAGCTCGATTTTATTTTGTGCGATCATATCTGCTGGATCTAGCCCATCTTTTAGTATGACGACACCACCATCTTTACTATTTTGTGAGAGAAATTTTGCTGCTTTAAATGCGGCATTAATCCCTGCATTATCACCATCATAACACATATATATTCGCGGATTATCCTTATTTAATAGATATAAATGTCCCTCGTTTAAGGCTGTCCCAAGTGTGGCTACCGCATTCTTAAATCCTGCTTGATGCAGCATAATCACATCAAGATAGCCCTCACATACAATAATGCTTTTTTGTTTGTAGATCATCTGCTTTGCTAAATGATAGCCATATAGAATCTTTGATTTATTAAACACCTTGCTTTGTGGGGAATTAAGATATTTTGCCACATTTTTATCAGCACTCAAAGTCCTGCCACCAAAACCCACAACAACGCCTGTGCTTGAATGTATAGGGAAAATAATGCGATTTGCAAAACGCGCATAATCTCTGTCATTTCCCTGTGTTAAAACACCATATTCAACCGCTTCCTTGCGACTTAGCTTTTGCTCATCAAGAAAACGCAAGGTATCATAACTATTGCCACTATACCCTATCTCAAACTCATTTATAGAATCTTCATTAATAGCGCGTGAAAAAAGATACTGCAACATATCATTATGCTTGAAAAGATTGTTGTGATAAAATAGGGCAAGAGATGGTAAGAGATTAGTTTTTTTTGTTTCGACATAACCTTTCTCATATGCTAATACCACATTAAAAAGGGCGGCAATCTTTTGTGCGGCATCATGGAAAGATAATCGCTCATACTCCATGACAAAGCGGATTGCATTTCCACTTGCACCACACGCATGGCAATGATATAAGCCCTTTATTGCACTGATTGACATGCTAGGTGTCTTATCATCATGGAAAGGGCATAATGCCATAAAGTTTGCACCAACTTTTCGCACATCAATGTATTGTGTGATAACATCTACAATATCAATTGATTCATATAAATGGGCTAAACTTGCCTCTGTGAATCTTGCCATTTTATCCTTCTTTAATGTTTCTAAAATGATATTGTAGCTAGTTTTGGGTGAGATAACCCATATGTAGCATAAGTATAATGTAGTGAAATAAAAAATTTATTTTTTCAATGATTTATTTATGGCTTTGGCTATCTTTTAAGGCGATATATCTTAAAGAGTTCTTAAGATATATTAGAGATGTTAGATTAATCAATCTAGCATAAATTCGTATCACTAAAACTTCTTACTTGCCAATTGTGTGCTTACACTCTCTACAATCTCATAAATCTTAGCGCCGACTTCATGTGTGCTATCAGCTATATCAGCGTTTTCTTGTGTTGCCTCTGATATTGCAGAAATATTATCATTAATATGCAATATCTTATCGTTTTGCTCGGAAATAAGGCTTGAAATATCCATAATACCCTGTGTTAATATTGTCGTATTCGCTTCTATCTCACCCAAACTTTTTTGCGTTCTCTCTGCGAGTTTTCTCACTTCATCAGCTACAACTGCAAAGCCTCTGCCATGCTCTCCTGCCCTTGCTGCTTCAATCGCTGCATTCAATGCTAAAAGGTTGGTTTGATCGGCAATATCTCTAATAATGCCAATTACACTTTTAATATCTTCACTTTGCTTGATAATAGATTTACTTTGCTCATTGATATTGCCAATAGATTCTGTAATATGTGCGATCGAACCAGCTGTATCCTCTACACCTTGTGCTTGCTGCATACTGCTTTTATGTAGGTTTCGCGTATTATCATCTAAGCTTTTGCTATAACTTGCAAGTTTGTCAATTAGTCCCGCATTCATTTTTAGCATATTTGCAAATTGTGCTATTGCGATATTAATACCTGTTTCAATACCAACTGGCTCATTAATCTGTTGCGAATAGTCTTCCTTAGAAACTGCATCAAGCACAATATTAATACGCGCAATATCTGCACAAATATTTTTCTTTAAAATACCGCTCATTGTATTAAGTGCATCAACAACGCCTTGCAAGTTTGGATTATTACTTACAATATCAATTTGAGATCCAAACCTACCATCTTTTGCTTCTGCAATAAGATCATTTATACTTTGTAAAAGACTTTGTTCATCATGTCTTAATGCGACAATTTCTTCAATTTCTTTATTGATTCTATGCGACATTTTGCCAAACTCATCTTTATTTTTTATAAGCGTTGTCTTTGGTGGTGTTTTGCTTTGATAGCTTAGGAATTTAAAGAATGCACTTAAATCAGATTCTATAACATTTAATGGCTGCAAATTTCTACGCACAACCAAGACGACAACTGCCCCAGCAACGATAATAATACCCACAAACCACACAACATTTGATAAAAATAATCCAATTAAATGCGGTTTATATTCGTTCTCACTACTCACAATACATACAGACCAATCCAGTGAAGACTGCTGACAGATTCCATGCTTCTTATCACTCTCTCCCATGCGGTGAAAGTCAAATGGCGCTCCACTTTTAGCAGCAGCTTTTCCAACAGAGAGTGAATGCTTTGCATCTGGATTACCCTCTGCCATAACAAAGCTTTGATTTGGATGCACATAGAAAACATCTCTAAAGATAGAAACTTCTCTTTTATCCGTTTTTATTGCGCGTATATCTGCAGCAAACTCAACTAAATCTACATCAACGCCAACCGCCCCAACGACATTATTATCTATCTTAATGGGTGCAAATATGGTAATAACGCCATTTCCCGTTGCTACATCTTTATATGGCTCTGTATTGCCTACCGATTGTGTTTGCAATGCTTGCTGAAACCATGGACGCTCCCTTGCATCATATACCCTACCATCGCTATATTTCATGGTCCTTACTTTGTATTCTTCAGCCTTTGCCGCGGTATATGTGAATCCATCATTACTCCAAGACACATAAACCTGCAATACACCAGACACCATAGCTATGCTATGTAAATATGCAGGCAAACTACTTCTTGTGAAGAATTGTTCGTGATTACGCGAGAGATCCTTTGCTACTTTTTCTGCAAAATCAAATTGTCTTTTCATAAGGATATCAACATAAGTTGTCATGACTTTTACGCGATTATTATTTTCAGCAATACTATTCCCAATAAACATATTGCGTTGCTTTACATACTCCACTACACCAAAAAAGGTAAAACACAACACAAGCACAATAACGATACTTAATGACATTTTCCTTGACATAGAATCTCACTCCTTAATTTTTCCATCAACTACTTTGTGTTAGCCTAACATTAGGCAAAAATCAAACATTAAAAATATGAAAACTAAATAAACATATTACTAAAAATATTCAAAGTTAAGTGTTACGAAAATACCACAAATATTTCTTTGAAACACAAAACCATGCTTCTTTTAGCAACATAATGTAATATTTTAATGAGTATTACAATAAGTTATATTTATATAAACATAAATCTCTTATAAATACGCATTAATAACCAGCTTATAAAGCTTTCCTTATTTTTAAATGGCAGAAATTATACATTAAAAAAATACAAATCACACATATTTTTTTGTCATAGTCTAGTTATTTTAACTGTAAAATTTTGTTATTCCTGCAGCTTTCATAACTCCCTGCACATAATTACTATAATAATAAGAACATTTTTTATAGTTAATATTTTAATTATGAAAAAATAATAATGTAGAATATTTTTACATTATTATTTTTAAAAAATCTCTTGACTCACATTTTCTTGTTGTGGTGCAATATGCAGATAATTTAGAAGTATGGATTAAAGAAGCACAAGGGGTTATAACAAGGACAAGGCTTGGAGACCCTATGCCTTAATAGTGTGTCTTTATAGTGAAATTCATCTTTGGCGTTTCATTTCAAAGATTATATAAAAAAATAGCTAGTCATTGACCTCTAGGTAACTCCTAGCTATTTTTTCACATAAAGATTTAAAAGCAAATACGCAAATATTGGAATTTGGTTTTGTTTGCTTACTTTGTTATTTTTGCAAGTATGGGTAAAATCCTTGCGGATTGCACGAGACTTTGAAAAAGTCGAAAAATCTAGCTTTTATGTAAGTAGAGATGTAACGCTATCGCTCAACACGACAAGCTAGAATAGATATTAAGAATTCAAAAGAAGTTAAGCAAATAGTAGATATAATTACATTGAGGTTGCTACCCAAAAGGCTGCAACCTTTCGGGTAAATTTAAACAGCCTTGTAAAAAGGAGTTTTAATGAAGCTCGAATTGCTGCTTACAATTCTTGGGTTTATTATATCTTTTTTAAGCTTAATGTTAGCTTTGCTGAAATAAGATTATAATAAATAACCTTAGAATACTTGCAAATGCAAGGCAAAGCCTTATGGCTTTGTTGTAAGTGGTATGAAACGAACACATATAACCGACATATACTTAATTTATAAGCTTTGCTATTCTCATGCAAATACTTAAAAAAGGCATTGCATGGGATACATACTCACACCAACACAAAGAGAAAATGATAATAATCTCATTAACAATACACTTGAAAGCTTAAAGACTACAAACCTTTTAAAACAATCACAAGATACTACCATTAATCCTAATCTAAGCACACAGAATACACAAACAACACAAGCATTGCAATTACCACCAAAATTACCACAAGGAAAAATCCCACAAATTAACACAGATTCCACAAAAAATACA
>NZ_FZPK01000052.1 GCF_900198625.1 Helicobacter rappini | reverse complement strand
ACCATCAGAAATAACGATTAAATCAGATTGTTTAAAGCTATCTTCTTGCATTTTTTTAAGTCCCTCTTTTAATGCTGGGGCTACATCTGTCCCACCATTAAAGCTCATTGCTAAAAAGTTTATAAGATTTCTAGCATTATCTTTGCCGCTTAGCTCCATAGTTTCTATATCAGTAGAGAAGTTGATAAGATAACAAGCCCTATTTTGCATACTTGCCTTTGTAGCAAGAAAAAGCGTTATAGCCTTTGCTAGATATTCTCTATTTCCGCTCATACTACTGCTTGTGTCTACACAGATTATCATCGCTCCTTCATTTTTTGCCATTTTATAATGCTCTTTTTGTATGGTTTCATAGCCCTGCTTTTCAAAGCAAAAAAGGCGGTTTTGAATGTATTTGAGATTAAAGAGCAATTCTAGATTCTCATCTTTTAGCATAGCTAATTCCTGTGGTAAAAGATTTGCTAAATCTCTGCCTAAAGTTACCCCACTCATCTCTTCTTTGTGATTATGCGTTTTTATGCTTTGGTCTATACTGCTATGCTCTATTTTCTTATTTCCATTTTCCTCTTCTCTGCCAAGTAATGCAGCGATTTTACGCAAATCTTTGCTAGTTTGTATATGCTTTATAAAGGCATTGATTTCTTTAAAGTTAATAAATCTTTTATGCCCTTTGCTATAATCATAGCCATTTGTCTCTATATCACTTTCTTCATAGGTATTTGGACAGAGTTGCTTCATATCAAAGCTTTGCTTTGCT
Source organism: Helicobacter rappini (assembly GCF_900198625.1). GTDB lineage: Bacteria > Campylobacterota > Campylobacteria > Campylobacterales > Helicobacteraceae > Helicobacter_A > Helicobacter_A rappini. Next base: position 864 of record NZ_FZPK01000052.1, on the reverse strand, counting down.
TCATTTAATATTTGTGCTAGGGCTAAATCATTATTAGGCTTTTTTATTCCGCATAAGCCATAAACTCTTAGTAAAGTTTCTAAAATGGATAAAAGATAGTCTAAAAAATCTTTTATTGCTTGAATGTATTGTTCTTTTAGTTTTTCTTTCATAGATTCTAGCCATTTTTGCTTTTTATCCCGCAGTAAATTATCCCAATATGCTAGAGCATATTTCCTTGCAGATTCTATGTCTGTTTGTTGATGAAGCATTGAATCTAGCATAGCTTTATGCGTAGCATTAAATCTTTCAAATGCTTGTAAATCTTGGGCTTGTATATCTTGTTGGGCTTCAATATCATCGCAGGATTCTATATTTTTGCGTTGATTTAGGGCTAACTCTTCTTGCATAAAAGGGTTAAAGTTATCATAGTAGTCTTGCTCTTTGCAATAGCCTATATAGGCTTTTTGCAATGTGTTATCTACTTGCTTATCTTGTAGGATTTTTGTATAGCGTGGATTAGCTGCTATGCTTTGTGGTATATGTTTCATTGTCTGCCTTAAGATCTTTTAGGATATGGGTGCTTATAGCCACTATTATCAAACATATTATATGTATATACATATCTTTTGTTGAGACGCCAAGATTCTAAAGAGTGATTAAAGCTAGTAGCCTTTTCAAACATAGAACTCATATCTTCTACGCTACTCACATTCCACGAATCTAGCGGTTGATTAAAGCTTGTAGCCCCTTTAAACATATACTGCATCTTAGTTGCATTTCTGACATTCCACGAATCTAGTGGTTGATTAAAGCTACTTGCCCCACAAAACATATAAGACATATCTTTTACATTCCTGACATTCCAAAAGTCTAGCGGTTGAT
>NZ_FZPK01000051.1 GCF_900198625.1 Helicobacter rappini | reverse complement strand
TTTGAATCTGTTTTTTGCCCATAAAACCTAAGTCTTTTTGTTTTACCATGCTTTTTTCGTGTTCGTGTTTTTTCAAGGTGTCTTTAGCTTTTTCTAGGGTGTTTTTCTCGTTTTCTTTAAAGCTTGGTAGATACTCATCAATGTATTTTAATCTATCATTGATGTTTGTTGCATATTCTGTTTTTTTATCCATACTCTTTTCTGCATTGTATTTTTCAATGTTTTTTTCTAAGGCTTGTTTATTGTTGAGTTCTTTTTCTCTTTGTAGTATGAAGTTATCTAATTTTTCTTTAGAATTTTGCATTTCCTCTAATGCTTTTTCTGCTGTTTCTTTTGTTAAAGGCTTACCTTTTTCTAAATCATTTAGCATTTCTTTCATAAGTGGCTTATCAGCTGGCTTTTCTTGTGCTTCGCCCATTTGGTATAAAGCTTTATCAAGTGTATATAAGGCTCTTACAAAATCTGCTAGTGAATGTGTTTTTACGATATTATCTAAGGCTTTGTTTAAGTCATCAGATTCTTTAGCTAGGTCTAGTTCATGGTCTTGTCCTTTTCCTATAATTAAATCTTTTGTCTCTTTTGCTACTGCTACTGCACCTTTCCCTATGGCATTTGCAAATTTTGCTACTTTACTTCCCTCCTCTTTAGGTATTGCAATTTGAGTTCTGTTTTCATTTTCAATAAATAGCTCTTGGCTATCCTCAATGGTTACCACTCTATCCTCTTTTGGAATTTCGCCCATTAATGAGTTTAGAAATGAAGTCTTACCGCTACCTGTGCCTCCACTGACTAATACATTCTTTTTATCTCTAATAAATTGTCGTATTAAGTCATAATTCCAACCTTGTTGTATCAGCTTATCACTAAGTTTAAAGGATTCTAATTCAAAGCGTTTATTGCTTGGAATCCTTATACAAATAGATACATCACTATTAAATAAGATACTTTCATGTTGTGCTTGCACTCTGTATCTTAAATAAGGTGGTGGTAATTCACATGATAAGCTTGGATACTTCTCATTAAAGCGTTGGTGTCTGCGTGTAGCAAGTTGTTGTAAAAAGCTTGTTAAAAATTCATAATCAAGCTTTTCATCTACAATTCTCTCCCATCTATCGCCATAATCTACAAAAAACTCACATGATTTTGTAAAGATTAATTCGTTTGCTTCAAGCCTTAGATACTTATCTAGTATGTCTAGTTTATGTGCTAATACTACATTTACATTACTCATAACTAATCCTTTTTAGGTTCTGTTACTTGTGTTTGTGTTTCTGCATTAAGCTTTGTCTCTAATGCTACATTTTCCCATTTATTCTCTGCCTCCACTTTATATGGGGCTTGTTTCTCTGTATTGTTCTTGCATTCTGCATTTTGTTCTGTAAATTTCTTATTGCAACACTCATAGCCTTTTGCATATCCTGCTTGGTAAGCTTCATGTATGATTTTCTTTAATTGCAATGTAGAATCTAACATGATATTCTCTGCTTTTTCTTGCAAGTGTATTACACCACTAGGTTTTATTTGTTCTTGTGTTTCAGTGATGAGTTCCTGCAAGTTATTGGCGTTTTTGTTAGAATCCTTATTTGTCATTTCTTTTAGCTTCTCTGTTGCTTCATTTGCAAGGCTTTTAGTTTTTGCTAAGATGTTTTGCATATTCTCATTTTTGTCAATGTATTGCTCTTTAGCATTTTTCAATTTATTCAATAAACTCATTTTGTATCCTTTGGTTTGATTTTTTCTTGCAATTCTTTTTTGTCAATTCTTTCATCAACCTCTTGCAATTCATCATAAAAGAGTGCCTTTATTTCTTTCATTGCTTTTGCATGTTGCGTGTTTAAAAGTTTGATTTGATTTACTTCAAACTCATGCTTACTTAGTATGTTTGGCTCAATAGAAAAGATATATACGCCTACCATACTTCCTATACCGCACAATGTCCCTGTTATAAAGCCTATAAAGAGATTTTTAGTGTTTTTTAACTTCTCTTGTCTTTCTGCCTGTTTTATGCGGTTATATGTTTCTTTATCCATTTGATATTTTTTATCATCAAGTGGATTAATCTTTGAATAGATTTCCTCTATTACATCTTTTTTCTCTATCTCTTGCGTTGTATTACTCATTATCTAGCTCCTTATTTTGTGTAGTTGTATTTACATTGTTATGATTTTGTAAAATCTCATTTCGTTTTAGATTAAGCTTCTCTAGCTTTTTAACCTTTGATTCTTGTTGCTTGTTGAAAACGACTAAATCTTTTGTTATCTCTTTGGATAGCTTTTCGATTTGTTTTTCAACCTTGTCTAACTCTTTATTTACATTGCCTGTTTGTATGCCTTTCACTCTCTCTGTTAGCTGTTGCTGTTTTTTAGTAGCTTCATCGATTGTGATTGTGTTTGGGTTGTGTTTTGCTGTCATATTATTTCTCCTCAAAATATTTAGCCATAATCTCATTTTTCTTTGGTATTGGAAACCAAATATGAGTAGATGGCGTTATGAAAATCCTACTACCTGCTTTTATTTGGATAATAGGTTTTATTTGTTGTTGTGTTTGCAATATTTGTTTTAAAGCTGTATTTATATCAGCTTGTCCTTGTGCTAAAACTTGTCCTGTATAGAATGCTGAACCTGCACTTGCATTAGGTTTTTGTGTTCCATTAGCTATTGCAAATGTTAAAGAGTTAGCTAATGTCTGCATAGATATACCTACGCCATATCTTTGCCAATATCTATTATTTAGATAACCTTTAGCACCTGCATATCCCTCGCTATCGCCTGTTACTGCATTTGTAAGCATGATATTTACGCCTTGTGGTGTAATAATCTCTCTCCATACAATTTGTAGTCTAGCTTGTCCCACATTATTATCATTCTTATAGAATCCTATGACTTTACTACCTCTAGGTATTAAAACCGCTTTACCCATGTGTGCGTATATGTCTTGTTCTACTTGTGCTGATACTATTCCCTCAATTTCACTATTGATAGGTGTAAGTAGCACACATGGTATAAGCTTACCTGCTGGTATCATTCTATGAAGTTTATGTTCGTTTGTAGCTTCATCTATGTTTTCTTGGTTAGAGAAACTAGAATCCCCATATTTTGCTGTGCTTGCTTCTTTTGTTTTAGATTCGTTTGCTACTAGCAATGATTGTCTCATAATTTCATCTAAGCTCATTTCACTATTGTCTAATTCGCTTAAGTCATCAACTCCATACTCATCAAGGATAGGGTGTCTAGGTTGTTTTGCTTTAACATTGCCCTTACCTTTTTGTTTGTATTTACCCTTACTGCCTTGTGTGCCTTTTGATTTTCTTTGTAGCTTTTTCTTTTTTAAATCTTTCTCTGCTTGGTGTTTTTTTATTAGCATTTTTAGCTTATTGCTATCAATGATAACTCCATTAGAATCATATAGAATTGCATTGCCATCAGAATCAAACTCTACTCTAATAGGTTTTCCAAAGGTATCAAGGATTAAGTCGCCATCTTTATCTACTAAATTGCCTTTAGAATCCACTAATACTACATTCCGATTTTTATCTACTGCAACTTTAATCGGTTTGCCATATTTATCTAAGATAGGCTTACCGCTAGAATCAACTAAGTTACCTTGTCTTTTAGATTTCCTAAATCTGCAAATGCAATGGGGGTGCATAATAAAAAGCAAGTTAGAATTGCTAGATTTCTCTTTGTGCTAGACTTGATTTTTGCTATCACATTTTTAACATTTTTTAACATGCTATATCCTTTGGTAAAAATTCAAAAACTACTATTAAAAGCTATCATAAAAAACAGAGATTATTTTTATATATTTTGTTACCATTAATTTTTGTTTGATGAAACTACTTGTATAAGGGAGTTTGCTGGTATGAAAAAAATTAATTTTGCGTGTATTTTTTGATTAAAAAGTGGCTATTTTTTTGAAAAAATTATATATTTCTTTATATATGTTTTTATATGCAAGAAAAAATTACATGCAAAATTAATCAAAAAATATCAACAAAAATTTATGCTTCTTGTATCAAAAATATTGCATGTATGAATGTGAATTTTACTTGTATATTTTTATGATATTACATGTATCAAAGATAGAACTTGTATATTTGAATAAATTAGGCTTGTATCAAAAAATCTACATGTATAGATTATATGGCTTGTATGCTATATGTATTGCTTGTATCAAAGATTATTGCTTGTATATTGAGTAGTTTTACTTCCCACGCAAATACTTAAGGCATGTATCTAAAAATTTTACCTGTATTAAGGTCATTTGCTTGTATGAATACATTTAGCGTGTATGAAGTGATTTTCACATTTCAAGTTTAGAAAATAAATATTGCGTGTATATAGATTTTACTTGTATCAAAAAATATTGCTTGTATAAGATATTTTTCTTATTCTATTTGCTTTCTATCACAAAAAATATGATAAAAAACATATATAGCTTGAATGCCCTACCACACGAAGTTTCCCCCTATATTTGTATATACAAAATGGTTATCCTGCCACTACTACTGACTAAAATATTGTGTTAAAACTTACTCTTATTTTGTTATAATGGGTATATTTGAATTTAATGCTGTGTTTATGGAGTTTTATATGACTTTGTTGATAGAAAATGCGAATGCAAAAACGATAAAGGCTATTAGGGCTGTGCTAGATTTAGATTCTAATGCAACGATAGATGTTTTGCATGATTGCACTCATAATCCTAGCACATTAGATAATTGGTTAAATGAAGCTAATGAAGCAATAGAGTTATATAAGAAAGGCAAGTTAAAATCTTATGATAATCCGCAAGACATGCACGCTGATATTTTTAGGGAATAATTTCAATGTCTTATAATCCATATAAACAATTTGATTTAATCTTTAAAGCATTTGAGGATATGCAAAAAGATAAATATGTTTTTTGGGAGGATAAAGATACTAGAATACAAAAAAGATACCCTAAAATTCCACACGAAAAAGCTAAGGATAGTTATTTATTTTTTGTAAGGCGTCCTGCTAGACATTCAAGGCAAGTTGTTGTAAAAACACTCTCTAATTTAGATAAAAGAGGGACATATAATGCTATTAGCTATGTTATTAGACACTCTGATTCAAGTTATGCTATTGATGAACTTGGTAATTCTGTTTCTCTTAAAGAAATAATGAGTGATTGGAAAAATGATTTTGGCACTCATAAAAATTCTAAAGATAGTTGGCATTTATGCTTTTCTATCAATGAGGAATTAACTGATAGGAATATTAAAGCTTTACAAGAGAGTGTTAAGGCTGTATTAGAAAAACATTTTTACGCACATAAATATATACAAGTTTTGCATACTCATCAAAATAATCCGCATATACATGTAGTAGTTAATAAACGAAATATGATTACACATAAGAAACTTCATTTTAAAGAAAAAAGTGATATTAGAGATTTTTTTACTGATATTAAAAATGATTTTGCAATAGCTCTAAATTTTCATGGTTTATATTATTCTAACGCACAAAGAGTTGAGAGAGAAAGTATATTAAGTAAATCTAGTTTTTTAGATACCATAGGGCATAATGATTACTATAAAGATACGATAGAACAATTAGATAAAGATAGAGATAGATTACTTAAAAAAAGAGATAATATAAGTAAAAAGACTGATATATTAAATGATGATTTAAAAGATTTACAAAAACAAAGAGATGAGTTACAAAATATAATTGATGATATAAAATCAAAAGAGTTATATTTTTATGCAGAAAAATCAAAGGTTTTAAAAGAAGTAGAAAAGATTCTAACTTCAAATAAAAAGGATAAAAAAGCAATAGGGGCTTTGTTTGATAGTATTCCACAATACCCTGATAAATCTGTTATGTTTTTTGCATTAAAACAGATTAAAGAGATAAGTAAAACTATAAAAGCAAAACGCCATGAAAAAAGATTATTATCTAAAGATTATAATTCTATTGATAAACATATTAGAGAAGTAGAGAGAGAAGCAAGATACCATAGGCAAGAATTTTCAAAAGATACAGATGATAAAGCATTAGTTACTAAAGCTAAAGAGAGATATTTAGATTTTATACTTAAACATAAAAGAGGTGCTACAAAATCTCAATTAGATGTTGCTAGGAATATACACAATCAAATACGAGAGGAACAAAAAGCATTAGAGATACATTTATCAATGCAACAACAATTTGATAATCTTTTATTAAAGCATTTTAATATACATACGAATAGCTTTAGTCTTATCCATGCTTGTAAGAATTTAGATAAAAAGATGAGAATTTTGCATAATATGGATAAATATGCTCTTACAGATTCTAAGATTTATGAGAATTATTTTAATACGCTTAAAGAAAATAGTGTTGTGCTAGATAAAATCATTAATGAAAAAATCTTACATTATGAAAGTATTCTTACAAATGAAAAGGAATGGGATAAGTATAGCTTAAATACCTTGAATTATTATCACAAAGAGTTTATGACACTTGTTACTTATTTAGATAACAAAGATTATCAAATGAGTGAAAATGATAAGAATGAATTGAAAGATAAAATAGATACTTATATGGTAAAAAAACAAGCTGAATTTAAACAAAAACAAGAACAACACGATAAATTACAATACTATAAAGATTTTATTGAGTGGTATATACAACAGCATAAATTTTCAAGCCCTGATTATATTAGAAAGAGTTTAACTGAAAAGGCTAAGAATAATACAATAGAACAATATTTTATACAATATAATGATAGCGGATTACTTGATTATATGGTGTATTTAAGGCAAAAAGAAAAAGAGAAAAAGGATATTACTGCAACACAAAATGTTTCAAAAGATACTCCAAAAGAGTTGCAAGAATTACCTGAATCACAATTAAAAGAGAGTAAGGAATTTTATAGGCAATTTGTAGAATGGTATGCAAAGGAATTTGATTTCAATGATGATATATCTTTAAAGGAACTTTATTTGAAACGAGCTTTAAGTGGTGAGTTAGAAAATTCATTTGCTAAACAATATAACACTGCCATAGATGATTTTAAAGCTTATCTTAACAAAGAATATGGTTATAACATTTATGCTAAAAAAGATACTGCAAAAGATTCCAAAACAGAATCTAAAACTGCATTACAAAATGATAAAGATAAAGGTATTGAACGCTAAATTGTATGATATAGCATTTTATCTTTAAAATAGACTTGGTTGGTTTATGTCTTTCTGCTCGGCTCTTTTTGCAATAAATGCTTTATACTCTGGGGTGTTTTTGATTGTATCAATCATAAATTTGTTAGCGTGTCCTATCTCGTTATAAAACTCTTTCAAAGTTTTATCAACTCTAAAGCTTTGCGTATATGTTGGCTCTTTTCTTGGTCTGCCACCTTTATTTTTTTTCCTTGTCTCCATTTTTTTGTCCTTTATTTCTTAAATAATCTCTATTGGCTTATCATCTGTTAAAAGCTTAGTCCTTGAATACTCTGCTATTGTCATTCTATATGATTTAGCAATATTCTTTAAATAGTCATGCTCCTCTTGTGTGAGATAGATTGCTACATGTTTTACTCTTTTATCTTTCTCATCTTTGAGTTTCATACCTTTTTTTATACCACCTACTTTTCTAGTAGGCTCACTACCACTTGCATTGTTGATAAACTCTTGTAATTTATCATTATCTATATTTTCTGTCTTTTGATTTAAATTTACACTTTTAAACATTTTCTATCCTTTCATTTTTTAAATAAATCACTATGGCTACCAACTCGCATAAGATTTAAATGTAAGATATTCTCTTGTATTTCATACATTAAAAGCAAATCAGGCTTTACATGACATTCTCTAAAGTCTTTTAGATTGCCTTTTAACTTATGGTCTTTATATTTTTGGTCTAATATCTCGCCATTCGCTAATTTTTCTATAACTTCATCAACCAATAACCTATCATTATTGCTTAATTTTTCATAGTCTTTAACAAACTTTCTGTGATACAAAATTGTGTATTTCGCCATTTTCAACCGCCCTCTTAAATTCATTATGACTTTCAAACATTAACGCATTACCATTTTCATATTCTTTTTGCATTTGTTCTCTGTCTGCCAACAACTCTTTTTCAAACTCATCTGTATAGCCATTTTCTGTAAGATTCTCACTTATATGATTTGTCTTATCTATATGGCTTACTTCATTATTTATGCCTTGTGTAGTAGCATTATTGTCATTGCATTCTACAAGTGTTTTCATGTTTGCTTTAACACCATTTGCTAATCCTTGAAATGCTTCTACATATTCTTTTTTTACATTTTCAATTATTAAAGTCATGTGTATCCTTTCCCATAATTTATATTAAAACATGTTAAATCATGTTATTTTAACATAAAACATTATGATTTATTTTAAATCATTTCATGTTGTTATGGATTTCTTTATACAAACTCATAAAATCTGTATATGCCTTATCACTTTTATTGCAAAATTCAGTTATTCCCATGCCATATTCTACTGCATTTCTATATGCTTCTCTCTCATATATTACTGAATCCATTAAAGACAAATTCTCTAATTTTTGTTCTTTAATATATGTTTTTAGATTATCCACCTTTTTTTGTAAGAATGGGTTAGGACTAGCTTTTGTAACGATGATATAAGCTTTTGACTTCTCGTTAAACACTCTAGCTTGTTCGTATATCTCATTCATCTTGCTTAATACCATAATATCATATTGACTAGGGATAAGCGGTATTAAAACAATATCTGCTACAATCAAAGCTAATCGCATTTCCTTAGAATCTCTACCGCCTGTATCTATGATGATAATGTCATATTTAGATTCTAAGCTTTTTACTTCCCTTGCTAATGAGTCGCCTATTTTTGATAAGCAATGAAAAGTTAAATCTTTATTCTCATTAGTTCTCACATTACAAAAAGCTTCGCTGCTTCTTTGTGGGTCTGTATCTAACAATAACACTTCTTTTTTATCCATGCTAAATTGTATAGCTAGATTTACACTTAAAGTAGTTTTTCCACTACCGCCTTTTTCATTTGCTACTGCAATAATCATTATATATCCTTTAATATGAAATACAATGTTAAAAACATTATTTTAACGCAAAATATCATCTTTAACATTAAAACAACATTTTTAATCTTAAAACACTATTATCTATTTTAAATCATGTCTATTTATGATAATTAATCATAAAAGATTATAAAATATCATAAAATACTTTTACCTACTCACAAAAACTTGGGTGGGGCTGGGTTGCGTGGTGTTTTTGCCCTCGCTTCCGCTCCGCTTTTAGCTCTCGCTTTGCCCTGCTTTTGTTTTTGCATTAATGTTGTATGTAATAATTTCTTGTTTTTTATCATTTCGCACTATTTGCATACTCTCATTAACATTAGAAACGATAGCATGGGTATATCCTCTCTCATTTAGCATTTTTCTTGCCATTATTAAAGCTTCATCTGCTATTCTTGTAATAAGATTTAGCTTAATTTTTGGATTTGTATCCTGTGCTTCATCTGTTTCTTTCCACATTTCTAATTGAAACTCCTCCATTCTTTCAAGCCTTTCAACTCTCTCCATTTCATCTTGGTATTCTTGTGTCTTTTCAATCTCTTGCCACCTAATCTCTTGGTGTATATTTTGCAATACCAGATTCTCTAGCTTTTTTAGCTCCTGCTTGATATTTTCAACGATTTTCTCTTGTTCGCTTGCTGTCAATTCACAAAATATAAACTCATCATCAAGGTGGATTTGCAAAGACTTTATCCTATCTATTATTTCATTTTCAATTCTTTCAATTATTGTTTTCATGTCCTAATCCTTTTTATTAATGTATTTTTTATGATAATTTATCATAAAATATTTTAAATTATTGTAGCATAACACTTCAACTTTTACAAAAAAACTTGGGTGGGGCTGGGTTGCGTGGTGTTTTTAGCCCCGCTTCGCCCCGCTTTTAGCTTTCGCTTTTGGTGGGCTTCTTTCTTTTGCAATGACTGCCTTTATAACCCTTTTTTCAATTACACTATTAAAGCTATCTATATGCTTGTAGTCTGTAAGGCTTTTATGCTGTTTATGCGATAAAGATATATCTTTCATGCTAAAAGTTAGCAATGATTTCTTTTTAGCTTTTAAATCTAGTTCTTGTTTAGATTCTGTGTTCTGTAAAGATTTGTTAGAAAAATCTTTTCTTGCAATAGATTCTGTGTTTTCTTGTTTGATTGCTTCAAAGATTACTTCTTTCAATTTTTCTTTTAATATTTGATTATTTGCTATCCCATTATATGCTTGTGGATATGTCATTGCAATATCTATAAAATGTAATTTAAAAATCTTTTCAAATTCTATTTTTGCTTCTTTCTCATTGTGCAACGATTCTATAAGTTTAACATGTTTGCTTATATCATCTTTTAAGCACATAATCTTTTCTATTGTGTCTTTATCTGTGATATTAGCTTCTTTGATAATAGATTGCATGTCGTTTATATATTTGTTTTCTGTGTTTGCTTCAAACTCTGCTTTATCTATGTCTATGATATTTTTACGCATATATTCTTTAATATTTTCAAGCAAGTTTATATCTATTTTTTCATTGCCCTCTAATATTATTTCTATGCCATTAAAATCAAAACATTCTATATTTAAGCAATTATCTATTATTACATATTCGCTATTTTCTTTTTCGCTAAAATATATGGTGGTGTTTCTTAGCTCATATTCTTTATAGCCTTGTTCTTTTAGCCTTTCTGTGTATAATGGTAATGGTGCAAATGTGTGCCTTAATGGTGTTTTTGTCCTTAGAATTTCAAGCATATAATTCATTACTGCTTTATTGCATGATAATTCTTGTATTCTCTCTATAAAAGATTGCTTTCTATTTTTATAATATATTAAATCATTTTGTGCTTCTTTTATTTTATCTTTGATAACTTCTTGCTTTTCAATCTTTGCAATATATTCTCTTTGATTTTGTATTATATAATTAATAGAATATATTCTTTTTAGCAAGTATTTAAACTCTTTATACTCATTAAATTGTTTGAGTCTCTGCATGTCTATTTCATTGTCTTTAATGCTAGATTCTGTGTTTTCTGCATTAAAGTCTGTTTCTGTTTCTTGTGCTTCTTGCATATTTGTATCTATGCTAGAATCTGTTTCACTTTCACTATAAACAATATTATTTTCTTTTTCAATTTGATGAATGCAAAAACTAAAAAAGCTACTTTCTAATAAGTCGTGTCTGTCTATCTCTGCTACGATAGAATCAAATATTGCAAATACATGTTTGCTGTTATGTTCTTTTAATTGTTTTTCTATATCATAATCACCATGTATAAAATCACTAAAAATAACATTTTCTTTTAAGTCTGTATCCATACATTCTAAAAAGCTAGAATCTACTTCACAAACACACTTGCAAGTATTATCTTTTTCGCTTATAAAATAAAACTTATTTTTTACTTTATACATTATCCTATTTTCTCCATTGTTGCAAAAAATTGTGTCTCTTATATACTTTGTCAATGTGTTATAAGTCTTTGCAATGTTTTCTACTTTCATGTTGTATCCTTTCTCTTTAAACTTGTATTATTTAATAATTGGCATTTCTACTATATCAATGGTATTTTCTAAGTCGTGCTGTATAATCCTATAAGGCATTGTGTCATTTTTAAAATACCATGTTGCTTCTTTCTTTGTGTCTAGGGCTATCATAGAATTGCTGGTTCTTGTTTGCAATGCGATTGTTTTTCCATTTAGCTCGGTGCTGTCTATATTTTCTCTTTGCTTTGCAATTCTTGCATTACCTATTTTTGCTGTTATGAGATTGTCTTTAAACTCTATAACCTTTTTTGTAAAGCTATTAAATAATGCAAGTTTGCTAAATTCACTTGATAATTTGACTTTACATGCGTATTCAAACTTATCGTATATATGCTTATAATCTACATATTTATGGTATCTTTCTACTTTACCGCTTATAATCCCTTTATCGCTTTTATACATGATTTCTACTTCATGTTCTTTTATGTTTGCATTAAAGGATATTTCTCCACTTTTTTTACTGCCTACTTTGATTAAGTTTTTAAGGCTGTAAAAATCAAGGTTTAATTCGTTGCATTCTAATTGGCTATTATTACAATGCACTTTAATTAGCACTTTGCTATCTGTAAAAATTACATATTCTTTTGTGATATGTAAGGCTTTCATCTTGCTAAATTCGTTTTTGCCTACTTTACATTTAAGAATTGCTGTTGGTATAAAAATTTGCATGTTTTAATCCTTTCCTTTTAATTTGCTTCTTTAAGCTCGTTTAATATGCTTATAAAGTTTGTATAAACATATTTACTCATTTTCTTATGTGCCTTGATTAATTCTGTTTGCAATACAATACTATTGAGATAGATTTCTCGCATGATTGGATTTTTAAAACTCTTTACACTCTCTTGCATTCTTTCTTTAAATGCTTGTATGATTAGGTTTTCTTGTTGCCTTTTTGTCAATGTTTGCATGTTGTTTCCTTTCATGTTAATTTATTTTAATTCATATTTATTTATGATATTTCATTATAAAAGATTATAAAATATCATAAAATCCTTTTACCTATTCACAAAAACTTGGGTGGGGCTGGGTTGCGTGGTGTTTTTAGCCCCGCTTCCGCTTTGCTTTTGTTTAGGTTTGCCTTTTTTGTCTAACTCGCTGTTAATTAGCTCGTTTAGCTTTTCGGCTGATATTACTGCATGTATATATACTTCATGTATATAATTTTTCATTCTGTCCCCTTTCTGTTGTTTTATGTTATTTCATATTAATTTATGATATTTAATCATAAATCATAATAAAATAACATTGTTTCCTTACTGCTTTTTTGCTTGTTTGCTTAGATGTTCCCTTGTTATCTCTAATATATCTATATTATGAGATTCTGTCCTTGTCCTTGCTAACTCGCTGTTAATTAACTCGTTAAGCTTTTCGGCTGATTTTTCCTTGTATTCTGTGTAAAGCTCTGCTAATGATTCTATAATGTCTTTTTCACAAAATAGCGTTTTTAAAATCTGTATTGAAAAATCCTTTTGCATTACTTCATGTATATAATTTTTCATTCTGTCCCCTTTCTTGTTGTCTAACAATATGCAATTTTTAGCATTTATGCACTTTTCAAAATAGCATGTCATAGGCTCTTGTTCTTTTACATGTTTTAGCAAGGCTTGTATGTCATTATGCTTTTTAAAGCTTTTGTGGTTTGATATAAAGCTAATTTTATTTGCTTCTATTGTTCCAAACTCTACTAACTCGCCTTTAAAACTGCTTTGGCATAAAAACACACATAAGGCGGATTTTAAGCCCGTTATGTTCCTTTTGTGTGATGAAATAGCGTTATAATATGTTGCCCCTGTTGCCCTGTTTGTCTGCCTTGTCGCATAAAATGTTAGTGTTTTCATATTGCCCCCTTATGCTTTCTTTCTTAGCTTAATTTCGCCTTTTATGATTGCTTGTAGTAGCTCCATGTTATCATAATCAACCGCTATTTCTAGGGCGTCCGCTAATGTAGAATCCGATTCACAATTAAAAAAACTTGCCATGCTGTCATAATAAGGGTTTAAAAGCTCGTTTAGGTCTATATTATAGCCGAGTCTATTTAGTATGCCTTGTGCCTTTTCTAAAGTGTGATTAATAGCTAAATAGCATAAATCCACTGAATCATAATCTGTAAAAAAATCACTTTCTAGGCTTTCATAAAATAAATCCGCTAATTTGTCGGCGGTCTCGCTTTCGTGGTAGATTCCGCTTAATATCTCCAATGCCTTGTAAATGTCGCCATATCCAAAGGGGCAAATTTTTAATAAAAATCTATTAAAATTTTCTTGTTTTAGCCTTTCTATTCGCTCCGCTGGTGTTTTTAATAACTCGCTATTGTGTGCCATGTTTTTAACCTTTCAAAATTAAATTAAAAGGTTATTGAAGTATTAAGGGGTTAAAGTGTAGGTTATTTTTGCTTTTGCTCTTGTTTGCTCTTTCTTGTTTCAATGTCTTTAATGTCTTTATAAGCTTTAAATACAAAAATTAAAGGCATTGCAAATAACATAATTAAAGGCGGTATTAATAAAATTTCTTGATTCATGGTTTTAGCTCCTTTCATTGTCTTTGATTTTGCTTATACATTCATAAGAAACAAAACCGCATATAATAGCACACATAAAACAAACATAACAAGCAAGTAATACCAACATGCTATAATCACTGCTTGTGTAAATATATGCGATTAAACCCGTGCTAATTGTAGCACAAAATAACATTAACGACTTGAAAAAATCGCTTAAGCTTTTATAATATTCTTTCATACTGCCAAACCTTAGCAAAAAAAGCTAAAAGCATTATAACCTATTTTAACATTAACATTTCAAATAACCTTTAGAATCTAAAGAGAAACAAAAGGCTAAAAAACTTGACTTTATTTTTTAATCTAGCTATAATGTCGCTGATTTTAGTTTCTTAAAGTCAATTTTGATTTTATCTATATCGCAAGTATAGTTAAAATCGCCTTTTAACTTCCTTTTTAAATTCATGCCACAATTATAACAAAATTTCAAAAAAAAGTCAATACAAAAAGCCCTATTTTACGCATTTTTTTATATTTTTTTAGCACTTTTTTAACGATTTTTTCATGTTATTTTTTTATAAAAAAGTTATGATTTTTATAACCTATTTTATGCCCTTTTATGCTGTATAACATGCAAAGCTTTTAAAGGGGGTTTTAAAGCGTGTTAGCAGTAAAGCACAAAACACAAAGGGGGCTTCATTTGCAAGGGCGTGAAGTGGCAATAAAGCACAATAACAAGGGGTTTTAAAGCTCGTTAGCAGTAGTCCGCCTTTGTTTGATAACCGCACACCCCATAAAAAAAGCGATTTAGTCAAGGGTGGCGAAGCCATTAGTTTTATTTTTTTTGCGTAAAGCGGAGTTGCCAAGTAAGTGGGGTTTAGTCCGCAAAAAAATAAAACTAACCACGCCCTTGACTAAAGCGGTTTTTTTATTATAATCTGCGGTTGAAAACAAAGTGGAATACTGCTACTAGCATATATTTATTATATGATTAGTTTATATTGTAAATCCTTGCCATTTATTATTTCAATCTATTAATTGTATTAATTGAATAAAAAACTCACTCAAATGTATAATAAAAATCATTTAAAAGCTAAAAAAGTTGCTTCTATTTTAACTATATTATATAGCTTATTTATCTATAATTATGCTAATGTGCTTAACTCATCAATAGCTTTTACAAAATTTACATTTTTCATTTTCATGTAGAGTTTTATTGTATCTCCACCCTCTCCACAACCAAAGCAATACCATAGATTTTTTTGTGTATTAATTGTGAAACTTGCTTTATTTTCTATATGAAAAGGACATATTGCTACATAGTTTCTACCATTCTTTTGCAATTCTATTCCTAATCTTTCACATACATTCACTAAATCCTTATCTTTTACTTCCTGTATTCTTTCTTTTGGAATCATGGTTTCTCCTTGTGTGTTAGTTTGCTTTTCATGGCAACAAACGAGCGGTTTTGTCAAGGGGGTAGGCAAGCAAAGCGTAGCCTACCAACGAACGAATGAGTGAAACGAAATGAGTGAAGTGTCCCTTGACAAAAGCAAGAGCGAAGTTTGTTATAATAGAAAAGCAAACACACAAGGAGAAACCATGCAAAAGAGAAAAGCAGTGAAAGATTAGCGTGTGGGTGTGATAAGAGAGACTATATTATACATTTGCCTGACTTTTTAGCTTTAAATGATTTATATTATACATTTGAGCGAGTTTTTCTTTGTGTTTAGTGTAAGTATTATTTTTCAATTCTTTTTATATCTCTCTTGCATTCATCTGTATAAAAAATTGATAGATTGTATATGTCTTTAATATGTTGTTTTCTGTGAGTATTTTTACTTCATTATTACTAAAATCCACTTTTGCTTTTATAATCACATTAGTGCCTGTTATTTGATAGCTTTTGTATGGAATTTCTTTTGTGTTTTCTATTGTGTTTGTCATATTGTGTCCTTTCTAAACTAATAATCTCTCTAAATTAACTTTTTCTACTTGTATCTGTGGCTCTGTTTCTTGTGGTCTCATTTTAATTTCTTGCTCTCCTTTAATTTTTCCTTGCGGATATGAGTATGATTGTTTAAAATATCTATTCATATCACTACTGCTATTCTTTCTTGTGTCCTGCAATGGCGTTTCAAACATGAGAGTGTTTCTATTAAACTCTACATTGTTTTTTCCTAATACTCCCTCTTGCTTATTCTTTTTAATGTTGATTATGTATTCAAAATCATCATCTTTCTCGTTCTTTTCAATGGATAGTATTATTGATGGCACATATTGCCCTATAACACTTCCATAAGGCGATGATTTATCAGCTTTTGAGTATTGGACTATCAAAAATATTGCAATCTCATACTTTTGGACTAATTTATGCAATACTTGAAATTTCTTATTTTGCTTTTCTACTTCATATTTTTCATCATGCACTTCTATACACATTTGTGAATCTATTAAGAAAAACTTTACACCCTGCTTTGCTAGGTTTGCTATGGCTAATTCTAGTCTATTTAGTTCTCTAGTGTCTGTATCTAAGAATCTATTTATCCGCATTGCATTATATGTATCTTGTGTTATTTGATTTTCTTTTAATAAGATTTTATCTATCTTATTGCTTCTTTCTATGTAGCTTTTAGCACTAAATTCAAGGCTAAAATAGCAAGTTTTATGATTTTTGCTAAGATTATGTAATATTTGTAATCCTAAGCTTGTTTTTCCACTTTCAGCGTCCCCTGCTATCAATATTAACTGATTAAGCTTTATACCGCCTTTTAAAGCATTATCGATACAATTTAAGCCTATTTGATACCTTACATTGTTTGTGTCGTTTTCTTTTAGATAAGTCTCCCATTCAGCAAAGCTTTTGATATGCTCGTTTGTTCCCATGCTATCATTGATTTGTTCTATTGATTTTATGGAATTAAAGAGTATAGAATTGATTGTGCTTGAATCATTTTGCAATATTTCATTTCTAAGATTTGATAGAAAGTTAAGCGTTGTTAATGTTTTATTGTTTTCTACAATTTTTATCACATACTCATCAATATTTGCAATAGGTGATTCTGCCATGATTAATGCAATATCATCAAGTGTTATGTGTGGCATATCCTTTTTTGCTTCCATGCAAATCATCTCTGGCGTAAAGGATTGATTTTGTTTATCTAATACTTCAAATGCTTTAAAGATTGTTTTGCATATTTGAGTATAGAAATAGGTGTGATTTATCCCATATTTTGTTGTAATGTCAGCAAATTTTTGTGGATTAAACATTATACTTGATATTACAACTTTTTCAATTTTTGTGTTTATATCATTGTCAAGCATTTTCAGCTCCTTTTAGTTTATCTGTATTTTTAGTTCTTTTTAGACTCTCTAATTCTCTGTTTAGTTTTATTATTTTTCTATTTTGTCCTATTATTTTGGTTTTTTGCTCTTGTTCTATTTTTATCATTTTTTTTATTTTTTCTTTTAGCTCTTGTATTTCATCATCTCTCTTTTTTATTACTACTTGTCTGTAAAATCTTACTAATTCTGCGTGGTCGTTTTCTGCTTTTTTTAGTAATTCAATCATTTGATTCTGCCAAAATTCGCTTATCTCACTTACTTCTTGCCATTCTAATTCTTTATCTTTGTTTATAGAATTGTTTTTGTTTTCAATGTTTTCACATGATTTTAATACTCGTTTAATGTCGTTTGATGTGTATGAGTCTTCATGTTTTAATTTTGAAAATCTTAGTATTTTTTGAATTTCTTTTTCTTTGTAGTTACTCATTGTTCTCTCCTTTAGTTTCTTTTCTAGTTTTTAGTTGTGGTTTGATTTCCATTTTTTCTATTGGTTCTGTTGATTCTATTTTTTGTTTGTGGTATGTTTCAAAACTATTGTTAATTTGATTATATTCATTATTTAATTTATTCATTTTTTCTATTGTTTCGTCTATTATCCTTTCAGCATTTATTATCCACTTAGACATTTTTAAGCTAGAATATGTGCTTTTTGCTCTTTCTTTGTATTTTGTGTTATGCACTAGAATGTTATATTCTTTTATTAGTGTTGGAATACATTCATCATGGTCTATTCTATTGTTTAGCATGTTTTCCATGTATTCTATATATTTCAAACATTCATTTATAGTTTTTTCATCTTGTTTTATTATTTTTTTATAATCTTTATCTAGTTTTTCTATTATTTCTTTGCTTTTTTTGCATAATTCAATATACAACTCGTTTCTTTCATCACTAATTTCTTTTTGCTTTATATATTTTGTTCTTAAATTATTTTTATCCTCACTATCAAAAGTTTGTATATTTTTTAAATATGTTATTTCTTTTTTCAGTTCCTTTATCTTTCTGCTTCTTATACCTAAATATCTTAGCATTCTTTTAATCTCTCTAAAGTTACTCATTATTCTCTCCTTAAAATAAACTTAGCTCATTGTGTGTTTTGACATTTTCAATGTTTTCGTCTTTCTTTTCCCTTGTCTTTTGCTTTATCTCATCTTTAACCTTTTGACTTGCATTGTTATAGAGATAATCAAATTCTTTTTCCATTAAATTAGTTAATCTCTCAAGCTTTTTTCTGTCTCTATTTTCCATTGGTATGCTTTCAATTAAAATCTGTATCATATTTATAGCCATAGCGTGTTTCATGTAATATTCTCCTTTCTCTTTGAAGTCTTTTTGCAATTCATTTAAGGCTATTTCTATATTCAACTCTTTCTTTTTGCCTAATATTTTGTGTGCCTTTTCAAGTATGCCACGCTCTTTTTCTTTTAGTGCTATTGTGCTAACTTTCATTTTCATGTTTTTTTTATTATCCTTTTCATTGCTGTTAGTATGATTTCTTTATTATTGAAACCTGTTATGTTCTTAATTTTTTCTATTTGTTCTTGTGTTTGCTTTCTCACTCTTATTAAGGATTGTGTTGTCTTTTTCATTTCCTATCCTTTCTCAAGCGTGTTGCTTTTCATATTCTAAAAAACATAGCCCTCTTGTCTTATCATCTCTTATGTGTTCTACATAAAAGTTACATGTTGTTGCTATGTCTTTGTGTCCTAACATTTTTGAAACCCATGCTATATCCTCTCCATAGGCAATCATAATGCTTGCAAATGTATGTCTTGTTGAATATAGAGTTCTGTCTCCTATGTTTAGCTCTTGTAAAATCTTTTTGAAATATTTTCTCATGGTGCTATCACTAATAAAACCTCCCCTCTTGTTTAAGAAAATATATCCGCTACCATTGGTGTCTAGTGTATCTTTTAATAGCGACTTTAAAAATGGTAGTATTTGTATATTTCTCTTTCCATTTTCTGTTTTTGTGGTGCTTATTGTGTTTGTGCCTTGCTGTAAAGATTTATATACCTGTATAGTATTTTTCTCTACATTTATATCACTATATTTTAAGGCTAGTATCTCATTTACTCTCATACCTGTTAGTAATGCTAATTGAAAATACATTTTTAGCCTATTATCCATGTCTTTTGTTTTCAAGTGCTTTAGTATATCCATCACCTGATTAAGATTTAAAGGGTCATTTAATCTCTGTGGCTCTGCATATTCTTTTTTCTTATGCTTTATTATTTGCATAGGATTACTATCTGTAAATATTTCATCACATATTGCATAGTCAAATATTTTTCTTAAGACACATATTGCAATACCCTTATTTTTAAAGCTTAAATGTGAAAATTTGTCTTTAAAAATAACTTTCATAATCTTTGGGCTAAATTCTTGTAATCTCATATTTCCTATACTTGATACAATATGTTTTTTAAAGACATTTTCATATCTTATGAGAGTAGATTTTTTACAATTTTCTCTTTCCAATTCTAGCACCTTGTAACCATATTCTGTGATAGTATCAATATGCTTTTGTTCTTGCATATCTCTTTCTCTTTTGTATTGCATGATTATTTTTCTGTAATTCTTTTCTACATATTCCAAGTTTTCAGCATTAACAACATATTTTGTAGAAAACCTATATCTTACATTGTCGAGTGTAGCTTGAATTTGAATATAACTACTATTATTTCTAATCTTTGCGTGTTTATACTTTTTCATACTTACTCCTTATTGCTGTCTATCATTTCATTTATTTGCGTATCTAAGTTATCCATGCTATCTTTCATTGTTTGCATTCTTTTTTGCAATAGCATTACGCTAGAAGCTAGGATTTGCATGTTTTGATTGATAGCATTTAGCGTATCTGTGTATTGTGTTAAAAAGACTTCAAATTCAATCTTTTCGTTTTCATTTGTGTTTTGTTGTTTTGTGTTATTTTCTTTCATTCTCTATCCTTTCCTAACAAATCAGCATTCTCGTGGATATTGCCTACTACTTCTAATCTAAAGTTAAGGTAAAAAGACATATCAAAAAGACTAAAGTATTTTGTATGTCCTCTCTTTGTTTGGCGTTTTATGCAATATCCCCCTCCCTCATTCTTGAAAAATACCTGTGTCAAAAATGTTTTTTTTTAAGGCATTTTTCTTTGATGTGTTTTGCTAAAACTTCATCTCTATCATCATTATATTTGCCCCTATTTTTAAAACAAACTATATCGCCCTCATAAATCTTTTTGCCATTCTTATCACAAAGTCCGCTCCATAACTCAATCTCACAATCACTAGGACACATAGGTTCGCCATCATAGTAGGCGTGTAACTCGCTTTCACATACACCATAATCTTGTTGTGGATTAGAAAATCCTATGTCTAGCTTATAATCTTTACTTGCATAAGTGAGAGTTTCCTCGTCTTTATTCCAAATCCTAAAATCAAAGTCTTTTAATTGCATTCTTTATCCTTTGATTGTGATAGTTTTCTTAAACTCAATATTATGCTTATTATTCATTTTCTATCCTTTCTCTAAGCCACTTTCTTAGCTTTTCTATTAAAAAATCTGTTTCTATGTGTCGGCTTAAATACCCAATTATAACCACGCACAATGCTTTGATTTATTGCATTTACTATATCAATTTTTAGATATTCAAATTTTGCTAATTCAAGTAAAAATTTATTCAATGCAAAGCTGTTAAAATACCTGCCCTTGCTGTTTCTGTAAGCTATAAACTCTTGTATGGATTCCTTGTATTTGTGAGATATTTCTATGATTTTTTGTTGCTCTTTAGCTTCTTTTGCTTTAAATTGACTTTCTAGCATATTCCACAAATTATTCAAAGCTTTCACGCCAAGTCTATTGTCGCATATCCATATTTCTTGCCCTCTTAAACTTTTTTCGATTAAAGCCTTTAAGTTACCGCCCTGCCTTAGTATTTCTTTTATCGTGTCTATCATAAGATTCTTATTTTCTTTTACGATAAAAACACCTGTGTGTGCTAGTTGTTTCGCATAATTCATAAACAATTCATACTCATCATCGCTAAGTATCTTTTTCAAGCTAGAGAAATTGATACCATTTGCTCTCTTAATCTCTTTATCGCAAGTTTGAATGATGTCTGCAATAAATTTCTGCGGTATCACAAAGGATTTAAGGCTATTACTTTTCTCTCCCTCCCCCCTAAACAA
>NZ_FZPK01000050.1 GCF_900198625.1 Helicobacter rappini | reverse complement strand
TGGCAATTAGAGATTATAGGTGAAGATTGTGGTCAAAAAGTTTTGTTAGAAAAGCAGATTCTAAACTTACAAACGAAAGATTATATTCTTTTAAAACCTTTTACTAGCGATATGGAATCTGTGTATTTAAACGCCGATATTTTTGTAATGAGTAGCCATACAGAATCTATGCCTATGGTTTTAATCGAAGCGGCAAGCTATGGACTGCCTATTGTAGCTTATGATATAGGCACGATTAGAGATTGCTTTGCTCCAAATCCAGAGATAAAAAATGGTGTAGCCTATCATAAAAATGGAATCCTTGTGCCAGATGGAGATGAGAATCTTTTGTGCGAAGCGATGAGAGAACTTCTAAGTAATGAAGCTATGCGATTAGAAATGGGTAGGCAAAGCCTTATTCTAGCAAAAGAGAGATTTAGTAAAGAAGTCATCATGCAAGAATGGCAAGATTTACTTACTGCATTGAAGCGATAGAAGCTAAAATGATTTATTTTAAAAAAATGAGATGATATGGACAGATAAATTTAATTATTCTTATTACTCAATGAAAACAAAAACTATGTGATAAAAATATAATGGTGGAGCTGTGGGGAATTGAACCCCAGTCCGAAAATCCTATCCTACAGAGATTTCTACATACTTAGCAATGTTTTGTTATCTTAACACACCCCTTAAAACATGCAAAATGGAATGTATCAAAGCCTATAATCTTTTTGAGTATCACTAGGCAAAAACACTCAAGCAATCGGATTGATGACAGATTCTAAAATCTCCCGATAAAGACAGAAGAATCTGGCTCCAAAAGGAGATTAAACTCACGCTACTTTTGCGTAAGCTGGAGCGTAATTCGCGTTGTTTGCGTTTATTGTTTGTTGATAGTTACAGGTATCAGCTGGTATGCTTAAACTGCTATAAAACTTCCGTCGAAAGCCAAAACAGCCCCAAATCACATGGTCCGAAATTATAGCAAATTATTTTCAAATTGCATAAAAAACATTCTTAACGCCATATATTAAAGCTAAAATTCACAGGAAATACAAAACACGCTGCGACATAGATTCTAAATAAGACACGCATTAGCATATAGAAAAATAGAGATATTGCAACAAAAATGTCCTCATTATAATGCAAGGTTTCATATTATTTATAAATTTATCTTGTAATCACAATATTTACATACCTCATATTGCGGCGTATTGGACATTAATGCCTTGCGTATTTTTATAAATTTTTCATTCATAAATAATTCAAATAAATCAACTTCAGCTATGTCTCCCAAAACAAATTGCTTATGTGTTTCGACATCACTACGCATATTGCAACATGGCATAACAAGCCCATTGTAGTCAATGAAAATTTCACGCAATGGGTAGTAACAAGGAAAATCCCTTTTCACACTAGGAATACGCTCATCATTTATAGAACCAGCCCTATTGCTAGCATTTACGCGTGGATTCCATGCGCGATAAATCATATCCATACCATCATAGATAAATCGAACACCATATTGCCTATCATCATTCACAACCTCTTTATATTGTAAATTAAGTTTATTTGCCATCTTGTTTATAGCAGGTTTAATGACATTTTCCACATCAAATTCTATATTCTTACCAAAATAATACGACATTGTTATATGTCCTATGCCGACTTCCCTTAAGGAATCTAAATAATCTCTATCTAAATAATCGCCATTTGTAAAGATACCAAGTAAGGCTTTTGGCAGAGACTTTCTTGCTTGTTTCACCCTTTTTAGAATTAATTCTTTATTTGCAAGAGGCTCATTAAACCTGTGGAAGTTTATCATACCGCTATAATCTATTTCTGCCAAATTGTCAATTATTTTTAAATACACATGTTCTGGCAGTTCGATACTACTAGAATACCTATCAACAAAAGAGTTTGGACAAAACCAACATTTTCTATTGCAGAATGAAGCAATTTCTATTTCCACCAGCCTTACATTACGCTTTAGAATTTGTTTTTGCGTTTCTCTATCATTTGTCGGGGTTACAAGCTTAGCATAATCTTGCAATATTGCACCTTTTTGTGTATGCAATGTGTTTATGAGTGTTTCCCTAAAATCATGTCGCCATTTTTTGATAGGTATAAAGCGTGAGTATTTTCTTATTAGTCTGTGCGATTCTTCCATGTTGTCTCTTTGTCTCCATGTTGTCTCTAGGTTATGTTGTGGCGGCATTCTACAAAAAAAAAAAAACAAGTCAAGGGCTAATAAAAACGCACAAAAACAAATTGTCGAGTATATTTTTATCTTTGTTGTTTAGTTGCGTAAATCCAATGTAGCATTGCCCACCAAAACACTGCCATATATAAATTTATTTACCTTGAGAGAATAAAATATCAATTTTAATTGCGTATGCAAATAATTTGAAAGGAGTTTGTGTGATTAGAAAAATCGCAATGAGTATCTGCTGCATATTTGCATGTATGCACGCAGAACCTATAAGTAATAGCACATTTACCGCAACACCACAAAATACAACATTACAAAACAATATGCAAGAAAATGAAATCACCTTGCGTTTAGAGAATGTTTTACGCAATGATTCTGGTGGATTAAGCCTTAAGGAACTACTCAATAGTGCAAATAATAACTATGCCCTGCAAGCCCAAGACTTACTTGCTAGACAAGCCGATAAAGACCATTTAGTGCAAATCATGGCATTAATCCCAACGCTTGATGCAAAATACAACTTCAATCATTCAAGTGCGAGTGTGCCAATGAGCTACACCACGCAAAATGCACAACTTGCGTTTAACATGAAGCTTGATTATGCTGATTACAATGCCATTAGAGAAAAGGGTGCAACTGCAACAAAAGCAAGCTATGATAGCAAATACACAAAACAGAGCATTTATCTGCAAGTCGTGCAGCAATACTATACTTATTTTAGCAATGAATCAAAGCTTTTAACACTAGAGCAAAAGCTAGAGCAAATAAACTCTGATGTAGATAGAGTGCAAAAGCTTTATAATCAAGGCTTAAAAACCATTGCCGATTTAGAATCACTCAAATCACAAGCAGCATTAACACAATATCAAATCGATGATGCAAAGCTTGCCTTAGAGCAAAGCAAACTCATGTTAGAGTATCTCACAAACACAAAGATAGAATCTCTAAAACGCGTGCGGATAGAATCTCCTAGCTTCAAACTCCAAGATAGAGATGATATTAAATCGCTTGAATATCAAGTGCAAGCACAAAAATATTTAAATAAGCAATTACATTATTTTCCTGTGCTAAATATCCAAGATAGCTATACTTACAATATTCAGATTCCAGACTTTGCAAAAGGGCTAATAAACAGCGGGACTTTACCGCCAAGCTTTCTTATGTCGTATGCTGACCATCAAAATACATTTAGCGTTGTGGTGAGTTATGGCTTATTTGCAAAGATCGGGCAGAGTATGCAAAAGCAGTCATTTCGCCTAGCCCAACTTGCAACAGAAAAGAATCTTGCTTACAAAAAAAATGAGCAAAAAAAAGATGAAGAGCTATACAGAAAAGCCATTGAAGTCGCACAAAATCAAATAAAAAGCGCAAAAGCAAGTCTTATATCCGCAAATCTCTCTTATGACAACATGAAAAAGCGATATGATGCAAACCTAGTTACTTTTACAGAATATTTACAGGCTTTAAGCACAAAGTATGATGCGGAATCTACTTTCATTCAAGCTTTGAATAACTATGAGATTCAAAAAGCAAACTATATCTTTTATAGCGGACAAGAGCTAGAGCAGTATATCCAATAGGTAAAATGGCAATAGCCCTATTAGGTTAGAATCTGAAATTCAATTTCAACTTAAAATGAGTTGTCAGCATTCCACAACACAGAGGTTAATCCCAAACAAAAGTTGTAATTTTTAGGCATAATTACAAAAGGCATTAGAGAAGCATGCAAAAGAATTAAAGGCAGAAAAATGACTTTTTTAGAGGTGGTTGGTAAAGAATTAAAGGCAGTATTTAGCAATATCACGATTGTTTTTGTGGTATTTGTAGGCTCACTGCTTTATGTATTCTTGTATCCTACACCCTATTATGCAGATGTGGTGCGTAAGCAAAAAATTGTAGTCCTTGATTTAGACAATACAAAGCTTTCAAAAGATTTCATTTTCCTTGTAAATGCGAGTGAGAATTTGCAAGTAGAACATGTCGTGTATTCTTTAAAAGCGGCAAAAGACATGCTTGAGAGAAGTGAAGTCTATGGGCAGTTAAGTATCCCCAAAGGTTTTGAATCTAATATGTATAAAGGTGTGCCAACTACACTTTTATATCGTGCGAATGCGTCCTATTTTTTGATATATGGCACGATTATTGAGGGCTTAAATGAAGTGGGAAATTACTGGAGCAATGAGATTAAACTCAAAGCAAAAGCCCTAAAGGGTGAAATCAACATTGGTGATGATACGACACTTGTAAGGTTTGATTCTATACCGCTTTTTAATCCTTCAGTAGGCTACATTAATTACGCTTTAGCGGCTATCTTGGTATTTATCCTACATCAAACGCTTATCGCTGGGATTATGATACAAGGGGCAAGTCAAAATAAAGCCCATGAAAATCACGAGAAACACTACTTTAACACCGCACCTTTAAGCTATGTTTTATGGGCTAGAATCTTTGTGTTTAGCGGTATTTATGTCGTGCTGTTTTTGCTTTATTTTGGTGTGTTTTTTAAGATTTATGGTATCCATACGACTGCGAATCCTTTTGATTTTTGGTTCTTTGGATTGATGTTTATTGCAAGTTGTGCGGCATTTGGTATGTTTCTTAGCACTTTTATAAGTGATAGCGCCTTGCCAACGCAGATTATACTTATATCATCGCTACCGCTTGTGTTTATGATGGGCTTTATCTATCCTGTTATGCTATTGCCGCAAGTCTTACAATGGCTTGTGAATCTTATCCCTGCATATCATGGTATTAATGGCTTTATACGGCTCAATCAAATGGGCGATAGTTTGCATAATATCATGCCAAATTTCTATGCCCTAGCTTTAATCTTTTGTGTATGCTTTGTGTTAAGTTATGTGAGACTTAAGAAGAAGTTTAAGCGTTAATTGTTTGCATTTATTGATTATCTTAAAAGACTCAAAAAATGCAGGGATTGCATGGGTGCGACAAAATGATAATATGGTTTTTATTATTTTTTAGTGCTTACGCCCACCAACGCCCAAACAAGTATTGACACTTGCAAAGCCTTACTTAAGGAAGTTATAAAAGCTGCAATGTGTTATATTGCACAATCTTTAGCTATGTAATCAAGGTTTAGCAAATCTTATATATTTCTTTTAATGATTAATTGTGTTTATAAGCCTACGGGCATCCTTGTTGTTTGCATCTTTTTGAATTAATCTTAAAGGCTAAACAAAAGTACCACCAAACAATAAACTTTTAGTGCTAATCAAGCACATAAAGCTTTATTAAATACTAGATAAGCAAGAAATACAAATGGTAGTGTATTCTTGCTTACATTGTCGTAGTTTGCACCACGACATTAACAGATTATATGCTCTAAAGAATTAATTTTGCTATGGGCTTTGTGTGATTATGCTTTGTCTAAGCCCTGCAACTGGGCTATGGAGAAGCTTTGAAAAATAAATGGATAGCCTATATTTACATTTGCGTTGAGATTATATGCGTTAAAATCGCTATTAAAAGCTGTGCTTGTGCTAGAAAACTGCAACATATCTCTTGTTGCAAAAAAGCCAAATGCCCCATGCAAACCTATGTCAATATTAATGTTTTCTAATAAGATTCTATCCATGAGAGAAAAACTTAACGCATGGCTTTGAAATGTGCCCTTATAAGTTTCAAAATGCGAGCCATATCCATAGGCAAAATGTGTTGCAAGTAAATGGGAGTATAGGCTTGTGTTATAAGTTTGCATAGAATCTAGGCTCTTGTCATTTTGAGTTCTATGAGAAAAATATCTTTTTTCGATTCCATGCCAAATATTTCGCTTCGTAAATTATATAGTAGTCGTTTGAATCTAAACACAAAAAACAACATGTCAAACGATTTATTGATATTGAAGTGAATAAAATATGAAAGATGAAAGAAGTTATAGAATCCAACACAAGATTCTATAAAAGTGTATTCAAATTGTTTGCAAAAGATACTAGCGTCCTAGCTCTTCTTGATGTATTTCTCTCCATGCCTCTAATAAGCCCTTTGCTACATTCATAACAATATCGATTTTTTCGACATTATTCTCCATGTTAGCCTGTGTTAAAAGCTTAATTTGATGCGTATAAAGCCCTGTAAGATATACTGCTACTTCACCGCCCCTATCATAGTCAAGGACATTTAATAGTTCCGTGAATATATCAGTAGTCCTATTGATATAGTAAATCTTCTTTTCTATATCAATGTCTTCTTGCTCCATACATCTGCGTGCCTGACCTAAAAACCTCAAAATACCTTCATACAACATTTCTATAAGCTTTGCTGGGCTTTCCACGCTTACAGAATTTTGCTGATACATATTATGGGCATTAAACGCTCTCATAACTGCTCCTTATTTCTTTTTGTCGTTAGCGGCGGCTTGGTCTATCATCATTTGAACGGCATTGAAAGAGTTATTTGCTTTTGCTATTTGCTCATCAAAAGACGCAAATCTCTGCTGCATGGTATCATATCTAGCATCAAGCATTTTCTTTGCTTTGTCTTTCTCTTGATTGTAGTTTTTTAGCTCTCTTTCAAGTGTTTGCTCAAAAGTTTTTAACTTAGCGTTTCCACCTTCTAATAAATCGGCTAAAACTTTATTTACTTTTGTAAAAACTCCATCATATCTATTATATTTTCCTAAACTATCCTTTTTTTCCCCACCATAAAACACTTCTTTTGCTTTTTCTGGGTCAGCACTTAAGGCACTTGAGAGTTTGCCGCCATCAAGCTGCATAACGCTTTTATCATTCAGCGAGATTCCATAATCCATTAAGCTTTTTACTTCAAGTCCATTTGCAATATGTTGGGTAATGGCTTGGTTTAAATCTGGGCGAATGCTCCTTATAAGCGTTTCAGTATTAAATACCCCACCTCGTTTTGTATCTGGGTCAAACTTTGTAACCGCATCTAGCTTTGGCACGGTTTCATTATATACTTTTGCAAACTCTTGTATCTCTTTTACGATGTCTTCTGTATTTTGCGTAATGCTTATTACATCTGGTTTGCCCTCTTCTGATACTTTTTGTAAGTTTATGGTTAATCCGCCTACAATATCATCGATAGTGTTACTTGGACGCTTGATTGTCGCACCATTATATAGCACTTCAGAATCTGCAGCACTTTGCACATTCTTAATCTTTAGCACATTTTTTTGCAATGATGAGAAACCGCTATATTTCCCCGCTTTTAATCCGACACTCTCAAGGGCTTGTGTTTCTTCTGGACTTGTAGCCTTAATATCAATGGTAACGCCATCGCTATTTAAAGCGATTTTATTTTGACTAGTGCTTGCTTGCACTCCACTGATTGTATTGAGAGCTTCTGCTACTGCTTGGGCGTTTTGGTCTGCGGTATTTTCTTTCTTTGTGATTTGGGCTAAATCTATCGTATTGCCATTGACTTGAAAGCTACCTGTAAGCGCCCCCTCTTTTACTTCAATATTGCTTGAATATAAATCTTGTGATTTTGATTCTTTTTGCATAAAGCCTAGATTGCCCGTTTTATCCCCGCCGACATTAATCTTAAAGCCTCTTTTATCGTTGATAATAAAGCCTCTGCCCTCATTTGGCAATCCAAAGGTAATATCACCACTTTCTACTAAATCTTTTGTTGCTTCATTCGCACTTAAGGCTTCTTTTAGCGCATTTTGTAGCATTAGGAATCTATCACTAGCAGATTGTGGAATGTTGAGAGTAACACTTATTTTATGCATTTGTCCATCTGTGCCTTTTACTTCTATGAAGAAGTCTTGCTCCCCTTGTAAGTCAATATCAAGATTCCCCATGCCCTCTGATCGTAAAAGAGAACCAAAATAGATTCTACTATTCTCGCCTGTCTCTTTTGAGTTAATCATAAGTTGATAGGGCTTTTCCCCGCCGATTTTCATAATAGAACCCATGATTTTTCCATTTGTCGCATCGGTTATGGCTTGGCTCACTTCACCAACGGTCATTCCCCCTTTTATCTCAACGCGATAGCTTTGCCCATCGCTAAAAAAGTCAAGCACACCATCATCATTACTAAAGGCATCATCTCTTGAGGCAAACTTTGTGCCGACTTCATTAATATCGCTTTTTGCAAGTTGTTTTACTTCCATATTGATATTTTGCACAGGCACACCAGCTGCTGCACTAGCTTTTACTGCTTCGCCAGATACGCTTACATTTCGCCCTAAGAATGTAGAGTAGTCAGAGAGTTTGCGTGTGTGTTGTCGCAATGTTTCAAGGGCAGTTTTTATTTCTACAAGTTGCTTTTGCTTCTCAATATTTAGCTCCATTTTTTTATCAACAGGTTTAATAACATTGTCTTCATCGGCTTTACGCAATTTATCAATAACATCAGCATTTAAAACCGAGCTACCAAGCCCAAGAGAAGTAATCTTTCCTGCCATAACGCACTCCTAAACAACATTGCGATTTATATTCAAATAAGTTCAATCAAAAGTATAAGAAATTTATATTCCATACTTACATATTGTGCTTGTGTAATATGGAATCTTTTTTGTATTGTATCCAACATTTTTTTAGACTAGAATACAAAACATACTCTCTAATCGGCATTTTTATAGAATCTTAAAGTATTTTGTTGTAATAACTTTAAATATTTTTGGCTACTTGGCTAGTCTTTTTTTGCCATTGCATAAACATAATTTTTGATATCGATTCTAAAAAATATTATATTACAATCCAAATGTAATATTTTCAATGAATGTAATATTGTCTTTATAGATACTCACCGCATCTATGCAAAAATGGCTTACAATCTGTCTTTGGTCTAAAAAGACATGTATAGTTTTTGTGAGTCTTTCTAGCTTTTTTGGCGTGATATTTGCAAGTGGATTGATACAATGTGATGATTTTACTTCTATAAAATGCAGGATAGAATCTTTTTTCATAATAAGGTCGATTTCACCATAACGACTATGAAAATTTTGCTCAATAAACTCAAACCCCAAACTTATAAGATATTCTAATGCTACTTGCTCGTAATATCTACCCTTTTGTCGCATGAAAACCATAGCCTACACTTAAATTATGTTATTATATCAAGTTAAATCAATCTTTATCAAGTCTTATTAATGACATAATAACAGACTTTAGTTTGATTTAAGGAGTGTAGATTCATGATTCTCATCACACAAATCATCTTGTTCTTTTAAAATATGCTTTTACTCTTCTTCTAAATTTTTTCCATTTTGACATTTTCGCAATACTCTCAAGATTAAACCATTGTGATTGCAGAGTTTCCATATTGTCGAATGCTTCTATCAAGTCTTGCGGATAGTGTTTTGCTATGTGATTTTTAAACACTAGCATATCTTTCTTTGGAGGCATATACACCCATGGAAAATGCAGGATTCTAAAATAATATTCATAGAATCTACTTTGATCGCTATCAAGCACACAAGCACCAATATTTTGAAATGCAGTGCCATAATTATCATAGGGTTGCGGGATAGTCTTTTTTCCAAATAAGCTTAAAAAGAGAAGAGCACAAATGTTATGGTGGCGATTATCAAAATCCATTGTATGATATGCAATATCGTGTAAAATTATTGTGGCATTTTCACTAAGATATGGTAGCACCATTAGAAAATCTAGCCCTTCTCCGGGTTGGGCATGCACAGTATCAATTATGCATAAATCAATGGAATCCCCTACATTTTCTAAGTATTTTGCACAATACCCACCCTTATAAACCTGATAATAATCTCTTAAATGAGGGACAAGCAAATCAACTAGAAAGCCGCTTTCACGCGGATTTTTAGTTGTTACCCCCCCCCCCCCATTCTAGATCACGATAATATGTTTTATTGTAATCGATGGCATAAAATGCGGTAGAGTTAAGGCTATTGTGCTTTTCAAGAAAATCTAAAATAAGCGTGCTGTTCGCTCCAGCGGCAACACCAATTTCTAGAATCTTTTTTGGCTTCTTGTCTTCTATACACTCAAGCACAAACTGCCTTTCTCTCGCAGTCATTTCTGAAAATTCTGCTATGGCTTCATGATTTATCATGTTTTTCCTTTTTATTAAAATATAGTTGTGCTATTGTATCAAAGTTTGATAGAAAATAAAAATAGAAATTTTGTTTTCTACTTTCTCATAATCAAAGTTGTTGCTTGATCTAGCGCAAGGTATTTTTTTGCGACTTCTTGAATCTGTTTGGTGTTTAAAGATTCTAGATTTTTTTCATAATCTAGCAGTGGCTGTATATCACCTCGCACAAAATATGATCCAAATAGCCCTGCCACAGAGCTTGCACTCTCTAAGCTATAAATAAAACTTGCACGAGTGTTTATCTTAATTTTATCAAGCTGTGCCTGTGTGATTTGTGTTTTTTTTAGCTTTTCAATCTGTTTTAATATTTCTTCTTTCAAAGCATTTGCACTTACTCCCGCATTGCCTGTTGCTATAATGATAAACATGCCTGAGTCAATCATATCCATATTATACGCACTCACAGATGAAGCAAGTTGCAATTTATCTTGCAAGATAGAGGGTAAAATCGCACTTTTTCCACCGCCTAATATATCGCCGATAGCCTCTAGTGCTACTTGGTCTTTATGCGTGAAGCTTGGGGTTTTAAAGCCCATGATAAGCCATTCTATCCCGCCTGTATCCTTTTTGATATAGGCTTCTCTTATGCCATCTTGGATTGGCTCTTGCATAATCACCTTTGGAATCTCGCCTTTATTCTTAATCTTGCTAAAATATTTTTCCGCACCGCTAAATACATCGTGTGGATTGACATCGCCGCTTACAAGCAATATCGCATTTTGTGGTTGATAGTAAGTCTCATGGAAGCCTTTCACATCTTGCAAACTCCAATTTTGTATATCAGTCATAAAGCCGATTGGAGTCCAATGATATGGGTGATAAACATAGGCGGTATTAAAAAAGCGAAAGTATAAATAGCCACTTGGTGTATTATCTGTCCGCCATAATCTCTCTTGTGCTACCACATCTCTTTCTGATTGAAATTCAGAATCTATAAACTCTAGATTCTGCATGAGTTCGGCAAAAAGCTCTAAGGATTTATTTAGATTTTGTGTGCTAGATTTAATAAAATAGCGTGTATAATCAAAGCTTGTAGAAGCATTATTCACACCGCCCATTTGCTTTACTATCTCATCAAATTCACCAGCTTTTAGATTCTTTGTTGTTTTAAAATTCATGTGTTCTAGCATGTGTGCTATACCGCTTTTCCCCATGACTTCATTACGAGAGCCGACTTTATAAAATACATTTGTCTCAATTACATTACTTTTATTATGCAGTGGAATCACCACGACTTGCAAACCATTTTCAAGAATCTTACTTTCATATTTTGGCAATACACTACCAAATGCAATACTACTCATTATGCAAACTCCTAATACAATTTTTTGATATAACTTCATCATTGAATCGCTACTCCAATCGCTTCGTTTATATGCTTGAATCCATCGGCTTTTAGCTTTTCTGCTAACTCATTATTCATGCGAGATATAAGCGTTGGACCTTCATATATCATACTGCTTAGAATCTGCACTAAACTTGCCCCAAGCTTTATTCTTTCATACACTTCATTAGAATCGCCAATGCCGCCAACAGAAATAAGCGTAGTTTTCTTATGAAAATTCTTCCCTAAGATTCTTAAAACCTCTTTAGATTTTGTGCTAATAGCTTTACCGCTAAGACCACCAAAGCATACATCATTTTTTTTCACTGGATTTGAGACAAGGCTATAATCAATGCTTGTGTTTGTAGCAATGATCCCATTTACACCATTTTGGATAGCCGCATCGCATACAGCGAGCATAGATTCTATCTCCATATCAGGCGATATTTTAATGAAAATTGGCTTATTTGTTGTGCTTTTTGCCATCTCCATAAGCTCTTTTACAAAGCTCTCATTTTGTAAATCACGCAAACCGGGCGTATTTGGCGATGAGAGATTAAAGGTGAAATAATCGCCATAGTCTTTGAGTGTATCAAGGCTTAATTCATAATTTTTTAGAGAATCACCTTGTGCGATATTCTTATTTTTGCCAATATTTATACCAAGCGGGATACAAAAGGGATATACTTCCTTTAAATGTGCCAACATTCCCCTTGCCCCGATATTATTAAAGCCCATTGCATTTTGCAAACTCTCTTCTTCTACATGGCGAAACATGCGAGGCTTTTCATTCCCATCTTGAGGCATTTGTGTAACGCTACCTAACTCTAAATATCCAAAGCCAAGACTAGCTAAAGGTCGCACCGCTTCCGCGTTTTTATCAAATCCACTTGCAAGTCCTATGGGATTGTAGAAATGCAAACCATGTATATCTTGAGCTAAATTCTCATGGATACGACAATAGCACTTTGCAATCATAGATTCAAATAATGGAATCTTTTGTGGCATTTTCATTACTTTTATTGCGAAGTTGTGAATCTTTTCGGCATCACATTTATACAAATAAGGTCGTATTTTTTTATAGAATCCCATGTTTAACCCTTAATAATAAACAAAATGCTAGATTATATCAAAACACAATAAAATCCTGCTTAATATGACAAAAAGTTTCTAAGCTTATCTATGCTATAATCTTAATTTCACAGAAAGGAAAAATATGAGAATTGCTATCATACGATTATCTGCATTTGGTGATGTTGTCATCGCATCAAGCATGCTTGCTGGACTTAAGGCTCTTGGGGATTATAGGATAGAATGGTTTGTTGATGAGAGATTTAGCGGTATTTTGGAGCATTCCCCTTGTATTACAAAGATTCACTCACTGCCATTTAAAAAGCTTTTAAAAAGCATAGGCGGGCTTTTAGAGATACGAAGATATTGTAAGAGTTGCGGTGAATTTGACATGGTGGTAGATATGCAGGGGCTTATAAAGTCAGCCATTGTCGGTAAATGCCTTGTGTCTAAAAAATTTGTTGGATTCTCTAAAGATGGGGCAAGGGAGGGCTTTGCTAGCTATTTTTATACACATAAGGTATCAATACCCTATGATTCTAATATCCTTGAGCGAAATTTCTCTGTGCTTTTTAGTCATATAAAAGAGTTTCAGGCAAACCCTTTTACACTTGAGCGAGTTATGCCACTGCATTCACAAGGGCTAGGCTTTAGCTATCATTTTATTGCAGAATCTCTTACTTCGCATTTTTCAGCACTAAATCATATGGAAGAAAAGCCCTATACTTTTTTATTTATCCTTGAAGCTTCTATTAAAGAGAAAATGTATCCAATAGAAAAATACGCAAAATTAGCACAATTACTGCAAGGCTTATTGCAAAATTGCCATTTTCACATTCTATGGAATGAGGATAAAGACAGGGCAGATTCTATGCTTACGCTGTTAAAAAAGCAAGGATTAAAGGCTACGCAGCTTGATAAGCTTGACTTTAATAGCTTGAAATTTGTATTAAGACAGGTTGATTGTGCTATCGGTGGTGATACAGGCGTAACGCATCTTGCATGGGCTATGGGGACAAACTGCATTACACTTTATGGGAATAACACAGAGAGTAGCGGTAAAAACATGCGAGATACAAAGCTTAGCCGTGTATTGCTTGGGAATCCTTATGTCGTCTCAAAAGGCACAAACTTTGAGATTGAAAGCATAGAACCACGAGAGATATTTGAAGTCTTTAAACACAATGTGCTTGAATCTTTAGGAGCTTTAGAATCTTTGCAAGAGTGAGTAATCATTGCGAATATGCTTTTAAGCTTTGTCTTAGTTATCTTTTTGTAAAATAAGCCGATTTGCCATTAAATTGAAAAGGAGAAATCATGGTAAAAATGTATAAAAGGCTAGGATTAAGTATCGTGTTGGCAAGTGTGCTTGGAGTGAGTGCGAATGCGGCTTGTGATTCTATAATTTGTGTCGGTGGTAATGTCGGTATCGGTGGAATCTATACTGATTTTGGTGGTAATAATAGAGCAGATGGGGATTTTAAGGGCGGCTATGGTGCGTTAGATATTGACTTAATCGTTATACGGCGATTACTATTTTCTTTAAACTTGAAGGGTGGCTCTGGGTCTATGGGCGTTTATGGACCAGATTTTACAGACAATCTTAATGGCAGTCTGCTTGGTGGCAATGTGGGTGCATTTGCGGCGACACATTTCAAAATAGGATTCAATGTTGCAAGTTTAGAATCTCCGCTTTATATCAGTTTCATTGGCGGTGTTGATGGATATGCGGGTGCGTTTGGCTATGGCTTGGCAATGTATGGTGCGGAGTTGCAAGGCAGGAAGTCATTTGGCGGAAGAACTAGTCTATTATATAGCTTTGGCGGCGGTGCGGCAAATTCGATATATGCTTTCGCACAAGGCAAGGCAGAGGCGGCAAATGGTGGCACAGGTGATGTTGGATATAGTCTGTTTGGCTCTCTTGGTGTGGATATAAGCATGACAAGAAATCTAGGATTCTATATCAAAGCCATTGCAAAGTATTATAATATACCAGCAAGTAGTCCCGTGCAAATCAATAATCAAACTATAACTCTTCCCCATGCCAACGCATGGACTACCATGCTAGAGACTGGACTTAGATTCTAAGCATTTGGCTGAATTTAGAGAGTTGCTATCTGTGAGAATTGGATTAGACTTGTTGATATGCTATATAGTCTAGATATTTTCTCAAATGCGATTGGGTTGTGCGTTTGATTATGCTTGGGTTAGTGTTTGCATTACTATGAGTGATCAATTGGTATAATCTCTTGGATGCTACTTTATCCATGCGAAAATTTTATTGAGAATATGCGAACACAGGATAGAAACTCAATGTATGCGGTTTTTACAATGCTAGAGTTGATTCTTCCGGATTGCTAGGATTAAAAGGACTAAGTCTGAGATTTTTATCTCCTTTCATCTCTCTCAACATTATTATCTTTTAGGGTGCTTTGGATTGGTAATGTTAACATAGATGTCGATTTGATCTTCAAATATATCTGGAAAATATTTTGCAATTTTTCCTTTTTATAAAACCAAATATCCAAAATAAGATTACATGCGGGTTGATCCATGGACATAACAGTATCAAAAGCATCAGAATGTTTAATAAAAACAAATTCAATGTTGTTCCTGCTTCGACATAATTTAAAACACTATATCTATCATGGTTCATATCATCTGTCTCTACATAGAAATTGTATTCCCCTACTTTTCGCTTGAGTTTTTCAATCGTCTTATCTTCTAGAGACAACCATAGTGCAACTCTCACAGTTTGCCACGAGATATTTTGCTTGTGCAAACCATAAAGATGTATTACATAGACAAATTGAATTGTGTGCAATACTTTAAAAATACAATACTTTCTAAGCTCCAAACACCCTAAATACCGATACTCTAAACACTAAGCAAAAAAGCCCTTTTACTTTTTGTGTATCTTTTTTGCATTACTACATAAAATTATAAGTAAAATAACATATATTCTAAAGATTTCAGTTTTGATTATGGTGTATGAATAAGGTTTTAAAGTTTTGTTTCTTTCCTGTCTTTAAAATACCCTTACATTATAACTTAAAATACAAGCCTTTTTTATATGATTTTTATCTAGTGATTATATACTACATTTTCACTTTACAAAGTGTTACAAACTAAGCAATACAAAATTACAAATTAATTAATACTTTGATACAAATTAAAATTACATAAGCAAAT
>NZ_FZPK01000095.1 GCF_900198625.1 Helicobacter rappini | reverse complement strand
TTACTTTATAGGCCGGTGTCTTTTGATAGGCAAAGAGGATAAGGCTATATTCTCCACTTAGCAGTTTAGCTATTTGTGTAGATTGATGTGTTTGTGTATCTCTTGTATTCTCTTTTGATTGTAAATATTCTTTAGGATTAAATGAAATGATATTTCCTTTGTAGGTATCACTTGGGAGTTCATAATAATCTATATCTTTTTGTAGTTTTGTCTTGTTTGGATTATATTCTTTAGTAGGGAGTATCATATATGCCCATTGAATGAGTTTGTATCCATAATAGAGTGCTTCACACTCTAAGGTAGTATCTATTTTTAAAGGCTTTTGTGTGTTGTGTATCTTTACTTCGAGGATAGAATCTGTGTTATTGCATTGTAATTGTGATATCGCGCTCATTTATCTATTTTGCCTTATACTCTTGCAAAAGTTTTATAATCTTTTCATAATTTTCCACTGCTTTAGAATCTCCCTTAGTTTTAGCTTCTTGGAGTTTTTGGGTGGTAAGTTGCTTATAATCTATCGGATTTAAATCCTTAAATACTATAATCTCATTATCAAGTAAAAACCTCACAACCAAAGGGTTTATGTCTTCCTGTAAGACAATATCAAGGTAGCTTCCCTCTGCCCTTTGAAAGCTTATTATCTCATCTTTTCCAAGCCTATGAAATATTTGTTCTAATCCTGTTATATCACAGCTTCTAAGCATATCTCTCAAAGCCCCATTTGTTTCTACAACATAGTATTGATTGACTTGTGGATCTTCTCCCCACTCATAATTCCCCCAATCTTCTTGCCAACTTTGTAGTATAGAAGATTTTTCGTTAGTATTACACACACTCGCATACGCACTACTAAACACAAGTATTGCTACCATAAGATAAGCAACGAATTTTTTCATTCTAATATCCTTTTGATTTGATATATTCTTTATATTTTTCTTGAGTATTTTTT
The DNA here is from genome assembly GCF_900198625.1 of Helicobacter rappini. Taxonomy (GTDB): domain Bacteria; phylum Campylobacterota; class Campylobacteria; order Campylobacterales; family Helicobacteraceae; genus Helicobacter_A; species Helicobacter_A rappini. Next base: position 1,253 of record NZ_FZPK01000095.1, on the reverse strand, counting down.
AAAGCTTCTATGATTTTTTCTGCCCCATAATGTGCCTTATTGCCACCTACTCCAGAATAAAAACTTTCCCCACCTTGTGCTATATGCCCATTACTAAGTTCCCAACCTTCTTTTACTCCAATAGAGGCAAATTCTTTTGCTAATTCGTGTGCAGCTACATCTATATTACCAATTCCCTTGAGATAACTCATAACCTTTGGTCTTTTTTTATTTATCAAATACTCCTCAAAGATTCTATCTTGCATTTCCTCATTGTATAAATCGTTTTCATTAAGTTTTAATTTCGCTTTCGCATCTTTGAGTGTATTAGGCACGATTTGATACCTACCTGTTGCAAATAATTCCTTTTTAGATTGTTTTTCCATAATCTCTTTTAATGTCATTTCTGTTAATTTATATTCTTTTGTAGATGGATAGTTTTTTGTTTTTGGATTGTATTTATTAGCAATATTATAGTCATTTTTAGATTCTTTTGAGACTATCAACTCTGCCAATGGACTATGGGCTAATGGGTATTGTTTTTTATACCCCACCTCCAATCTTATCCTTTCTATTTCATATTGTGATTGTATAGAATCTATCTTTTGCTTTAGATTCAATATAAAGTCTTTGTAAGTCTTACTTCCTTTGAGAAATATCTTTACTCTTTCATCTGTATGGTATGTAGGTATTGGTGTATTTGGTGTCGTGAGAAAGGTAGTGCCTTTAGGATATGGGATATTATCTAATGGATTATTATAGTATGAGATTTTATATTGATTGTTTGTATCTAAGGCATAGATATTAAGGGCATTATATCCTCTAGCTCTTGTGTAGAAATCTGTTTGAATCTTTAAAGATTGCTCTATATCTTTAGTATAAAGATAATAGTTTCCTTTAGGTAAAGAAGTATCTTGCTGTATAGAATCTATAATATCTTGGTCTTTATGATGACTAGATGTATAATACCTCTCTATGTCTATAACATCAGGGGCAAGAGAATAAGATGAAAGTAATCTAGGCATATCTTTTGTATCTATACTATCATAGTCTTTAGAGTAGATTCTGTAATACTCTTTCACTTCCCCCCATTCTAGTACCTCTAATTCCTTACCATTGAATCTAAGGGATAAAGGAGGATTATAGTCTAGTTTGGTATGGGTGGCATAATTCTTTACTTTATAGGCCGGTGTCTTTTGATAGGCAAAGAGGATAAGGCTATATTCTCCACTTAGCAGTTTAGCTATTTGTGTAGATTGATGTGTTTGTGTATC
>NZ_FZPK01000049.1 GCF_900198625.1 Helicobacter rappini | reverse complement strand
AGAGTAAGGGTTGGGGTGAGATAATAAGCAATGATTAATTAAGATAGAAACATAGATAATATGCTATCATCATGGAATTTGAAATAAGGAGTTAAGAATGTTGTATCGTGCATGTGAAGTATGTGGTGAGAAGTTTAACTTATTAACATTAGATTCTAGCGTGAGAATAAACATAGCATTATATGGAAGTGTCCAAAATGTGGGACAAAATACAAGACACCACAAATAGATAAAAAGAAGTTATATATGCTTATGATACCACTTGCTATTGCATGTACTCCTGAATATATCTTCTTGCGACATTATTTGGATATAAGTGCTTTATTTAGTCAAGTAATAGGTATAGGTGTTTTTTATCTTGGTTGCGATTATCGTGCTAAATCATGTTAAAAATCTTAAATTTGAAAAGATAGATGAAAGTGATACAGGGAACACAAATGAACAATCATCCAAACATTCAAAATAAACCAAAATTTATATCACCAGCACATATAGGCTACAATTCTACTATAACACTTGAAGTTTTAAAGCCACAAGATGCCAATCAATACAGGCTCACAAATGTTATACAAATGCAAGCAGCAGACTTACAATTAGCCTCGCAAATATTTTTTAATCAAAAAGAAGTTGCATCGCAATCAAAATATATTTACACGCTTGATAAAAAAACACAAATAGCACTAGAGTGCAATAGCAAGAAAGAAGAGGGTAACATTAAGGGGATAACGCAAGAAGCTTTCCATAATGCCATATCGCCCATCTTGCCAAACAAACAAGAAACCTTAGATATAAACACGATTATGGTAGAGTTGGCTTCATTTCTAAGTGAAAAAGATATAGAAAAAAGCATAAGTAAAATTGATGATAGATTTAATGAAATAAAAAGGAATTTAGAATCTATATCATAACGCTGTCAAAGGATTATGTTATACTTGCTTAATCCATATCACAATAAGGTTATCTCAATGAATCAGCACAAACTAAGCAAGATTCTAAAAACCTTGCTTGATAATTTTAACTTTAAAGCTGTGTTTGAAATAGATTCTAAACATATTTGCAGTAATGATAAAAAACAAGTTACAACTAAGCAAAACAAAATAAAAAAATCTCACGCATTAAAACAAAATAAAAAGGCAAAAAAGATAAAAGAGCAAGAGTTATGGGAAGATATACGGGACACAGAAAATGAATGGCTAAATTTTTCCACGAATTACTATGATGTGGCTTCTAAAAAATGGGTAGATTATACAACTTATTGGAGTAATCGCATTAAAGAAAAGCTAAAATTTTATGGAATCTTTATGAGTGATAGAGATATTGAGGAATTAGGTTATACCTTTTTAGAGGTTTTCTATGAATATGAGATTGATAATTTTGCTATTAGTTATAAATTATCAAAGAAATATAAGGAAGTGTGATGGATTCTAAACGAGTGATGATATTTAGCGGGGCAGGGCTTAGTGCAGAGAGTGGATTACGGACATTCCGTGATAATGATGGCTTATGGGAAGAGTTTGACATTATGGAAGTGTGTAGTGCAAGTGGCTTTGCTAAAGATAGAAAGAAAGTGCTAGATTTCTATGATAAAAGACGCATTCAATTAGGAGAAGTTAATCCAAATGTCGCACATAAGATGATAGCAAGGCTCAAAGCAAACTATCCAAAAGAAATAGTCGTTATCACACAAAATGTAGATGACTTGTTGGAGCGAGCTGGGTGTAAAGATGTCATTCACTTGCACGGATTCTTGCCTGAAGTGCGTTGTGAATTGTGTGAGGCTATAACAAACATTGGCTATCAAGCTATGCCAAAACTTATATGTGAATCTTGTGTGATGAAAGCTAAGCTATAATAGCTTAAATCCAAAAACGATCCGTCATTATTAAGCAGGGGTAGCACAACCAAAAAACCACTATTGGGCTAAAAATCCTTATATCTTGGATTCTAATCCTTAACTACACCCCTATTTATTACACCAATCCTTAAATAATACACACTAACACCTATAATCAAAAAAAGCCAAAATGGCAACATTTGTGCGATAAGATCCAGACTATACGCGCTATCAATACCATAATTTGCTTGTTGCAAATACAGCTTCATAAAATATGAAATAGGTAATATTTGACTCCAAAATGACGCAAAGACTTCCATGCTATTTTGCGGATAGGTAATACCTGCAAATGCAAGAGATGGAGCGGTATAAGCGGCTATTACACTGATTGTCTTGGAAGTGTGTTTAAGGATTGATTGAAAGCATATTACAATGCTAGATATTGCCCCGGCAAATACCCCTAATCCAAGCAGGACGATATACATATTCCCCTCTCTAGGATAGCCCAAAGCCCCAAAAACAGCAAGCATAATAATGCCCCAAAAGAGCGCTACACCAATGTTTAACGCAAGTTTTAATAGCAGAGATTTTATACTTTTTGGCGTAGTATTAATAAGATTTAGCATACCAACCGCCACTAGAATCTGCCACATACAAGGCAGCATAATCGTAAGCAAGAATTGTGCGTAATCATTGCGTGGATTAAAGAGGGCTTCAATCTTTGGAATAATAGGCATAGCCTTTGCTTTTGCGATATTCATATTTGCATCTTTTGCGAGATTCTTACCAACAGAGCTTATTGCATTAAAAGTCGTTAGGGCTTGTAGCATCGCACTATTTATTGCCTTGCCGATAAGCACAAATTGTGCATTATAATAAATGCCAATATTTACCCCTACACCTTTTCTAATGTGTGCTTGAAAATTATTTGGAATCACAACGATTCCATAAATCTTTCCTTGATTGAGATCAAGTTTTGCTTCATGTAGCGAGTTATATTGCTTTGCAATCTGTGTAGCCGGTGCAGATTCTATATAGAATGTTAAATCACGACTAAGAGAGCTTTTATCATTATCAACAACGCCAATAGGTAAATCTGTGGGTATGCTATGAAAGAAAATGCTATATGCAAGTATGCCTAAAAATGGCGGCAATACAAGCCATACAATACAAAACATGCGATATTGCTTTATTAGATTTAAATGTTTCATATCTCCCTCAAGTCCTTAAAATCACACATTATACACTATGGATTTTAATATATGACTTAATCTCTTGAAATCGCAAACATGAAAGTGAATCCATTATTTTTTCGGCGAAATTTCGCTCTCATTCCTACCTTGCAATGCTGCAAAATATCTGGCTTTTCTATGTATAGTGTAAGCGTTTTAATCTTTTTAAATGTTTTAAAACAAGTAGCGGCAATATCGTTTAATGCTTCCTCAAGTAAGCCATATTGCTTTGTTTGCACACATTCCATTATCGTATTTGCTACCTTCGCATAATCTAGATAATCTTTAGAATCTTTGTAGCGATACTTTATCTTTGCTGATATATTTATCTTTTGTGGTTTTTGTCTTTCTTCAGGTAAGATTCCAATGATTGCCTCAAAGTTTAAATCCTTAATCAAAATACACATTTTCATAATTTGTATATGTCCTTATTCAAAATGTTTTTAATATATAGAATCAATGTTAATTTTTAGAAACTGCGTTTAACTTAAGACTTTTATAAATAAACAATAGCTGTGTTCTTTAATTAAAACCTAATACTTTTACATCTTTTCGCATTCTCTCATTTACCCTTGATTTGTTTTTTTTTTTTTGTAGAATGCCAACTTCATTACAAATTTTAAGGAGAAATCATGGGATTGAAAAAGAGTATAAAGACAAGTATTTTATCATTGGCACTTATTTCAAGTATGGCTTATGCCGATGGATTAAAAGAGGAAAAAAGTGGTGGTTTTGTTGGTTTGCAGGCTGGGACTTCGCTTTTACAGCTGAAAAATAATCTAACAATGGATACAGGTCGAACTTCTACTTATAGATACAACTATACAACTGCAGCATATGGTGTGCTTGGTGGTTATGAATATTGGTTTAGTAATAGTTTAGGTGTGCGTGGTTATGCACTCTTTAGTGGGGCAAATTTCTATGTTATGCAATTTGGCGTTGGTGCTGATGTGATATATAACATTACAAATGTTGCTGATGGGAATCTAGGCGTTATAGCTGGTTTGCAAGTGGGTGGTGCATATTGGTTAAATTCACGATTTTGGGGTTACTATAACGATAAAAATTCATTAGAGTTTGACATGGCATTAAATATTGGTGTGCGTTGGACTCAAAATGAGCATGTGATAGAGTTGCTTGGCAAGATTCCATTTATAGAAGCACATACTGGCACATATACTGCTGGATATACCGACGGATATAAAAATGAATATTATGCGAAGGAAACTTTCTCATTTGTTGCGCGTTATATATATAGATTCTAAGATTATCTTCAAACTCTGCTTTACTGCCATATTGTCATGGCATTTATCCTTACTTAATTATTGCGTTGTTGTTTTTGTCAGATTATCAACGCAAGCTTTCCTTATCAAACAATAAAATGGCATAATAAACCTGCATTGCAATATACAATATATAGTGCATAAAATACACAAAATACATATTTACAATGCTTTTATGCTATAAAAAAGACAACTTTTTATTTTTTTGTGTATATCCGCAACTTTCCTATTATTGCATATAGAATCTTAGTGAAATAAGTTTGGATTATATTTGTTATATCAGCATAACAAACAAAGATTCCATGCATACTACAAATCAAACTAGCCTTAGGATTCCATGCAAAAAACTTCATACAGAATCCACAAAACACTTTAGATTTTACTCATACAACACAACATAAACATTCTGTGGTCCATGCACGCCAAAGACGGTTTGTAGCTCAATATCAGCCGTCCTGCTAGGTCCTGCTAGAAATACAATATTTGTCGGTAGGTTAGAATCTTGTCCGCTAGTCTTTAGTATCTTAAATGCAGCAAACAGATTTGGCACAATAGAATCTTTATGCAATAAAATAATGCAAGTTTTCACCACAAGAGAGGCTAATCTAGGATTACATTCATTTGTCCCAAGCCCTACTATACCCAAATTTGCTACGCCTACTTGAGCGTGCAGAATACTTGCTTCAATGCTAAAAAGCTTATCACGCATAGAATCTATGCTTGTATCATACAGCAGGGTTTGTGTCTCTAAAGACTGCATAATAGAATCTTTCATATTTGCGATATTTTTCGCACAAAGCAATTCTTTAATATCGCATTCTTTAATAATCTCATTAATGCTATTTGCTAGAGAATCTTTTGTCGTAGTTATGAGGTGTGCCATATTTGCCTTTTGATACTGCGTATAGACAGAGAGTAGATTCTCTCTATCATATATCATTGTGTCAAAGTGTGTGGGCTTAACTGATTGTATAGGATTTGTGCGGGTTGCTTCTCGCACTGCTTGTAAAATGCTATCTCTACTCATAGATTACTCCTTTCATTTTCTTTACTTTTGCATGGAGATTCCCATTTAGTGTTGGCAACTCATGGTTTTGTAGCCATTTACCAAGCATACTTTTCTGCACGAATGAAAAAGGTGCTACATATCGCAATAATGGTGAGAAAATATGCATCATTTTGAAAGCCATACGCCATTTAAAGCCATTAGTCGCTGCTTTGCTGAATTGCTGCATCATTTTTTGCTCTTTAGCATCTCTTTGTGTTTCATGATAGCCTGCTATTTTCATACGCCCTTGTCCTACTCTCTCACTGCGTAAATCGCGTATGAGTTCGGCTAATGGAATCTTAACGGGGCATTTCTCACTGCAACGCCCACAAAGACTGCATAAATTTGTCATATATCCACAATTATTTAGCCCAAAAATCTGTGGTGAAATGACTTCGCCAATAGGTCCGGGATAGGTTACAAGATAGGAATGCCCCCCGATTTTATCATACACTGGGCAGTGATTAAGACAAGTCCCACAGCGGATACAGCTTAGGGCTTTATGAAAATGTGGCTCGGCTAGCATTTTTGATCGATTGTTATCAAGCATAATGATATGCACTTCTTTTGGTCCATCAAGCTCTTTTTCTTTTCGTGGGCTTGAGATAATATTGTTGTAGCAAGTGATTGGTGCTCCAGTGGCAGAAGGCACAAGCAGAGTATCTAGCACACACGCATCTTCAAAGCTTTCTACAAGCTTTTCAATACCACAAATGGCTACATGTATATCACATGCACTAGAGCTCATACGCCCATTGCCTTCATTCTCAAGTAGCCAAATAGCCCCCTCATTTGCAATAGCGAAATTCACACCTGTTAAGCCCATTTTAAAACTTTGAAACTGATTTCTCAAATGCACTCTTGCGATTCCATTTAGCTCTTCTGGGACATTTGTAAAGCTTACTTTAAGATTCTCTTCAAAAATTTTCCCGATTTGATTGCGATTTTTATGAATCGCTGGGACTACTATATGCACAGGCGTTTCATCTATAAGCTGGATTATAAGCTCACCTAGATCCGTTTCTACCGCTTTCACACCCTTTTCTTTCAAAAACGCATTTAGATGTATCTCTTCACTTGCCATAGATTTACCCTTAAGGATAGTATCTACATTTTTCTCTTTTGCAAGATTATAGATAATCTCATTTGCTTCTTTAGAATCTTTCGCCCAATGCACCTTTATACCTTGCTTTGTAGCATTAGATTCAAACCTTTCTAAAAGCTCGGGTAGATTACTTAACGCTCTTTGCTTGATTTGTCTGCCAAGCTCACGCAAACCCTCCCAATCATAATAGCGACTAGCAATTAGCCTTTTTCTATTTGCCTTTAAAGCGTCCATTGATGACTTGAGATTCGTGCGTAGTTGAGAATCACTTAAATGCGTAACGATAGAATCATGATAGTCTGTTGGTGAATGATATGTATTTGCACTCATCACATAACCTCTCTTTATATTAGAATCTTAAAATTAGAATCGTTTTGTATAAACATTCTAGCGACATTCTATGATTTTTCTTTTTATTTGCATGATTTTATGAATGTGAAATATAAAATAAGGAAAATTGGTAAAGTTTGGGGCATAATGAGATGGTAGGATTAATCGAGATTTTTTGGATTTCGGAAAATTTGTGCGATTCAATAATTTATGCTTGGGGTTTATGCCTAAGTGATTAATATGCTAGGTGTAGCCAAATATCTAACATGATTTCTAAAAAGACAATTTGTCAGAAGTTCTCACAATCTATAAAGGGTTTCACCCACACCTGCAAACATGATAAAATTTTAGATTATGGGATTACACACTGCATTTATTAAAGCAGAAAATACAACCCACCAAATTACAGCTAGACCTGACACCAATAAAGCCCATCCTACTACTCCTCCAAAGTTTGCATAATCGCTTCTATATGTTCTGTAAGTCCTAAGAAAAGCACCACATCGCCTCTTTGTAAAATAAAATCAGAATCTACATCGATATTCCAAGTCTCGCCCCTACGCACAGCAACGATTTTTACATTATCTTCTTCCCGTATTGTGCCAACACTTCGCTTTACAAAATAGCTTGTTACAATAGCCTTGCATGCACGCATATTTGCACTTAGCTCAATCTCTTCTACATTAGATTCTGTGATCTCACTAAGCAATCGATTTGCCGCCTGTCTTTCCGCATATACCACTTCATCTACGCCAAGCTTTTCTAGGATTGCTCCATGTGTGCTTGATATAGCTTTTGCGATGATTTTTTTATTATTTAACTCTTTTAATGCCATAACAGTGAGTATGCTTGCCTCAATATTTTCGCCTATGCTTACGATTACTATGTCAAGCTCATTTACCCCAGCCTCTTTCAAAGCGATTTTATCCGTGCAATCGATAATATAAATCTGTTCTGCCTTATCGCGTAAATTAACAAAGCTAGATTCTGTATTATCACATAAAATCACATTTTCACCATTTTCCACAAGTCCAAGAGCTACATGATAGCCAAATTTACCAAGCCCTAGCACTGCGTAACTTTTTGCCATGATTTATCCTTTATAAAGTTTCTAAATTAATACCTTCTCTTGCACATACTGCACATGCTTTGTCCTTGTCCCACCCATGAATATAAGCGTAAAGGCTAAGATTCCAATCTTACCAGAAATCATTAAAATCATAATAATAAGTAGTCCAATCGTATTAAAATCCGCACAAAGACTAAGGGAATCTCCATCGCCCATTGACAAGCCAACCGTGCTAAATGCTGATACCACTTCAAATAAAAGTGGTAAGAAAGGAATGTTTGGCTCAAATATCGCAAGAAAAAATGTTGCTACTGAAAGATAAACAAGGGCGATAATAAATACACAAAATGCCTTTGACACAATATCTTGCGGTATTGTGCGTCCAAAAATCGTAGTATTTTTTCTATTCTTAACAATAGCAATAGATAGGGCTACAAGCACCGCAAAGGTTGTAACCTTAATCCCAGCAGCAGTTCCCCCCGGTCCACCACCTATCATCATAAAAAAGATAGAAAAAAACATTGTCCGCTCTTCAAAACCGCTAATATCAAAGATATTAAAACCAGAAGTCCTATAATTTGTAGATACAAAAAAGGCATTCATAATCTTATCCCAAAATGGCACATTTTCTAGTGTTCTAGGATTTGACCACTCAAAAATAAGCACATTAATCATACCGCAAATAAGCAATAACACACTCATAACAAACACAATACGCGTATTAAGGCTTAATCGCATTCGGGGGGCTTTGTGTGTAAATAAGCGACTATAACGCACCTTTGCATAACAAAAATGTGAAAATTCCAGCGATGAAAGATAGCCAAAACCACCGATAATAATAAGCATAGGGATAACAAGATTCACGACAATATCTGCTTGATATGGCAATAAGCCATCTTTTAGTATAGTAAATCCAGAGTTATTAAACGCAGAAATAGCATGAAAGATTCCAACCCACATGCCCTCTTTAAGATCGCCAAGCTGCCATACAAAATAAGGGCAAAGCAGGGACGCCCCGATTAACTCCACGATTAATACAAACACAATTGCTTTTAAAATCGCTTTATCAATGCCTTGCACAGAGTTATTATTAAGGTTATCAACGACATTTATTAAATCTTTTTCAGCAGCACTAAGCCTTTTGCCAATAAGTAAGAAAAGGATTCCAGCCATACTTATGTGTCCAAAGCCACCAAGCTGGATTAACACGCAAATAACAATCTGTCCATAAGTAGTAAAGTCAAGTCCTGTATTCTTTATAGCAAGCCCTGTGCAAGTCATCGCCGAAACACTTGTAAAAAGGGCTTCTAAAAAGCTCACATTCGTATGATACATAGGCGGCATACTTAGGATTAATGTCCCAAGCAAAATGACACCCAAATACCCTGCAAGTAAAACTTTGATACTCTGAATCTGCACTCTATTCCTTTTTCATCTTTGCTATGTGAATATGTGTAATCATCTTTAGTTTGTAGAATCTAAAACGCACATATTAGCATTTTTATGTAAAGAAATACATGCATGACTTATGTTTCCTTGCGATTTTATCGTATAATTACGCTTTACAAAATAAAAAGGAATACTATGGATTTACTTGATAAAGCAATGCGTGGTGATATAGCAGACCTTGATTCAATAACTCTTGCTAAACTTTATGATTATGATATTTATGAGCTTGGGAATGCAGCATATTCAATACGAGAATCTTATTTTGATAGAAAGGTGTTTTTTAATATCAATCGCCATATAAATCCTACAAATATTTGTGCTGATGTGTGTAAATTTTGTGCGTTTTCAGCAAGTCGCAAGAATCCAAATCCGTATAACATGAGTATTGATGAGGTGGTAAATCTCTGTGTAAATGCCTATAAAAATGGTGCAAAAGAGGTGCATATCGTAGCAGCCCATCACCCAACGCATGAATATCAGCATTATTTAGATATGTTTCGTGCGGTAAAAGATTCTGTCCCACATATTCATGTAAAAGCTATGGGTGCAGCAGAGATTGACTATCTCACAAGAAAGTTTAATCTCCCTTTAGAGCAAGTCATAAATGATTTAATAGAATCTGGTGTTGATTCCCTGCCCGGCGGTGGTGCGGAAATCTTTGATGAAAAAGTGAGAAAGACACTTTGTCATGGTAAGGCAAATGCAGAGAGATGGCTAGAGATACATAAAGCATGGCATAATCTTGGCAAAATGAGTAATGCAACCATGCTTTTTGGACATATTGAAGAGAGACATCACAGGATCGATCATATGCTTCGTTTAAGAGAGATTCAGACTTCATTAGAGCAAGCTAATAATAAACAAGGCGGCTTTAATGCTTTTATCCCCCTGCTTTATCAAAGGGATAATAACTTTTTAAAAGCAAAGGAAGCCCCAAGCGCACAAGAGATTCTAAAAACTATGGCTATTGCTAGAATCTTATTGCAAAATATCCCGCATTTAAAGGCTTACTGGGCGTCTCTCTCATTTAATCTTGCCATTGTATCTCAAGAATTTGGTGCAGATGATATGGATGGGACAATCGAGTATGAGAGCATACAATCAGCCGCTGGGGCAAAAAGTCGCAATGGTGTGAGTAAGGAAGAAATGATTTATCAAATAAAAGATGCAGGTTTTATACCTGTGGAGCGTGATAGTTTGTATAATGAGTTACAAAGCTATAAGGAAGTGTCATAACACTATAGCTTGAGATTCTATAACTTTGTTTATGTGTTATACATTAGTATGCTTATGCGGCAATAAGGCTCTTTGTGTCTTATTGCAATCCTAAGGGTTTGATTTTAAGCGATAAATTACTTTTTTCAATACAGAATCTATACTTTAAATCTTATTTATACAATGCTGAACTTATTTTAAAAAATCTTTACATGCTAGATTTATTTTTACTTTATTTGTATATCACGCGTGGTGGTTTATAGCTAAGTTTAAATAAGGCGCGTTTGATTTGTATATATGTGCGATAGAATGGCTTTAAGATTCTATAATGCAAGGGTATTGCCCCCCCCCCCCCATCGTTTGCTCTATGCGTGCCATCAGCATTTATGATTGTAGAATGCGAGGCAATGCTATCTTCTCCCACTATAAAAGGCTTATAAATAATATTATCAACATGATGCAGGGCAACATGCTCCATATAAATATCAACGGGGCTATCCCATATTTTTTGTGTGAAAAATGCTTGAGCGACACTCGGTGTAATATAATAGCCTAATGTGCCATTGGTATTTTTTAGTGAATAGTGATAGTTTGAGTCATCAATTTTTTATATCCACTTTTC
>NZ_FZPK01000048.1 GCF_900198625.1 Helicobacter rappini | reverse complement strand
TTGAAAAGTGGATATAAAAAGTCTTTTATGTATCTTGTCATCTTAGATTCCATCGCAAAGAATTTTACATATAATTTTTAGCTATAATACAACTTCATTTTTTGAATACATAATTAGGTAAATTCATGCTATTTTATAGAATCTTTTTTATATTTTTTGCCATATATGTGAGTGGTTGCGGCTATAAACCCATGTCATATTATGCAAATAAAGCCTTAGGTGAGAAAGTCTATGTAGAACTCATTGTCAATCTAGAGAATCCAGAAGAATCTGTAAAGATTAAAGACTTAGTAAATGAGGCGATTGTTTCGCGTTTTCACTCAAGGGTAACAAATAAGAGCGAGGCAGATTCTATCCTTAAGGTTAATGTGGAAAATATACAAGATACAATCATTGGCACAAATACACAAGGCATTGCGACCTTTTATCGTGTTTTTCTTAATATTTCTTTTAGCTTTAATCACAATGGAAAAGCCTTTAACTTTGCAAATCAAGGTTATTATGACTATGCTGCCTCACTTGGTAGCCCAACAATCACTTATAATAATAGATCAAATGCAATCATTGAAGCAGCAAGACAAAGCCTTGATAGATTTATATCTCAAATTGGTTATAGTGCATCCTTTTAATTTCTCTGTGTTAGAATCTAAAGTTTAAACATAATCTTAAAAAGGATAGAATTATTGAGTGTGAATTGTATATGCGATGATTGCTTAAGCCTTTAAGATTCTACATAACATTAATGTATAATAACAATTTTTGTTTTATTGCGATAAAAAGTGTGTCATGCAAAGACGACTATGTAAAAATTACAAAAAGGGCAGTTATGAAAAAAAACAAGCAGAATCTATGTAGTCTTATATCTCAAGTGCGATCAAAAGTTATGCTTTTTGGCATTATTATATGCAGTAGCTTTTTTGTATTTACGCAGCTTGTTTATGGCTTTGAAGACATAGGGGCAAAGATAGAAGCCATCGCCAAAAAGGCACATTCAGCGGGATTAAAGCCTGTGAGTGAAGGTGCTGAATTAGCCACATTGCAAAAAGGTATGTTTGATAAAAAGTCAGATTTTAGCTTTTCAGAGGCACAACTTGAGTTAGGTAAGATTCTCTACTTTGATCCGCGTTTAAGCAATGATGGTATGCGTTCATGCAACACTTGCCATAATATCGCTATGCAAGGCACAAGCACACTTGATAAAAGTCAAAAAAATCCCTATCATCTCAATGTCCCAACAATTTATAACATGCTTTTTAATGATGCTGCCTATTACAAAGGGCAAATAAAAAGACATGATAAACTAGATACAAATACAAGCAAATTTTTATCAAAAAATATTACCGCTAGGGCGACTTTACATGCACTAAAGGCAGATAATGAAATGAAAGGCAATATGCAAAAAATCATTCAAGGTATCACCAACTCAAAAGAGTATATGCGATATTTCATAAGGGCGTATGGCACGAAAGTAAAGGTTGATGAGAATCTTATCGCACAGACTTTGGCTGGTTTTATTATGAGTTTAAATGTAGTTACTCGCTTTGATGATTTTTTGAATGGGAATCTAAAAGCCCTTAGCATTAGTGAAGCTGAAGGGCTTGATATGTTTATTGAAAAGGGCTGTGTAACATGTCATAATGGCGTAAATCTTGGTGGGACAATGCAGCCTTTTGAAGTTATAGGTAAATATAAATTCAGTGATTTAGGGAAGTTTGGCACAGATTCTAATAAAATGCTGAAAGTCCCAACGCTGCGTAATATCACTGCAACTGCACCATATTTTCATAATGGTGGATTTAGTAACCTTGATGATGCGATTAAAGAAATGGGGAGAATACAAATAGGCATTAATCTCTCGAATAAAGACATAGCAAAAATTATTGAGTTTTTGGAATCTTTAAGTGGCGAGATACGACCTATAACAATACCGACTTTGCCTAGAGCAAGTTTTTAATGGAACGAGTTTCTAAGACAATTTTAAAAAGTTATTTATAGAATCTAAAAAGCTAAATAAAGCCTGATAGAAGCTTTTATAATTTATTGCCAACAATCTATTTCATAGCATCTTTTTATTCTAGATTCTAAACAGAAAGGTATCAAATGCGATATATACTCATCAAACTTCCAAATTGGCTTGGCGATACAATGATGCTAACACCAACCATTGCTTGTATAAGGCGATTTTTCCCACAAGCAAAAATCATTCTCGTTGGTAATGCTTTGAGTGTGAGTCTATTTAACACGAATAAAACTTTTATAAAAATCTTTACTGATAAGAGTAAGCAAAAAAAAGGTATTATAAATCGCATTAAGGAGACAACTAGACTTGCAGGAGAGATTAATAGCTATTTAGAGGAACATAACATAACACTTGATTGTGCGATAACTACGCAAAATAACTTTTTTTCAGCCTTTTTACTCTCAAAAATAGCGGTTAAAAAACGCATTGGCTATGGTGATAAAAATGCTTTTGGTATGCGTAAATTTCTCTTAACTCATATAGTCAAATATACAAGCGGTCGTCCCCCACTTTGCACACATCAGGTGTTAAGCTATATTCATTTATTGCTGCCGATTTTACCGCATAGTTTTTTTAAAGATTGCAAGCTAGATTCTAAAAGCGTGCATTACAATCCGCTTGCAAGTCGTGTGCAAAATATGCTTTATAGTGAAGCAAAAGATTTACAACTCTACCTTCCTTTTACAGAGAAAAAGTCGAAAAAAAAGATTATTGCCATTAGCACAAGTGCGAGTTATGGAGATTCTAAAATGTGGCTTATTTCGCATTTCATAGAAGTGATTGTAGATTTCATACACAAAGGCTATAATGTTAGAATCTATGGGGCTAAAGATGATATAGAGAGAAACGCACAGATAGAAAAAAGTGTGAAAGAAGCCTTGAAAGAAAGCGATTATGAAAGATTAGAGAATCTAAGCGGGAAAACTAGCATACAAGAACTCATTCAATCTTTAAGTGAATGCAGACTTTATATCGGCAATGATAGCGGGACAACACATATTGCTAGAGCGCTAAATTTACCTAGCATTATTATCTTTGGTCCTATGCCCTTTTCTTGGTGTAGTCCTTGGAGTGTTTTAGAGACTGAAAAACGGGGAGAATACTACATTACAGAAAATACGATTTCTATACAAAAAGATCTTTCATGTGTGCCTTGCAAACAAAAGACCTGCCCTCTAAAACACCATGATTGCATGAGATTAATCACACCGCAAGAGGTGCTAGACCTTGGATATAAGTTGCTGGATTCTAGTTTCTAAAACAACTGCTTGTCATACTAAGCCTTTAGGCGAAGTATCTAGCACGAAATCTAAAAAAGATATTTCGTGCTTACGCGCTCAATATGACAAGATTTCAGATTCTCTATCTTTATGAGTGGATGCAAGGCTTTGGAGTTGCATTTTGCTAGAATCTAGAGACTAGTGAGTTTAAGATATTTGGAATGAAAAATGCTACTTTTAGAAATAACCATGAAGCCTTATTAGAATCTAAGGCTATGATTTATGTTTGATAAGATTAGGCGTAGGGGTTATCTTTGCATAATTTTGCTATAATCTTTTAGAATCTGTATAATTATATTATTATCAATAGATAGATATGCTTTAGGGTTTTTAGGGTGAAGTGATGATTTCTTGTTGCGACAAATATGTGCAAATAAAGCTTGCTGAAGATAGCAAGATTCTACCAAAAGTGCTTTCTTATGCAAAAAAGCATTTTAGTCGCAATTATAGATTATCAAGCTCTGTTTTGATTCTCGATGATGGTGAGATAGTTAAGAAAAACTATCTTATTAATTGGTGCTATCATGCGGCAAATCACTATGACCCAAACGACAATACTGAATTAGAATTTGCCCTAGCAAATAGCCATTTACCCATACGCATAAAGATGGTAAAATCTACTGACCTATTAGAGAGAATTCGCGTAAAAATTCAAATGATTGGCACTTCTCGCATTATTCTCACACTAAGCAAACGCAACAGAGTGGCAGAACGCTATATAAAGGCAATGTTTGGCTCTCACTACATAGGCATGAGTCAAAATGAAATTTATTTACAATCAGGCAATGAGTTTTTTTGGGAAAGCGTTATGAGATTTATTGGCAATCGCATTATACATAACATAGTGCTATCCTTTGAATATAGCGATTTTAATGCTGATGAGATCACATTTTTGACCTCGCAAGAAAAAGAGCTTAGGCAGTGTTATGCGATTTTAGATTCTCAATTTGGCGATGATTTTGAGCTTGTGAAAAAGCGTTATCTCAAACTAGCAAGAGAATATCACCCCGATAATTTTTATGGTGAAAATGAAAAAGAGATTCTAGACTATACGACAAAATTCCATAAGATTACAGAAGCATATAAGACGATTAAACGCACAGAACATTTGCATACAAACTAGCCAGAATCAAGGATAATACATGGAGCAAAAAGAACGCAATGTAGAAAAAGTAGGCATCATCTTGCGTCCCCAAAGCACTCATATAAAGCCTATTTTCTTAGAGATACAAAAGAAGTTAGAAAAGGCAAATATACAAGTTATGCTAGAATCTTCTAGTGCGAAAATGCTAGATTTAGAATCCATTGAAAGCTATGATATGCAGTATCTATGTAAGCATGTAGATATGCTATTTAGTATCGGTGGAGATGGCACACTTTTATCTGTTGCAAATCAAAGCTATGGCAGCAATGTGCCTATACTTGGTATAAATTCTGGTAGGCTTGGATACTTAACCATTGCATTACCACATGAGATAGATAACCTTATCCCTCGCATAAAGCATGGAGAATATGGTATCAATAAGCATCTTATGCTAGAGGGCTATGTAAAGAAAAGCGATATGCAGGAAAATGGGGGGCTAGAGATTCCACAGCCATTTGTCGCCCTAAATGAGTTTTTGCTATCAAGGGCTGGTGTTAGCGGTATGTTGGAGATTGAAGCATCAATTGAGGGTGTATTGTTTAATCACTACCGATTAGATGGGCTACTTGTAGCAACACCAACTGGCTCTAGTGCATACAATGTATCTGCTGGTGGAAGTCTTGTGTATCCAAATTGTCGTAATGTATTGCTCACGCCTATATGTGCGCATTCTTTAACACAAAGACCATTAATCCTTGATGATTCCTTTATTATTGAATTGAAATTTAAGAATGCTGGCACACTGATATGCGATGGGCAACAAAGAATCTCTATGCCAAAAGATAGTGTCATTTGTATTAAAACTGCAGAACACAACGCACATCTTGTAGAACTCACGCCAAACTTCTATTTCATGCGATTAAGAGAAAAGCTCGGCTGGGGACAGATTGAATCTTAATTAAAACCTAAATTATAAAAGCAAATATTACTACACCCCCAATATATTTTATCTTACTCTTTTATTTTTGCAGAATCTTGTCGTATTAAGGTCATAGATAAAATGCCTATTTTAGCACACATTCAAGTTATTTCACTTTACCTAACATTGCAAATGCTGGTTCAAGTCATAGCAAAAAAAGAAAAGATTAATCTTCATGCATAGGTGTATAAAATTTGTTGCACTATCGTAAAGATTATCCAACTATTTAAGCATTTCGCACAAAAGCTTTTTACCTCTTTCAACTGCGGGTTGATTATA
This sequence comes from Helicobacter rappini, assembly GCF_900198625.1. GTDB lineage: Bacteria > Campylobacterota > Campylobacteria > Campylobacterales > Helicobacteraceae > Helicobacter_A > Helicobacter_A rappini. The sequence goes on along the minus strand of NZ_FZPK01000048.1, from coordinate 31,185 downwards.
AGTCTGTATGCCAAAAATGCAGCCAACAGCAGAAGTGAGTAGCTCATAATACATGATAAGACAGCCGATATTTTCTTCATTTAATAAATCAATCTCAATGCAGTCAATAGGCAAACCTTCATCTTGCAAAACACGCATTGTAGCCTTTTTTTGTGTCGCAAGCAGTTTAGCAAAAGAAATTGTATTTACAAAATCAGTCTGCTCTAATCCTTGCAATTTTATATCAGGTATTACAAGCTCATTATACCCCTCTTCTTTAATACCTAAAAAAGTAATGGTTTTATCCTGCTTACCCTCTAAAATAAGCTGCAAAAATGAATGCTGATCAATGCTACCTATAAGGCTAATAGGCGTTAAGCCAATCTTTTTAGAATCCCCATCAATCTTGCCTAAGCTCTCCCCCCATAGCTGCACATACCAAAGATTAAAATCCCTAAAAGAACTCGAATATGAAAACAAAATATTCATCGGTAAAGTATCGTGATTTTTTGCCATAAATTGTGCTTTTTCTAAAATATGCTCTTCCTCTCTTTTAAGAAAAGAGTCTTGCAAATCTCTTGCCCCTTTAAGTATAGAATCTACCTTATAGCCAAGCAGCATTAAAGGCAAGATTCCAACCGCACTAAGCACACTAAATCGCCCACCAATATTGCTTTCAATCCCAACACTATATACGCCATTTTGCTTTGCCCATGTATCAAGTGGCGAGTTTGTATCTGTGATGATGAGTAAGCGATTTTTCACACAAGATTCCAAAAGATTATACCGCCAAATGCAATATTTCATCAAAGAAGTAGTCTCAATCGTCATGCCAGACTTTGAAATCACAATAAAAAGTGTAGTGTGAAGTCGAATTTTTTTCAGTGATTTTTGTATCTTTAGTGGGTCTGTATGCTCTAAAAATTTCACTGCGATATTATTTCTGTGTGGCAAGTGATACAACATTGTATCAATAGCTTTTAAGCCAAGTGAGCTGCCACCTATGCCAATGATTACAATATGCGTGAGATCCTTTAGCACCGCACTATTATGCTGCATATATGCAAGGGAATCTTGCAGGGCTTTTGTCTCATAGGGGAGATTGTAGTAGCCGCTTTCTTGCTGCTTTTTTTCATTGAGTAATTTTGTAAAGATTTCATCTCTCTCACTCTTAGACTCATCTGTATTTATAGCTAGATTGTTAAAACCTAAGTGAAACTTTACCATGAGATTTCCTGCTTTTGTGAAATTTAAGATTTAAAACGCTGTGATAAATCTTTTATTATACAAAAAAAGTGTGAATATATAAAAACAGATTCTAAAGTTTTGTCAAAATGCACCAAATGGAATTAGAAACTAAAACCTAGTAATTGTCATAACTAAGCCTTTGGGTGAAGTATCTATCAATATGGAATCTCAAAAGATTCTAAACGAGATTTTTCGCCTTTTTTCAAAGGTTCAAAATGACAGATATAGAGATTTTTCACTAACGCTCAAAATGACAAAAAAGAGTCTCAAAACAACAATGTATTTTATCATACTCACTCTCCCGCTTGTCATACTAATCCTTTAGGCAAATATCTAAAAATCTAGAATCTACAAAAGATTCTAAAAAAGAATATTTCGCCTTTTTAAAAGACTAAGTATAACAATATATAAATTCAAGATTCTATTCCCAATAGCAATAAACAAGTAGAAGAATAACAAACACAAAAAGACTCTTTAACAAAGACATCAATACAGATTTAAACCATCAACAACACCCATCTAAGCTTCCTATAATCATATATGCGATATACTTCACTCTTTCAATATAAGTTTATAAAAGGTGTTTTGTGTTATATTTTAAAATCCTTAGCAGCATATCTGATTCCAATGTGTTTAGAATATCCAGAAAGGCATATTGGTTTATGGTTTTAGTTGAGTTGGCTATATATATTATGATAATAGTGTCATTTTTAGTATGGGCAAATTACATTGGCACTTATACATTGGCAGCAAAGTTAAAAAACTATACTGGATTCATACAATTCTGTGCTATGTTGTTGGGATTATTATACGCTTTTATGAGTATGGTAAGAGGAGCTATGAGAATACGCGATGTGGGATTTAGCGCTAAATACTACTATATTGGTTATTTGGTTGTTATAAGTCTAGCTTTCATTGATTTGATAGTTGAATTTAATCAAGAAGTAGCAATATTATTAAAACTTATTATTTTAGGCTTTAATATTGTGGTTTTTATATTTACACTCATGCCTACAGATAAAGATGCAGAGCGATTTGGCACATTACCTACCTTTGAGGGTGGCTTTACTAAAGGGGCAATAACAACAGGCATTGCATTATGTCTTATCTTTTGTGTGATAATTGCAAAGCCCATGTATGCAAAAATGACACATATTACTGGCTGTCAAATCGAGGAAAATGGCAGGACAAAAAATCTTGGGGTGCTAAGATATGATTATAAATATTTTGGTGAGTTGGCAGAAGGTGAAGATATAATTTGGGATTTTCGGACTCATTTTATAATGATGACAAATAGAGAAGGACTTAAATATGACTTTACCACAAGGATTATGATACCGCCATTTGAACGATTAGTGCCTAAGGATTTTTCCAATGGAATCTTGCGTTGTTACAACAATAATACGGACAATGAAAAATATATAGAAATACCACTCAAAGACTATAAGATTCATGGTGATGTTTGGATAAGTCAATATAAAGAGCCACTTATTGTGCCATTTACAGAAGGTAGGATTAGTGATGGGAGTATAACTATTTTTGATATATCAGGCGAACAAAAAGAGATACGACACTATAAAGATGGCAAACTTGATAAAATAAACTTTTTTACGGATATGTACCATCATGCGCCAAAAGAAGACAGCTATGAAATAAACTTCATTGATGGTAAGCCACATGGGATTGTAACCGTTATAAGCGGTGCTAGAAATGTTTATTTGCATGGGTTAAGTTTTGGGATTTTGGGAAAGAACTGCTTTATGTTTAATGGATATTGCGTAAATAGACTAGAAATCAGGGGCAATAAGGAAACATTCTATAATAGAAATAATAAAAAGACAACAAGTTTGTACGAAGACTCACGAGATCCTATTAAAATTTATTATGATAAGTCTGGGAATATAAACCTTGTTAAAGAATCTTTTTGGGGTATGCAAAAAGAGGTTTATTTTTATGATGGTAAGCCACGAGTAATGAAAAAGTATGATCGACATATCTTCTATGGAGGCTATATCTTTAGAGATGATGGTATAGAGGAATTTAGTGGTAATGGTAATGGTAAGGAAGCGGAGAGGCAGTTTAATGACTATGTGCATCTTGTGTTAGGTATAGATTTAAGTGATATAGATGAGTTTTAGTTATTGTCGTTTTTAAAGAAAATAGAATCTAAAACATTGCCTTTTATTAGCTCTATGCTTTGATTACAAATATAAAATCTAATTTGCTATAATTCATTATGAGTTTAAGACATAAGGCATGGAGTAAAAACTAATGGCTATATACGATGAAAATGCGATAATCACAACCGCAACAACATATTTCAATAACGCAAAAAGATACATTAGAAAGAAAGATATGCAAATCTATCATCGCACTAAAGCCTTAAGTAAAAGCGATATGGATTTTTTAGAGCAATTTATGCTGATACATATTAAAAACATAGAAAAAGGCTCAGAGATTCCACAAAATTTCTATGCTTTTTTAGATAATTTCATACTTGACAATCTATTTGTTAAACACTTTTTTTCAAGTTTTGAGATGCTTAGACTTATTTGCTATCGTTTTTCAATATTGCCAAGTCATGCACTATTAAAGGATACAAAAAAGGGCTGTGATAAGATTCTAACAAGCAATATAAAAAAATATAAGCCATATAAAAAAGCAAAGAATTTACTCTATGTTTTTACACCACTTCCAAACCTACAAAGCGATATAGAATCTTTTATAAACACTTGTTTAGACCTTTTCACACAAGATAAAGTAAATGGGCTTATTATAAATCCTTTGAATCTTATCTTAAATATAGATTTTAAAGATCAAACACAACGCATTACAGAACTTAGCTCTAATCTCCAAACACTACTAAACAACTCAAATGCAAAAATGCTTATCCTTGATAATGACTGCGAGAATCTTTTTGTGCTTTTAGCGAGTATAGAAAATGCGGTGAAAAATATTAGCTATCCTGTTGATATTACGCTAAGTTTGCCTAGCTATCATTTTATGTCATTGGAAGCCCTAGATTATATCGCTGATTTAAGCAAAAAGCTATGTGCTCAAAATAAGGCAAAGCTATGTGTAAGGCTAAAAGACTTAGACTATACCTATGATATTATGGAGTTTAAAGCCGCACATACCCGCTCTATTAATACACATTTTACAAATAAGGCAAATGCTAGAAGTAATTTAATCGCTTTGATTACAAAATGCTTTCAATATAAAGAGATTCTAACCTGTCATATAACAAGCACAAATATGTTTATTATCGCCCTTGCAAAAAGCCTTGATATGCAAATACGCTTTGAGATAGAAGCAAATCTTCATTATCCATTGTATAGAATCTTAGCTAAGCATGAAGCACAGCTTTTTAGCACAAGCTATTTTACTACGCAATTTAGCGATATGATTGCTTTGAGATTAAAGGGGGTGCATACAAGTCTTAACTATGGCTTACTTGATTATATCTCAATGCTTTATAATAAACAAGAATGGGAGAAAAAGTCTAAAGCTTTCCTGCAAAGTCTAGCCCAGAGTAAAAAAGATGAGATTAAAAAAGAATATAGCCTTAATGCCCTAAAAGATTCTACGCTTTTAACTCGAACACAGCAATATAACTTTGAAACCTTTGACTATACGCTAAGAAAGCCTTTAGTATTATCTCAAATGATGCTTTTAGCAAATTTATCTAATAAAGATTCTAATACAGAATCTAGCAAAGATTCCATTGATACAAACAAGCAAACTTCATTTCTAAAAGACTTAGAAAACCTGCAAATATCTATGCCAAATACAAATAAGCTAGAAGATATTTTATACCTAAACGCACAAGATATGCACAGACTAAATATGCAAAGTATGAATAATGCCCCAGCTACATTTTCACTCTATGCAGAGAAAGAAAAAGAAGAATTAGCAAAAGCGCAAAAAATGCAAGAAGAGATTCTGCAAAATAGAAGCAATATCATAACTTCTATCATCGGGCGATTAAAAGAGTGCATACCAGCCCTTTTTGCGACACTTTGTGAGCTATATCCAAACACACCACAAAGCATTTATGAAGAGCAAGTCTATATGCTACTTGATAGCTTTAAATACTATGCTTACGCTTATAAGCAACTCTTGCAAGAGACAGAATCTGTCTTACTCATGCCACTTGGAAATATCTTTATCCATACAAAAAAGTTAGCTATACACGAGATTGGCGCAGTAATAGCAAGTAATATTATGATAGGCAATGTCTCATTCTTAGAAGATTCTATAATCGCTAGAATCTTTTATTATCTTTTCACGCCTATATTTGATTTCTGCCCGTTTTTATGTGTAATGGAGAGTAAAAGGGCAAGAGAGAAAGAATTTATAGATTATGAAATCATTACAAAACAAGATTTTATGAAATTACAGGCAAGTGAGAAAACAAGCAACTTTTTAGTATGGGATAAAGGCGTTAGTGTTATATTTATCAGCTCATTTTATGACATACATGAAGCAGCAAAAGAAGTGCAGTATATGCGATTTAGCCTGCACGCACAAATTTTAATCTATACAGATTCTTATATCTATGAGGTAGCAAAGCAGATTTTTATCCCCTCACAAGTTACACAAACAAGCCTTGCTGACTTAATTGCAAACCTGCCAGAAGACACTTCAAACTTTAGCCTTTTTACTTACAATAAAGCTGAAATGAATTATGCGATAAATAAGCTAAAGGTATCTATCTGTATTAATGGTGCGTATAAATCAAAGCTTGTATCAGGCACACCACGCACATTTTCACCGGGCTATTTGCAGCCCTTTGGTAGCAAACTCTTGCTTGGCAAACTCGTGCAGACAAGCCCTAATAGTGTGATTTTGCATAATAGCTTGTATTCGGATATTATTGGTTGCTTTAGTGGGATTTTGAGTGCTGATGAGATTGAGTTTCTCTATAATCTTAATCACAATTACAGCCAATTTTTAAAAAATATAGCACGCACAGCAAGTCTTGATAATATCTATGAAACAAAAAAGCCATATAGCATGTGTGTGCGTGTGTATGAAAAAGATGATTTTTTCCATGTGTGCGTGATTATGCTTATTAGCTTTTTACTCCAAATACAAACGCGACTTAGTTTTACAAAAGAGTATTTTACACAAGATTCAAATACCAATATCACTAAAGACACGCCCAAGAAACTTCAAAAAACATTGAAAGAAAAATATATTGATTATTTTACACTTATATTTGAAGATGAAAAAGACTTTCGAGATTCTATTAACACTGATACTTTAGTGAGAATTTTGCAAGATGAGAGCGAGTTTGCCACAACAGAGACTTATGCCTATCTAAGCAAGAAAGGAATCATTGCCGAATACTCACTCCCCATACTCAATCGCCACTTAGAGCTTGAACGCTACCTTGCCACACAATACATACAAATAGAGCCAAATATACTTTTGCAAACGCATGTGCGTTAGTCCTTGATGGTTTATTTTAGAATCTAAGATTAATTTAGTATATTAATTGCATAAAAAGATTCTATAAAATGCTTTTATAAAAAGCTATAAGCTTGATTTTAGCTAAGTTTTAATGGGGCTAGTTGGAACTTTTTTGATTCACTATCACGCTTTGCAACCCTCCTGCCTTCCAATATGCTTTGGAATCATAATGATCCAGTTTGCATTGACCTTCATCTGTTATAAGCTCAATGTGTCCATATTTTTCTATTATGCTAGATAGTTTCGTGCAGTCATCTAAAAATATCATGTCTTTATCCAAATAGGGCAGGATATTAGCATACATATACATGGCTTGCAATACAACGACTATCATTTGCTTATCATCTCTTGGCGGTTGGGATTCTGCGATATGGTAATTTATAAATTCAATTTTACTGCTATCTTTTGGTACTATTGCATACACACAATACATACCAAGTATGCCAATAAGAGTGTTACGCAAATATTTATTCACGCTATATGATTTTAAACTTGTATCAATCATATAAAGCCCAAATGGCACTAATAATAAAAATATAGGAAAGATTGACATAATATAACGCAAGGTTTTATAAGGGGCAACATAAATAACAGCATACGACCAAATAAACGCACAAACTCCAAAGAAAATAACAAATAAATCCTTCTTATAGCACAATCTTTTGCGATACAAGAGTGCCAAACATAATCCAAGCAGCATTATCCCTAAAATAATCCACGAAAGATTGAAGCTTAAGATATTGAAAAAATTTTCAGTATTGTTTAGCAGATTCTCTTTTAAATATGTAAAGTTTAGCTTTTCACCTGCCTCCACTCCGCGAGAACCACGGAATCCACGAGAATATTTTGTATATAAAAGAAAACAAAATATAACAGCAGTAATAAGAGATAGTGGAAAAAATATTTGCCATTTTTTCTCCCTTGTAAAATACTTTAGCTCCCATAAACTAGCACATAAAAACACCAATAATACAAACGGCACAGCAAAATATCCACTTGATAACAGCAATGCACTCAAAAATCCAAATATAACATAATAACGCCATGAATTATACTTGCGATAATCTAGTTTTAATCTCTCAACTATGCAAACAAAGCCCAAACAAAATGCTAGAAATAGCATTTCCTGCAAAGCATAAGGTCGCATAAACAAGGTGTTGCCTATGCTTGCAGGATTTAGAAATGCAAGTGATAAAAAGAGTAAAACAAGCCACTCATTTTGTAATAATTTCGTAGCAATGCGATAAGCACAATAAAATCCAACAAGAAAAAATACGAGATTTAAACTTATGCCACGATAAAATATATGTTGTAAATTTGTATCTGTGTAGCCTATATGCCATAAACGCAATATAATGTAGTAGAGACTTGTATGTGGATCATCTCTATTGTTTTTCCATAATTTATATACATCTTGAAACGCACCTTTTATGCTAGGGTCATTCCATAACAACCCCTGCTTTGCAGAATCGCTACTAAATACCTTCTCTTCTTCAAAACGCTTACCCCAACCATATTGATTATATTCAGTCAATATGATTGATAGAATCTCATCAACATGTGCATCTTTTTTCTGTTCCAAAAAGTAGATTCTAATACCAAGTGAAAGAAGAAGGATAAGTAACCCCCCCCCCCCCATGAGTAACCATGACTTATTCACGACTGATTTTTGCATTGAATTGTCTCCATTAATTTCAAATCTTTTTATATCTCAATTGAGAATCTTTTGACTATGAGTCTTTCCTGCCATGTCGTTTGATGTATATTGGACGCCTTTTTACTTGCTCATAAATCCTAGCGATATATTCACCAATGATTCCAAGAATGATAAGCTGCATACCACCAATAAATACGATTAAAGCAACAAGCGAAGTCCAACCACGCACAACATTCCCAAAACACAAAGCACCAATAATAGCATACAAGCCATAACCAAGACTAAATAAACTCATTACAAAACCAAATAAAATAAGGTAACACTTGCAAAGTCTTGGTTAAGAGCATATTGTTTTTCGTGATTAACTCTTAATTGACATATGACTAGTGCCTGTTGCTTGAATAATAAAATGCTCTAAAGCTTAAGGTTTAAACAAAATAAAAGACTAAAGCAACCAAACAAATACAATATTTACAAAGACTACATTAATTGCTAAGTAAAGCTTAATATCCCTACATGCAAAATACTGATAAACATGTCTTATGAGGTAAATAACAAAAGATATCTCATAGAGAATGATTGATAAGCAATATGCAATATTACATAATTAAGAAGAATGATAATAGGCCTTTGAAACTAGTATAAAGCGAGAGTAATCAGCCCAATAGTAAGTAGAGTAAAAAGTAACTTAACAATGTAGAAATAATACTGGCTTATTTGATAGGTTTATGCATGTAAATAATAATATTAATGCTAATGTAAGCAATGCATGGGAAATAAAAAGTTGTAGAGTCAACGAGACAGATAATACGCATTAACGGCCACTACATTTGCTAATGATAGTTTATGCAAGAGTCTATACTTGCAAACAAGGCATATCCAAAGCTTTTTTAGACATAAGTAAACAACAAGGTTTATGCACTGTAATAGATAAGTATTCACATGTAAGTTGATAATGCTAGAGAAAAATTTCAAAATGCAAATGCATATATCCATCATGCAAAGCATTCATACATTTGTAAAACAATATTGCTCTGCATATTAAAAGATTGCGTGCAACCCTTACAAAATCAAGATAAGACCGAGATAGAAAACAAAAGATAGTATATAAACTGAAAATAAAAATATAAAGTAAGGGGGGGGGCAAGGATAGGTTGGATCTATAAACAACATGAGGTAAGGCTAATAATGCAAACAGAACATTTGGCAATGTGTTTAGTGAGTGGAAAGGAAATAATAAATTAAGAGTAGGAGCGGTATTAAATAATAAAAAAACACAGAATCTAGCCACAACGATACTACAACCCACAGCAAAGATTCCATAAAACACACGCAACATACGGCAATAAACACAATAGAATCTACACAAACAGATTCCATGCAAACACTGATAAATCAAACAAGCACACAGAATCCACTGCAACTTTTTCTTACTGATTATGCAAACCTTTATGTTTGCAAGGTTGTCTCTATATCTAAGGATAAAAATGTCCCTGCTCCTGCATATTATGATGAAAAGGGGCTTTGTGTAGAGTTTTGGTTTGAAATAAGTGATATGCAAGAACTTGTAAGAAATAATTTTGCAAATGTGAGAGATATGTTTTTGGCAAATTTTAAAACATTGCATAACAATCGCACTTTTGCACTCTATGGCAACAACTATACTTATCCACTTGCAATCACGATGAAAAAGCATAGGGATTATTTTGCTACATTTCATGCAAATAAACAGCCTATTCTACATTATCACAATATGTTTAAAACAGAAGAACAAATTCAAATGCGTAACAATTTGATTGACTTCATCTTTGGTGAAAATTTGATTTATGATTTACTAACAGATTCTGCTGAAAATCTTATTAACGCTGAGCTAGAATACCATGCAAATAAAGGCAATCCACTCTATGACTGCACTGGCATTGTGATGCTATATAGTAAAACTATGGAGCAAGAGATAGGGCGATTTTGCAAGAGATTATTTAAAAACCTAGATGTATTTGAAACAAGTCAAAATCAAAATAGCATAGGCGATTACACATACAAAGTGCAAGGGATAGAATCTAGTATAAAAGAATGGCTAGATTCTAAAGCTTTAATAATGCCAAATTTAGGCACATTAAATCACCTTTTAAATACCTTTAGGCAAAATATCTATAACTTTGCAAAGCATGGTATAAAAGATTCTAAAAATATTGGCTTGATGTATTTTATAGCTGAGTTGCAACAATTTATTAGAATCTTGCAGCCCATTAGAAATACCACAGCACACGCTACAAAGGCAAACTTAAAAAATGTCCTAACTTTACGCAAACAGATTTTAGGTATAGGAAGCGATAGCATTTTGGTTAAAATGATGGTTATATATTTGGTATTACCATAGTTAAGGCTGAAATCAGTCCAAAGAAGTATAGAGATACTCTTTTATTTGTTTAATGTGCTAAAAAACTATCAAACAACAAAACTCACTAAAAAACATAGGGACTTGGCAATCAAACACTATCTAAGATATTTCCTAGCAATGATTTATTCATAAAATAACCCCTTGCTTTTAAGGAATAGCATGGTAAATCAGTCTTATTGACTTACTTGCATTAATCAGCTGAATAAAAGCTAGATAAGGGATCTCATTATAGTGATCTTTCATGCTTGAATAAAAATGAATTTCACAAAAAAAGATAATATTTTCAACCTACTTCTTACTTTTTAGCTTTGCCTTGCTTGCTTCTCGCCTTAGTCTCCCCGCCTCAAATCGTCTTTTTTCTTCTTCAGTTTCTGGTGTGAGTGGTGGGACCTTTGTTGGTTTGCCATTAGAATCTAGGGCTACCATTGTAAAGTAAGAGCTATTGCAGTGAGTTAGTGTTCGCTTCGCAATATCCTCTGCTACTACGCGGATTCCAACTTCCACACTTGTTGTGCCAGTGTAATTGATCGATGCAAGAAAATGGATAAGATTCCCAATTTTTATCGGGCTTTTAAACAGCACTCTATCGACACTAAGCGTTACTACACCGATACCACAATATCGTGTCGCACACGCATACGCCACGCCATCTAGCATTTTTAATAAATCGCCCCCATGCATTACACCATTAAAATTCACATGTTCAGGTGTCGCCAAAATCGACATTCTTAAAGTTTTATTATCAAAAACAGATTCCATATTTCTCTCCATTGAGTTAAACTGAAAGTAGCATTATAATGTTATAATGTAGGTTTTTAATTTGAAATATGAAGGAAAATTATGAAGATACTTTTTACAGGTGGTTGTGGCTACATCGGCTCACATTGTGCGCTTCATTTTTTACAACATACAGAAGCTGAAATCATTATTGTAGATAATCTCTCAACAGGTTTTTTGAAAAACTATGAATATTTAAAACACCAATTTGGTGATAGAGTGCGGCTTGTGCGTGAAGATTTGGCAAATTGTGAAGAGGTTTTTAAACAATATAAAATCGATACAGTGCTGCATTTTGGTGCATTTATCAGCGTAGCACAATCTGTGGAAGATCCTATTCTTTACTACACAAATAATACTTCTAAAACACTGCAATTACTCTCATATTGTGCGAAATATAAGGTGAAAAACTTTATCTTTTCAAGCACAGCAGCCGTGTATGGTGAGCCAAATGAAGAGCATATCCCCGTTACAGAATCTTGCCCCTTAAAGCCCATTAACCCTTATGGTTGGAGTAAGCTTATGGTAGAGACTATGTTGCAAGATATAGCAGAATCTGCAAAGATTAATTATGTGATTTTGCGATATTTTAATGTAGCAGGGGCAAATATGCTAAATGACTATACAGCAGATAGGGCATTAGGACAGCGTGTTAAGAATGCTACTCATCTTATCAAGGTGGCATGTGAATGTGCGGTAGGCAAGAGAGAGGGTATGAGTATTTATGGGACAAACTATCATACGCAAGATGGCACTTGCATAAGGGATTATATCCATGTTGATGATTTGTCTATGGCACACATTGAAGCTTATAAATTGTTACAAAATGCGGTTGGACCGCTTGGAGAGATATTTAATGTAGGGTATGGAATGGGCTTTAGTGTCAAAGAAGTGATTGAGTGTGTAAAAGAAGTCAGTAAAAATAATTTTAAAGTCTATACCACAGGCAGACGCGCAGGCGATCCAGCGATACTTATCGCAGATAATGCAAAGATTCTAAAAAATACAGAATGGAATCCACAATATAACAATCTCGCAAAGATTGTTGAGAGTGCATACAAGTGGGAACTTTTTCTTAAAATGCAAGAGCAGGAGAAGTAATGTTTGGAAGCTGGTTTAAGTTTGAGTGAGTGTTGAGTGCAAAGAGGATTTGGAACACAAATACTAGATTCTAAATAAAGGATAATATATTGGGAAATGGGCAAGTATGTGGTAACTTTATATGGAATAGCCATGAGCTTTAACATTTTATTGAAATATAGTTTAATTAGCAATGAATATATACGACATGTTAAAATGGAAGCATAGGGGTAACAGAGGGGGATTGTTAAATTGAATCGGAGTTTAAAATCTTTTTATAGAATCACATATCTAAAAAAAGGCAGGTTTATATGGAGAAAATAAAACAGAATCTAAAAAGCATTATTGTAGGTAGCATTGTTATCATCATAGCAATTTCGCTTTTTTTGTATGTGAAGAATTCAAATTTTTCATTTGAAGAAAGCATTAAATCTTTGTGGGAAAATCATGTGCAAGATTGGGGCTATGTGATTTTATTTTGTTGGAGTATTTTGGAGGGAGAATGGGGGCTTTTACTCGCAGGGATTGCAGCTCATCAAGGGCATTTAGATGTGTATTGGTGTATCTTTATCGCGGGGCTTGGGGGCTTTACTGGGGATCAAATCTATTTTTACATAGGTAGGCTAAGAAAAGAGTATGTGCATAAGAAATTTCGCAGTCAAAGGCGTAAATTTGCCCTTGCAAGTAGGCTTATGCAAAAATATGGCTGGCCCATTATTTTCGTGCAAAGATACATGTATGGTTTAAGGACAATCATTCCTATAAGCATTGGTTTGACACGATATTCTGCCCTAAAGTTTGCTTTAATAAATCTTATATCAGCGTGGGCTTGGGCAGCTATCACAATCGTTCCAGCGTGGTATTTTGGTGCGGAAATACTTGATATTATCACAAGCGTTTTTGCAAAAATCAAAGAGAATCTATTATTATTTGCTATTTTATTAGCTATAATTGTAGGCTTTATTGCCACATTTATATGGTGGAGAAAAAAACACACTAAGGAAAAACGCTAATGCAATACAATTCTAAAGTCAATCTAGTCATAAGCAAAGAGGAAAAAGGTGCTAAGATTCTATTTGTTGATAAGACAATGTTAGAAGATTCTAAAAATAGCAAAAAAATCCCTGATTTCACGCTATTAAAAGAGCGTGGTTATAAGGGCAGCGGTGTATTTTTTGCTCAAAGCAGCAAGATTCTATATATAGGTTTAGAAAATAAAGAGACAGAAAGCTATGCAAATGCGATAAGCACAGCATATAAATCTATGAAAAATCTTAAGTTAGATGAAGTGAGTTTGTCTTTTAAGGGCTTAGATGAGAGTGTGCAAATTGCCATTTTGCAAGGCTTTTTACTTGGTAGTTATGAATTCAGTGGCTATAAGCATAAAAAAGATGATGAAGCGGATTCTAAGATTACAATCCATTGTATCGGCTTAAAAGAGAGTCTTTTAGAGCAAGTAAGTATTATATGTGCTAATGTGAATTTTGTGCGTAATGTGGTAAATACGCCACCAAATATCGCAAACTCAATATTTCTATCTGAACTCGCTCAAAATGAGACTATAAAACTAGCAAAAAAATATAAAAATGCCGAAATAAATGCAACTTTGCGTAGTAATTCATACATGGAAGAACAAAAAATGGGGGCATTTCTAGCGGTAAATCAAGCCTCAAACTATCCTGCATATCTAGCTCACCTAAGCTACAAGCCTAAAAAGCCAAAGAAAAAGGTGGTTATCGTAGGTAAAGGGCTAGTGTATGATACAGGTGGATTAAGCCTAAAACCTGCTGATTATATGACGACAATGAAAGCTGATAAAGGTGGTGCATGTGCGGTGCTTGGTGCGTTTTTAGCGGCGGTGCAGCTAGGACTTGATGTCGAATTACACGCAATTATGGGGATAACAGATAATGCTATCGGTAAAAATGCCTATCGACCCGATGATGTGCTAATCTCAAGAGAGAAAAAAAGCATTGAGGTGAAAAACACTGATGCGGAAGGCAGATTAGTATTGGCTGATTGTTTGAGCTATGCACAAGATTTAGATGCGGATATTATCATTGACTTTGCGACACTTACAGGTGCGTGTGTGGTGGCACTTGGGGAATATACAAGTGGCGTTATGGGCTTTAATGAGAAGTTAAAACAGCAATTTGTGGAATCTGCCTTGAAATCTGGCGAATTAGCTCATACATTGCCCTTTAACGCGCATTTAAAAAAGCTTATAGAATCTAAAATAGCTGATGTAAGCAATACTTCAAGCTCTCGCTATGGTGGGGCTATTACTGCGGGATTATTCTTAGCTGAATTTATTAGAGAAGAATATAAGGATAAATGGCTACATATCGATATCGCAGGTCCTGCGTATGTAGAGAAAGAATGGGGTGTAAATCCTTATGGTGCAAGTGGCATTGGTGTGCGATCTTGTGTTGAGTTTTTACGAGCGATTGGTTAGTTGTGTTGTGTAGGATTCCAAAGTTTTATGCAAGATAAGCATAAATCCATAAGAATTAAGGCTGCAACGAATATTTTCATAGAAGTTAATATAGGTATGTTATCAAGTGGTATGTTGTGGCATGAAAAAAGCTTGAGAATATTGGAATCTAAGTATTTGTATGCAGGAAATGATTTTATTTATATAAAGCAGAACAATACCGAAATAAACAAGTTGTAAAAATCAACTTCATACATTCGCAAGTAAAGAATTGCTGCATTAATACTTAAAATAGAATTGCTGTTTCATCTTAAATCTCACTTAATCTTTAAAACAATCTCTCTAAGAATCTAACTCCAAAACATACTCATGTTTCATACTCTTGGGTATAGTTTTTAATGTTGGGATTTGCAAGACTTTATATTGATGTGTTGATTCCAAAAACTTTAAGGTAATAATGTCATTTACTTTGACTTCTTTTGAGCTTTTTGATACTACACCATTTACAAGCACAACACCATTAGCACACATATCTTGGGCTATTGCTCTTCGTTTTGTGAGATTGACTGCATTTAAGAATTTATCTAATCGCATATTTTTCCTATGTTTATCTATTAAAGAATCTACAATCTCAAATGCTTAATGTTTTCATCTAAAAGCTGAACATTATAGACAATTAATGATATTTTTCTGTATTCTAGCAAAAAAATGATGATTTTTTTTTGCTAGAATACATGCTTGTTTTACATATTTTTAGGAACATTATGATTTGTTATTGTAAGAGTGATGGGGATTATATTTGCTGTCTTTTTAATGATTATCCCATTAATCAAGCAAAAATATATGCAGCATTTTTTAAAAATAAGCAATCTAATGCAGATATATCTTTTGGGATTGAAGGTTGCGACATGGGTGACACTAATAAGCCTTGTGGGGGCAGAATTTAGCACCGCAAAGCTAAAAGTTTTATGAGGATTGTATGAAAAATACAGACATGGAAGAACTTTATGACAAATTGTCAAAAACAGATTTACAAAAAAATGGAAGCTTAAGCCCAGTTACTTGAAAAAATATGGGAAAGGGTAGGATTTAGCTATGCTCTAAATGCCCATGAAGTCTTAAACATTGTATGTAGGGATAATATTGTAATACCTATTAACTTAACCCAATTTGATGGTGATATATTAAGATAAAATACAAACCACCAAAGTTTTTTTACTTGTGTATCTCTTAAGTGAGATAAGATATATAGTAAGGATTAAATATAGTAAAAACATACAAGAATTATATGTATTGATAGACTCAATGTGCAATTACAAGATGCAAAGCTCTATGTAAAAATCTAGATAAAGCATTCTTTGATAAATTAGAAAGTAATCAAGAATTGCTTAACGAATGCAATAGAATGGAACTCTTTCATTATAAAGCCACAATAATCTTGTTTCACAAATACTACAAGCCATCGCACTGCATAAGGATTTGATATCACGAATGATTACAAAAGCCCATTTGGAATTAAGCAAAGAGTTGCTTTTTCACCCAATCCTTTAATTATTGTGCTAAAAAAATCTTTGTAAGACTTTATAGCTCTTTAAAATGTAAAATATTTTCACTGACAATAACAATGTGCTTAATTGTGCTACTATTGTTAGAGGATGCGCACTTACCGATCAGGATAAACAAAGTTTGCAAGATTATAATATTGCTATATTTTTAGACTCTCAACTTCTATTAGGCTCAACCACATCCTCGCAATAATCCTTTATCCTTTGGCGAACTAGATTCTAAAGATGAGTTTATAGAATCCAAGTCCATCTCTTATTTAGTTCTAAACATGGAACCCACTGGTACGCAAACCATGAAAATCTTCTTAGCAAACTCTACCCCTATAATACTAAATCATTCTCTTTTAGAATCTAGTCTTAATGTCACATTAGAATGTAAAAATAAAGAATCTAAAAATATGGTGGAGAGAAACACAAAAAGAAAGGCAAAAGCAAGAAAACGCAGACTCTAAAATAAAAGCTTTCAATTATTTGCAATCTAGCACCAATGTTTCACTCAACAAGCTTAGGAGACGATAAAATTCCAATGTTCTCATAATATAACAGTGCTAGTAAGGATATTGGAACTGATTATCTTATCTTATTGTAGAGAGATGAAATGGAGAAAATGGAATATCTTCTCATGTATTTATTGGATTAAAAGTAGAATAAATAAAATTATCGGGAGAGCAAATCAGTTTTTTAAAAAAACATATTGCATGATGGCTATGAGAGTTTTATTAAAGAAACAGAAAATGTTATAGAGCTAACACCTCAAGAAGTACTCACAAAACTACTTAACGACGACATGATAAAATATAAAAGAATAGTAATGAAATATGAGTAAAAGCCTACAATGAAGTGCAACATTGTAGAAAATATTACACGAAACCCATTGAGAATTTTTATTATACGCTGAAGATTTTTTGAAACTTGACCTCATATTTCCAGTTTCCAGTATAAACCAAACGGTTGACAAAAAATCAAAATCAAGATAAAAATGAATCTAGAGATAAAATATTTCAAAATAATCATTTTGATTATAAAATACTTGATAGTAAAAGCAGAGATTCCAAAAGATGATAAGGAATGCAAAGCTTTTGTTTTTGATAAAGGGCATATACCGGGAAGCATAAGACTATTAGGCACTTGCAAGATAGCTACAACTTAAGATCTACATGACTTGTTTTATCCTATGTGTTGTGATACAATTAATTCATAAAAGAACGATAAGGAATAACATGTTAGGGGATTTAGGCTTAGATATTTATGCGATTTTATTTTGTGCGGCTTTTTGTGCTGGATTTATAGATTCTATTGCAGGGGGTGGCGGTATGATTACAATCCCTGCATTATTTCTTGCTGGGATTCCACCGCATCAAGCCTTAGGGGTGAATAAACTGCAAAGCTGTTTTGGTAGCTTTTCAGCGACTATGCACTTTTATAAAAAAGGACACATAGTTCTTAAAGATAATATTATCCCTGTTATTTGCGTATTTTTATGTGCGGCTGGTGGGACGCTGCTCGTGCAGTTTTTAGAAGCACAATTTTTAGCGAAATGTATCCCCTTTTTGCTGATTGTCTTTGCGCTCTATTTTCTGTTTTCTCCAAAGATTACAGAAGAACAAAGTCATGTCCGCTACACTCATGCTTTGCTTTATTTTGTGCTTGGGGCGATTGGCTTTTATGATGGCTTTTTTGGTCCGGGGACTGGCTCATTTTTAATGCTTGCTTTAATCATGCTGGGTGGATATGGACTGAAAAACGCATTAGCTCATGCAAAGCTTTTTAATTTCACTTCAAACCTTGCCTCTATGCTTGTATTTGCCATAGGCGGACAGATTCTATGGGTGCTTGGCTTTCTTATGGGTGCTGGGCAGTTTATCGGTGCAAATCTTGGGTCTAGACTTGCACTTCGCTATGGTATAAAGATAGTCAAACCCCTTGTTGTTGGTGTATCACTTATTGTGTGTGTAAAGTTGCTTTATGATGAGTATTTTTAGAATCTTGTGTGAGTGAAGTATGTCTATTGAGATTCCAAAGCTAAAGCATTTTTTTCCACGCAGTGTGAATATAAAGAGTGATAAAACCTTTATATATGGACCACCACAAAGCGGTAAAACTACATTTGCTTTGTGGTATGCACAAAAGTTTCAGCATGTTTTCTACATGGATTTAGCTACATTATTTTCACAAACTCTTATAGCAAATACAAAAAAGGCTTTATATGGCATGAGTGAAAAGCTAGAGTTACTCATTGTTGATAATATCACTCTAGATTCAATAAAATATTGTGATGATATAGCTGTATCTTGTCCTTGTATCTACATAGGTGATATACAGGCATGTCCTAGTGATTTTAGCCCATTGCCTTTGTTACCATTAAGCTTTGAAGAATATCTAAGTATGGATTCTAAGAATCTAAATATTGATGTTTTACTATCAAACTTCATTAAAGATGGCAATAGTATAGAAATGCTTTCACTCCCAGATTATAAAAAGAGAGAATATAAATGGCGTTCAATGCAGTTTGGCTTAAAAGATGAAGCCAGAGCGTTAAGCTATATGTTAGCCTTGCAATCCTTAAAGACAAGCACCTATGGAATCTATACGCATTTAAAGCAGCATATAAAAATCTCAAAGGACAGAATCTATCCTTTAATGCAAAGTTTGCAAACAAATCATATCGTGCATATTTGCAAGCATATTGATACGCAAAATACGAATAAGAAATATAAGCTTTATTTCTATGATTTTACGCTAAGTGAATTTGCAGATTCTAAACATTTTGTGCGAGTGTATGAAAATATGGTATTTTTAGAGTTGGTGTCAATGGGCTTTAAGCTGCAATATAGTCATCATTGTGATTTTATAGATACAACGCAAAATATGATCTTTTTATGTATGCCATTTGCAAGTATAGAATCTATCGCAAAAAAAATACAGCTTATACGAAAGAGGGAGAGAGAATACAGCAGTCATATGATATATATCATTACAATGAGTAGCAATCATAGCTTTGATAGTAAAGCAATCGCACTTGATTTTGCGAGTCTCTCACCGCTTTTGCGTCTTGTTTAGCATTGTAAATAAGATTGGGTTTAACTTTTTGTATAATAGCCTTGAAAATTTATATTATAGGGAGCATATTATGATATTACTGAGTGGTCCATGCGTTATAGAAAATGAAGCAAATATTTATCGCATCGCAAAAGAGCTTGAGTTCGCACACAATGACACAGAGATTGACTTTTACTTTAAGGCAAGTTTTGATAAGGCAAATCGCACTAGCCTTGATGGCTTTAGAGGTCCGGGGCTTGAAAAGGGCTTATTATTGCTAGAGAAGGTAAAAAAGGATTTTGGCTATAAAATCATCACAGATATACATGAAAGCATGCAGGCAGAGCCTATCGCTGAAGTGGCAGATATTATCCAGATTCCAGCATTTTTATGTAGGCAGACAGATTTGATTGTCGCGGTGGCAAAGACTAAGGCGATTATCAATATCAAAAAAGGGCAGTTTATGAATCCTAGCGATATGCGTTATAGCGTGCTTAAGGCATTAAAGACTAGAGATTCTAATATCAGTGATTCTAGCTTTATGCAGGATTCTTATAACTTAAGCAGTAAGCATAAAATATGGCTTACAGAAAGGGGCAGCACCTTTGGCTATGGGAATCTTGTGGTAGATATGCGATCGCTTGTAATTATGCGTCAATTTGCCCCAGTTATCTTTGATGCGACACATAGTGTGCAAATGCCCGGCGGACTTGGTGGTAAAAGTGGCGGTGATAGTAGCTATGTGCCTTATCTTGCTCGTGCTGCAAGTAGCGTTGGCGTTGATGGCTACTTTATGGAAACACACTTTAACCCACAAGAAGCCCTAAGCGATGGTCCAAATATGATTGAGCTTGGTAAGCTAAAAGCACTCATACCGATATTAAAAGAACTTGATGTGATAGCAGAGAAGAAGTTGTAAAATGCATGGAATCTAAGTTATGTGTTAATCATAACTTATGATAATTATGTTGTAAGCATTGCTTTCTTCGGTTTATGCGACTTGTTTTAGTGGGAGACTTAAACCTTTTCTAAGAAAATGGTAATTGCCTGCATGGATTCTTTATTTTATGTGATATTTTAGAATCTTACAATCCCATTTTATTTGGATTTAATATATTATTTGGGTCAAATGCGCTCTTAATGCTTCTAAACAAATTCATTTCATCTTCATTAAAGGCAAGATTCATAAATGGTGCTTTAGCAAGTCCAATGCCATGCTCTCCGCTTAAAGTCCCCTCTAGCATAACTGCGATTTTAAAAATCTCTGTGATAGCTTCATGCCCTTTATCTAAATCTTTTAAGTCTTCAACCATGACATTTGTATGCACATTACCATCACCTGTATGTCCAAAACATGGAATCTTAAAGCCATAACGCTTACTTACTTCACCTATTTTTTCTAGTAATTCTGGCAGTTTTGCACGAGGGACGGTGATGTCTTCATTTAGTTTTTTCTTACCATAAATGCTAATACTTTGACTTGCATTCTTCCTTGCAAACCATAAATCCTGCCCTTCTTTAGAATCTTTTGCTACCTTAAACTCAACGCAACCATTTTCTTTAAATCTAGATTCTATAAGTTTTAATTGATATTGTATCTCTTCTTCTAAGTTACCATCTACTTCTGTGATAAGGATAGCCCCCGCTTCAATAGGTAAGCCTTTGTTAAATTTACTCTCAACTGCACGGATTGTAAGATTGTCTAAAAACTCCATAGCTACTGGTGTAACTCCACTTGCCATTGTCTTATACACTGCATTCATCGCATTTTCTATTGTGTCAAAAATGCCCATTGCTGAACGCGTAATCTTTGGCTTTGCGATGAGTTTTAGTGTGATTTCGCTAATGACTGCGAGTGTCCCCTCACTTGCGATAAGTATCCCTGCGACATTATAACCTGCCACATCTTTAATCGTCTTTTTACCCGCACGGATAATATTGCCATTTGGTAGCACCGCACGGATAGCCATAACATAGTCTTTTGTGATTCCATACTTTGCAGCACGCATACCACCTGCATTTTCACTGACATTGCCACCTATTGTGCTTTGATTCTCACTTGCGGGGTCTGGTGGATAGAAAAGTCCATGGGATTCTACAAAGTTTTGTAAATCTTTATTAATCACTCCGGGCTGCACTCTCACTATAAGATTTTTTGTATCAAGTTCTAGAATCTTATTCATATGCTTTTCTAGGGCTAATACAATGCCACCATCTGCTGCGATGCTCCCACCTGTAAAACCGCTACCAGCCCCCCTTGGCACAATGGGAATGAGATGAGTATTGCAATACTTTAAAATATCGCTAATATCCTTTTCATCTCTTGGGAAAAGCACCATATCTGGTTCTCTAGATTCACGAGTAGCATCATAGCTGTATGCAAGTTTATGCAAGGAATCTATTTTTGCGTTTTCTTCACCTAATAGTTGTTTGAAATAATCCATATGTGTAGTGTCTAATGCCATGATTTTCCTTTTTAAAGTTTTATCATATTGTAGTCTAAAAATTTATATTTTAAGCTTTCTTACTGAATAGAATCATACATGCCAACTGCATACTGATGTGCATCGCCACAAGATTCTATAAAAGCGGCAATATCACTGATTTCAACCTTTATGCCACCTCTTGTATTATTTGTGCGGATAATCCAAATAGCTGCATCTGGTATAAGATTTGGTCGCATGAGAATCTTTGTCTGTATTTTTTCTTTATTCCCAACCGCTTCATTTGCAACTATTCCTTTTGCATATAATCCACAAGTTTGCGGTTTGCCTGTGGATATATAGGTAAATTCAAGTTTAAAGTCTGTGAAGTCATTCAACGCACTCACAGATAGCTTTTCCCAACTTGTTTCATTTATAGTCTTAATGTATTGTGTGTTAAATAGCCATATTTCTTCATCTAAAGTGGTAGTTTTTGAATCTATTTTGGTATCATTACATGCAATAAAAGTAGCAAGACAAAAGAGTATAAAAAAATTACAGAGATAAAAACGCATAGTATCCTTTCTTGAATAAAAGGCTAGATTCTACCATAAAATGCGAGTTTAATACACATAAAGAGATATATATTTTAGAATAAAATTAAATAATGGATTAGTTAATAATGCAGTGTTATAATACAAGCCAATTTAATTTTAAGGAGAGATTATGGATCTTACAAAAATCAGTTATGGTAAAGTCCCAAATGAGATTAATGCGGTTATTGAAATACCTTTTGGTTCAGACATTAAGTATGAGATAGATAAAGATTCTGGTGCGGTTGTAGTGGATAGAATCATGCGTTCAGCGGTGTATTACCCTGCAAACTATGGATTTGTGCCAAATACATTAGCAGATGATGATGATCCTATGGATATTTTGGTGTTAAATGAGTATCCCCTGCAGGCTGGCTCTGTCATTAAATGCCGATTAATAGGTGTTTTAATCATGGAAGATGAAGGCGGCATGGATGAAAAGCTACTTGCTGTTGCCCTTGATAAAATCGATCCTACATATAGCGATGTAAAAAGCTATAAGGATTTGCCAAAACTTACACTTGATAGAATCAAGAATTTCTTTGAGACATATAAAATGCTTGAGCCTGATAAATGGGTAAAAGTAAAAGACTTCCAAGAAGCAGATAAAGCCGCTGAACTCTTAGAACAAGCTATCAAGAATTATAAAGGTTAATTCCAATCTTACTTTTGCAAACATTTCTTAGTTGTTTTTTGAATGTTATATTATTTGCAAGGTTTAACCCTTGCAACAAGCTTATGTGCTACTACACATGCTTTTGTATTACTATAATGCATAGAATTATGTTATAATTATTTGCTGTTATAACATAATTCTGTATATTAACTCAATAAATTTGCTAGTTATAAATTTTAAAAAGGAAAGCTATGCCAAACAAAAAGATTCTAGTAACCGGTGGGGCTGGATATATCGGCTCTCACGCAAACGCCCTGCTCAATACTCTAGGATTTCAAACCATTGTACTAGATAATTTAGTCTATGGGCATAAAGAATCTTTACATTATGCACCACTTCCTTTCTCTTATACGAGTCCATTTACTGAAAGCCCTACTATCTCATCGCAATATCTAGATTCTACACTAACAAACCACGCAAACAAAACCACAAATTCTAGCAATTGCTCTGTGGCTTTGGAGGCTTTAGCTAAATTAGAGGGTAGGAGTTATCTAAGCGATAATGACTACCCCTCTAATTTAGCTAATCGTTCAAATTGTATAGACAAGGGCACAAATTTAGAGAATCTAGATTCTAAAAACTCCAAAACGCCAACTGCGGAAGTATCTTGTGATGATTTTGTGGGCTGTGAAGCTTTTTTTGCGAGAAGCTACCTAAGCGGTAGTGCCGAAGCAAAAAAAGCAAACTCCCGCAAAAGCACGCAAGAGACAACGCAGAATCCAGATTCTAAAACGCCCAACACACAAGATTCTGTACTCAATTTTCTTACACAATTAGAGCAAAATTTTAACGGGGGGGGGGGGGTAAATACACAGGATTCTATTCTCTATAACAATCTTAAATCTAACTTAAACTCCAACAATGATTTATCCCACCAACTTCAAACCGCCCATAAAAACACCACTTTTATCCACGCCGATTTAAGCGATAAAGCTACTCTAGATTCTATCTTTAGCACATATCAAATACAAGCAGTTATGCACTTTGCTGCCTTTGCCTATGTGGGTGAGAGTGTCAAAGACCCTAGCAAGTATTATTACAACAATATCGCCAACTCGCTAAATCTCCTAGAATCTATGCGTAAAGCCAATGTCAAAAACATTATCTTTAGCTCCACTTGTGCCACTTATGGACACCCCTTGCATTTGCCCATCACAGAATCTCATCCGCAAAATCCCATAAATCCCTATGGCTACTCAAAGCTTGTGGTAGAAAATATGCTAAAAGACTTTAGCCACGCCTATGGGATAAACTATGTCATCTTGCGTTATTTTAACGCCGCTGGGGCGAGTATGCTTTTTAATATCGGTGAATCCCATAGCCCAGAGACGCATTTAATCCCGCTTCTTTTGCAAACGGCACTAGGACAGAGAGAAGTTCTTAGCATTTATGGCGATGATTATCCTACAAAAGATGGCTCTTGCATAAGGGATTATATCCATATAGATGACTTAGCAAACGCACATATTTTAGCCCTAAAGTATCTGCTAAATGGTGGCAAAAGCGAAGCCTTTAATCTCGGCAATGGCTTGGGATTTTCTATCTTTGAGCTGCTAGAATGTGCTTCTAGGCTTTGTGGCAGACAGATCCCCTATACCATAGAATCTAGACGAGAGGGCGACCCTGCCACACTCATTGGCGATAGCACTAAGGCAAAAGAGATTCTAGGCTGGAAGGCACATTTTGCAGATATTGAGACAATCCTATCTTCAGCACTTGCTTGGCATAGCAACCCACGCTATTAAATAAGGGAAGTTAATGCAGTTAATAAAGTATGTTTGTGTTGCTTTTCTAGCCCTATTTGTCAATCTCATCTCAAGGCATTTTCTAAGCTTTTACATAAGCTTTTCAAGCAGTGTGATTATCGCTTATATCTTAGGGCATTTTGTGAATTTCGCCTTGTCCGCAAGGTATATCTTTTCTCGCAATATTAGCTTAAGACTAGCCTTTGTCCGCTTTAGTATTGTGGCTCTTTTTGGGCTACTTATTGCCTTATTTGTGAGTGTGGGGACACTTTGGCTTTTACAGAGCTTTTATACAGCTTTGCAGGATTTTATACAATCTAGCCCCTTTTTAGCCCCACACAAAAGCTTCCTACTTCATCAAAAGCATTTAGAGTTTGTAGCCCACATTAGCGGTGTGGGCGTGGGCTTTATCTGCAACTATTTGGGGCATAAATATTTTAGTTTTATTAAATTTACAAGAAAGGATAATAAGTGAGACAAAATAAAAAAGTCTTAATCATCGGTGCAGGACCGGCTGGGCTTAGTGCGGCTAGAGTGCTAAGTGAAAATGGATATAGTGTAGAGATTTTTGAGTTAGATTCACAAGTTGGTGGAATGAGTAAAAGCATAGAGCTATTCTCACAGATTGTGGATATTGGACCGCATCGCTTTTTTAGCAAGGATAAACGCTTAAATGACTTTTGGCACTCCCACACAAATGGTGAATATGAGAAAGTCTCACGCTTGACTAGAATCTTTTATAACCGCAAGTTTTTCTACTATCCTTTGCGTGGCTTTGACGCACTTTTTAAACTAGGATTTTTAGAATCTGCCCTTTGTGTTTTTAGTTATATTAAAGCAAAAATTAACCCTTTTAAAGGGGATAGCTTTGAATCGTGGGTGGCAAATGCCTTTGGCTATCGCTTGTATAGCATATTTTTTAAAAGCTACACAGAAAAGCTCTGGGGGATTAAATGCAGTAAGCTAGATGCGGATTTTGCCGCACAACGCATTAAAGGGCTTAATCTCTATGAAGCGATAAAGTCCGCATTTTTTGGCGGTGGGGGCAAAAAGCATAAGACTTTGGTTGATGAGTTTAGCTACCCCAAAAAGGGCTGTGGCGTGGTATATGAAAATATGAAGCAAGAGATTATCAAACGCGGCGGCGTGGTGCATTGTGGTGTGGAGGTGCTAGGCATTAAAACGCAGGGCAAAAAGGCGGTGGGTATTCACACAAACAAGGGCGAGTTTAGCGGGGATATTGTGATTTCTACCGCACCTTTTAGGGATATGGTGTTGTCGCTAGAAGAGCTAGATTCTAGTGTGAAAGAAATGGCGGGGAGATTAAAATTTAGAAACACGATTTTAGTTTATGTAGAAGTAGGGGATTTGGCTTTACTAAAGAAACATCGGCTAACGCCGAGCGGTATCCCTTGTTTTGAGGCAACCGCAGACCTCAAGTCTAGCTCTGCCCCAAAACAAGCGAAGCGGTGCGAACGAAGTGAAGCAGGTTTCTTTAGAAAATCCCCAAAAAACTACGAAAGCAATACCACAATTCCTAGAATCCTAGAAGAAGAGAAAGAGGCTTGGCGTGAAAACGCCGACAACCTAGAATCCATTTCTGAAAATAACACGCAAAAATCGCAAGGAAATGTGTTTGGGAATAGCAAAGTATCTTTGAGTGATTTTAGTGGTTTTGGAGCGAAAGGCGAAGGGAGTTACCTAAAGGGTAATGACCGAGCCTTGAGCGAACAATCCGCTAAAAGCACCAAAGAGACAAAGCTATTCAAGGATAATTGGATTTATGTGCATAGCAAAGATACCCAAACCGGCAGAATCACCAACTTCGCTAATTGGACCAAGGATTTGCAATGCGGACAAGACTCAGCGATTTTATGCCTTGAGTATTGGGCAAATGATGATGAAGACTTGTGGAAGCTAGATGATAAAGCCCTAAGTGAGATAGCAAAAAGGGATTTACTAGAATCTAATCTTGTAATAGATTCTAAGCTGATTATAAACACAAGTGTGCTAAAAATCCACAAAAGCTATCCTGTGTATGAGAAAGGCTACAAAGATAACTTGCATAAAATCTACAAAGCCCTAGATAGCTTTAAAGATTTGTATTTCATCGGGAGAAATGGCAGCTTTAAGTATAACAATCAAGACCATAGCATTCTTATGGGGCTTATGTGTGCGGATAAGATTTTGGGCAGAGAGTGTGATTTGTGGAATATTAACACGGACTATGACTATCAAGAAGGGGGTAAAAGTGAGTAATTTTACACATAATATGCAAAGCTACCTTACAAAACATCGCAATGCAATATGGCATATATCTGCCTTAGTCTTACTTGCTTTTGGGATAATCGCTAGAATCTATTTTTATGTCAATCATAAAGATTTATGGCTTGATGAAGCCTCACTTGCTTTTTGTGTATATGGCGTTCCACTTAAAGACATATTTTTCCAACCATTGCCAAATCTACAAGCTGCCCCACTTGGCTTTTTGTTATTTAACAAAGGGTTAGGAGCAATTTTTGGATACAGCGAGTATGTATTGTATTTTTTACCCTTAATGTGTGGAGTTGGTTCGCTTGTTTTATCAATGCTTATTGGCAAAAAACTCGCTGGTAATTTTGGTGGTTTTGTATTTTTGCTTTTACTTGTTGGCTCACAAAATCTGCTCTACTATACCACAGAGTTCAAACAATATGGCGTTGAAGCGTTTTGTAGTTTTTTATTGCTGTATCTTTATGTAATTGCAAACAGCACAAAAGGGAATCCAAAATCATTTGTAGGTTTTTATATAGCTTGTATGATATGTATTGTCTTTGCTAATACTGCTATTTTTATTGCAACTGCCATAGGAGTGGGAATTTTATATCAAAATAGAAATAATCTTGCAGCTTTTTTGAAAACCAATGCAGTTTGGATACTTTGTGTTGGAATCTTTTTTGTGTTATATTATGTGCTTTATCTCAAGTTCCAAAGAGTAGATGGCTTTTATACCTATTGGGAAAAGCATTTTTTACCACTTTCATTGAATGCATATCCAGAGTTTATTAAGGAAATATTAAGCATTCTATCTAGCTTCACTCCGCTTAGGGCAAAATATGTATGGTTGTATATAATTATATGGCTGATTGGGATTTGCATTGCATTCAAGGAAAGAAAGGATATATTCATAATATGTGCAACTGCTATATCGCTTTACATACTATTGTCTTTATTTAGAATCTATCCTTTCGGTCATGGCGGAGTAATTGGCAGCAGACTCTCACTTTATATGTCGCCTATTTTTTATCTGCCGTGTTGTTATATGTTTATATGTTGTATAAAAAAAGGTATGACACTAAGAATTGTGATGTCGATTATTATAGTCTCGCTATGCTATAAAACTTTTTTAAACTACAAGCATACCTATCCAGATGGGCTTTTTATAGAACAAACGCATGCATTAATTACACAAGCAAATGAACATTATGAATTGGGCGAATTAATCCTTGTTTATAATGGAATGAATCCTGCTTACAAGTATTATAGTTTGATTGACTCTATATCAAATCCTTATAAAAACTTTTCAGATGATTTAAAAGAGGTGGAAAATATCATTCAAGCATCAAACGCCAAAAATATTTATATTCTAGGCTCTCATTATCCGGGTAAAAAATGGCTTAGGTCTTTGGAGAATTTAAGCTTAAAATTTGATGAAAATACAAACTTTAGTTATGGTGTTGGTGGTTGGGGTTCATTTCTTATAGAAATCAATAAAAGTAGCTAAACATTCAGCAAGCCTTTTGAAAATAAACCACAAAACAAGTTCTTAATGCGTGTTTGTTTATATAACGCATGCTAAATTTTACATTAAATTACACATACACACTTTTTTATAGTAAAATACAAGCGAATATTCTATGTGAGGTGTTGTATGCCATTTGTTGTGATTATTATGGGAAGTAAAAGTGATTGGAAGGTTATGCAGGAGTGCATTGCTATTTTAAAAAAGTTTGAAATCCCTTTTGAAGTGCATATATCTTCAGCTCATAGGACACCAGAGAGAACAAGAGAGATTGTGCTGACTTCAGAAAAACGCGGAGCGGCGGTATTTATTGGAGCGGCAGGTATGGCAGCACACTTAGCAGGTGCTATTGCAGCACACACCTTAAAGCCTGTTATAGCAGTGCCACTTGCAGGTGGTGTGCTTGATGGTTTAGATGCGCTTTTATCAAGTGTGCAAATGCCACAAGCAGTCCCTGTCGCTACTATGAGTGTAGGCAAGGCTGGGGCGATTAATGCTGCTTTTTTTGCATCACAGATTCTATCTCTTCTGCCACAATATCCAGATTTAGCACAGCTTCTTGTAAAAGAAAGAAAAGATCGTGCAAGTCAGCTAGAAAAAGATACACAAAGCATACAAAGTGAAATCTAAAAGCTTATAAAAAGGGAAAGTTATGGCAGAACAGGAGAAGTTGCAATTACAAGGCTTAAAGACAATACGAGAAATGCAAGAAAGCATTCAAAATGAGAGTATGCAAAATGGTAATACAACAAGCAATTCTCTCATAAAAGATAGTGAGCAAGACACACTTCGTGCGTATGTGAAAGAAACGCAAAAAATCCTTGATGGCGATATGGGTACTGAGAGTAGCACTCCAGATCTATCTCATGCAAAGACAATTAAAGAGAGTATGCAAGACTATTTAGATGAAAGTGATACTACAAAACCGCAAAAAACAATACAAGATTCTAAACAAACAATAGCCCAAAGCACACTCAAAGATAACAAAGCCACCATAAATAGCCAAACTCAAGCTGCCACCCTGCAAGCAACAAAAACACTAGATTCTAACACGCCAGAAAAAGTAGAATCTCAAGGAAAATTAGATACTAAAGTAAAAACAGAAATTAAAGACGAAATAGAATCTAAACAAGAAAAATACCAGCAAATAGTAAAAGCCAATGCAAACACAAAGCAAGAGACTTGGCTACTTTTAGATGAGTTTTTAAGGCTATCGGGTTTGGAGAAAGAGAAAGTAGCAGAGTTAATAAAAGATAAGACAATTAAGAGTAAGCAAGAAAATGGCAGAATCTATGTCGAAGCAAGCACAGGCACATCAGCTCTTATAAAAAAGGTGGAAAATCGCTTAGTTTCACTTGATATGAATGGCAACGCACTAGACCCTGTGTTTGTAGAGAAGACTATTGCTACTATTTTAGGCTTGCATGATAAGGTCTTAAGCTCCAAAGATGAGACGATAGCAGCTTTTAAAAGTGAAAATAGCTTTCTAAAAGAAGCGCTTGTGTCTATGCAAGAAATCTATGATGATGATAAAAAGACCATAGAGATTCTAAGACAGCAACTACAAAAAACGCAAGAAGAAGTGGAGTTTGTGAAACGAAAATACAAACTCATGTGGGGTAAAGTGAGTAATAGCACGACATGATAATTTGATATTCATGCCTATAAAATTATGGAATCTTAAAAAAGTAAAAAATTATTCGTTCTAATTTATGTTAAAGGGTAAAACATATTTTAAATATAAAAGCTAAGTTATAGAATCTTAAAGGTAATTGATGGTTTATGAAGTTTTTTACATAGATTCCATGAATTTAAAAACATAAAATTTATAGCTTGTGGTCTAAAAACAAGTGTAGTATTACCCCTAAAAGTAGCATTCGCCTAAAATGTTTGTAGCTTTAATAGAATCTCTGAGAATGTCAGCATAAAAATCCCTGTTAAAAAATATCGCTAAAAAAAGTGTAGCATAGCAAAAGATTATGAAGTTTTAATGCTTTGTGTATTGAAACTACCCTGTGAAATTATAGAGTGTGTTATAATTCCAAGCGCAAGGATAAATGTGTAAGGGTAAAGGAAAACTATGTGATTATATATTACTATTTTTATATCTATCTAGCAACCCACAACAAAAAAACACTTAATCGCACACCCAAAAAACACACCAACACATAAAAGCCTTATATAAAGAGTTTTTTAAACTTTATTAATGTGTGCGTATATTCTTATATTGCAAACAAAATACAACTTTATAAAGTAGCAATTCCTTATAATTCCGTAAATCTTTTGTTTTAATCTAAAAAAGGATACACAAA
>NZ_FZPK01000021.1 GCF_900198625.1 Helicobacter rappini | reverse complement strand
AGATTCCCATTTTCATAGTAGCCTTTTGCAATACCTTGCAATATATCTTTTTTGTATGGCATTTCATACTGGAGTTTTCCGCTTTCATAATATCCTTTACTCATGCCTTGTTTCTTATTATTTTTAAATGGTATTTCCATTTTTAGATTCCCATTTTTATAATAAGATCGTGCAATGCCGTGCAACTCACCAATGTTGTATGGCATTTCAGATTCTAAATTTCCATTTTCATCATAATATTTTACAATGCCATGCACTATATTATCTTTAAATGGAATTTCCATTTCTACATTCCCATTCTCATAATATGCTTTTTCAACATAAATTTCTGCCATGATTATCCTTTGCAATAAAATAGCTTTGGTTATATCACACTTTTAAGATTCCAATTAAGATAGCACAAAGATACCTCGGCAGGCTGGGGGATAGCCCTCTATTGTTTGTGTGGGGGTGAGATAGTCGCCTAAGCTTTTTTTGTCTATGAAGTCTGTGCTTCTTTGCTCTGTGTTATCTGTGTATGAATAGCTTAGAATCTCACATGATTTAAACCCTGCGTGTAAGGCTAGATTCTGCAAGGCTTGTGGGCTGAATATGTAGAATACATTTGGCATTTTCGCATAAGTGGGATAGGGGCAAAGGCAGGTTGCATTGCTATCTTGCAATATGAGTGTTTCAAGCAATAAGATTCCATTTGGGGCTAAAATGCTTTTTAGTTGTTTTAGTGTCTGCAAGGGCTCTTTTCTGTGATATAGCACACCTAAGCATAGAATCAAGTCATATTTTGCATTAAGCATAATTACATCTTGCACACCTAAAAGGCGAAAAGCACAATGTGAAATATTTGTGAGTTTGTGGATAAAGTAGAATTGTAGAAAAAATATCGCAATGGGATCAATGCCGCTAATGTGCTTTACCCCTCGTAGTGCTAAGTCAAACATATAATAGCCATTATTGCAACCTACATCAAGCACGACTTTATCTTTGAGGTTATAGCCTATTATGTCTAGGGCTTGTAGGATAAGCTTCATTTTCTTATTACTCTGCCATTCAGAATCAATGAAAAATTGCGTATTATTCTCTGCACCATATAAGCAAAAAGGACCTTTTCTCCATGGCTTTAAGTCTAGGGCTAAATCTTGCAAGGTTTGAAATTCATTAGATGAAATGTTGTGAAAATACAGGCTAAGGGCTTCTTTTGTGTGGTTTGTGGAGTTTTGGTTGTGGTTTTTAGATTCTAGATTCTTAGATGTTTCGCTACGCTCAATATGACAAGTTGTTTTAGATTCTAAATTCTCACTATTTTGCACCCCTAAACCCCGCAGCCCACCCTGATTTGGTGTAGATTCTAGATTCTTATCCAAATGGGCGGGTGCAGAGTGTAAGGGTGCAAACTTTATAGAATCTAGAATCTTATTATTACTTGAATCATAGAGTAAGCTATTGTTATCACATAATCTTGAAATGCTATAACTTGCTTTTGTCTCTAGCGTGAGTAATTTATATAGAATCTCACTATATGGCTTTAGTGCGTTTAGCTCTCTTTCACTCCATGTTGAGAGTATAGGATCTTTTTTACATAAATCTTTCAAATTAGAATCTCTTGCTGCTAAATCTTTTTTCAAAATCACTTCTTTTTAATTTAATCTCTATATTTGTATGCCATGTGCGCTAAATAGATCTGGTGGCTGGGTGATAGCATGGATTGTTTTTTGGTCTTGCCTTTTGCTTTGTCTTGGCAAGTCGGCATTCTTTTCAAACGCTTTTTTTGAGATTCCATAAATGACTGCTAGGTGGTATGAAGTCTTGGTTAGAATCTGTGTGAGATGATTTATATGTGCGTAGGGAATGGTGATATTTTTTTGCGTTGTTCTTGGCAGCTTTATGCCTTTTGCATAGCATGATAGCATTTTTAGATGTCTTGCTTCTACCTTTAAGTATTCCATTAAGACATTAGAATCGCGACTTTTTCGCAATGATTCAAAGATAATGTGGGCGTTATTCTGTATTTCAGTGTCATAGCCCAAATCTCTTTCTTGCAGACTAGGACATGCAAAAAGACTAGGATTTGTGCAAAAGAGCAGAATCTTATCTTTCACACTAGAGCTAAGTCTCTCATTAGAATCAAGATAGCAATAACCTAGCTCTTCTACATGTAGCCCCTTAATGCCTATATCACCTTGCATATATTTTGGCAATCTAGGATTAAAGGGTTTAATCTCTTTTCCTGATACAATGCGTGTAGTCTTTGATTCCCTTGCGTATAAACCGCCCATAGATTCTATATAGGATTGCCAATACTCTTGCTTTAAAAATGAAAAAGTCGCCATAAGGCTTTCTACAAATGGAAGTAAAATATAGGGCAAGGAAAGCTTATAGACTGCATTCTCCCAAATAACCTTGCTTTCAAAAAGCGTATAGCTAATCACGCTACAATGCTTATGATAGCGTCTTGGAATCTCTTTTTCTAAATCATGCTGTGAAAAGATACTTCTACTTCTCTCTACTCTCTGCCTTGCATACTGCACAGAATAGCAAGTGTGAATTTGTAGGTTTTCTAAGGCTTGAATGCTTGTTAATAGAATCTTGCAAAAAGGCAGAGTATTTTCATCTTTACTCTTATCTTGGTCTTTGTATAGTTTAAATATCTCTTCTAGGCAGTCTTGCAGGGTTATGCTATGCAATATTGATAAGCCTATTTGCAAACTTTTAGCTAGAGATATTTCAATGGGTGTAAGCATAACGAGCGTATATTTAGATTCCAAAAGAAAATAGCGCACAAATCTCCGCATGCTCTGGTCAATACTTCGCACTTTAATCCATGCTATCTCTGTATCATCACTGCATACCATATCGCCCTCAAAAACGATACCATACGCACCATTTGCTATTGCCCTCTTTATATCATCTGGATTCAATGCAAAAAAAAGCGTCCCACTCACTACTTTTTTCACATTATAAGTAACCCCACTAAAAGCACTAATAAAAGGCGTATTCACTAACTCCCCATATAAAATATCAAGTGCTTTTTCTAATCTCATTGTTTTTCTTTATAGAATCTAATAAACTTTAAAATAGCTTAATAATAACATAGATTTTGCAAAAACTGCCAAAAAATTGCGGTAGAAGCGTTACAAAATGCTATTTTTTACATAATCTTCAAAAGTTTTGCTGATATAATCGGCAGTCGTTTTTGCTTCTTGTAATGTCATATTTTGATGGCATGGTATAGATAACTCTTTTTTGTAAAAAGATTCTGCATTTGGTAGCTTTGGACTCCCTAAATGTTTATAGCTTGTAAAATTATAAATAGGCTTATAATGCACTTGCACGCCGATATTATATGTAGCTAGTGTGTTTGCAATCTCTTCTTTTTTTGTAGCTAGAGAATCTTCTAATAAAAGCGGATAAAGATGATATGTGCTTTTTACACATTCTTTAATATGCAGTGTTTTGCAATAGGGATTATCTTTAAAGTAGCTATCATAAAAAAGTGCGATTTCTTTTCGTTTTGCAAGAAAAGATTCTAATCTTTT
This sequence comes from Helicobacter rappini, assembly GCF_900198625.1. GTDB lineage: Bacteria > Campylobacterota > Campylobacteria > Campylobacterales > Helicobacteraceae > Helicobacter_A > Helicobacter_A rappini. Next base: position 43,134 of record NZ_FZPK01000021.1, on the reverse strand, counting down.
TAGTTGAGAGATTCCAAGACTAGCACTTATCTCATGCAGTCTAAAATTAAATCCAAGCGTTATGCAATCATGATTATAGGGTGTATGCTTTATAATGCCATGACTGCATACAAGAGAGGCGATTTCAGCAAAAAAGTCATCATTGCTTACCAATGCCCCGCCCTCACAAGTAGTAAAAGGCTTTACCGCATGAAAGCTAAATATACTCATATCCGCTAGACTGCCCACTTTAACATTATCATAACTTGCCCCAAAAGCATGACTAGAATCTGAAATCCATATTAAATTATGCGTTTTTGCAAACTCACTAAAAGCTTTCATATCCACACTATTACCTGCATAATCCACAGAACAGACTGCAATAGTATCTTCACGGAGTAAAGATTCTAAATTCGATAAGTCTAAGTTACCATTACTATCAATATCTGCAAAAATAGGCGTAATATTGTTTGCTAACATCATATTTGTAGTAGCGACAAAGCTTATTGGCGTTGTGATAATGCTAAATGAATGATTATTAGCTGCATAGTCTAAGTTTGGTGCATTTTTGAATCTAGAGTTATATTTCTTATTTATGACATATTCTTTTAAGGCGTAAAATGCGGCATATAATGCTGAGGTAGCGGAATTAAAACTTATAGCATGTTTTATGCCGATATATGCGGCAATATCGCTTTCAAACTGCTTTGTATAAGCCCCTTGTGTTAGGTGTGTGGAGCAAAGCGCATTTAGCACTGCTTCTTTATCATCATCATTAATTGATTGTGTGCTATAAGGAATAAAATTTTCTAACATTGCTAAAACCTTTTAAAAACAAGTTATAATCTCAAGTTATAAACATGGAAATATATCATAAATTAAGGAATAATATGATAAGCATTTGGTGTGATTTTATAGAAAGAAGTTTTTTGCAAAATGAGTTTAAAACGCTTGTGAGAGAGGGCAAAATACAAGGGGCAACAAGCAATCCTAGCATTTTCGCACAGGCACTAAAGAGTGAAAGCTACAAAGAGAGTATCAATGAGCTAAAACAACAAGGCAAAGAACCAAAAGAGATATATGAAAGTCTTGCCATAGAAGATATTAAAACTGCGAGTGAGATTCTCATGCCACTTTTTTTAGAGAATCCACAAAATGGATTAATAAGCATTGAAATCGATCCATTTTTATCCAATGATATAAACGCAAGTATTGATGAGGGTGTGCGACTTTGGCATGAGATAAACGCAAAAAATGTAATGATTAAAGTCCCAGCAACACAAAGCGGATACACCATAATGGAGCATTTAATGTTGCGGGGCATTAATGTGAATGCAACTTTAGTTTTTACAAAGGAGCAAAGCAGACGAGTATTACAAGCATTTCAAAAGGCAAACACACAAGCACAAGGTGTAATCAGCGTATTTGTATCAAGGTTTGATAGGGTAATTGATCCGCAACTAAAAGATGAAAAATTATGCGGAAAATATGGCATCGCCAATGCTATTGCAATTTATAAAGACTTTCTAAGCCAAAAGCCACAGCAAAATTATAGAATCTTATTTGCTAGCACAGGTGTCAAAGAGAAAAATGCGATATATAATGACGAGGGCTATTATGTTTATCCACTTGCTTTTGAAAATTGTGTCAATACGCTCCCTTTACCTACACTCCATGCCTTACAAATGCAGAATCTAAAAGCTCCAAGCATGCAGCAAATCGCTTCATTTGATGATTTAGAAATCGCTGCAAGCCTAGAAGAGATGGATATTAATCTCGTGGCTATTGAAGAACAACTGCTGCAAGATGGACTAAAAAGCTTTGAGCAAAGCTTTGAGTTAATGCTAGATTCACTTGCGTGATACTGCAAATAACTTCGTAATTTAAAATGCACCTTTGTGGTTTATATCTTAATTTAAGCAGTTAATATAATCCATTCTCACATTCATGCAATAATAAGACATCATACACTGCACCTATTGTAGAGACTTGATAGGATTGTAATTTCTATATTTCATGCTTTGCTTGTGGTGCAGATTCTATAGATTCTATAAAATTGCGTGGATATAGAATCTGTGGAGTTAAAATTTCTTCATTCACGCGCTAAACTTTGTGCTTATGTAAATAGATTTTGATTTATTTCATATATATGTTCTGTAAAAATACAAAGCGTTTTTTATCTAAGATACATACAAAAATATATCTGTGAAATACAAAAGATTCCCACTTTTAAAGTGGGAATGGAATTTTAATAATGTAAGGTTGTAAGACTGAACAAATAGGTTGAAACAAAAGGGCTTATGCCCTTAAAACACTGGGCAATGTAAGAATAAGCCCTATAAAAACATTAAAGGATATAGAAATATCCTAATAAAAACACTAGATTATGTAAAAACAATCTAATAAAACATTAGAAAATGTAAGAATAACCTACATTAATCACATGTGTATTCATTAGTATTTCGCTTTTATCATTCTTAGTCTTTGAGCTATATCCAGCTGATAGGGCTTGGATTTTTGCACCGATTTCTACTTTATGAGATCCTGCAAAAGTTGCTGCGATACCTACATTGATAGGGATATTGAATCCATTGTAGTTCATATCGCCAAGAAACATATCAATCGCTGCTTTTTGACCTGTAACACCAGTGATACCATAGCCAAGTCCAAAGCCTACATACGCACCAAGTGTAAAGCTATCTGTATTTAAGAAATTCACCATTACATCAGCGTTTAATGTAATATTTTGGAATGATATACTTACATCTTTCACGCCTTCTCCAAATTTTGAGCCTTTTCCAAACACTCTACTGCCATTAAAGTCATAGCCTAGATAACCTCTCACACCCACTATTGGCATAAAGAAGTATTGATAACCAGCTTTTAAGCCAACATTAAATGAAGTAGCCGATTTATCAATTCCCCTGTCTTTGTAGGTTTGATTGCTCTCCGCTTTACCTTTCTCATCATACATTCCCACACCAAAGAGTGAAACACCGCCATGCACACCTACAAATAGACCGCTTTTCTCTCCACCCTCATCTGCTAAGGCAGTATTGCTAAGCCCTACTGCAAGTAATGTGCTTGCAGCTATTATACTAAGAGTTTTTCTCATTGTTTATCCTTTAAAATAATTTAAATTTCCTTTAACTTTGATAAAAAGCTCAAAGGATTTAAGATTTTAATAAAAACAAACAAATCGCAAACTACAAAAAAAAAAAAACGATTTTTCTGCATTTCAATAGAAAAAATGTAACATTTTTATGGGATTTAACGATATTTTTACATAAAATGAGATGAAATCTTGTTTTATTTTTAAGCTTTATTTAAGTATTGTAGAAGTTAAGATTCTCTGCCTTATGATTGGAATGCATGGCTTGTGGCACAAAAAATAGTAAGAAATTAGTTTTCTTGTCATTTTGAACCATAGGTGAAAAATCTTTTTGTTAGATTCTGTATTAGATATTTTCGCTATGCTCAATATGACAATTTTTAGATTCTAAATATTATACTTTGGAATCATCAGTAAAATATGCATTTAATAATATGAACTCTTACAAAAATCGTATCACAACTTACTATGACTAGAGAGTGTAGAAACAAAACCATAATTAAGATTTCAGCATGAAAGATTCTAGCCCTACATTAAAAGCCATATTAAATCTATCTTTATGCCAAGCAGACATGTTAATCTAAAAGTAGAATCTTTAGGATAAATATAACAATTAATCTAGTCCCTCTATCTCTGTATCCGTGCATAAGAATGCACTTTTTGTTTTTAGATTTGAATTTGAACGCAAACATGCGCGTAAAAATACATCAGCTTCTTCAAGGCTAGAAAAAATCGTAATAGTTTCTGTAAAAGTCATAACTTCATAAAGGTTTGTAAAAATCCCCATTTTTTCCATGAAAGTTTCAAACCCGCTTACATTGTTTTTTAAACTTCTCTCATCTTTGTCAAGTTTATTAATCGTAATTTTATAGAGATGAAACTCATGGATAATGCCCCTTTCTGTGCGCGCATCAAACTTGCTGCCGGGCTCTGGCAAAATCATATTTGTGCCATAAAATTCATTCGCACTTGCAACAAGTTCTTCAGGTTTCACCACCGAAAAAACCATAGGCAAATCAACCAAAAAATCAGCTTTTTTCTGACTCATACATCACTCCTGCATAATTATCAAATATTGACTATCCATCTGCAATTATATGCAATAAAATAAAATGTTTGCAATATTTTTCCTATTTTTATAATCAAAACATTTTGAAAGTTAGCATTGTATCATATTGTATTAAAAATACACTATTTGGGAATAAATTTTGCTTCTACTTTAGCGATATTTACAAATTATAAGGGGTGCTTTATGGTCGCTGATATGAATGTTTCTGGGATAAGCCAATCTCAAGCAACGCCCACAGATAGTCCAAAGCAAAAAGCAGATACAGATACCACAACACTCTCATTTTCTGAAGCACTTGCAAGTAAAGAGCAAAAAGATTCTACAAAGATAAAAGACTCAAAAGAAACAAAAGAGAGTGAAAAAAAGACAGATAAAAAAGACATGAAAGAATCTAAAGAAGCAAAAGATTCTAAAGACTCTAAAAATGTAGCTAAAGAAAGTGAGCCAAATCCACTCACAACAAAGCCAAATAAAAAGCAAGATGAGGCAACACTTGCTAAAGCTTTGAAAGAGAGTAAAGAAGAAGATAAAGATACTGAATCTAGCGAAGAAATAGACGCACAAGGGATAGACCTGCAAGACAAGCTAAAAGAAGCAAAAGAGGGCAAAACAGATAAAATGGAATCTAGCCCCAAAGATTCTAAAATCGCAAAAAAAGAAGATTCTATAAAAGCTAAAGATAAAAAAGATAATGCGAATAAGCTAGATGTTGCAGCAGAATCTTTGCAGCAAAATGGTGAAAATGTAGCTGAAGTAGATGAAGAGATAAGCACTAAAAAAGATGAAGTAAAACCAGCAGATTCTAAAGCAAAAAATGTAGCACAAGAAAAAGAATCTCAACTAAAAAGTCTCAATGATGTAAAAAAGGAAGCACAAGCAAGAAATCTCAATCTACAAAAAATGGAGATTATAGAAAATGGTAAGAAAAATCCCATAAATCCGCAAGATTTAATGGATAGAAGTCTGCTTGAGGGCAATAAAGAACGACTTGCATTTTCCTTGCAGGATAAAGGACAGGCAATAAGCACTTCACTTGCTAAAACAAACATGCAGGACATGGGAGAACAAGCAAAAAAAGATGCACTATTAGCAGAGCTATTAAATCGATATGACGCAAATGCCAATGCTAAACGAAAAGCACAAAATGAAATGGAAAAATTGCAGTTTAAAATCGGTGATGGCGATAAATCTATGGTGATTGAACGCACACATATTCAACCAAAAAATATTACAGAATCTAAAGTCCGCAATGAGATTATGGAGCAAGAGTTTTTAGAAGAATTGCAGGGTATTACAGGTGATGAAGACTTAGCAGATATACTTGAAGTCAATCGTGCAAAAATCACCGCACACATAGCACAGCAAAGCGGAAAAATTGCTAATGGCAAAGATTCTGTTATGATACAAAAAACCTATCAAGGCTGGGCGCAACAAGGGCAGTTTTTAGACCCAAAAGAAATCAAAGATTCTAAAAATGTAGCCTTTGAAATGGATGTGCAAAAGCCTTTTGATGCTTTATTTGCAGAGAATCTAAAGACAGATTCTAAAGCAAAAGAAGCAGAAGTTATAAGCAAAATGGATAAAAAGGTTGAAGAAGCACCAAAAGAAAAAGTCGATGCAAAACAGGAAGTGGGTTCTGTGCATACAAAGCAAGAAGTGAATATGAAAAATGCGATGGCAAGGGAAGCTATGAAGCATTTTGCAAGTCAGTTTAAAGAAGAGATTCTAAACTATAAACCGCCTATTACACGCATTAATCTAGAGCTTAATCCCGCAAATCTAGGGCAAGTGGCGATGACTATTTCTAAGAAGGGCAAAGACCTACAAGTAAGCATTACTTCAAATGCGAATGTGATGACAATGTTTGTGCAAAACGCACAAGAATTGCGACAAAACCTTATGCAAATAGGCTTTAATAATCTTGATTTGAATTTTAGCACACATGATGGAGGTGGCAGTAATGCTGGACAAAATGACTCTAAAGACCAAAAGGAAAATAACCTTAAACTTCAAAGCATTGAAGAAGCCGAAGCCCAAACCCAACTTGGCAATATCCCACAATCACTTGAGATTGCATTACCGCAATATGCGTGATGAGAGATTGTTGAGTAATCTTTAGAATCTTGTTTAGATTTGACGCAGGATTATATACAGCAAAAAAATATACAAGACATGCAGAAGATTTGAACCGCTTTAATCTCTGCTAATCTCAAAGTCATGCCATTAAGTTTTAGACCTACATAATCCACAGCACAATCTCTTATAAAATAAAATTACAAAGTTTTTCTTTGCTTAAAATGATAAATATGAGAATCTAAACTATAATTCTATATTCTAAACAAAGGAAAGCTATGAAAAAATCACAATTAAAAAAAGAACTCACATTAAGACAACTTGTAGCAGATGATGTAGAAGAGTTTAATGAGCTTTTGCGATATGCCTTTCAAGTAACAGAAAAGGATCTTTTGACATTTGGCTGGAATAATGCCGCTATTAAGCAGTCAAAATACCCTGTGTTAAAAAATGCCTATGTGCTTGGCTGGTTTAATAAAGACAAACTAGTCTCTCAAATCGCACTTTATCCTATGCAAATAAACATTTATAATAGCATTTTTGAGATGGGTGGTATAACAGGCGTTGCGACTTATCCGGAGTATTCTGGCATTGGTCTTATGGCAGATTTAATGAAAGAGATTCTATCAACTATGCGGAAAAATAAGCAAAGTATATCCTGCCTATATCCTTACTCAATCCCCTATTATCGCTCTCGTGGCTGGGAGATTGTAAGTGATAAAATGACTTTTAGCATGAAAGATCACCAAACGCCAAAAGTCCCAAAAGTCGATGGAATCATACAAAGGGTAGATTGTGATAATAAGGATTTAATCGCCCTGCACGATGAGTTTGCAAAACAAACGCATGGTTGTCTTATCCGCAATAAACTCGCATGGGATGAGTATTGGCGGTGGGATGTCGATGATGAGGTGATCGCAATCTATTATGATAGCAATGACAAGCCCACAGGCTACATTGTGTATCTGCTAGAAAATGATGTGTTTAAAATCAAAGAGTTAGTCTATCTCAATGAAGAAGCCCATTATGGAATCTGGGGTTATATAAACGCCCATCAATCTATGTTTGATAAGGTAAAAGGAGCAAATTATAGCAATCATAACCTTGCATTCCTGCTAGAAGATGGACATATAAAAGAGACTACACAGCCCTATATCATGGCAAGAATCGTTGATGTTATGCAGTTTTTATCACAATATCCTTTTGATTCTATCAATATGAATGTTATGCTTTGCTTTATTGTGAGTGATCCTTTGCTTGAGTGGAATAATAAGCAATTTATCGTGCAGTTTAGCCCAAATGTAAAGCAAGTAAAGGTTATAGAAAGAGAGACTAACTCTAGCCTTGAAGACTTAGGGGATTCTATCTATACGCTACATATTAATATCCAAACACTCACAACCATGCTTATGGGATATAAGCGACCGCTATATTTACGACAGATTAATAGGCTTGATGCAGACGACATAACAATTGATATTTTAGAAGAGATTATCCCGGAGGGGAAAGCGTATTTTAGTGATTATTTCTAATTGCTTGGATGCAATATATAGATTTTTGAGACTAGATTCCATGTTTTTATATACTTGCCTTAACATGCGATGTTCTCTACAATAATGATTATTTTGAAATTAACGATTATTTTGTATTATTACAAGATTATTTGGTAAGAATATTTCAAATGATTTGCAAGGATAGGGCATGTTAGATCCAAAGTTTGAGAAATTACTCCATTCATTAAAACAAGCACGAGATATTGATGATTTAGCAAAAATATCTATGAAAAATATAGATTCAGAAGATTATAGTGAGCCACAATTTGCTAATAACGCACAAGCCCAAAGTGCTTTCATGCAAGTCGCCCCAAGTCTTTTATCCGCAAATTTTTTATACTTAGCACAAGAGATAGAATCTGTTGTAAAAGGGGGGTGCGATCTCTTACATATTGATGTAATGGATGGGCATTTTGTGCCAAATATGACACTTGGACCTTGCGTATTAGAGGGGATTAAGGACATAAGTGAGATCCCGCTAGATATACATTTTATGGTTGAAGATGCAGACTTTTTTGTTGATTTATACGCGTCTTTAGCACCAAAATATATGAGTGTGCATATTGAGAGTGAAAAGCATTTGCACAGACTTATACAAAAAATTAGATCTTATGGAATCTCACCTGCTATCGCTCTCAATCCACACACACCACTTGATGGATTGAAATATATTCTTACTGATATTGATATGGTGCTTATCATGAGTGTGAATCCGGGCTTTGGCGGACAGCAGTTTATCCCAAATATGATAGAAAAAATAGCCGATTTAAAAGATATGATTCTAATGCGTAATCCGCAATGCCTTATAGAAGTTGATGGCGGTATCAATGATACAAATATCCATGCCCTAAAAAATGTCGGTGTTGATATAGCTGTCGCTGGTAATTATATCTTTAAGCAAAAGGACAGAAAGTTGGCTATACAGAAACTAAAGGTGTAAATTTATGACAAGGCATGTAAGCCATGTGGTCTTTATTTGAGGTGCAAAACCCAGTCTTATTGGATTACCTTTAACACCATAAATGAGATTAGAATTCAAATTGCATTGACTATGCCTTAGCTGTAACGCCCTAACTCTTTCTCTAAAGATTCTATAAAAGCGTTTTTATACGGGGCATTTTCAGGTAAAGATTCTTTCATTAACGCAAGGTTTGCTAGATAATCATTCATTTGTAGCATACCCTTTGTAAGCTCGAATTTTAAAAATAACCAGTAGGTATTTAACACATCGCTTTGGCAATAGAAATCAACTTTTGCTAAATCATTCTCTTGAAAAATTAGCTCATGCACTTGCGAACCACTCACTTCATATTTTCCCATAATACCTGCCATCTTGCAAAGGGCATCAAGGCTAAGCGTTCTTGTCGCACCATAATTACCCAATGTATCATAGAGGTCAAGATGGAATCTCTCGCTATATCTTTGACGATAATTTTCCCATTTATTTTTCCCAAATTGCTGATTATCAGTTTCATAATATCCTGATAGATTGACATTATATTTTAATGATCTAATGCCAATAAGTGGCATATCATAACCCCTGCCATTAAAGCTTATGAGTCGTGGATTTTGCTTGTTTAAAAAGCTGCTAAACTCTTGCAATAATCTTTCTTCTCTATTCTCCAAAGGCACATCTTTTGCAAAATGCCCCACTTTGATAAAGTTACCAAAATCATCTGCTAACACACTTGCAATAGATACAATCTTATGAAAACTAAGCGGTAAAAACTCACTCCCGCTACTCTCTTTTTGTGCTGCAAATGCCTGTTTGCATATCTCCATAGCATCGCCTTCATAATGATAAATCTCTTGCAATAGCTCGACATCTGGCACACTCTCAATATCAAAAACACAAATCATTATAGAATCCTTTTGTTATATTAAACTGATATTGTATTGCTTAGATATTAAGTTTTAAATTACATGTATGTGAAATGTGATGAAAATGGGCTTTAAGATAAAATTACACATAGCAAAGATTCTATACTTTATATTTATCGTTTGTAACTGAGGGTGTTTTCACAACTGCGGTAATGCAATCACTCAAGGCTAAAAAGTCGCTAGACTCATTTGGCTCTATTACGATAATATCACCTTGCTTGTATTCCTTGCCCCTCATGCGAACGCTTCCCGTTACAATCACGGTGATTTCTGTGGCAATTTTGTGAGTATGGCGCTCTTCATAATCACCTTCTTTGTAATATTTGATACCTACTTCAAAATCTTTAGTTTGAATGACTGATGGGGTAAAATCACCCACAAACCAACCCCGTATCATAGAATCTAAACTATAAAGCTGCATATTATCCCTTTGGCATGTCAAGATATGCACGCAATTCTTTCATTAAAAAAGTTTCATTGCTCTTTTCCCATTCTATAATATCCACACCCTCTAGTAAGACAGAATCTATCTGCAAAGAAAACTCGATTAAAGTAGTATTTTCACAAACAAAGATGTTTCTTGCTTTAAAATTTAATGCCTTGCAACCATCAAAAATGCCCTGCATTGCTTTTAAACACGCTTCCTTCCCCTGAATCCCATTTACTGCATTCTTTTTAATCTCTGGATCGCATAGTGTGAAATCTGTGCATAGCATATTAGAAATCGCATTTATATCCTTTGTGCCAAAGGCTTTTATGTAGTCTTGTGTTAATTGCTTAAGCATTGTGTATCCTTTCAAATTCTGTAATCTTAGCAGGACTATAAAAAGTATGATATTGTTCTGCTGGTATGTTATAAACGGCAATTTTTTGATTTTTTAAAATCATTTCATTAAGACAAGGGGCAATATAATATTTTTCTTCATGTGCTATTTCTTTATAAATCATGCTTTGTGTAGATTCTACAAAATATCTTCCGTGTTTAAAATAGAAAAATCCTGCTATGGCATTTTTACTTAATGGCACTTTTTCAGCAACTTGCACGACAAAACCATCATTATCCAAACACGCATAAGCGTAGCGTGGATGAATGGAGGGAAATGTAATAACACCTGCATCAAAATCTGCAAAATATTTTAGAATCTTAGATAAATCACAATCTAAAATTTGATCTGCATTGCATATAATAAGCCCATTATCATTATTAATGTATTCAATCGCAAATAACGCACTACATGCCATACCCGCAGTATCATTTTTTAGCACGATAAATTCTGTATTTGGACTTAATAGCTTGATTGTTTTATCTAAATGATATTTATTCACATACATTTCACGCAACACAAAGATAAATCGTGCGTTAGGAATTAAAGCAAGATTCTCTAAGCAATGCTCTATCATAGTCTTACCGCAAATCTCAATAAGTGGTTTAGGGAAAATATTGACACTTTCATCAAAAAACATACTTTTTCCTGCCAAAGGTATAAGCACATTAATCATTTGCATTCCTTTCAAAACGATCTATATGTGATTGAATATTGTCTAGATTCACATCTAAAACGCTTTGGACTATCATCACATTTGCCCCTGTAGCTTTAGCTGCTTTAATGCCGTGATCATTATCTTCTATTATCATCACTTCGTCTGGTTTAAGCTGAAGTCGTCCTATTGCCTTATTATAGATTTCTGGGTCTGGCTTTGGCTTTTTTACATCTTGGTTTGAGAGATAGAAATCAAGGTATTGTAAAAGAGCTGATTTTTGCATCATGGTTTCAATGGTTGCTTGTATTGAGTTTGAGCATACGGCAAGTTTGTAGCCCGCTGATTTTAGCTTTGAGAGAGCGTATTCATGGATAAAAGTTGGCTTACAAGAGGTATAGACAATCTGCATGGTATAGAGTTGCTTCATTTGATTGATAAAATTATGAAGTCCTTGTGGTAGATTTCTCTCCATAGATAGCATTTCTAACTTTTTCTTTGTTGGCAATCCATCGAAAGTAACTAAATGGTCATAACGGCTAATTTGCATGCCAAACAGCCCTAATGCCTTATTTAACGCTTCATAATGCCAATCTTTTGCTTCAATCAACACTCCGTCCATATCAAAAATAACCGCTCTTATCTTAGCCATGAAAAAACTCCTTTGCTGCTTGTGTATAATCCGTGCAAAGCATGATTTTATTATGCAATTTATGCTTATTTATAATGTATCTATACTCGTCCCATTCACGCCAAAAATCTCGCTTATGTAAATCTGGTGATACAATGCAAATTTGCTTATTTTTATCCAAATGTTTAAGAATTATTTCTTCACTAATCCAATGATTACAAAACTCATCAAGCCATACACCTTTTGCTTTATCATACAATGCAGGTATTTTTTCATATTCACTCTGCCTTGTGAATACATTCATATCATGCTTTATGTAGCTAAGCATATCTGGCAAGGACATATCAAAGACAAAATAATTATTAATGCCATATTGTTGCAACGCCTTTTTTAGTGGCACACAAAGCCCATCTGCTTTGATATTTAGGGCAAGTGTGAGATTATTACCATGTTTTTGATATGTTTGCAAAAAAGTCTCAAAAGATTCTGCATTAGAATCTGCCATATCATGCGAAATCACTAAATCCAAACAATAATCTCTAATATCTGTCTCAACACCATAACCCAAACTAAAACTTTCATGAAAATTTTGCAAACTATTACCAGATTTATGTGCCTTTATGTTAGATTCTATGTTTCTTTTTATTGCGTTATTTTCATTATGAGAAAATGCGTTTTTTCTTTCTATGTCTGTTTTTATGTTAGATTTCACATTAGATTCTATAACTGCATTTGCCTTTATATAATGGTTCAAACCCCTATGTGCTAAGATAATCATCGCCTCTATTCTCTCTTTATAAACTCATGCCGCAATTTACAAAAAAAAAAAAACGATTTGCAAATATTTTGATTTTTTTTATGGTTATTATTTTTTTGGGTTGCAATCGCTTATTTTTACATAAAATAAGCGATTGCATAAAGTGCCTAAGTTTTTAAAATATTAATACGAAGAAAGAAATGTTTGTATATTAGAGTAAATGTGCAATTCATGCCTATGTTTTGATAAATTTAGGAATTTTTAGATTCTTTCTGTTTAAGCCACAACAAGAATCTATCTTAGCTGTATCGTATGTGTATTATTCTTAGCGCTTTTCAATGTGTATTGATAGATACCATCGAGTTCTATGCTTACGCGGTAGAGATTGCTTTTTGCATTTACGCCAACTTTTGCATAATACTTTTCACCTGTGCCGATATTGCCATCATAGGCTGCACCTTTATCGCGGCTAAAATCTACTACAATAGTCGTAGGATTTGCAAGTAAAAAGTGTCGTAAGATTCTATGCTTTGGTGAGCTTATCACAAAGGTTTTGCCCTCCATGTAAAACTCAAAATCATTCAAGCTAAAATATCGCTTGGAAATATTTCTTATAGCCTCTTGCTGTGTAATTTTAATGGGATAATGCCAATCGATTGTTTTATCTACTTTTAGCTGTTTGCTCTCAGTCGTGCCATCAAGATTTTGAAAAGTGAGTGTAACACTTTTTAGCTCCCTTGCATTACTTGGAAGCTGCACGCTTTCTGTCGTTAAATGCTTTTTACCTTTATTATTTTGCTGTGCTTGAAAATCCCTTTGATTTGCATTAATCATAAATGGATTTTGACTAGCATACAAAATCATACAAGAAAACACACTTATCCCAAAAATAGCAATAATTTTAGCAAATTTCATTTATATTCCTTTTTGACTTTATAGTCAATGTAGCAAAAAAAATTCCATGCCTAATTTTAAAGCTTTAGTTTCGCATGGAATCTTTGCTCTAATATGTCTAGAATCTTTTGCAAACTCTCTTGCATTTGAGATTCTGTAAGTGTGTCGTGCATAGATTGAAAGATGAAGCGAATGCTTAAGGCTATATTATCATCATTTTCATGATATATATCAAGTGGTAAAATCTCTTTTATATCATGCAATGATGCCTTTTCAAGCTCTGATTTTATCGCGCTAAAGCTTACATTTTTATCAAGTAAAAGCGTTAAATCTCTCTTATTTGCCTGATATTTTGAAAACTCTTTTGCAAGTTTATCATCTTGTTGTTGTGCGAGTAGTAAGGCAAAATCGATTTCACAAAAATATACATTTCCTAAATCATACATTTCTGCAATATTTGGGTGTAATTTTGACATTACGCCGATAATCACGCCATTTTGTAGCATATTTGCACTTTGATATGGGTGGATAAGCCTTGATTTTTGAAACTTACTTGCTGTATTAATACACTCAAAATTACCGATAATCTCACTCACATTTTGTGCGAAGTTAAAAAAGTCAAGCCCTATTCCCTTAGGGTTTGGATAGCTTGGCGTTTTTAGATAATCACTCATTGCAAAGGCAAGATTCTGTCTCGCATTTCTATCTTTATCATACACATATCCAATCTCAAAAAGTCGTATGCCCTCATATCCATAGCGTTTATTCTTTGATAGACTCTCTAAAATATGCGGGATAAGTGAGGGGCGTAATGTGTCAAGCTCACTTGTAATAGGATTTAAAAGCTTTTTATCTTCATTTAAAGGCTCAAAACCTAAACTCTCTAGCTTTTTAGAATCATCAAATACATAATGCACACATTCAATGTAGCCATGTGCTAGTGCTTTTGTGCGTAGCTTCTTTGTCTTTTGGTGCGTGATGTAGGCTTGTGTGGTTTGTGGTATTTGCTCTATAATATGCTTTTTTGGCTGTATATTATCAACACCATATAGACGCAGCACTTCTTCAGCAATATCTTGCTTACTTTTAATGTCATTTCTAAAAGCTGGTGGCTGGGCGATGAAGAAATTTTCATCGCAAGTGGCTTGGATTCTAAAATTTAATCGCTTGAGTAAAAGGGCTATTTCTTCTTTTTCTATTGTGTTTCCAATGCAGTCTGAAATGTATTCAAAAGTCATTTGTATATTTGTTGGAGGATAAGCTCTAAGTATTTCTTGCACACCGGAATAAAGATTTGAATTAAGAGATTCTAAACTCTTACACATAAAATTCATACCTAATTCTAAATCTGGATTACTACCCCTAACAGAGCGGTGTAATACTTCATGTGTTAGCTTTGTCTTATCCATGCCATAGGTATTATTAGCAATTAATACGGAATCTATAAAGCTTGCCTCTAGTATAAAAGTGCGTGGATAATCATGCTTCTCTACTTCATAGAAAGTCGCACCAATACTTGTGAGTTTAGTGTGTCTTGTAGTCTCGTTTTCATGAAATTCTGCATAGACAGATTCCAAGCCATTTTCATCTGCTTTTATTAAAAGCTTTGCTTCTTTCCCATTATTTGAGACATTATTAGAATCCATAGGATATACATTAAATAGCACACCTGTCATATAAGTCGCATATTCAGCAAAGTTACTCATAGGACATTGCTTATATCTGCCATTTAGTCCAAGTGTTAGAGCAATGGCAAGTGGTGTATAGCCCTCTTTTATCTCAATGATTCTATATAAAAGTGAGGAATGCAAATCTCCATGCGGCACAACTTGTAAGAATCTGCCTACACCAAGTGCTATGCTTGGCTCATTTGCGACAATATTTTTAGGAATAAGATTAAACACACTTGCAATATCTCTTGCTACACCTAGCACAGATAGACAATCCCCCCTATTTGGTGTAATGCCTAACTCTAGCACACTTTGGTGAAATATTGAGTAAGTATAAAGCTCCTTGCCTAGCACAAGCTCACCAATGCTAGAATCAAGCTCTAAGATTCCATCATTTAATTTTGGCAATCCAAGCTCTGTGCTAGAACAAAGCATACCAAAGCTATCAACGCCCCTTATCTCACTTTTTGTAATAATAGTGCTACCATCTTTACCAAAAGGAAGGACTGAATCTATAAGCGCTAAAGCTACATACTGCCCTGCATACACATTCTTCGCACCGCATACAATCTGTAATACTTCAGTGCCAATATCCACTTCACATACACTTAGCTTATCAGCGTTCGGGTGTTGTGTCCTTTTCAATACCTTTGCTACGACAACATTTTGCGGGATTGTAGTCTCATATTCTCTCTCAACTTCTAAGCCTATGCTGCTTAACACTCGCACAAGATCTTTCCAATCGATTCCACCTAATTGAATAAAATGGCTTAAACTCTCACTTGTAACTATCATTAAAACTGCTCCAAGATTCTCAAATCTGTTTCATAAAAACTGCGTAAATCATTAATCCCCCATTTCAGCATAGCAAGCCGCTCAATCCCCATGCCAAAGGCATAACCACTCACATCTTCATAGCCCACCGCACGAAATACATTGTGATTTACCACACCACAACCAAGTATCTCTAAAAAGCCTGTATGCGAACATACCCTGCATCCTTCCCCTTTACAAAACATACAACTCACATCGACTTCAGCACTAGGCTCTGTGAAAGGAAAGAAAGATGAGCGAAATCTCACTTTCACATCACTCCCAAAGATATGCTTTACAAAATCTTCTAAAATATATCTTAAATGTGCAAAGCTTATATGATCCCCCTTTTCTACCACTAAACCTTCACATTGATGAAACATAGGCGAATGTGTCATATCATAATCTCGCCTAAAAGTAGCCCCCGTGCATATCATGCGAATTGGTGGCTTATTAGATTCCATTGTGCGTATTTGCGTAGGTGAAGTATGTGTCCTTAAAAGCATGGAATCTTTAAAATAGAATGTATCTTGCATATCTCTTGCGGGGTGATATTTTGGCAGGTTTAATGCTTCAAAGTTATGAAAATCATCTTCTATAAAAGGACCATCTTGCAGGGAAAAATTTAATCCTACAAAATAATCAATGATAATATCACGCATTTGATATACAGGGTGTCCATTACTTGCAAAGTTAGCTTTTTTAAAGAGGCTTGTATCAATCTTTTCACTTTTTAGTTTTTGTTCTAAATCTTTTAGGCTAATCTCTTCTTTTTTAATATGAAAGATGTTTTCAAACTCTTTTTTAAGCGTGTTTAATTCTGCTGCTACTTCTTTTTTCTCAATGCCTTGAAGTGTGCCAAGCTTACTGAATGCTTGTGTAATATAGCCTTTTTTACCACTCATTTCAATGCGTAAAGATTCTAGAATCTCTTTATTATCTGCTTGTGTTATTTTTGCAAGCGTGTCTTTTATACATTGTTTTAATTCCAACATGCAAAGCCCTTAGTGTTTCTTTGGTTTTTATCTTGTAATATTTTCCGTGAAAGCTTTATTCTATCTAAAGAAAATGGATTTTTGCTACAAAGTATGTATTTTTTGCTAGAATGATACATTCAAAATACAACTATGGCAAATAAAACTAGAAAAGGATATAGCATGGCAGAAAAAGGCATTTTTGAAAAAATCGTTGATAGAGAACTCCCTGCAAATATTGTGCTAGAAGATGATGAGTTTATGGCATTTCATGATATTGCCCCAAAAGCCCCGATACATGTGCTTATTATCCCAAAAAAATGGGTAAAAGATTTTAATGGCGTTACACCGAATCTTATGGGAAATATGAGTGCATTTATCCTGCGTGTAGTAGATACTCTTGGTGTGCGTGAAAGTGGCTATCGATTAATAACTAATATCGGGAGTGATGGCGGACAAGAGGTCCCGCACCTGCATTTTCACCTACTTGCAAAACGCAAACTAGAACCACATTTTGGGTGAGTTGATAAAAGCTTGGTTGCCAATGATTATTAAGTATAATAAAACATTTTGAATCTTAGATTCCAAAAGAGAAACTTGGTTATTTTAAAGGTTCAAAATGACAAGAATCTAGATTCCCACATTTTCACATAAAGGATCAATATGAGACATTACAAAATCACAGCAAAGGGTAAGGTACAAGGTGTAGGGTTTAGAAACTTTACGAAAGCCTATGCAGATTCTAAAGGGTATAAAGGTAGTGTGCAAAACCTTGCTAACGGGCATGTAGAAATATTTGTCAGCCTTGAAGATTTAGGTGATTTTCTAGCAGCATTGCAAAAGGGTAATGGCAGAATGAAAGCGAGTTCTTTTGAGATAGAACACCTTGACTCACTTGATTCAATGGAGTTTTCAAGCTTTGAGGTATTACCTTAATGAATCTTTTTTTATCGCTTTTTGATATTGTTACTTACATACTTTTTGTATTCGCATTATCTCATTATCTTGCGACTACGCTTCAATGGTATAATTACAGCTTTTTGCGTATCCTTACAAAACATCATAAAGGTATATGGCATATCTATTATTTTGTTGTGCCGCTTGTTATGTATGCGGGGCTATCGATGTTTTATCATGGTATGCTTTTTTATGGATATTTTTATTTGATGTATTTGCCCCTGCTTTTTTTGTGGTATAAAAGCCTTGATAAAAAGCTTGTATGGACACAAAGGGTTAAGCGATTATTTGCATTTATATTGCTTTTTACTATCCTTAGTGTGTGCTTGTGTGTGTTTGTTTTTCATACACATATATATGCTTTAGTGCCGCTTATTTTGGGCTTTTTATGTGCGAATATGTGTGAGAGTTTGCTCTTTAGAATCTATGCGAAAAAAGCACATAATAAATTGCAACAATTACAGAATCTAAAGATTATTGCAATTACTGGAAGCTATGGCAAAACAAGTATAAAAAACTTTATCGCTCAAATCTTGCAACAGCAATTTAGCGTTTATGCAACGCCACGCAGTGTGAATACCTATAAGGGCTTAGTCGCAGATATTAATCAAAATATTAATGCTACACATGAGATTTATATAGCAGAGGCAGGGGCTAGGCAAGTCGGGGATATTAAAGAGATTGCAGAGTTACTGCAGCATCATTATGCAGTGATAGGCAAGATAGGACACGCACATATTGAGTATTTTAAAAATATTGAGACAACGACAAAAACAAAGTTTGAACTGCTATATTCAACAAGGCTTACACATGCGTTTGTGCAAAAAGATAATAGCTATGCAAATGTCCTGCCACCGCAGTTTGAAGCAAATATGAAAAAGATTGTAGCCTATCCACCAAAGCTTAAAGATATAGAATCTACACTTGAAAAGACTTCATTTAGCTTAGAGCTAGATTCTGTTTTTGTGCCATTTACATGCAAGATATTAGGGCGGTTTAATATCGATAATATCGCAGTGGCAATCATGATTGCAAAAACGCTAGGCATGGATATAAACGCTTTGCAAAAGGCGGTAGCAAAACTCACACCTATCCCGCATAGATTGCAACGCATAGACACAGCACAAAAGGTTATCATTGATGATAGTTTTAATGGGAATCTTGAGGGTATGAGTGAGGCTATCCGCCTTGCTTCACTTCATAATGGTAGAAAAATCATCGTAACGCCGGGTTTAGTCGAGCATGATGAAGCAAGTAATATAGAATTAGCACAAAAAATAGATAAAGTGTTTGATATAGCAATTATCACAGGGGATTTAAACGCAAAAATCCTTGATACACACATAACAACACCGCAAAAAATCATACTCAAAGACAAAACAAAACTAGAAGAGATTCTAGCCGAGAGTGGCAAACAAAATGATTTAGTGTTGTTTGCAAATGATGCACCAAACTATATTTAAATAGGGTTATGTGTGATGAGATAGCATTTGGTTTATGTTTCGTCAAATTGTAAATCACGGCTTAATACCATGCGACTAACCCATAGGCTACTTGTTTTCACTATTTGTATATGTGATTGATAGAATCAATTACATGCCAAAGTTTAGATTCTGAAGTTATATTTCTTATCGCCAATAAAGAGCTATATTAACGCACAAACGCCTTACATTACGGATTTTTAAACTTTATTAATGTGTGTATGTTTATGCAATTTTTAGACCCATTAAGTATCAAAACGACATGTCGATTTTTTCAAATATTTGATACATAAAAAATACAAAAAGTAATGTATTTTTGCTTGCATTGTCTTAATTTGTATAGGGTATCTATAGTGTAATCAGGATGGCTTAGGCATTATAAAACATCACTTAGTAATGCAATGCTTCGTAAAGTTCAAAGATTATATGTTTGTGCTATATGCTGTATTTCACTTAACGCTGACCTACAAGGCTAATATTCTCTAGATTTACACTCAACATGTTTTTGTGAATTGTTAGGTAAAATCCAAACATACCAAGCAATCTGCAAAAACCATTGTAATGACCAGCATTAATCAATTTCAAAGACAAAGCTATATCATCAGCTAATATTTAGTAATATAGCTTAGAATCTACAATAGATTATCGCCAGATTCTATATATAATCTAATACATATCAAATAAAATACGGCAATATACAATAGCTACTTTAAATTCTCATTTCTTAAGTTATGCTTTATTAAAAGTTTATCATATTCGCCACTTTCTTTAAGCTCTTTTATTGCTTCATTGATTTTAGCGAGTAATTCTGCATGTTTGCCTTTATCAAATGCGATAGATAGTCCCTCGCTGCCATCTTTTTCATGATAGAATCCAATGAGTTCTTCATTTTCTTTAAGATAGCCTTGTGCGGTTGCATAATCGGCTAATGCCACATCGACTTTGCCCGATTTAAGGTTTAGTATCGCACCTAAAATGCTTTCACTCATTACCACTTTAATGTTGTATTCATCTTTCATTTTCTGTGCGGCTTGCTCTTGCACCGTGCCAAGAAATACGCCGACTTTCTTACCCTTAATAGAATCTTTATCGACTATATCAGCACTATCCTTTCGCTTTATATACAAAGTCTCACCCTCGTAGTAAGGAATGCTAAAATCTACTTGCTTCATACGCTCTTGTGTCGCACTCATACTTGAGATAATCATATCGATTTTACATGCCTTTAATGCGGGTATAAGACCATCAAAGCTCATGTGATTTAGCGTATAGTTAAAGCCTACTTTCTTGCTCACTGCATCAAGCATGTCTATATCAAAGCCTATTATTTTTGCGTCCTGTTTGTATTCAAATGGCGGATACTCTGCATTTAAGCCAACTCTTAATTCCTTATCATTTCCACCACATACCTCTTCTTTGCTACATGCGACAAAAAATAACGCAAAACTAACACATAATAACGACAAAATTTTCTTCATAAATTTCCTTTCTAGTGATTTAAAACCTTGTTTAAAAACTCTTTTAAACGCTCATTTTCTGGTGTATTAAAAACCTTATTGGGATTATCATCAACGACAATTTGCCCCTTTTCCATAAATAAGATTCTATTCGCAACATTCTTTGCAAAGCCCATCTCATGCGTAACAACAACCATTGTCATGCCCTCTTTTGCAAGCTCTTGCATTAACGCTAGGACTTCTCCTACCATCTCTGGATCAAGGGCTGAAGTCGGCTCATCAAATAAAATAACGCTAGGATTCATACATAAGCTTCTAGCAATCGCAATGCGTTGTTTCTGTCCGCCTGAAAGCTTTGAGGGCTTTACACTCTCTTTATCTAAAAGCCCTACTCGCTGCAACAAGTTTCTAGCCTTTTGCATTGCCTCATCTTTTGTCATAATCCCTGTTTGGATAGGGGCTAATGTGAGATTCTCTATCACATTTTTATTATGAAAAAGATTAAAATGCTGAAAGACCATGCTAACCTTTTGACGCACTTTATTAATATCTGTTTTAGAATCCATAATGTCTATGCCATCGACTATGATTTGCCCACTTGTTGGCATCTCAAGTAGATTGAGACAACGCAAAAAAGTGCTTTTCCCACCACCACTAGGACCAATGATAGCGACTACCTCGCCCTCTTTAATCTGCGTTGTGATTCCATGCAGGATTGTATGTTCGCCATAGCTTTTTACGAGATTATGCACCTTAATCATGTTTATGCAACTCCCTTTCTAAAAGCTTTGTAAGCCATGAAAAGATTTTCACACACATATAGTAAAACACCCCAGCAAATATATATGGCGTTGGATTATACAAAACCGCTTGCAATGCCTTTGCCTGCATTGTCAAGTCATTGACACTAATCAGCCCCACGACAGAAGTTTCTTTAAACACAACGATAAATTCATTCGCAAGGCTAGGCAGGATATTTTTAATAGCTTGTGGCATGATGATATGCCTCATTGTCGCAGAATGTGTTAGCCCCATAGCCCTACCAGCATCCATTTGCCCTTTATCTACGCTTTGTATCCCAGCCCTTACAATCTCTGCGATATATGCCGATGAGTTTAATCCAATAGCAACAAGGGCGGCTAAAAAGTTATCATTCAATGTCGCAAATACGATATAGGCAAATACTAAAAGCTGTATAAGCAAAGGTGTCCCACGCAAAATATCAATGTATTCATCAATAAGAAAGTTTAAAATGCGAATTTGCAGCATTCTTAAAAATGCAAGTAAAACTCCAACCACAATACCTATAAAAACCCCACCAGTAGTAAGTATAAGCGTGATTCCAATGCTTTTAAAAGTCGCATTTAAATCCGCACTACTCAAACCATAAGGAAAAGTAAAGTAGAATCCAAGTCCTACGATTAAACAAAAAACAAAAAAGCGAAAGAAATTTTCCAAATAAAAACCTTATAAAATCTTAGAATTTCGATATTATCTAAAAATTTGCATTTTTGGTAAATGTTTATTTAAGTTTCTAAATGAATACAAAATCTCTCTTTAACAAAAGCTAATTTTAACTCACAATGCTTTGTGATATTTTTAAATAAAACTCGCTTCACATTACATCAATACAGAAAGTCTTTGTTGCGTTGAGATGGTGAAATAGTGTAGCCACATATATCAAGATTCTAAGCACAACCCGCTATTCAAAGTAGCATAAATGGGTAATTTTAGGCACTCTTTATAAAAAATATTTGCAATAGCAAATAATTTTTACATTATTTCACAACACATTGATTATAATACGAATTTGATTTTCATAACTCTAATAAACACTAAGCATAAAAGGCTATCTTTATGTATAAAATTGCGATACAAAGACCGGTTACAACCTTTATGTTTGCTATGGCTTTGATTCTATTTGGATTCTATGCGTTAAATAACATGGCAAAGGCGTTATTCCCTGATGTAGATTTCCCTGTTGTTGTGGTAAAGACGACTTATAAAGGGGCTAGTGCAGATACGATTGAGACAAAGATTACAGATAAGATAGAACAAGCGGTATTAGCTATTGATGGTTTAAAATTTGTATCATCAGTATCAGCAAAAAATATTAGCATAGTAACTGTTATGTTTGAGTTAGAAAAGCCCATTGAAGTAGCAGTCAATGATGTGCGTGATAAAGTCAATGCGATTGTGCTTGATTCAGAGATTGATAAACCAAGTGTGCAAAAGCTAGATACGGGCAGCACTCCTATTGTTTCACTCTTTTTATCCACAGATAAAAGCGCCCCAGAGCTTATGCGACATGCAAATAACGTCGTAGCTCCAATCCTGCAACGCATAGGTGGCGTAGGTAATGTGCAGCTTAGCGGCTATCGTGAAAGGCAGATTAAAATCTTCCCAGATCCAACTTTGATGAATAAATATGGAATCACTTTTACAGATTTATCGGGCATAATAGGCAAAGAAAATAGAGAAATGGATGGCGGTAGGCTTTTATCTAGCACAAAAGAATTTTACATTATCACAGATTCTAATAGCATAAGCGTTGAAGAAATAGGTGATATTACCATTAAAGACGGCTTAAAGCTAAGAGATGTGGCATTAGTAGAAGATGGACTAGCAGAAGAAAAGTCCTATGCGACCTATAAAGGCAAAAAGGGTGTAATTCTACAAGTGCAAAAAATCACTGGTGCAAATGAGATTCACATAGCAGATGGCGTAAAAGAAGCAATAGAGCAAATAAAGCTAGTAAGCCCGGGATATGATATAGAAACCTTTTGGGATACCACAGACTACATTCGCTCATCAATCAAAGATATTCAGTTTGACTTAGCATTAGGGGGTGTTTTAGCAGTATTTATTGTATTTGTATTTTTACGCAACGCGACAATTACACTAGTTTCTGCTATCTCTCTTCCTGTGTCAGTTTTAGGAACTTTCTTTTTCGTGCATGTTATGGGCTTTACGCTTAATATGCTTACAATGTTAGCTCTCACTCTTGCGATTGGGATAATCATTGATGATGCCATTGTTGTGATTGAAAACATACATAAAAAGCTAGAGCATGGCATGACAAAAAGACAAGCCGCCTATGAAGGTGTAAGAGAGATCGGCTTTGCTATTGTTGCAATTTCTGCGATGCTTTTATCAGTATTTATCCCTGTTGGGACAATGAGTGGCATCGCAGGAAAATTTCTCTCAAGCTTTGGGCTAACCGTTGCAGTAGCTGTTGCTATAAGCTATGTTGTTGTTATAACTATCATTCCTATGTGTAGCTCTATTGTAGTAAAAGCAGAACAATCAAGATTCTATCATGCCACACAGCCTTTCTTTGAAAAGATAGATAGAATCTATGCAAATACTCTAGCATTTCTTATGCGTAGTAAGAAAAATATGACTCTTGCCACTCTTTGTGTATTTGGAGTCTTTATATTCTCACTCTATGTAGAAGGGACTTTAGGAAATGAATTTATGCTAAAAGAAGATAGAAGCGAGTTCCAAATCTCAATCAAGGCAAAACCCGGAATCTCAATCCAAGAAATGAAACGCAAATCAGAGATCTTTACAAAAATAGTAGAGAAGAATCCCTTTGTAAAATTCACTACACTTCAAGTTGGACCGGGTGATTTAGCCCAAGCCTTTTTCGCACAAATCTATGTATCCTTGCAACCACTAAAAGAGAGAAAAAAGCAAAAAGGCAATAATAGTCAAGATGAGATTCTAAAACAGATATTAGCAGAACTAAAGGCGAGTGAAGAAGCAAAAGGGCTTGATATTTATGGCTCTGAAGTGCCACTTGTTGGCGGTGGGCAGGATAATACACCAGTGCAAGTCGTAGTCTTTTCTCCAATAGATTCTATCATGCAAAAAAGTGTAGAGAATCTAGAGAGATTTATCAATGAAACAGAAAAAAGCTTTCAAGGGAAAATCACAAACTATCATAAAAATACTTCAGATTCTATGCCAGCATATAGGCTAAAGCCGATAAAACAGAATCTAGCACAATTTGGCATAAGCACAACAGATATAGGTCAAACTCTCTCTAGTGCTTTTTCAGGGGAAATGCAGGTTGCCTACTATAAAGAAGCAGGGAAAGAATACTATATTACTTTGAGAGCCCCAGATTCTAAACGCATTGATTCTAAAGATTTACAAAGAATCCAAGTGAGAACAAAAAATGGTGATTTGGTATTCCTTGATGGCTTAGTAGAGATTGAAGAAGGCTTTACTGCTACAACGATTAATCGATACAATAGACAGCGAAGCATAACTCTTGCAGTAGAGCCTATAAAGCATAGTGGGCTTAGTGTGGGCGAAATGACAAAGGCTATACAGGATAATGCAACAAAGGGTGCAAAATGGCTTGAGAGTGGAGCTGGATATAAGTTTATGGGACAAGCAGATAGTCAGGTAGAAAGTCAAGAGGCATTTGGTGCAGCGATTTTAATGGCATTAGTGCTTATCTATCTTATCTTAGCAGCCCTTTATGAGAGCTTTATCCAACCTTTAATCATTATGATAACAATGCCACTTAGCTTTAGCGGTGCATTTTTTGCGATAAAGCTTACAGGTGGGGCTGATGCGTCTATGAGTATGTTCTCTATGATGGGGCTAATACTACTTATTGGTATGGTAGGCAAAAACGCAACTCTGCTTGTAGATGTAGCAAATGAGCAAAGAAAGCTAGGCAAAAGCATAGCAGATTCTATACAATTTGCTGGACACTCAAGGCTTAGACCAATCCTTATGACAACTATCGCAATGGTAGCAGGTATGCTTCCTTTAGCCTTTGCCACAGGCGATGGCAGTGCGATGAAAGCCCCTATTGGCATTTCTATGATAGGTGGGCTTTTAGTATCTATGTTTTTATCCCTACTTGTTGTGCCAATATTTTATAGAATCATTGCCCCACTTGATGAGAGATTCCAGAGATTTTATAAACCTAAAAGGTGAAGATGTGCTAGATGGGAAATAAAGATTGTTTGTGCTAGTGTGTTGCGAAGTAAGAGCAAAATTTTGGTAGAGATTACACAAACAACAATGCTTTCGCATTGACATAAAATAACAAAAAAGTATCCCCATATTTTCCCACTTTTAGTTTTATCGTCATCCCATCTCAATAAAAATATGCTACAATGCAATTTTTAGCTATTTTTAAAGTTTTGGACACGGATATGAGTGAAAGCACACAAAAAAAAGAGCAAATATCACTAGAGAGAAACACAAAAGAAACACAGATTAATTTAACACTTAATCTCTATGGGAGTGGCACAAGCGATATACAAACAGGCATTGGCTTTTTTAATCACATGCTTGAGGCGTTTTCAAAACATTCACTTATTGATTTAAAACTCATATGCAAGGGTGATCTAGAAGTTGATATGCACCATAGCGTGGAGGATTGTGGCATTGCGCTTGGAGGAGCATTGCATAAGGCTATATTTCCTGTGCAAAATATCGAGCGGTTTGGGAATGCTTCTGTTGTGATGGATGAAGCTTGTGTATCGTGTGATATTGATATTAGCAATCGTGCATTTTTACTCTTTGATATGCAAGCCGCACAGAATGGATTCTATGGTAAAGTGGGGGAGTTTGATGTGGAGTTGGTAGAAGAATTTTTCCGTGCGCTTGTCATGCAGGCTGGGATAAGCACACATATAGTTTTGCAGCGAGGAAAAAATTTGCACCACATTATAGAAGCCGCTTTTAAAGCATTTGCGGTGAGCCTAAGACGAGCGATGACAAAGAATGCTTCCATACAGATTCCAAGCACAAAGGGGTGTTTATGAGTGATATGATAAAAATGATAGTTTTAGATGTCGATGGCACTTTGACAAATGGGCAGATTGGGCTATTACATGTAAATGGTGTGATTGTTGAGACAAAAAGCTTTAATGTGAAAGATGGCATGGGTATTAGCGAGTGGATTAAAGGCGGTGGATTTGTGAGTGTCATTAGTGGTAGGCAGTGTGTTTTGACACAGCATAGGGCAAAGGAGCTTGGCATACATGAAGTGCATTTGGGAGTTGAGGATAAACTTGCGTGTTTGAAAGAGATTTGCAAAAAATATAAGATTTTGCCTGACAATGTGGCGTGTATCGGCGATGATGTGAATGATTTGAATATGTATGCGTTTTGTCGTTATAGCTTTGCTCCAGCTGATGCAAGTGATGTTAATAAAATGCGTGCCTCTTTTGTTACACATGCAAAAGGCGGTGAAGGTGCAGTGCGAGAAATGATTGATATGTTGGCGAGTATAAGGGATTAGGTTGTGGCGCATTCTGTGTGGTTTTATAGCGCTTTATAACCTTTGTGAAATTGTCTTTCTTGTTTTGCTGTTTATAAACTTTTTGTTAATACCAATTGCTTTAGAATTTATCTTTGAAACTACTGGGTTACTGGGTTGTATGGGCAAAAAGAAACCTAGTTTCTAATTTTATCTCCATTAAGGAACTCTATGGATAATACCCTGCAATCACAACTACAAAAGATTCCAAATGAACCCGGAATCTATCAATACTATGATAAAGATGATAAATTACTCTATGTCGGCAAAGCAAAGAATCTTAAAAAAAGAGTGAAAAGCTACTTCACAAAAGAATGCAGTCCAAATCCAAAAAATAGCCTTAGAATCCAGCACATGGTCGCACAAATCGCACACATTCACACAATCATTGTAGCAAACGAACATGAAGCCCTTATCCTTGAAAACTCATTCATAAAATCACAGAATCCAAAATACAACATTCTCTTACGCGATGATAAAACATATCCCTATATTACGATTAATCTTAATGACTGCTACCCTAGATTTAGTATCACAAGGCGTATCATAAAGCATAAAGATACACTCTATTTTGGTCCATATCCAAAGGGGGCAAAAGAGATATTACAAAGCCTTTATGAGCTTTTCCCCATAGTCCAACAGGCAAGTTGTCTCAAAGGTAAAAAACCATGCCTTTATTATCAAATAGGCAAATGCCTTGGCGTATGCAGCATAAAAGATTCTAACACAAAAGCAGAGTATGACTCATATATACAACAAGCCATAATACTTATGAAAAATACAAGCAAAATGCAAAAAGTTTTAGAATCTAGCATGCTTTCATTTGCAGAAAAAGAGCTTTTTGAACAAGCAAAGATATGTAAAGATTGCATTGATGTCTTGCAAGAGACTACGAAATTTTGTGCGGTGGATATGAAAAAGCTTTATAACGCTGATGTGTATAGCTTTGTGCTACAAGGCAGTAATGCGATATTATTTAAGCTATTTGTAAGAGATGGTAAAGTAGTAAGCACACATCATCAGTTTGTAAAACCAAATATGACAAATGACGCAGAAAACCCATCGCAAAAAGAGTTGATAAGAGAAGAGTTGGCATGTGAGATTTACACTCAAGCTTTACTAAAGATTCTAAAAGAAGGCACACTTTGTGATGACATTATCCTTGCTGATATTAGCACAGAGAGTTTGCAAACACTAAAAGATTCTATACCAGAGTTTGCTAATAAGCTATTTGCCCCGCAAAAAGGTGAAAAACTCCGTCTTGCCACACTCGCACGCACAAATGCCCTGCATATACTCACACATAAGACAAATCTATATGCAAAGCAAGAGCAAGTATTGCAAGAGATTAAAGAGCTTTTTTCACTAGACCATGAGATTACAAGCATTGAGGTCTTTGATACAAGCCATCATAGCAGTAGTTTTATCGTAGGCGGTATGGTAAGCTATGTAGATTATGATTTTTATAAACCCGGATATAGACACTATAATCTAAGCGGTAAAGATGAGTATTCGCAAATGAGAGAAATGCTAACAAGACGCGCTAAAAGCTTTGATGAAAATCCAGCCCCAAGCCTATGGCTGCTTGATGGTGGATTAGCTCAAATTAATCTCGCTTTAGAGATTCTAGAATCAAGTGGGGCTAGAGTAAGTGTCCTAGCTATCGCAAAGGAAAAAAGAGATTCTAAAGCTTACCGCGCAAAAGGACATGCAAAAGATATTGTCCGCTCAAAGCATGTAGAGTTTAGATTACAAGCAAATGATCCCAGACTTCAATTCTTACAAAAGCTACGCGATGAAGCACATAGATTTGCTATCACTTTTCATCGTAACAAAAAGGTTGGGGATATTAGAAAGGGGTAGATTCTTGCGGTTGTAATGTGGTCTTTTGGATTATTAAGATATGAAAGGGTGTGAAATATAGGCAATTGCCGTGTTAAATTGTAAAAAAGATAAAAGTCTGTTGTCGCACAGCTTTTAGATTCTATAACAACTTATAGTATTGGGCAAAGTGAAGTATTTTGAAGCCTAGATTCTAAATAAGATTTTTACTTTTTAATGGGAATCTCAAACAATTTGCTACCAAATGCGATAAAGTCGTCCATGTTGCATACGCGAGTTTAGCTCAATAGATTCTCTTCTTGCATCACATGCTGCAAGCATGCCTAACTCACATGCTACTTCTTGGTAATGTTCATAGTCTTGCTTACTAAGAGATTTAGAATCCATATAAGCACAAGCGATGGCAAACTCTTTATCACATGCCCTTTTGCGATATTCTAAGATATGTTCGCGTTGTTTTTCAAAAGAATCATTATTTTCATATACAAGTGAGAGCAAAAAGCACTCAAAAACTCCGCCTTTATCGCATTGTGTTTGTATGTGTTTTAGAATCCTATCAGCTTCTTGTGTTTGATTATTGCTGAGATAATGCTGTCGCATATACATACAGCTTAACTCATCATTAAAATAACAACCATGCCGCATGTAAGAAAGCGTTTTTTTAGGATCTCGTGAGACACCACGCGCATCTTTACTTGCAACGATTAGCATACCACAGCTTAGTCCAACACCTGCGTTACATTCCTTATTAAATTGTGCGAGTATTGTTTCGCACACCTTGTTGTCTTCGAGATAGTAGCACTTGCCAAGCAGATTTACCTTTTGTGCTTTTTGCGTGTCATTTAGTGTTTGGGCTTGCACTCTAGTCCATTTTAAATCAGGGTTTTGCACGAAAGAATTTTGAGACTTTTCTGCTACATCTGCCGTATTTGTCGCACAACCAACAAGAAATAAGCATATACATATTAACCGAAGCATAATTTTCCTTTAGTTGAACAGATTCTAAAACTATCTTCGCCCCCTTGCATCAAGTCCTTTTTTTACAGATCGTTCAAACTCCATAGCAAGTTCTGGGTGTTTTTCTTCAAATCTTTTTTGAGTTTCAATGATAATATCTTTTTGTGCGTTTTTATGAAGAGATAGGGCAATGAGAATGTTTTTAATTTGTAGTTTGCTTAGTTCCAATTTATCATATTCGCTAAAAAGCTTATCTAGCACTTCTTGTAAATCTTCTAGTGAGCTAGAGCTAGAATCTAGCACCATCATAACGCTCTCAACACTAAATCCACCTGTTAAATCAATGTCAAACTCTCTTTCTTTTGGCTTATTCGATAGCACAAACTTAAAAAGTGCGAAGATAAACAGCACAACAACAACGACAAAACTTCCAACGATAACAATCACATTTGTTTCCATATAAATCCCTTTGGCAAGTAACCCTTTGTAAGAATTAAAGTTTGTATTCTAACATATTTTTCTACTGAATTCCAAAGTTAATTATTTTTTATTTGCTAGAATTGCTTATTTTTTGTGTCATTAAAATTAAAAGGATAATGGAATGAAACATTTTAAAGCTAAATGTGATTATGAGAAACTTGCAAAAGAGTATGGCACACCACTCTATATTTACGATATAGAATCTTTGCAACAACAATATCTTAAAATAAAAGATTCCTTTGGTGGTTTCAAATCGCTTGTGTGTTATGCCCTCAAAGCAAACTCTAATTTAAGCATTCTAAATACTCTTGCAAAGCTTGGTAGTGGGGCTGATTGTGTGAGTTTAAATGAAGTAAAACGCGCTATTTTAGCTGGTATCCCGCCATATAAGATTATCTTTAGCGGTGTAGGAAAAGAAGATTATGAGATAGAAGAGGCAATAAAACTTGGGATATTATTCATAAATGTAGAATCTAAAATGGAGCTTTATCGTATTGAAGCCATTACAAAGAGACTCTATGGTGATAGTATTGCAAAAAAATCATCACATACAACAGAGACTAGCCAAGCAGATTCCCTGCCTTTAACTACGCCAGAATCTATGCAATATCAAACAAGAATCTCTATCCGTGTAAATCCCGATGTCGATGCAAAAACACACCCCTATATCTCAACAGGTTTGCATGAAAACAAGTTTGGCTTAGATATAGAGAGTGCAAAAGAGTTGTATATATACGCCCATAAAAGCGAGTTTTTAAATCCTATCGGCATACATTATCATATCGGCTCACAGATTCTAGATAAAGCCCCGCTTTTAGAATCTACGCAAAAGATTCTAGACCTTGCAAAGAGCCTTAAAGCCTTACAGATTCCATTGAAATTCTTTGATATTGGCGGTGGCTTTGGCATATCTTACAACAATGAAGAAAGCTTTGTGATACAAGACTATATCCATGAGATTATAAGAAAGATTGATGCACTAGATTTTACCGCCATCTGTGAGCCCGGACGCTTTATCATGGGGAATAGTGGGGCATTGCTTACACGCGTTATAGGTGAGAAGCAAACCGCAAATAAGAGGTTTGTCATTGTGGATTGTGCGATGAATGACCTACTTCGTCCTAGCTTGTATCATGCCTATCATCATATTAGCCATATTACGCAGAAAGAGACAGATTCCACGCAGATATGCGATGTTGTTGGGGCGATTTGTGAAAGCGGGGATTATGTAGGAAAAGATATTAAATTGCCACATTGTGAAAGCGGGGATTTACTACTTATTGAGAGTGCTGGGGCGTATGGATATAGCATGTCAAGTAATTATAACTCTCGTATGCGACCCGCTGAAATCGCAATATATAATGGAGAATCCTATCTCATAAAAGAAAGAGAAAATTTTGATTTAAGTGTGCAAAATGAGCTTTCATGTTTAGAGAAATTACCAAGTTTTGATTCTAAAACAAATTAGAATGTATAGAATCTAAAAAGATATTTTGCACTCACGCACTCAATATGACAAAATTTTAGATTCTCATCTCACTATAATTTCAACTTTCTTTTAATTCTTGTCATACAACCCATTTAGTCGGTATGTGCTAAATCTAGCTTGTTGTGGTGTGGCATAAAAGCTATTTCACAAAATTGCAATTTAGCGTATAATCTATAAAATGGATATGAGAATATAATAGCAGATATAACCATTAACCAAAAACAAACAAAACAATCTAGGATAAATTTACCCCATTGAAATTTGTCTTTCATTATAACTTTTCATTTTTGCAAGCATTACCCCCTTATTTTATCCACAATGAAACATATCATTTTCTTAAACAAAATGATATAGAGCCAAATAAATGGCAACAAGAATAAAAGAAGCGATAAATCCATTTTAAGCAACAATACGCTAACAAGAAATAACAAAGGAAAAATATAATACAACCAATATTTTTTAAAAAACAATATAAAATCATTGATATTTTGATTGTGATGAATGCACCACACTTCAAAATCAATTGGAATCTTAAAAATACATAGAAAATAACAATAAGGCGTAATAGCTAAAAGAGATGCCATAAAAATACTTTCAAAAAAGCTAGGTTGATACGCCATTGATAAGGATACAATAAATACCAATACACAAAAGCCAAGCCACCCCGCATATAAGATTCTAAAAAATGTTCCCACAGCTAAAACTCCAAAAAAGCAGAATATCTAAAAAACTTTTATATTTGACCTAGAAAATGCAAGTATGGATTATATCAATAATATATAGGCAAAAACCTTTTATCTTTGCTATAATCCACTTTACAAACCCCACAAAAGAGAAGCTACAATGACTTACACGCTTATCCCCTTAGAAGACTTTCTATCAAACGCCCATAGTCCAAGTGAGAGTGAGCTAGAATCTTTTAGCAAACATAGGGATAAACTTTTACACACAAATGAAAATGAGAGTGAAGAGCATCAAAAAATCGCTTTGATAGAGTTTCTAGCCAAAAGCTTTGCCTATGAGTGCAACACCAAAAATCGCATTGATTTAAGCATTTATGAAGACAACAAAGCTAAAGTGCTTTTTGAAGTCAAAAGTCTAAACAATAAAGCAGAGTTTATAAACTCTAACAATGGGGGGGGGGGGTAGCAACACTCTTTACACCAGAATATAGTCTTGATTCTACACATTGTCATACTAAGGCGTTAGCAAAAGTATCTAAAGATTTGAAATCTAAAAGAGATTTTTCGCTTTTTTCAAAGGCTCACACGAAACAATCTCTTGCCCACACTTGCAAAAATGACAAGAATCTAGATTCTAAAATAACGCACCCTAAACCCTGCACCCACCCAGTTTTGGTAGAAAATCTAGAATCCAAAGCCTTTTATGAATCCATTCTCTACTTTTTACGCGAGTATAAAACCCATAACAACAACGACATAAAGCACATTATCCTAACAAACACACGAGATTTCTATCTCATAGACGCTAGAGAGTATCTCATATTTGCCAAAGATAAAACAATCCTAAAAGCCTTTGATAACTGCGATAAGAATCAAGGCACAGACACAAGCACAAGCAAGTTTTACGCTACACTTAAAGACTATTTGCCCTCCCTTAACTCCACACTAAAATTTACCCATTTTCATATACAGACTACACCCCTGCCCCTGCTCTATCAAGCCCTAAGCCCACAAGTGCTACTCAAACAAAAAAATTGCATTGACGCAAACACACTCAATCAAAGCTTTTATGATGAATTGCTCTACATTCTAGGGCTAAAAGAGATAGACCAAAAAGGCAAGATTCTAATCCTCCCAACCACAGAGCAAAACACGCTTTTAGATTCTATCTGCAACAAACTAGGACTTGATAGAGACAAAGACTTTGAGACAATCTTTTCCCTGCTTACCACTTGGAACAACCGCATATTATTCCTGCGACTTTTAGAATCTATGCTTTTAAGTTTCAAGCATATTAAAAAGCCCTTTTTAGACATTGACACATTGCAAAACTTCACAGACTTAAACACACTCTTTTTTGACATATTAGCCCTTAAAAAAGAGAAGCGAAAAACCGACTTAAAGCTAAAAGATTCTATCCCTTATCTTAACTCAAGCCTTTTTGACAAAACAGAATTAGAAAAGCAAAATAAAGAAATAAGCAAACTAGATTCTAATCATCTCGCCATTTTCAAGCACTCAATCCTTAAAAAAGACAAAGATTATAAAGACACACAATCCCTGCCCCTTTTAGAATATCTCTTTAAATTCTTACACGCCTATGACTTCACCACCACGCCAAAAGATATTATAGACCATATCAAAACAAACCACGACAAGCTGATAAATGCCGCCGTGTTAGGACTAGTCTTTGAAAAGCTAAATGGCTACAAAGAGGGCAGTTTCTACACGCCTAGCTTTATCACTAGCTATATGTGTAAAGAGTCGCTAGAAAAAGTCGTTATAGAGAAGTTTAATGAAAGAAAATCGTGGGAATGCGATAGCTTAGAATCTTTAGCACAAAAGCTAGACAAACTCACAGATTCAAAAGATGGCTATAAAGAGGCAAATGCCATTTTTGATTCTATAAAGGTTTGCGATCCAGCCGTTGGTAGCGGACACTTCCTTGTATCTATGCTAAATGCTATGATAGAGCTAAAATTCCGCCTTAAGATTCTCTGCGAGATTCACATTGATGATAATGGAGAGCGAGACTACAAGCGATTAAAAGACATAAGATTACGCCTAGAAAATGATGAGATTTTAATACAAGATTCTAATAACACCCTGCATACTTATCAAACCCCAGCCCACGAAAATTTAGAATCTCACATAATCCAAAAAGCCCTATTTCACAACAAACGCATTTTGATAGAATCCTGCCTTTTTGGCGTGGATATAAACCCAAACTCTTGTGAAATCACAAAGCTAAGACTATGGATAGAGCTACTCAAATACAGCTTTTATATCTTTGATTCTAATGGTAAAAATACAGGCGATTTAGAAACCCTGCCAAACATTGATATAAATATTAAATGTGGGAATTCGCTTGTAAGCAATATCGCCCTAGATATGACAAAAGAAAGCTTAGAAAAAGACTTAAAAAATCGGCTCAATGATAACGCCACCCTAGAATCTGCAAATGAGATTCTATCTACAATCAATGATATACAAAATAAGCTCCCACATACTATACAAGATTACAAAGACGCCGTGAGTGCTTACAAAAACGAGACAAACGCCGAGCTAAAATCACTCCATAAGCAAAAAATCCACACAACACAAAGCTTTATCATCGCCATATTTCACAAAACAAGCAAAGCCTACCAAAACTTCAAAAATGCCCTATCTAGCTACCTGCAACGCTATGGCTACAATGGCATTGATAACGCCACTCTGCAAAACGAAAGCCTAGATTCTGCCCTTATAAAAAGTCTCAACGACTACACGATAAACTTTAACTTCCACAAGAGCCTAGACATACCCAAAGAGCCGCAAGGTTTTGTAGAAAAAGAGCTTATAACACTTATAGAATCTATGCGAGAATATGAGAATCTCATAAACGATACAAACGCATTTGAATGGCGGTTTGCATTCCCTGAAGTGCTAGATTCTAATGGCGACTTTCTAGGCTTTGATTTAGTCATAGGCAATCCACCTTATATCCGCCAAGAAGAGATAAAGCACCTAAAGCCACAACTTCAAAAAGCCTTTAGAATCTACAAAGGCACAAGCGATATTTACACCTACTTCTACGAGCAAGGACACAAGATTCTAAAACACAATGGAATCTTAAGCTTTATCACAAGCAATAAATACTGCCGAGCAGGATATGGCGAACCTTTAAGAGAGTTTTTGCTTGAAGCCACCGCCCTGCTTTACTACATAGAACTAAATGGTATAAAAGTCTTTGACTCCGCCTCTGTGGATACAAGTATCCTAAGCTTTATCAAAACAACGCCAGATTCTACACATACATTTGACTTCGCACACCCCAAAGACTACGATACTAAAGCCAATGCCCCACTGCAAGAATACATCACACCACAAAGCCTTTTGCAATCTAGCTTAACTAAAGAAAGCTTTATTTTCCAAGATAGCACCAACGCCGCCCTTAAAGCTAAGATTGAAGCCATCGGCACACCGCTAAAAGAATGGGATATTTCTATAAATTATGGAATCAAAACAGGCTATAACGAAGCCTTTATTATAGATTCTGCAAAAAGAGATGAGATTTTAAGGAATTGTGTGAGTGAAAATGAAAGACAAAGGACAAGTGAGCTTATCAAGCCCATTTTGCGTGGCAGGGATATTAAGCGGTATAGCTATGAGTGGGCAGGATTGTGGATAATAGGCACTTTCCCAGCTTTAAAATTAAACATTGATGACTATCCAGCACTAAGAAATTATTTAGAATCTTACCGCCCACGCATAGACCAAAGCGGAGAAAAAGGGTGCAGAAAAAAGACTTCAAACAAATGGTTTGAAACGCAAGATAATATTGCGTATTACCAAGAGTTTGAAAAAGAAAAGATTGTATATCCCGAGACTTCACAAGGTGCGTATTTTATGTATGATAATCAAAAAATATATGCAGAAAAAACAGCATTTATAATAACAACTAATTCTAACCCAAAGTTTTTATTAGCCTTGCTTAATAGCAAAGCACTCACTTTTTATTATAAAAAATTTTGCGGTGGTTGTATCTTAGGCAATACGGCATATCAATACAACAAACACGCATTAGAAAGACTCCCTATCCCACAAATCACAGAATCTAATAAGCCCTTGTGCGATGAGATTATAAAATGTGTAGATAAAATCCTAGAATCTAAAGCAAAAGATTCCACCCTTGACACAAAAGAGTTAGAATCTCAAATTGACTCTTTAGTCTATAAACTCTACAATCTCACAAATGACGAGATAGAAATTATTGAAAAGTAGTGTGCTATAATGCTACATCACAAACAATATTTATGAATAAAGGCATATTAAGTGAATTATGAAATAGATTTTTTACCTGTTGGCAATGGAAACAATAGTGGAGATGCAATCGCATTGAGATGGTGGCAGGGCGATTGGGACAGAAACAAACAAAAGGTGATGATTATTGATGGAGGGACAAAAGAATCTGGGGGTGCTTTGGTTAAACATATCCAAAAATATTATAAGACAGATTGCGTGGATTATGTTGTCAATACCCATCCCGATAAAGATCACGCATCAGGTTTAACTGAAATATTAGAGAATCTAAAAGTAAAGGAGTTATGGATACATAGACCTTGGTGTTATATTGATCAAATCATCAAGTTTATTGATAATCCAAGTAATAATTTTAAAAGGGATAAAAGAACTACAACTGATAGTATGCGTGAAAGGTTTGAACAGAAATATTATCAATATGCTAGGAAATTGGAAACAATTGCCACGCAAAAAGAAATCGAGATAAAAGAACCTTATGAAGGGTGTCAAATTGGTGTTTTTCAAGTTTTATCTCCAAACAAAGATTGGCACTTATACGATCTTATACCAAACTCTAATAAAACGAAGGAAATTTCAATAGAAGATTCTAAACAAACAAGTATTCTAGAATCAATGAGAGAAGTTTGCATTAATGTTGCAGAAAATATGAATATAGAAACTTTAAAAGAATATAACAAAGAAAAAGGCAAAACAAGTGAAGAGAATGAAAGCAGTGTTATTCTTTATGCTAATTTAGATGGGAGGGGGATACTTTTAACAGGAGATGCTGGAAACGAAGCATTGCAAAATGCCCATAACTATGCCTTAAATAAAAATATAAATATTTCTAAAAGTTTAAGCTTTATCCAAATTCCACATCACGGAAGCAGAAGAAATGTCAGCCCGTCTATCTTAAATAAATTTATAGGCAATAAAAATACTAACAAGAAAAACTCAATTGTTGCTTTTGTTTCGGCTGGGAAAGATGATGACAGACATCCTAGAAGAGTGGTTATTAATGCTTTTATTCGCAGGGGATGCAAGGTTATTGCTACACAAGGAAGCACGAAACGACACCGCAATGGTAATGTGCCACAAAGAGAGGGTTGGATCACTGCAGAACCACTGCCATTTTATGATAAGGTAGAATCGTATGAATGATTTTAGGCAACTTTTTGGCTCTTACAATCTCTGTGCAAGATTTGCACCGGGATTTTTATTTGTAATTGCAATATATTTTTTGCTTGGCTATGATATTTCTTTGTTAGAAAATAATAGTATTATTTTTATGTCATTAATTATCATTCTATCTGGTATTTTTGGTTTTACTTCTGCTTCATTGATTAAGTTTGTCGAACAATTTATTTGGGAAAAATTTGAAAATCCTGTTATTAATTATCTTAGCAAGAAACACTTCGTTTTATATAATAAACTTAGCAACAAGCACAAAGACAAATTGCTAAATCATATACTGGCAATTACGAGAAATGATACAAAACTATTTTGGAAAAATGTATCTTATGGCTTTTTTAGAAACTCTATTTTATTATCTTTGCTGTCTTGTTTTTTCTCATATTCAAGTAAATATTTTTGTTATAATATCTGCATTGTTGTTTTTGCTATGATTATGACTTGTATATGTTCGCGTTATTATGCACATCAAGCGATCGAAAGCTATTTGGAAAAACAGAATAAAATCTAAAATTTTTAAAATACATTTTGGAGAAAGTGGAAGTGTGAAGGCAACAGGGGCAATAGAAAATTTCTTGTTTGTATTGTATAGCATTATAATGTTTTCATTTTTATTTTCACTCCAAAAAACCGCACGCAAAAACTCCATAATACCAAGCTAAATATACTAAATCCTAGAATCTAAAGCAAAAGATTCTACCCTTGACACAAGCAAGTTAGAATCTAAACTTGACTCTTTAGTCTATCAGCTCTACAACCTAAGCGATGATGAAATCGCCACCATAGAATCCTAAGATATTATAACTTTTATGTTATAATTTGCTTGGTAGCACAGAATAAGGGTTAGCAAATGTGGGAGATTGAAATCTATGATAAGACAACGCAAAATGCACTAGAAGCACTTCCCACAAGCATAAAAGTCCATATCTACCGAATCTTTGAGCTTTTAGAATGCTTTGGCAATGAAGTCAAAGAACCGCATACAAAAAGCTTGGGTGATGGGTTGCTTGAGCTAAAGGGCAAGAGGGCATTGCTAGAGTGTTTTTCACATATAAAAAGCAAAAAGTTATCATAGTGTTTCACTGCTTTATCAAAAAATCACAAAAAACACCTAAAAATGAGCTACAACAAGCAAGAAAGATTCTATCTACAATAAAGGAGCAAGAATGACTTTTAAAGAGCTAAAGGCTAGAGCCTTACAAGATGATGAGTTTAAAAAAGAGTGGGAAAATCAAAGTGCATTTTGGCAAGTGCAAAGGCAGCTGATACAAGCACGCATAGATTCTAATCTCTCGCAAGAGCAAATCGCACAAAGAATGCAGGTCAAGCAAAGTGCTGTGGCAAGGTTTGAAAAAGCAAGTAATGCAAATCTCAATACAATTATAAGCTATGCTAGAGCTGTAGGCTTAAAAAAGCTTATGATAGACATATAAACTAAAGAATCTTGTATAGATTCTAACAACATAAAAGGATAACAAATGACACTAATTATAGAAAACGCTAGTAAAGAGCTTTACACTGCGATAAAAAGCCTAGCAAAGATTGATAACGCAAAATGTAAGGTGCAAAAGCCCAAGCTTACAAAGTTTGAAAAAGAGATTCTAAAAGCAAAAGCAGAACTTGAAAAAGAGAAAAGGGAAGGCACACTAAAGACTTATGCTAATATAGCTGAATTTAGGGCGGCAATAGAAAATGGCGAAGTATAATATTAGCCTTACAAAAAGCTTTATTAAAGATTATAAAAATTACAAGCAAAAGATTCTACCCTTGACACAAGCAAGTTAGAATCCCAAATTAATTCTTTAGTCTATAAACTCTACAATCTCACAAACGATGAGATAGAAATAATAGAAAAGGGATAAAATGGAAAATTTAACAAAAGAACAAGAAAAGCTATTTAACAAATTTGTAAAGAGTGTTGGCAATGAAATGTCCATAAAACAAATGGAGCAAATTATTGATTTAATTGAAAATAACAAAACAAATGAATTGCTAAACAACATTGCAAATATAAAAGCCGCTTATAATGGGAACGATGGACAAATGTCGGTGTTAGAAATGGTTAGCGATATTAAAAAATCACAAGGCGATATAAATACAATTTATAATAAAATTTTTGATACTAAAGACGGAGATACTCCTAAAAGCAGCGCTTTGGCTAAAATACAAGAAGCTAAAGATTACGCAACAAAAATAGAAAGTGATTATCGCAGATTTTACAATCAAAAAGATTCACAAGGTAATATCATTGACGAAGGTATTGTTTCAAAACTAGAACAAGCTTGTAATACTATAGAGAATAATAAAGATAAAATAAAAAGATTTGAAGAATTTTATGAAAGAGTTTTTACAAACATTGAAGCAGATGAGAATGGAAATGGCGGCAGATTGTCTCTTGAAAAATATTTAGATACAAAACAAAAAGAAATCGAATTGTTAATTAAGAATAAAACACAAGATTTAGAAAATTGCTTAAATAATTATACAGATAAATTTGAAAAACTCCACAAAGACAAAAATGATGAAATAGACAAGTTATTACCAGGAGCAACTTCTGCAGGATTATCGGAAGCTTATAAAGATGAAAATAAAGATCATCAAGATAATATAGCTTTGTGGAATCGGATTTTTGTTATATCGATTCTTACTTTTATAGTAATTTTTGTATTATATTTTTACTTTTCTTTCAGTGAAAACTTCACATATATAAGCTTTCTTAAGACACTGCCATTTTGGGTTTTTAGTGGATTTTTTACCTACTATTCTACAAAGCAGATTGCAGAATACAAAAGGTTGGCAAGTGAATATGCCTATAAACAACGACTTAATCAGACTTATAAAGGGTATGAAACACAAATTAAAGAAACAAACAACGAAGAATTAAAAAACAAACTTTTAAAGATTATGTTAGATTCTGCTGAGTATAATCCAAGTATGACACTTGATAAAAAGAAAGGAGAAATTCCTAGCCTAAATGCTATGGAAAAACTGATTGATATGCTTCCTGCAGAAACACTAAGAAAAATTAAGGACTATATAGAAAAGAAGCTATCTAGTGGATAAGACAAGTATTTATTCAACTTTCCATAATACCAAGCTAAATATGCTAAAATCTTAGAATCTAAACAAATCTAGCAAAAGCCAAATATGCAAAACTTTTATTGCTTATGAAATAGTTAAATAAACACCCAAAAATGCTAAAATACCAAACGAAATAAATAAAAGGATTTAAGTGCTAAAGATTCTAAACTTTTATGCTTTTTGTTGTGCTGCTATTATTATGCTATGCTCTTTTATAAAGCATAATCATATCAAGCATGAGATATATTCCCCTTTCTTTATCACACAAACTAAGATCACACAAGCTACGCATCACACACCAGATAAAAACCTGTCCTTTATTGCTACACAATCGCTATTGCCAAACAAAGAGTTAAGCGCACATGCAAGTGCGATAGTAGCAAAAGATTCTAAGCTTATGACGCTTTTTTATGCGGGGACTAGAGAGGGGGCATTTGATGTGAAAATCTATCAAAGCTTTTTAGACACAAAGACATTAGATTCTAAATGGAGTGAGCCTTTAGTGCTACTTACACCAGAGAGGCTTACAAGCCTTAGTGGTAGATATGTAAAAAAGCTAGGCAATCCCATTGTATTTAAAGATTCTAGAGACAGAGTGCATTTGTTTGTCGTTGGGGTTAGCCTTGGCGGTTGGGCTACTTCTAGAATCTATCAGTTTTATTTTAGCGATGATTTAGCTACAATCCATTATGTGCGAGAGCTGCATTTAAACCCTTTTGGTAACTACTCTCATCTTGTCCGCACACCAGCCCTGCCACTTGAAAATGGTGGCTTTATCCTTGCTTTCTCACATGAAATGTGGCATAAATTCCCGCTTATTGCATTCTTTGATGAAAATGGCAATATGCTTACTACAAAGGCTATAAATCATCTAAAAGCACAGCTGCAGCCTAGCATTATAGCCCTAAATGAGAAAGAGTGTGCCGCATTTTATCGCACAAATAATCGCTACAATACAAACACTTACTATCAAACTTGTGAGAATTACGCAAAAACTTGGCACGACATAGAAACAAGCAATATGAAAAACTATGATAGCTCGATACTGCTTGTAAAGCTTGGCGATGAAGTCGTGCTTATCACAAATGATGGCAAACATAATCCCATATGGCAAAATGATACAAAAAAGGGCGATAGACAAAGCCTTAGCCTTTATTATTTAGCGGATAAGATAAAGGGGCAATTTGTCTATATTGATACTATTGATACAGCTAAAAAGGGCGGCGAGGTAAGCTATCCTGCGGCAATACTCGATAATAATCTCTTGCATATTACCTATACTTATAATCGAAAGACAATCAAGCATACCGCACTAAATATTAACGCAATACTAGAAAAGATAGAATCTATTAAAAAAGATTCTATACAACAGAGTATGCAAGGGGGTGGCAAATGATCGTTACAAGTATTTGTGTGCTTGGGGTCTTATTGCTACTCTCAAATGGTGCGTGTAGATTGAGTCTAAAAGATTCTAAGACTTTTTTTAGTCGTAAAGTCCTTATTGTATTTAGCTTTTTGAGCCTTATATGCTTTTTACCTATAATAGAGAATGTTAGCATTGTAAAGCATATATATTCATATTTTGATTCACCAAGCTTTTTTGCTATGACGCTCATTTGTGCGGCGTGTTTGAGACTTGTAGATTTTAGGGTGCGAAATAATAAAAACCAGATTCTAGATTCCAAGAATTGCACCCTAAACCCTGCACCCACCCATTTGGGGGAGATTCTAGAATCTAGTCAAAATTGCACAAGACACCCTGCACCCACCCAAGTGGTTGAGAATATAGATTCTATAAATTGTCATACTGAAGCGTTAGCCGAAGTATCTAGAAACATAGAATCTAAACCTGTCATTTTGAGGAAAAGCGAAAAATCCAAAAACACGGAATCTAAAAAAGATTTTTCACCTTTTTCAAAGGCTCGCACGAGCGAAGCTCTTGCCCACACTTGCAAAAATGATAATAAACAGAATCTAGATTCTATAAATCTTGCACCCTTACACCCTACACCCGCCCATTTGGATAAAAATCTAGATTCTGTAAATTACGCCCTAAAC